>JBKQHQ010000077.1:0-19802 GCA_052148715.1 Xanthobacteraceae bacterium | reverse complement strand
CGCTGGGCAAGGCCGCCGCTGGTCTGGCGTAACTCGTGGGAGGGGTTGAGCGCTTGCGAAACCCATGGCGGCGTAATGTGACTGGATGGGTTTCGCAAGCGCTCAACCCATCCTACAATGCGTTCAGACGAGCGGTCGAGCCGTTCAATTCGACCGCCAAGCCAAAGGGAGACGCCCGTGCCTTATAAGCTCAGCTCCGCCTTATGCGTCGCATTGCTCGCCGCGGCGACGGCCGCGCAAGCCGCCGACGCGCCGGCCGAGATCAAGCTGGGGACGCTTTATGCTTCCTCGGGCCGGTACGCCAGCATCTCGATGCCGGTCCATTACGGCCTCAAGCTATGGGTTGAGCAAAAGAACGCCGAGGGCGGCGTCTACGTAAAACCCTTCGACAAGAAGATTCCGCTCAAGCTCATCGCCTATGACGACCAGAGCAATACGGCGACCGCCGCGACCCTCTACAACCAGCTCATTACCCAGGATAAGGCCGATATTCTCATCGCGGACTCCGGATCAGTCCTGACGTCGGTCGCCGTGCCGATCGCCCGCGACCAAAAGCGCCTTCTGATCGACCAGACCGGGACCGGGGCGAATTTCTTTACGCCCGACAACCCATACATCGTGCTGATGTCCGACCCGGTTTCCAGTATTTGGCCGAAGCCGCTCGCGGACTTCATCACCCATGAAGGACCAGGTCTCGGCATCAAACGGGTGGCGATCCTCTATGCGACGAACGATTTCACCGGCACCCAAGCCAATGCCGTGCGCGGATTCATCAAGAACGCCAATGCCGGCGTCGAGATCGTCTACGACCAGGGAGTGCCGACCGAAACCTCGAGCTACACGGTCCTGCTCAACAATATTCGCGCCGCGAACCCCGACGCCGTCATCGAGCTCGGCTATGCGCCGAACGACATTGCGTTCCTGCGCAACCTGCAAGACGGCGGGCTCAAGTTCAAGTTTCTGTTTTGCATCTATCCCGGGCTCGAAACGGAGCTGTTGGAGAAGAACGTCGGCGGCAAGGGGTTGAACTACCTATACACCTACGTTCCCTCCTCCGAGATCTCCTATGAAGCCAATTTCGGCATATCGCTGACGGATTTCCGCGCCGCATGGCACAAGAAATATTCCGACACCAACGTCGAGTTCGGATTCAACTCGGTGGCGGGCTACACGACCGGACTGGTGCTCGAAAAGGCGCTGTCGGTCGCCGACAGTCTCGACCAGCTCGAGCTGCGCAAGGCAATCTTCAGCCTGTCGGGAAAGCTAAAGACCCTGGACGGCAATTTCGAGCTCGACGCGACGGGCGCCCAGATCGGCGAGATCACGCCGCTCGGCCAGCTGATCGCCGATGAGCACGACCATGTTAAGTTCGTGACCGTGTGGCCGCCGAACGTGGCCACCGGCAAACCCGTTTACCCGCGGCCCTGAACATCGGCGGGATGGTCCGGCGGCGTGCCGCGCCCGCGGCCGTCTCGCAACGGGGCACGCGGCTATGCTCGTTTATACGCTGTTGGCCGGCCTGCTGTTCGGTCTTTATTTCAGCCTGGTCGGACTGGGGCTGAATCTGGTCTTCGGCGTCATGCGCATCGTCAATCTGGCGCATGGTGATTTTCTCATGCTTGGCGCCTTTCTGGCGTTCTGGCTTTTCACCCTCTTTGCCATCAATCCGATTCCGGCGATTCCGATCGCCTTCGCGGTGTTCCTGATTGTGGGATTTCCGCTTTACTACGTGCTGGTGCCGCGGCTGCTGCAGGCCAAAGACCCGGAGATGCTGTCGTTCATCCTGTTCTTTGGCCTCTCGCAAGTCATCGAAGCGCTGGCAACCATCGCCTTCGGCACCAGCGAGCGCTCCATTCCGGGTCAACAACTGGGCCAAGCTGTCGCTGCGGTCGAGCGTCTATTTGTCGGCCATCCGGTCGAGAGCGGTCCCGTCGAGATTTTTGGTCAGTCCTTCCCGGCCGCTTGGGTGGCGAGCGGCGTCGCCAGCGGCGGTGCCGTGCTGTTGGTCTACCTTTATCTCTATCGTACCCGGCTCGGATATCTGACACGCGCCGTCATGGTTCAGCGCGAGGAGGCGATCGCCACCGGCATCGATGTCGATCGGGTCTCGGCGATCGCTTTCGGCGTTGGGCTTGGACTGGCCGCGATTGCCGGCGTCTTTGCTCCTTTCATGCTTGGCAGCATCACGCCGGCCATGGGCGTCGACGTGACCGTGACGTCGTTCGCCGTGATCGTGATCGGCTCGCTCGGCAACCCGCTCGGCACGGTGCTCGGCGGCATCGTCTACGGCATCTCCTATATGTTCATGCAGAGCTACTACAGCTCGTGGGCCAATCTGTTGCCGTACCTCTTGCTCATTGCAATCCTGCTGGTGCGGCCGAGCGGACTTTTGGGACGACAGGTGCGGCGTGCCTAGAATGCTCCGCGACGTGCTTGTGATTCTCGTGCCGCTGGTGGCCGCCTTCGCGATCTTGCCGAGCGTCTACGGCAACCATCTCTTGCTGTTCAATTTCATGGTCTTCATGATGCTGGCGCAGGGCGTCAACGTCATCTACGGTTTCACGGGCTACCTGCCGTTCGGCTACGCCGGCTTCTTCGGCGCCGGAGCGTACGGGTTCTCGCTGATGGTCATCCACTTGCAGGCGCCACCGCTCTTGGCCCTGCCGGTCGGCGCCGGCGCCGCGCTCGCGCTCAGCTTGCTGCTGACGCCGCTCTTTCGTCTGTCGGGCGCCTATTTTTCCATCGCCAATCTCGCGGCGGCGCTCGCGGTCTTGCAGATCGTGTCGAACCCCAGTCTCGAAGGGGTCACCAAGGGTCCTTATGGAATAAGCCTGAGCGGAGTCTTCAACCCCACGCTCGCGTACGGGACAGCGCTGGCCATCCTGGCGGCGACGACCATGGTCGTCATCTTTCTCCGGAACTCGCAATTCGGCATGGCGCTGCAGGCGATCCGGGAGGACCCGATCAGCGCCAGCATGGCCGGTATCAATGTCGTGCGCGAGCGCATTATCGCTTGGCTGCTGAGCGCGGCCATTGCCGGGCTCGCCGGCGGCGTCTTTGCCTGGTACGTGTCGGTGTTCTATCCGGAGACGGTCTTCAGCGGCGAATTCACGATCTTTGCCATTGTGTTCGCGTTGTTCGGCGGCACCGCGACGGTCATCGGGCCGATCCTCGGAGTCGTGATCCTCTACGGTATCTATAACGTGGTCGGCATTTCGACACCACAGTACTTTCAGCTGATCTATGGCCTGTTGATCATGGGCCTTGTGCTGTTCATGCCGAACGGCCTGGTTTCGCTGCTGCGGCGCCGAGGCATCGATGTCCCCTGATGCTCCGCCGCTGCTCGCCGTCGACGGCCTAGTGAAACGCTTTGGCGGCTTTCGTGCGCTCGACGGCCTCAATTTCGATTTGCGCAGCGGCGAGATTCTTGGACTTGTCGGACCCAACGGCTCCGGTAAGACGACCTGCATCAACGTCATCTCCGGCATTTATGCCCCGGACCAAGGCGAGGTCCGGCTCGAAGGGCGCGCCGTGGGAGGCCTTCCGTCGCATCGGCTGGTCCACGCCGGAATCAACCGCACCTTTCAGATTCCAAAACCGTTCAAATCGCTGACGGTTCGCGAGAACGTCACGATCGCCATCGCCTACGGACGCAATCCGCGTGGCCGTCTCGACCCCGACGCGTTGCTGGGCTTGCTCGATCTGCGCGCGGTTGCCGATCGGCCGGCGGCCGATCTCAATAGCGCGCAGCAGAAAATGCTCGACCTCGCGCGGGCGATGGCGACCGGCCCGCGGCTTCTCCTGGTCGACGAGCTTGCCGCAGGGCTCAATCCCACCGAGCTCGACAAAGTTGCCGTCAAGCTCAGGGAGCTCGCCAGCTCCGGTTTAGGACTGCTGGTGGTCGAACACCTGATGGGATTCATCGACCAGATCACCGACCGCGTCATCGTGATGAATGCGGGCAAAGGGATCTTCGAAGGCGTGCTGGCGGATGCCGTCAAAGACCCCCGGGTGGTCGAGGTGTTTTTTGGAGCCGACGATGCTGCCTGAAGCCGCGCCGGCGGTCCTCCTCGACGTGGCCGGCCTTACCGCGGGCTATGGGCAGACCCAAGTGTTGTGGGGCGTCGATTTCTCGGTGGTTGAACGCGAGTCGATCGTGCTCCTGGGCGCCAACGGTGCCGGGAAGACCACGTTGCTGAAGGCGCTCATGGGTCTCATCGCCACGTGGAGCGGCAAGATTCATTTCGGCGGCGAGGATGTGACGCGGCTGCGCACCGATCACCGGGTCCGGCGCGGCATCGTCTACATGTCGGAAACCTCGGGCTTTCCCGACCTCACCGTCGACGAGAACATCCTCATCGGGGCGCAATTCTTGCCCAAGAGCCGGGCGCGAGGACGCGCCGAGGAGCTCTATTCGGTGTTCCCGGTCCTTGCCGAACGCCGCCGCACCCGCGCAAGCAGTCTATCCGGTGGTCAGCGCAAGATGCTCGGGATCGCCAAGGCGCTTGCTGGTAATCCGCAGCTCTTGGTCATGGACGAGCCGTCGGCCGGGTTGTCGCCGATTTTTGTGAAGGAGGTGGTGCGCGTGCTGAGCCAGTTCCGTGACAAAAGTCTGGCGCTTTTCATTGCCGAGCAGAACGTCAAGTTCCTGGAGCTGGCCGACCGCGTCTACACCCTCGACGGCGGCCGCATCGGATTTTCCGGGACGGTCACGGCGATGCACGAAAACGACGCGCTGAGGCGCGCGTATTTCGGGCTGAGATGACCGATCGCCTCAAGTCGGAGCGGTAGTTTGGCGCTGCCATGAAAAACCCCTCGCGTAGCGTGACGACGTGGCTCGGCCTCATGGTGCTCGGCGGGTTCATCTTTGGCCTCATCGCCAAGCGCCGGCCGTTCGGCGATGACGTCTTGGCCCATCCCTTCGCGGTGTTCTTCATCCTCGTGGGGGTTGGGCTCATTCTGTTGCGCGTGGTCGCGGCCCGGCCAGTCCCGGAGCTCGTGCCGGAGCGCGCCTTGGCGCTCGGCTGCCTCGTGGGCGCGGCGAGCTTTCTGGCTGGCGATTGGATCGGCACCCATCTGCTCGTGCTGCATTGAACCACCCGCGCGGCGCACAGCTGAAGTTAACCATGATCGCCCGCGAGGGGGCGCGTGCGGTGCCCGGTTAACGCCTTCGCAAGGTTAATCCGTCAATACGCCAATCTGTGGCTTTGTCGCTACTTCGGTAGCGCGTGGTCGGTTGGTGGAAAGTACCGTGTTGTTGCGTCGCGTGGCGGTCGGGACAGGAGCGTTGCGCAAGCGGCAAAGGGTTGCCGCGAGCCGCCTTTGTTTCGTCGTCGCCGCATGTGTCGTGATGCCGACGCAAATCGGCTATCAGGACGTCGGCGCGCTGATCGCCCGGCAGCCGGCGGTCTCGGAGCGTTGGCAGCAACACGTGCTCGCCTCGCCCTTCGGCACGATCCACGCCGCGACCTTCAGCTTTCCGCAGCCGCTCGGCGCGACCATACCGCAGCCGCCCACTTACGAGCTCGAAAGCTTCGACGCGCAGGGCCCCGACGTGACCGGCTCGCTGGGGCCGCGTCCCATCAATGCCGCGCCGCCTGAATACCAAAGGATCGATCGCAGGCTGAAGGGCGATTTCCTTGTCGTATCGGTGTGGCGCGATGTGGTGCCGCCCGAGCCGCCGCCGGAGCCACAGCAGGCCGCGACGCAGGACGATCCGGTCGGTGCCGAGCTCGCGGCGGCGCTTCGTGCCCCGCCGCTGCCCGCCTATAGCCGCAAGCCTGCATTGACGGCCGATCCGGAAGCTTCGACCGTCGTGACCGAGCCTGGCGACGCGGCTCCGTCGCAGCATGCGTCGAACCGCATCAGCAAGGCGCCGATCGTGCTGCCGCCGCCGGCACCCCTGGAGGCGGGCGGTTCGGCTGAGGTCAAGCTCGCGGCCTTGCTGCCCGCGTCCAATTCGGGCGTTGCGCCCGACAAGGCTGGCGGGCAGGGGGAGGCCGCCAAGAGCGGGGCGACGATCGCCAACAAAGGCGAGGTTACCGGCGACGGCAAAAGGCCGATGAGCCCGGCCGAGCGGCTTGGCCTCGACGGCAAAGCCCGCGCCAAGGCGGAGAAATGTCTTGCCAACGCCGTCTATTTCGAAGCGCGCGGCGAACCGGTGCGCGGGCAGATCGCGGTCGCCCAGGTGGTGATGAACCGCGTGTTCTCCGGCTATTATCCGAACAGCGTTTGCGGTGTGGTTTATCAGAACGCACAGCGGCGCCACGCCTGCCAGTTCACCTTCGCCTGCGATGGCATCCGCGACACCGTTAACGAGCCCGAGGCGCTGGAGCGAGCGAAGCGTATCGCCACGGAGACCCTCGACGGCAGACTGTGGCTGCCGGAGGTCGGCAAGGCGACGCACTACCACGCCTATTGGGTGCACCCGAGCTGGGTGCGCGAGATGCGCAAGCTGCACCGGCTCGGCGTGCACACCTTCTACCGGCCGCGCGACTGGGGCAACGGCGCCGACGCGCCCGCCTGGGGCACCCCCGCCGAGACGGCCGAGGCGACGAGCAAGCTGTAGCCCCGGGTATTCGATCGACGGCAGCACCCGGTTGCTGCGCGGGAACCTCCAAACGGTATCCCTCTGCAAACCGTGAGACTGTGAGTAAGATTCGTAAGAAAGTAAGATTCGAGGGTCAACCAACTGAGATTGCTTGGGAAATTGCAATCGGTCCAATCTTACGCAATCTTACTCTGGGTGCGGAGGTGTAAGAAACGTGCGGCCAGGAGTCGCCGGATCAGACTCTGAGGACAGTCATGGCACCCGCGTCCGCTTGCGTAGGGCGGTCATTGAAATCAGCATAACCCTCGCCGCATCATGGCCGCGCTCCGTGCGCTCCTTCAGCGGTTCGGTCTCGGCGGCGCGGTTGGTTGTCCGGAGCAATCGGCCCAGGTCGTTGAGACCGATCGCGACGCAAATGGATTTGTTGAATCGGCCAAGGGAGAGCTGGTGCATCCCACTCTCATTCATACGACAGACCAGACAGATTGGAGACAGAAAGACGGATTCAGTTATCGAACTGAAATTGCAGGAGAAAAACGCCAATCTGTCGAATCTGTCCGATCTGTCACGGGTGGGAGGTATTGGCGGTATCAGAGCGTTATGGCCACGCCCCGCTTAGGCCGGAGATCGGCGCGCCTTCACGTCTGATCGCGCCGCCAGGAAAGTCGTGGCTGGCCGTGACGGGGGCACGGCCATGACGTGCTGAGGGTTATTGCCCCATCATCCGGGCCCCTGACCTGTTCTGAAAGCGCTCCCAAGCACTGCCCATGGCGCAGGTTTCTTACGCGGCTGCATCCAGAGTAAGATTGCGTAAGATTCAATAACTGGCGCTTTCTGCAGACAATTCAATTAGTTGACCCTCCAATCTTACTTTCTTACGCATCTTACTCGGGGTCCGTGGTATTGATGGTATTATTAGGTCGCTTCGCACTTCACACCTCGATGTCGAGCCCGATGTCGAGGTTGGTCACCGAATGGGTGAGGGCGCCGGAGGAGATATAGTCGACGCCGGTTGCGGCGATCGCGGCGAGCGTGTCGAGCGTGATGCCGCCGGAGGCTTCGAGCACCACCCGGCCGGCCGCGAGCGCGACGGCCTGGCGGAGCCGATCGGGATCCATGTTGTCGAGCAGCACCGCGTCGGCGAGGCCGACCGCGAGCACCTCTTGCAATTGCTCGATAGTGTCCACCTCGATCTCGATCTTGACCAGGTGACCCGCGGAATCCTTTGCTCGTTGCAGCACCGCGCGGATGCCGCCGGCGACCGCGATATGGTTGTCCTTGATCAGGATGGCGTCGTCGAGGCCGAAGCGGTGATTGAACCCGCCGCCGCAGCGCACCGCGTACTTTTCCAGCGCCCGTAGCCCAGGCGTGGTCTTGCGGGTGCAGACGATGCGCGCCTTGGTGCCGGCGACCCGGTGTACATACTCGGCGGTCGCGGTGGCGATGCCCGACAGATGGCCGGCGAAATTGAGCGCCGTGCGCTCGGCCGCCAGAATGGCGCGCGCGGGTCCGGTGACGGTGATGAGCGGCGTGCCGGCCTCGACCCGGGCGCCGTCGCGCGCATGGGCTTCGAGCACGACCTCCGGCGCCAGCTTGCGGAACGCCAAGACGGCCATGGGCAGGCCGGCGACGACGCCGCTGCGCCGCGCGGTCATCGCCGCGCGCGCCGTCGCGCCCTCGGGCACGGTCGCGATCGATGTGACGTCGCCGGCGCGGCCAAGATCCTCGGCGAGCGCGCGGGTGACCGCGTCCTCCAGCTCGAGCGGCGAGAGGAATGCGTCGGCGCAAAACAGCGAAGCCATGCGTCAGCTCTTCAGATGCACCATCCGCTCGACGGCGCGCCGCGCCCGCGCGGCGATCGCCGGATCGAGCACGACCTCCTCCTCGAGCGTCAGCAAACTATCGAGAATCTTTGGCAGCGTGATCCGCTTCATATGCGGGCACAGATTGCAGGGCCGCACGAACTCGATGTCCGGCAGCTCCGCCTGCACGTTGTCGGCCATCGAGCACTCGGTGACCATGACGACTCGCGGCGGCCGCTTGGCACGCACCCAATCGATCATGTGCGCGGTCGAGCCGGTGAAATCGGCCTCCGCCAGCACGTCGGGCGGACATTCCGGGTGGGCGATGATTTTGATCGAGGGGTCGCCCTCGCGATAGAGCCGCAGCTCGTCGGCGGTAAAACGCTCGTGCACCTCGCAATGGCCCTTCCAGGCGATGATATCAACCTTGGTTTGGGAGGCGACGTATTTGGCCAGATATTCGTCGGGCAGAAAGATGACCCGATCGGCGCCGAGACTCTCGACCACCTGCAGCGCATTCGATGAGGTGCAGCAGATGTCGACCTCCGCCTTCACTTCCGCCGAGGTGTTGACATAGGCGACGACCGGCACGCCCGGATAGGTCTCGCGCAATAGCCTGACATCGGCGCCGGTGATCGATTCCGCGAGCGAGCAGCCGGCGCGGCGATCCGGAATTAGCACCATCTTGTCGGGATTGAGCATCTTGGCGGTCTCGGCCATGAAGTGTACGCCGCATTGCACGATGATGTCGGCGTCGACCCGCATGGCTTCGCGCGCGAGCTGCAGGGAGTCGCCGACGAAATCGGCGACGCAATTGTAGATCTCGGGTGTCTGGTAGTTGTGCGCGAGAATGACGGCGTTGCGCTCCTTTTTCAGCGCGTTGATCGCCCTCACGTATGGCGCGAAGAACGGCCATTCGACCGCGGGAATGACGCGGGCGACGCGCTCGTAGAGGTGCGCGGTCTCGGCGGCGACCCGCTCGTTCCAGACCAGCGGGACTTTCGGCAGAACTTTTTCCTGGCGCGGGCCACGCGCCAAAACTGCTTGCGGATGATCCGTTCCGAGGCGGCTTGCGTTCGGCATGGGTTATACTCTAGTTGAGCATATCGGGAGACGAATTATCCGGTGCCAACCGGTTCCTTCACCTCCCCATGCGGATGATTATTCTCACTTTGAGCAAAACAAAGATAGCATCTCCTCAAGCCTCGCGCCAGTGTGCGCCGCAAAGCCGAGCCATGCATTTGGCGAATGAAGCGGATCACCACAATTCGTTTGAGCAAGACGTCGATCAGTGCCTATCTTTTGCGGCACGCTGGCCAGCAGGCGGCGTTTGCATCTTTGGAACCGACGACCATGGCAACCGCTTCCGTGCCCGCCCAGGCTTCGTCCTGGCGCACACCGATCGTCATCGTTTTGTGCGGATGCCTCATCGCCATGCTGAGCTTTGGGCCGCGCTCGGCCGTTGGCCAATTCCTGACGCCGCTTTCCATCGCCAATCATTGGGACCGCGGCGTTTTTTCGTTTGCGCTTGCGATTCAGAACCTGTTGTGGGGCGTGGGCCAGCCGTTTGCCGGCGGCATTGCCGATCGGTTTGGAACGATCCGCGTGCTGAGTGTCGGCGCGGCGCTTTACGCGGTCGGCCTCGCCGTCATGGCGTATTCGACCACCCCAGCAATGCTCGATCTGTCCGCCGGCGTGCTCATCGGCTTCGGCCTGTCGGGGTCATCGTTCAACATCGTGCTCGGCGCATTAGGTAAGCTCGTTCCGCCGGCTTGGCGCTCGCTCGCGTTCGGGGCCGGGACGGCGGCCGGGTCCTTCGGCCAGCTCCTGTTCTCGCCGCTCGCCCGCTTGTTGATCGACGCCTTCGACTGGCAATCGGCGTTGCTGATATTCGGCGTGCTCATTCTGCTGGTGCTGCCGTTGTCGCTGGCGCTCGCGACACCGCCGGCCGCTGCGGTGTCGGTTGGGGCGCCGCGGCCGCAGTCCTTGCGGCAGGCGCTGAACGAAGCCTTCGCCAGCCGTTCCTATCTGCTGCTCGTGCTCGGTTTTTTCACCTGCGGCTTCCAGCTGGCATTCATCACCGTGCACATGCCGGCCTATTTGGTCGACAAGGGCCTGTCCAACGATGTCGGCGCCATAACTATTGGAATCATCGGGCTTTTCAACATCGTCGGCTCACTCTACGCGGGCTGGCTCGGTAACCGGATGCCCAAGCGCTACATTCTGTCGGTCATCTATTTTGGCCGCGCCGCCGCGATCCTCGCCTTCATCTCCTTCCCGATCACAGCGTTCACGTCCTACGCCTTTGGCGCCGCCATGGGTTTGTTCTGGCTCTCGACCGTTCCGCCGACCAATGGCATCGTCGCCGTGATTTTCGGCACCCGCTGGCTGACGATGCTGGCGGGCTTTGCCTTCTTCAGCCACCAGGTCGGCGGCTTCCTCGGGGTCTTGCTCGGCGGCATGGTCGTCGTCAGCACGGGCTCGTATGATGCGGTCTGGTGGCTCTCGATCCTGTTCGGCGTGCTGTCGGGGATCATCAATCTGCCGATCGTGGAGAAGCCGGTCGAGCGGGCGGTGGCGCAGCCGGCCTGATCGGTTCGCCAGCGCGCACTTTTCTGGACCAAGCGCATCTTGCGCTCCGCGCCGCTACGCGGCAGAAGGATGCGGTCACCACAGCGAGCGCGGCCATGCGGGCCATCGTGATCGAGAAAGTGCCGGCCGGGCAAAAGGTCGGGCTCGTCGACTTCGACGAGAACGACTTGATGGACGGCGACGTCACCGTTCGGGTCGAGTGGTCGACGGTCAATTACAAGGATGGGCTTGCGATCACCGGCAAGGCGCCGGTGGTGCGGCGCTGGCCGATGATTGCCGGCGTCGATTTGGCCGGCACCGTTGAGACCTCCGCGCATCCCGATTGGAAGCCTGGCGACCGCGTGATCCTCAACGGCTGGGGCCTCGGTGAAACCCACCTCGGCGCTTACGCCGAGAAGGCCCGCGTGAAGGGCGACTGGCTGGTACGGCTGCCGCCCAGCATGACGCCGCGCGAGGCGATGGCGATCGGCACCGCGGGCTATACCGCCATGCTCGCCGTCATGGCGCTCGAGCGGCACGGCCTCGACGCCAAGCGCGGGCCCGCGGTGGTGACCGGCGCCTCGGGCGGCGTCGGCTCGGTCGCGATCGCGATCCTGGCCAAGCTCGGCTACCAGGTCGTCGCCTCGACCGGTCGTCCGCAGGAGGCGGCGTATTTGCACGCGCTCGGCGCCGCCGAGGTGATCGAGCGCAAGGAACTGGCCGGTCCGGTCAAGCCGCTGGCCAAGGAGCGCTGGGCCGCCGGGGTCGATTGTGTCGGCTCCACCACGCTCGCCAACATGCTGGCCATGATCCGCTATGGCGGTGCGGTGGCGGCGTGTGGCCTTGCCGGCGGCATGGACTTGCCTGCTTCGGTTGCGCCGTTCATCCTGCGCGGCGTATCGCTGCTCGGCATCGACTCCGTCATGTGCCCGCTGGCCCTGCGCCGAGTGGCCTGGACACGGCTTGAAACCGACCTCGATCGGGAGAAGCTTGCGGCGATGACGAGCGAAATCACTCTTTCGGAGGTTGTGGACGCGGGGCGCCGAATCGTCGACGGTGCGGTTCGCGGCAGAATCGTGGTCAAGGTCCGATAAATATTGCGCGACCTTTCGGACCGAATCTTGCACTCTTGGCTTGCTTGCGATGGTGTGCTTGCTTGCGAAGTGGTTAGTCAGTTACCGCTGGACACGAATGGGTGGATACGATGATGGCTCGGCATTGCGTTGCAATCCTACTGACTGCGCTCGCTGCCGCGCCGGCCGCGGCCGGCGACATGACACCGGACGAGGCGCGCGGATTCATCGTCGGCAAGCTATTCGCGTTCACTTGTTTTGATGGCACGCGCGGCGCGGGGCGCATTTATGGCGACGGCTCGGTCGCGGGCGCGGTCCAGTTCAGCGCCAGCGGTCCGCAGCGCAACATGTTGCTTCCGACCGGAACGCTGCACGTGAAGGGCGCAAAGGTCTGCGCCACGCTGGCCTCGCTGCCGTTCCAGCCGTGCTTCGATCTCGACAAGACCTCGCCGCACAGTTTCCGCGGCTCGCTCTCGGGGCTGGGCTTTGCCTATTGCGACTTCACGCGGCGGGGCGGGCGTGTGGACATGGTCCGCTCCTCCTCGCCCCGCGAGCTCCAATCGGCAACCGTCAGCACGACGCACGATTAAGATTTAAGATTCAAGACTTCGCCGGAAAAATCATGCACGTGGTCGTGGCGTGAGCGTAAAGCTTGCCGGCCCGATCTTTCAACTGCCCTTCTGAGGTCGCGACCGTGCGGCCGCGATGAATGACGCGGCCTTCGGCACTGAGCAATCCCACCGCCGTCGTGATCGGCCGCACCAGGTTGAGCTTCAGCTCGAGCGTCGTATAGGCCTCGCCCTTGGCCATGGTAGTGTGGATCGAACAGCCCACGGCCGAGTCGAGCAAAGTTGCCGCATAGCCGCCATGCACCATTCCGAGCGGATTGTAGTATTCCATCTGCGGCTCGCCTTCGAACACCGCGCGGCCGTGCTCGACGGCGACGAGCCGGAAGCCGAGCGTCTTCGTGATGGGCGGCGCCGGCAGGGTGCCGTCGATCAGCGCCCGCAAGAACGAAAGGCCGTCATAGGACAGCAAGACCTCGGGCGGCACGACACCGTATTCGGGGGACTTGGTGCTCACGGCAATCTCCTCCTCGGGATTCGGCTAATTGGCTTAGAGAACCGCGGCCCCGCGCGCCAGCACCTCCGCTGGCCGCCGACATCATGCCGATCCAGCGTGGGCGTCGGTCAGCACATCAGCGGACACGGCAGTAGCACAGCGATGATGGTCTGGATTTCGCGCGGATGGGCTCAACCGAGCGGCGTATCTCGGTAAACGTCCCTGACCGGACAGATCAGTCCGAACTCGGGCAGGGTGAGTTCGTCGGCACCATGCAGAACCTGCGAGCGCCAGCCATCGCCAGTTCGTCGGTCCACGATGATCTCCACGCGATCTTGGCGGACCAACAGAATGCACGTGCAGAACGGATGTGCGCGGTAAATGTCCCGCTTGCTTTCGATAACATCCTTGTCGCTGTCGGACAGAACCTCGGCCACCAGATAAAACCGCTCAGCATAGCGCGGATCCGGATTCTCCTCTTCCCGAATGACTGCCACATCGGGTTCGGGATCGTAGGGCACTGCGGAGACGATGTTCACGCCGATGTCGTGATAGGCGGCAAGCGCCGGATCGTGGCGTTTGAGCGCGGCATCCAGCAGCGATAAGAGATTAAACGCGATCCGCTGATGACGGCGATTGGGCGGCGTCATCATCATGGGAACACCCTCGATCAATTCCCAATGCTCCGCATCCGGTCGTGACGCCAGCCACGTCCGGAACGAGGCAACCGAGAGCATAGGGGCATCCTGGCGCACGGCGCCGACCATAATATTTCTCTCCAGATATGGCAGACGCCATGATAAGCCGCATGATCGAGGTCAACAAGACGCGGCGCTCAATGAATATGGGCTCCGCAATCGGCTCTTGAGCGCCCTTGCTTCGTCGCAAGGCCCATCAGCCTTCCGACAACTTGACCTGGAGCACCAGCATCGCGTGCGATTTAGTCGGCCGCCAACGAGTGAGAACGGTACCGTGGTTCGGCTGCGTCTCAGTATCTTCTGATCACAGGATTGCCAAAGTTGAACAGGTAGTTCACGCCGAAGCGTACGGCATCGACGGTTGCGCTCACCTCATATCGTTGCCTGGCAACCGGAAATGTGACAGATGCCATTCCGAGGCCTAGGTGAAGGTATTCGACCCGGGCCGTCCAGCTCGGCGCAATGCCCCATTCCAAGCCACCGCCTGCTGTCCAACCAGTCTTGTTGGCCGAGCCAGATTCGGTAGTGCCTTGCACAGCAGCGCCGGTGGTTCCAGCAACTTGTGTTCGGACCAACTGCTGATCGGCCCAGGCAAAACCGCCAGTGCCGTAGAACAGCCAGTTGTTCCAGGTGTACCCGACCCGGCCACGGAGTGTCCCAAACAGATCGATCTTGTTCTCGTGCTGAACCTGAACGAGCGCACCTTGCTAAAATGGGGTACTTTCGAGGTTGGCGGTGGAAATATCCGTCTCGAAACCGATCAGCCAATTTGGTGCAAGCGCGTAGTTGAGCCCGAACTGGCCGCCACCCATGATGCCTGAGGCATGTGTAGAAATTACCCCGGTCTCGGGGCCACCCGTCGTGTCGAAAGTGCCGCCCCCTCGACCGTCCCAGGCGCTCCCAATGTGCCCGCCGACATAGATGCCCGTCCAATCATAGACCGGAGCAAGCGCCAACCCCGGTACTTGGGCGGGCGCGGCGGGCGGGAGATTATCGGCCGCCAAAGCCTCGCCGGCGACGGTCAGCTCGATGACGGCGGCGCCCAAGATCAAAATTGAACGCAGCTGTCTGATCTTTCGTGAGAGGTCGCTCGAATTGCTGTTAAACTACCATGGATTGGTACCTGGAGGCTGTGTCTATAAAACAATACCGCAGATCAAAATCTCGTCTAAATACAGCGATTGAGATTATTTAGTTCATTGTCTCAACCTTTGAGAGCATGTTAGCGGCCCGATGCCGTTTACGGGAATCCGTTTCCTCGCGGCCTGGCGATGACGCTGCGCACCGGCAAGAGCGGCCTCTAACGACGTGCTCGTGCCGCCGTCAGCCGCGCCCACCCAGGCGCAGGCCCGCCGAAGGCCGCTCCTGCAGGACTTCGCGGCGGAAGCGGAACATCGCGGCCGGCCGGCCGCCGGTTTCGGTCGATGTCTCGCCGGTCGGCTCGACCACCGCCGCGTTCTCCACCAGGCGGCGGAAATTCTGTTTGTGCAGGTGCCGGCCGGAAATTGCCTCGACGGTGTGTTGTAGCTCGGTGAGGGTGAATTCGTTCGGCATCAGCTCGAAGACCACCGGGCGATATTTCAGCTTGGCCCGCAGCCGTGCGATCGCCGTGGCGAGAATGCGCCGGTGGTCGAAGCGCATGGCCTCGCCGAGCGTCGGGAAGGGCTTGCGCGCAAGCGCCGCCTCACGCCCGTCGCGCCGCGCTTCCTCGACCAGCCCCGCTTCGTAGAGTAGCTCGTAGCGGTCGAGCACCTTCTCCTCGTCCCAGGGGCTGCCGGCAACCCCGAAGCAAAGCCGCAGCCGATCGCGGCGGCCAAGCGCGCGTCCCGGCTCCGGCCGCGTCGTCTGTGCGGCCCATTGGTCGAGCAGCGGCAGGATGGTGGCGTCGAGGATTCTTGGCCGATTTTGCCGCCAATCCTCCCACGGGAAGAAGCGGTACCAAGGCGCAAAGCCGGCGTCTGCGGCGCGCAGTGCGGCGGCCGTTTCCGGCAGGCGGGTCAGCGCCAGATAGCCGATTGAGACGACATGGGCGCCGACATCTCCCGGCCTTGCATGGCGACCGCGGTCGCCGAAGGTGTAGAGTTGCTCGACATAGCCGACCCGCAGCCCGGTCTGGGCTTCGACCCAGGCGCGAAGCCCGATCTCGAATGTTCGGTGAGCGAGCGGATCGAACGGACCGAAGGGCAGGCCGGCGCGACCGGCCTCCTTGCCGCGGTCGGCTGCCACGAGAATGGAAGGCTCGTCGGCCTCGGTCGCGACGATCGCGGCCGTGAGTCCGATCTCGATCGGTGTCAGCTCGACACTTTCCATTCCGCACCCATTCCGCGCTTCACTCGAGATCGAGGCGGAAGGGCTGGCCTTCGAATGCGGTGACGCCGCGGCCGATGCTCTCGATGGCGGAAATCATGCGGCCATCGCGTTCGAGCAGGCGATCCGCGAGCGAGACGATCAGTGCATTCGGGGTGGCGGTCGGCGAGGCCTTGCGCAGCGCCCGTGCGATCGAGCCTTCGTCGCGCTCCGGGTTGAGCGCGCAGACCGCCGTGAAGGCGCTGGCGGTCGAGCGGCTGATGCCGGCGTAGCAGTGCACAACGAGCGGCGCCGCTCGATCCCACCCGCGGACGAAGTCGAGCAATTGCTGCAAGTGTTCCTCGCCTGGATGGGTGTAGCCGTCGAGCGGGGAGGTGACGTCGTCGATGCCGACGATCAAATGGTTCTTGCGGTCGACACCCTTGGGCGGCAGCCGGGCGATCAGGTCAATGTCGCGCAACAGCGTGACGACGTGGCTTGCTCCGGTGTCTTCTACCGTATCGTCCAAGCGCGCCAATGAGCAGACGTGGATCATTGCAACCCCTTGCTGGCTTGTCCTTTCGGTTGCATTTTCGCGGCAAGCCAATGTCCGCTGTGCCGGAAACTACTCCCCTTGGCGCAGATATAGGGCTGCCGCGCGGAGCGCGAAAGCGCGCAAACGCCGGCAACGTTCGCGACCTCATTTGTCGAGGAGTTGCTCGAACCGTTCGAGGTAGCGGGCTTGGGCGGTCTCGGCCGGCCAGGGCGTGAGGTAGTCGCGTTCGATTGTGGCGGAGAAGGCCGGCGCCGGTCCGAAGAACCGGCGCGCTTCGGCGGCGGCGAACCCGGCGAGCCGCGTGGCCTCGAGATAGGCGGCCGCTTGGTCCGCGGCCTTGGTCAGCCGGATCAGATCGGCCGGCGGTTTGGGCGGCAGGCCGAAGCGCACGTGAATGGCCGCCAGGAGGCGCTGCTCGACGGCCTTATAGGCATCGCCGATCACCGCCTTGAAGGGCGAGATCATATCGCCGATGACGTATTCGGGAGCGTCATGCAACAGAACCACCAACCGGCGGGCACGATCGAGACGCGGCACCCGCGAACGCGCCATGGCCTCAACCAGGAGACAGTGCTGCGCCACCGAATAGATGTGCGCGCCAGCCGTCTGGCCGTTCCAGCGCGCCACCCGCGCGAGGCCGTGCGCGATGTCGGCGATCTCGATGTCGAGCGGGGAGGGGTCGAGCAGATCGAGACGCCGCCCCGACAGCATCCGCTGCCACGCCCGCTCCGGCGCGGGGCGCGCCGGCGCTTTGGCGGGCTGGTCGGGCGGTTTTGGCTCCTTCTTGGTCAGCATCTCAAGCATGCGCCTGGGCTTCGGTCCGTGGAACGCCCGGCATTAGGAACGATAGAACTCGGCGCAGGCGGCGTGGCGGTGGCACGTCACCAGATGATCGTTGACCATGCCGACCGCCTGCATGAATGCATAGACGATGGTCGGCCCGCAGAACTTGAAGCCGCGCGCCGCGAGCGCCTTCGACATCTTGCCTGAAATTTCGGTTTCCGCCGGCACCTGCCCCATGCTGCGGAAGCGGTTGACCTTCGGCCGGCCGTCGAGGAAGGCCCAGAGGAATTGAGAGAACCCTTCTTCCTTCTCCATGAGGTCGAGCCAAGCCCGTGCCGATTGGACGGCGCCGTCGATCTTGGCGCGGTTGCGCACGATGCCTGCGTCCTGCATGAGCGCCTCGATCTTTTTCGGCGTATAGCGCGCAATCTTGTGCGGATCGAAGCGGTCGAAGGCGCGGCGAAAATTCTCGCGCTTACGCAGGATCGTGATCCAAGACAGGCCGGCTTGGAAGCCGTCGAGCAACAGTTTTTCGAACAAAGCGCGGTCGTCGAATTCCGGCACGCCCCATTCGGTGTCGTGATAGGCGACGTAGAGCGCGTCCTCGCGCGGCCACGGACATCGGTTGAGGCCGTCGGCGTGGAGCAGAGCCGCTTTCATTCGGCCGCCTTCGCGGCCGGAAAATCAAACCGTGCCCAATCCGGCTTGATCGGCTGGATCGGGATTCCCCCCGCCAGCACCGGCAACCCGGCCGTAAGCGCGTCTTCGACCCGGTCCAGCCGCAGGAGCGCAAGCCCGCGTCCCGCCGCCGAGGAGCCCATGGTGCCGACCGGCTTCTCGCCCGCCGTCACCGGCGTGCCGGGCTCGGGTGCGAACTCGTCGAACGTCACCGGCACCACGCGCGCGCGCGCAACCGAGCGATGCTCGACCCGCGAGACCACCTCTTGTCCGACGTAGCAGCCCTTGGCGAAGTCGACGCCGTTGAGCTGGTCCATGTCGGTTTCATGCGGGAAGGCATCGCCGTAGGTGAAGTCGAAGCCGCCGCGCGGCACGCCGAGCGCGATCCGATGCGCCTCATAAGCCGAGGCGGGGACGAGTTGCGCCCGCAGGTCGGTCGCGGCAGCTTCGGCGAGGTATGGCGGCAGCATGACGCGCAGCCCCAAGGACGGCAGGCGCGGATCCGGATAGCAGAGGCCATATTCGACGCGGCCCGACCCGTCCCACGCGGCCAGGATTCCGAGCGTCTCCGACAGATCCTCGGCTATGACCTTGGCGCGCAGCCGGTAGAAGTTGAGCTTCTCGACCAAGGTCCCGGCGAGCACGCGCGGACAGTCGAGAAGAAAGCCGCCACCGTCGCCGGGCTCCACCTCCGCGACGATGAAATCGACAATGATCTTGCCTTGCGGCGTGAGCAGGGCCGCAAAGCCCGGGGCTCCTGGGGCAACCTTGCCCATGTCGGCGGTGATAAGCCCGTTGAGGAACTTGCGGGCATCATCGCCGACGACCTTGACCACCCCGCGATCGGAGAGAAGCGCTGCTTGCATGACTGACTTTTGCCAGATGCCGCGGCGAAACGTAAGGCGCCAGAGCAATTCCGGCAAAAAATGCGACGGAAGCCGTTCTGTGTCTAGCGCAAATTCAGGCGAACGGCTTGTCCTCGGGCCGACCCGCCGCGCACACTATTGCCGACGCAACGCCACGGAGAACTCGCCGTTGCGGATCCGCGTCGCGAGATTGGCAGCCAATAGCGCGGTCGGCTCCTCTCCGTAGGTGGAGACGAATTCAGCCAACGCGGCAAACAGGCAGGCTTGCGCCATGCAATCGCCGTCGATGCCGTCAAGGCGCGCCTCGGCCCACGCTTCATTTAGATAGCCCAGCGCCACGCGTTTTTGCTCATGCTCCGGCACCGGCGCGCGAGCCGTCGTCGTTCGGATTGTGCTCATAAGTCCCCAGCGTCGCCCCGTCCCCATTTGGACGTTAGCACGCGCCGCCGGTCCGCCTAGGCGACACCTTGCGGAAAGGTTAACGCGTCGCTCGTTATCTTCTATTAGTTCCCGTAGCGGGCGGTGATCTCGCGGGCGATCTTCGAGCCTTCGTCGAGATAGCGCCGGATGACGAAATCCGCGGCGGCAGTGCAGACCCGATAGGTCTGCTGAAATCCGCGATAGCCACGATTGAAGCTTGCCACCATGCGGTCGCGCCGCTCGCCGTTCGGCGCTTCGGCCTCGATCAGAGCTTGCATCTGATCGCGCCATTTCGTCCCTTCGTTGGCGCCGCAGAGGCCGCGCAAATAGTGGAGCGATCCAAGAATCTCGGCGAGCCGCTGCAGATCGCCATCGAACGGCGCGCCGCCGCCTTCCGCCGCCCGTCCCGGGGCAGCCAATGCAAAGACGAGACTGACGGCGATCAAGAGACGCTTGG
>JBKQHQ010000076.1:0-6045 GCA_052148715.1 Xanthobacteraceae bacterium | reverse complement strand
GGTGGGTTAGCCGAAGGCGTAACCCGCCATCTTATTCTTTCTTGCTGTTTGCATTTTCTGATCACTACCGTGCTGATGGCTGTCACATGTAAAGCCGCTCACCCTTGAGCGACGTAATCCCATAGCCGTTGTAGCGGAGCGTTTGCGCCGATGCCGATCAGTTCCTCGGACGCCCGGCTCCGCAGGAAGGCGGTGGGTTACGCCTTCGGCTAACCCACCCTACCGAATACAACTCCCTACTGCAGCGGCAGCGCGACGTAGCGCAGATCGCCCTCGGGGTTGGCGAGGAGAAACAGCGCAGTCTTGCGCCCGTCCTTCTTCAGCTGCTCGACCCGGCTCTGCACGTCGGCCGGACTGGCGACGGCTTCTTGCCCGATCTCGACAATGACGTCACCAGCCGAAAGACGCTTCTCAGCGGCGACCGAGCCCGCCTCAACGTCGGTGATGACAACGCCCTTGGCGGTCGCGTTCTTGATGTTGTAGCGCTTGCGCGTGTCTTCGTTGAGATTGTTCAGATTGAGTCCCAGCGTGCGCTTGACGACAGACTTTTCCTCCGGCTTGTCCTCGGGCTTGGTGACCGCCGCTAGCTTATCCGTTTCCGGCAACAGGCCGAGCTTCACGGTCTTGGTCTCTTCCTTGCCGTTGCGGACGATGACGACCTCAACGTCCTTGCCGACCGGAGTATCCGCGACGATACGCGGCAGATCGCGCATCTCCTTGATGTCCTTGCCATCGAACTTGACGATGACATCGCCGGACTGCAGCCCAGCCGGCTTCGCCGGACCATCGTCGATGACGCCAGCGATGAGCGCGCCGCGCGTCGGCTTGATGCTGAGGCTTTCGGCGATGTCGTCGCTCACCTGCTGGATCCGGACGCCGAGCCAGCCGCGCCGGACCTCTTTGAACCGGCGCAGTTGATCGATCACCGCCACCACGGTATTCGACGGCACGGCGAAGCCGATGCCGATCGAGCCTCCCGACGGCGAGATAATGGCGGTGTTGACCCCGATCACATCGCCATCAAGATTGAACAGCGGCCCGCCCGAATTGCCGCGATTGATAGCGGCATCGGTCTGAATGTAATTGTCATACGGCCCGGACTGGATGTCGCGGTTGCGCGCCGACACGATGCCGGCCGTCACCGTGCCGCCGAGACCAAACGGGTTGCCGATCGCGATCACCCATCCACCGAGGCGCAGCTTGTCCGAGTCGCCGAACTTCACCGCCTTGAGCGGCTTCTCCGGCGGCGTGATCTTGAGCAGCGCAACGTCGGTCTTCTGGTCGCGGCCGATGATCTCGGCCCTGATCTTGCTGCCATCGTTAAACACCACGTTGATCTCGTCGGCTTCGGAAATCACATGGTTATTGGTGACGACGAGCCCGGACGGATCAATGATGAATCCGGAGCCGAGCGAGTTCACGCGGCGCGGCGAGCGATCGCGGTTCGGATTGTCGCCGCCCTGTCCGCGTCGATTCTTGAAAAACTCCTCGAAGAACTCCTCGAGCGGCGAGCCGGGCGGAAGTTGCGGCATGGCGCCGCCGTTGTTGCGGGCCTCGACCGTTTGCGAGGTGGAGATGTTAACCACGGAATCGATGACCGCCTCGGCCACGTCGGCGATGTTGTCTGGACCGCGCGCGGCGACGGGACCAGCGAACCCGGGCAGAATCAGCACGGCTGCCAAAGCAGCCATCCGAGCCGACCGCAACGGCTGTCGAACCCACAGGGTAAAGGGGGCGACCATGGACTTCGGACTCCTTATGAGGTTTGGCCCGACACTGCCCCCAATACGAGAGGGACGCAAGCGGTTCGGTTGCGTAAGAGTTAAGCGGCCGGATTGGGGCGGAAAAGCGACCGGTTTTCGCCCCCGACGCTCCCGCAACGGGCAACAATTGCTGCAAGTACACTTGGCATAAGGCGTTACCCGCGCACTAACCAGATCAGCAGGACGCCGATCACGGCCGACGAAATGCCGACGATCCGCAGCGGCGCTTCCGGCGTCTCCAGCACGGTCGCGATGGCTCGTTTGGCCATCCCCGGAAAGGCGGCAAAGACGAGCCCCTCGATAGCGAAGACGAGGCCCAGCGCGACCAAAAAATCCGTCATAAAATCAGCGCCGACCCAAGGCCGTCACCTTTGCGTGCTGGCCGCCGTGGGAGCAGCCCCCGACGGCGGCGCCCCCGGCCGGCTTGGAGGATTGTCGCGCAGCTTCCCGCTCGGATCTCCGAAGTAACGGAAGAAGTCGGAGTCCGGCGTCAACAGCATCCGGGTGTCCTTCGGCAAGCCCGTCTCATAGGCCTGCATGGAGCGGTAGAAGCTGAAGAAATCGGCATCACGCCCATACGCGTCGGCGAAGATGCGGTTGCGCTCGGCGTCGCCTTCGCCGCGGGTCTGCTCGCCTTTAGATGTCGCCTCGGCGATCGCAACCGTGTACTCGCGGTCGGCCTTCGCTCTGATCTCCTGCCCGAGCTGATTGCCCTGCGCGCGCAACTCGGTCGCCTCGCGCTGACGCTCGGCCTTCATGCGGTCGTCGACCGCATCGCTAACCGCCTTGGGAAGATCGGCGCGACGGATGCGCACGTCGACCACGTTGATGCCGTAGGTCCTCCACTCGACGTCGAGCTGGTCGCGAATCTTTTTCATCAGCTGGGCGCGCTCGTCACGGACTACTTGGATCAGCGTCGCCTCGCCGATGATGCTGCGCAATTTCGCGTTGAGCAGCGCCGAGAGCTGTGAATTGGCATTCTGAATCGTGCCGACCGTCTGGTAGAACAAGAGCGGCTGATCGATGCGGTAACGCGCAAAGGCGTCGACCAGGAGACGCCGACGATCCAACGCGATCATCTCTTGCGTCGGGTTCTCGAGATCGAGAATCCGCTTGTCGATGTAGATGACGCTTTCGATGAACGGCCATTTCACGTGCAATCCGGGCTCGGTGATCACGGCGACCGGCTGCCCGAGCCGCACCACCAGCGCTTGGCGGGTCTGATGCACCTCGAACAATGAGGTGTAGCCGAGAACCAGGACGACCAGAGCCGCGATGGCGAGGAGAACGCCGGAAAACCTCATGGCCTGCCTCCGATTTGCGGCTGGCCCGGCGGCTGCGGCGGACGGCGGGTCAGCTCGTTCAACGGCAGATACGGCAACACGCCCGTCCCAACCTGGCCCTTGGAATCCATGAAGATCTTGTCGGAACTGCCGATTATGCGCTCCATCGTCTCGAGATAAAGGCGCTCACGGGTCACTTGGGGCGCTTTCTGATATTGCTCGAGCACTTGCAGGTAGCGCGAGGTCTGGCCTTTGGCCTCGGCGACCGTCTGCTCGCGATAAGCCTCCGCCTCTTGGGTGATCCGGGCGGCCCGGCCCTTGGCATCGGGAATTTTCTGATTGAAGTAGGTCTGCGCTTCGTTCTGCAAACGCTCCTTGTCTTCTTGTGCCGCCTGCACATCGCGGAATGCGGCGATGACCTGCTCAGGCGGATCGACCTTCCCCATCTGCACCTGATAGATTTGGATACCGGCGTTGTAGGAATCGAGCGTCCGCTGGATCAGATCCTGAACCGCGCTCTCCGTGGTCTGACGGGCGCCGGTCAGGAGCGGCGTAATCTCCGAGCGGCCGACGATCTCGCGCATCGCGCTTTCCGCCACCGCTTTGACGGTGTCCTCCGGATTTCGGATATTGAACAGAAAATCCTTCGCGGCTTCATGCGTGTCCAGTTTGATGCGCCACAATACCGTGAAGTCGACGTCGACGATGTTCTCGTCGCCGGTCAGCATCAGGCTCTCCTCGGGCACCTCGCGCGCCGAGCCCCCGCGTCGAGAATCTTCCGACACGCGCTTTCCCACGTCGACGCGCTGGATGGCGGTGACCTTCGGCGTCAATACGGATTCGATCGGGTAAGGCAGGTGGTAGCTCCAGCCCGGTTGCGTGTCCCGCACGTATCGGCCGAAACGCAGCACGACGCCGAGCTCATCCGGCGCCACGGTAAAGAGTCCGGAGGCTCCCCAAGCCAGAACCGCGACCACAGCGAGGAGCGCCAGTCCCCTGCCCCCGAGACCGCCGCCCGGCAGCGCCCGGCGGACCCGATCCTGGGTTCGGCGCAAGAGTTCCTCGAGATCCGGCGGATTCGGCCCCGATGACTGCGGCCCCGAGCCCCACGGGCCCTTACCACCCGAACCCCAGGGCCCGCCCCCCTGATTACTCCACGGCATGCAACTCTCCCTGGCCTCCGGCAGACCCGGCGCGTTCGTTCCGCGTTATAGGGGAGGCCTGCGCCCCTTACAACGCGTCGCTCCCGTGCTCTCTCCCTGCACCGCGCCGCCACTAGGCGACGTTGAGCATTTCAGACAGGTGGATACTCACTCGCCGCGGTACAACCGACCCAATCCGGACTCTGGAGCGCTTTGGTCCACGCAGCCAACCGTGACTCGTCGCGAGGCTAGGGCCGAGCGCAAACACGCTCATAGCGAATAAACGTAAAGCTCGCACTGTCGGAAGGTCCGGCCGGATGGCCGCTGCTACTCACCTCGCGCCAAGCCGCCGGATCAAAGGCCGGAAACGACGTATCGCCGTCCGGCCGAGCATGGATCCTCGTGAATTCGAGTCGATCAGCCATCGGCAGCATTTGCTGAAAAATCTCGGCCCCGCCGATCACAGCGATCATGTCGGCGGAACGCCGTAGGGCGTCGGCGCGCGCGATGTCGAGCGCGCGATCGAGCGTCGGCGCCGTCACGACCCCAGGCGCCGCAAACGCCGCATCGCGGCTGACCACGATGTTGGTGCGGCCCTTGAGCGGCTTGCCGATCGAGAGATAGGTCTTACGGCCCATCAAGACGGGCTTGCCGATCGTGAGCGCGCGAAAATGCGCCATGTCGGATTTGAGCCGCCACGGCAACCCAAGATCCCGGCCGATCACCCCGTTCTCCGCCACCGCCACAACGAGCACGACAGCAATAGATCGGGAGCGTCCGGGCGCAACGCCCGCTGACTTGGTCACACCGCCACCTCGGCCTTGATGTGCGGGTGCGGATCGTATCCGTGCAATGCAAAGTCTTCGAACTGAAACTGAAACAAATCCTGCACGGCGGGGTTGAGCAGCATTTTCGGGAGGGGTTGCGGCGTGCGCGACAGCTGCAGCCGCGCCTGCTCCAGATGATTCAGGTAGAGATGCGCATCGCCGAATGTATGCACGAACTCGCCCGGCTGCAGCGCTGTCACCTTCGCCACCATCAAGCTCAGGAGCGCGTAGGAGGCAATGTTGAACGGCACGCCGATGAAGACGTCGGCCGAGCGCTGATAGAGCTGGCACGACAGGGCGCCCCGAGCCACGTAGAACTGGAACAAGCAATGGCACGGCGGCAGCGCCATCTTGTCGACGTCGGCTGGGTTCCAAGCGCTGACGATGAGTCGGCGCGAGTTCGGATTGCGGCGGATGGCCTCGACCACATTGGCGACCTGATCGATCGCGCCGCCGTCCGGCGCCGGCCACGAGCGCCACTGATGGCCATAGACCGGTCCGAGCTCGCCGTTCGCATCAGCCCATTCGTCCCAGATCGAGACCCCGTGGTCGTTGAGATATTTTACGTTGGTGTCGCCGCGCAGAAACCATAAGAGCTCGTAGATAATGGATTTGACGTGCAGCTTCTTGGTGGTGACGAGCGGGAAACCGCGCTGCAGGTCGAAGCGCATCTGGTGGCCGAACACCGACAAGGTGCCGATGCCGGTGCGGTCGCGCTTCTCCACGCCCTCGGCGAGCACGCGTTCCATCAGGTCGAGATATTGGCGCATCGGGTTCTATGTCTGCCGGCCGACTCGCATGCGAGTTTAGCGTCAAATGAGCGGGGGACGAAGGGCGCGCAAGAGCGCCCTTGATTAAACCCCATTGGGGGCGTGGACTCCTAAGCATGCCGGCAATGTCCGTTTTCGGCGGGCGGAATAGCAGACATCTCCCCGAGGAGTCGCAGCGTTCGCTAATGATGCTGTGGACGGCGCCCACTCTGCGGCATCGGAGTGCCATAGGGTGGTTGCGTCGAAACGCACCACATTGA
>JBKQHQ010000075.1:0-13264 GCA_052148715.1 Xanthobacteraceae bacterium | reverse complement strand
TTCTGGTCGATCTTCAAGCGGGGTGTCGTCGGCACATTCCACAAGATCAGCCGTAAATACATGCCTTTGTATGTTGCTGAGTTCCAATTCCGTTATAATAACCGGGAAAACTTGGATATCTTCGGAACGGCGATAGGCGGATGTTGAAAACGCGCTATACGATTCTCGGGGTAGCGACATTGTTCGCACTGCTTGGGGATTCCGCTCAGTCACAACGGCGCTCCCAACAGCCGCGGATCGAACAACCAACCGCAACAGCACCCCAAACCAAAAGCAATGAAGAGCAACGTGGCTCCGAACAATCGCCTTTCATTATAAAGGTTCTCCCAAACCAAAAGACAGACGCCGATCGCGCCGATGAGGCTAAAGAAGGCGAGCGAGTAGCAGAGTCAGAGCGGAAGAAAGAGCAATCTGATGCTGATCTTGTAAGGTATAATGCCCAGCTTGCTCTTTTCACTCAATTGCTCTTTTACGCAACCGTCGTCCTGGGAATTGCAACTGGCGGGCTGATTTGGCTGGGTTGGAAACAATTGCTCCACGGCAGAGAGGTTGAACGCGCCTTTATAAGCGTTGAACCTGGCGGCATCCGACCATATGGGGGAGATGACAACCGTATTGCTTGCGACATCATTATCAACAATGCAGGAAACCTGACTGCGCGTAATCTGTTCTGGTTCAGCGACAAAAAATACAGTGCCGATGCGGAAGAAAAGTGCTTTCCAATCGGCCCAATGGTAGGCGGTATCGTCCTCGCCCCGAAAGTTCAAGCTAGAAAAGGAACTACGGAGCCCACCAATAAGGCCGATTTCGACAAATCGAGGATCGATGCCAAGCCCGACAAGGCATGGCTCTACGTTTGGGGCCGCGTCGCCTACCACGACGGGTTTAAGGGCGGCCGTTACATCAATTTCTGTCATCGATACAATCTGCGCGGCGCAGAAGGGTTTGACATTCCCAAAGAAAATGGCCGTTACCACGAGCATGGCAACCACACAGATGAAGGATAGTGAACGTCGGCCTGGCCATTAGATACCGGCCGTCTGTTTTTCCTCTTCTGATACCGCGCGTCGCCCAAGCCACAGAGACGGCCCGCTGGTGCGGTTGGCTGCTCGGCGGGTGTATGGCAGCTCTTGAGGCAGGCAGCCAGCCGGCGCCCCGAAGGCAGGCCGGCGCGCCCCCTAAGAGCCAATCCCAGGATGCGGGCGTCCCCGCCACCGCGACCACCATGAAGATCGTTGTCCCGCTGCGAGGTTTCCGGCGCGGGCAATCCGCGGTGACATCAGCGCCGTCCATGTATTCGCTCGGCCGGTCGCCGTCGTGGTCTCGCGGAGGAGGCGTTCCACAGGCCTCCGCGCGGGCCGGAGCATTACAGTCTCCGCCAGCCACCAGCACCTTCCCACACCTCGGTGTTTTGGGGCAAAGACACATACCGGAGCCTCAAGAACCCCAACCGCTGGTTTTGCTCGGTGGAGGAAGCGCAAGCTGCGGGGTTCCGCAAAGCGTTAACCTGTCCTCAATGATCGAAGCATTCTAGGCCAAGGCCAACGGCACCGTCGTGCGAGTTGGGAGCGAGGCTCATCGTGTGACAGCGATTTCAGGATTGACGGTTGTCGCAAGTATCTTCCACATCCGTTCGAAGCGACGATCTCGGAAAGTGAGATATGTTTTCAGATCAAATGCCAGTTTTGATGGATCATTGACAATGTCTTCAAGAAGAAGGTGCTTGGCGATATCGATACCCGCATCCTTCAGACGACAGAAATAGGCTCCCGGCAATTCTGCCCGCTTTCTTATGTTATCTGTTGCGCCAACGAATCTAAGGTTTCCTAAATGGTTGATATCGGCACTGAGAAGGTTAAGCTTGGTGCGTAACATGCTCTGCGGATAAATGTGATCCACATGCGGTTCATTCCCCTTGAACTTCACGTCAAACGGCGAGGATCCCATCTGATCCACATAGATAAGATTGAGCAGAATGAATCTTAATCTCGTTTCGTTCAAATGATGCTGCTCCAACTCAGTCACGGCGCTTCGCTTACGGAAATATTCCTTGATTTCGGCTAGTGGAAAGCCGGAAGGCGAGGGCCGACCTACGATCGAATGCAGCGCATTGATAACGGTGTCGGTGCTCTGTGAATACCAGCCGAACAGTTGTGCTTTATAGTGATAGGCGCGCATCAAGGCGCGACTCGCCTCGTTCGGTTTTGGATTTAGGTAGAAGAAGTCAAAAAGAGGAATAAAGCTATTGTAACTGCGGATGACCTTATCGGCATACACTTTTAGATCGTTCTTCATGAAGTCGCGAAGCGCGTGGAATGCGGCCTCGGCGCGGTTCCATCCAGTATTCATTTCCTTAAGCAAATTCTCACCATCGACCCCCGTGAATTTCTCCGGTGACGCTTCAGCGCCGCGACCGTGCGCCACAAGCAAACATTTAAGGGGGAACGTTTTATCAAATTCGAGATTTGTTCCATTCAGCAATTCAGTTGTCTCTTCGATGACTTCCTCGATTTCGGACCAGCCTTCTTTCATCGCCGCAAACATAAGGTCAGAAGCATCGAGCTTCGTCCCGCCTGAATTGACGCGAACGAAGATGTCAAGAATCGTCTTGTATGGAAATTCGTTTGCAACGCCATCCAATTCCTGAATCCAAAAATGTTTCTCTTCACGAAGGAGGGAAATTAACTGGCTCGAATTGCGTCTAACGCGCCGTTCGCGTTCTTTCGTTTCTTGTGCGGACAATTGCTTTGGTTCGCGCGCGGCTCCCCGCAGATTTTCCAAAGCACCGTTGATGCGCTCGGCCACCTCCTCAGAATTCCTTTGGCTATCTCTCCCAATTGCATCGGCCACGCGGTACCAAGGAAGTGGAAGTGGTTCGATCGAAAATTGTATCTTATGGAGGAGTCCCGTCTCGTCAGGGACGGTACCGCTCGTGATGTCGAAGTACGCCTCCGCGCGTTTGTTATCAGGAGACGTGATCGCGCCCGAGAATATGGCGTAAAGAGTTTGCAGGCGCTGCTGACCATCAAGAACAAACACCTTCCCAACGCCTTGTTTGCTCTTATTCGGTTCGTAGAAGTCGCTAAGATCGGCGTCCCACGCAACTTGCTCCATGAACTTCCGGGCTTTGATTTCGTCCTTTGTGCGCCAGAAGAGAAATGTCTGGATTGGGTAGTTGCGCATCAGGCTGTCGAATAGCCGGAGCATCTGTTCCTCTTCCCATACGAAGGGGCGCTGAATGTGCGGCAGAAAGAGGATGTAGTTGATTTCTTCAATCAAGCGGAAAAGCGATCGCGGCTTATAGCTCATCATATTTTCCGTTCATGATAGGGCCCCCGGCGCAGACGAGAACTGGAGGGAGGCAGGCACACCGTGAGTTGGCCGTCGCCACTTCGTGCCGATCAGCCAGCCCATTTTGGGACACAAAGATCGGAAAGCGCAACCTTTTGGGGTGTCTCGGAGGGGCAGCATACTGGGCAGCACACCAGAGCCGGCCCCAGGCCTCGATGAGCTGGGCCGAGCAGTCCAGGTGTCCGGGCCTCTGGGTTGGGCTCGCCGGGGCTCTCTGTGCGGACCAACTCGACCGCGTGGCCGGAGGGCGGGAGTGCCTCGGAAGCGGACCTTCGAGAACCCGTCGCCGATCAGTGTGCCGTTGCGCGAACCGGCCTATCCTTTTGCCGCCCTGCTCAGCTCGCTCCAGTTCGGTCGCGCGTCGGCGCCGACAAAGCCGCATCGTGAGCACGCCATGCGTGGGCCGATCGACGGCACCTCGACGGTGTCGGGCATGTGGTCGACGTTGAATTCCACCGAGTGATGGCAGCATGGACAGTAGACGGAGAGACAGCGGATGCCGTTCTCGCGCATGTTACCGAGCGTCATGGGCGGATCGGGATCACGGCTTGCTCGACGAGATCGCCCGCGAAAAGCCTTGGCTTCGTTGATAGTCGGGTCCTTAGGCGACATCAAGCGCGACTTCATCGATCAACGTCGGATCGTCACCGGAGGTCGTCGATTTGTTCACGCGCCGGGACACAGGCCAGATGCGGAGCGCGTCATTGGGGGCCGGCTTCAATACATCGCTTCCGGCAGTCCGTCCACCCAGGGATCAATCTGGTGCGGCTCAAGGACCACTGGCATGCGGTCGTGGATCTCGCCGGTGACGGCATTCGCGGCCGTGACGATGATCGTGCATGAGCGCACCGGCTCGCCGGTCTCGATATCCTTCCACTGGTCCCAAAGCCGCGCGATGCTGAGCGGCGAGCCGTCCACGGCTGTAATGTAGTAAGGCTGCTTTCCGGTCGGCGTGGGCTTCCATTCGTAATAGCCGCTCGTCGGAATGATGCACCGGCTGCGCTTGAATGCATCCCGGAACATGGGCTTGTCGGCGATGGTCTGAGCGCGGGCGTTGAAGGTCGCCGGCATTTCCTTCTTGGACTTTTTCCACCGCCAGGGGATCAGGCCCCAGCGCATCTGTACGAGGCCAGGACCGCCCTCGCGCGGCATTACCACGTCAACCGGGTCTGTCGGACAAATGTTGTAGCGCGCCTGCAGGTTCACAGGCGGCTGGGTAAGCCGGTAGAGCGACATTAGCTCCCGCCAGGTGGTAGGCCTGGGTAAATCTTCCACACATAGAAGCCCCTCTCTGGTCGAGATGCCGCGCAGAACGGAGGGGGAACGTAGGTTAAGATTACTGCCAGTCAACCCTTTGATCCGAATCAAAAATCGGGTCCGGCCGGCTACTCTTGCTGATGATATGCTCAGCGGAGATCAACATGGCCCCTCGCATCGTCCCTTCACTTCGACCGGGGCGCCCGATCCGCCGCAGCGTTCCGAAGGTCGCGCCCACGCGCATCGAATCGGAAATAGCCAAGAAACCTCCGGCCCCTTCGGCCAAGACGCGCCGGCGAGCAGCTCTTCCGAAGCAAGGTTAGGCGGGTTCTCGATTGGCCATGTCGATCGTACCCGTGATCGCCGGCTCCTCACGGTGGTGACCGGGGTTCCGCATCGTCGTGCGCCTATAGATACCGTCAGTCGTTTCTCTCTCCCCTGATACCACGCATCGCAGAGCCGCGAGCGGCCTGCTGGCGGGTTTGCCTGCGCGCCGGGTGTCGGGGCAGCTCTTGAGGGAAGCAGCGAGCCGGCGCCCGAAGGTCGGTCGGCGCGCCCCTAGGCGAGCAATCCCAGGATGCGCCCCGTCCGGGACCGAATAATCCGGCGCGACCTTGATCGGTGGCTGGACAGCGCCGGTAATAAAGTCCGGCTCATCACTGTGCGTGTTCCGTTCTCAGTGGTCCGAGAAAAATGGGATAAATAGGTCGCCCTGAAGTTCACGTTGACAGGGCGATTTTAGATGAGCAGAAGCCGAACCGCTGGACGACCGGGCGCCAAGCGCCGCACTCAGATCGGAGGGCAGTTCACCTGGCGCCTGATTGAAATGCTGGAGGCGCCCGCATATCGGGTGCTGAGCCTATCGGCCCACCGAGTGCTCGCGCGTATCGAGATCGAACTCGCTCACCACGGTGGAATGGATAACGGGCACCTTGTCGTTACCTACGAGAACTTTGAGCAATACGGCATCGATCGGCATGCCATAGCACCAGCGATCCGAGAAGCTGAAGCCCTTGGTTTTATTCAGGTCACCGAACCAGGCCGTGCTGGCACCGCTTGGTGGCGCAGGCCAAACCGATTTCGCCTGACCTATAAACCTACCAAAGACGCAGGACCCACCGATAAATGGCGGCTGATCAAGACGCTCGAAGAGGCCGAGGCTATTGCGCGAGCAGCACGGCGTACCCAGCCCAGAGAAAAAGCGCCAGTGGGGGAAAACACCAGCGACGGTGAGGAAAGCCCACACCGTCCAGCAGAAATCCATGCCGGCAAAACCCCCACTACTGAGCCTGGTGGAGAAATCCTCACTACTTTCTATATCTTGGGTGGGGGTGGGGGTGGATCTACTAAGATCAAACAAGAGAAGGCTGCCGAAAGCCCGAAGGCGGTCAAGCCCAGCACCGAGCGAACTGAGTTCGTCCAGCAACGGATAGCCGAGCGCCTTGGCAATGGCGATGTCGCGAGGGGATGGGTGATTTTCGGCGAGTTGACCGAGTCTGAGATTGATCAGGTTACCGAGCAAGAGCGGTCGGGCGGCCTCGATGACAGTGCCATCGATATGATCCGCGCGGGAGCCGGTGCACCATCATCGTCGGAATGCTCGCAGACGGCCGCACAACCCCACCCAACGCGCCCGAGTGAGGGAGGCAGTTCATGAGCCGCCGACCCGAGGACTTGATCCAGCGAGCGATTTTTCAGCATCAGGGGTGCCCCGTGCAGCGGGCACCTTTGCGTTCCATGTTGGAACAGCGCTAGTCGCGCAAGGTCTCGATCTTAATCAAAGGAGATCATCGTGGACTTGGTCAAATACAATGAAGCCCGCAACGCCCTAGTGGCCGCTCATCAAGTCGATGAGGTCAAGAGCATTCGGGACAAAGCTCTCGCGATGCAAGCCTATGCTCAGCAAGCCAAGGATACCGAGCTGATCAGTTATGCGACGGAAATCAGGCTGCGCGCCGAACGGCGAGCCGGTGAACTGCTCCGGGATATGGAAAAGCATGAAGGCGGTAGGCCGAAAAAAACTGGTAACAAGTCGCAACCGGTTTTTCAGCCAAAGCTTGCCGAACTTGGCGTCACGAAAGCCCAGTCCTCTCGCTGGCAAAAACTCGCCGACCTTCCGGAGGACAAATTTGAAGCCAGGGTCGCCAAGCACACCAAGTTGGCGATTGCTGGAGCCAGCGGCGACCAAGCCGTTGTGCGAGAACTCAGGGCGGAGCAGCAAGTCGAAAAACGGCAGCGGCGCACTGAGCGCGAACAAGCGCTTGGTGCGAAGCAGGTTGCGCTTCCTGACAAGCGATACGGAGTGATCCTTGCCGATCCGGAATGGAAAAGTGAGTTGTTGTCTCGTGAGACTGAAGTGGATCGCGCTGCAGATAACCTTTGTTCAACAGGATCGCTCGACGTGATAACTGCGCGCGATGTTCCATCCATCGCCGCTGAGGATTGCGTACTGTTCTTGTGGGCGACGGTATCGATGCTGCCGCATGCGTTACTGGTCATGCAAGCATGGGGTTTTGATTATAGATCGCATTTCGTGTGGGCAAAGGATCGTCAGGGTGCCGGGCGCTGAAACCGCAACATGCACGAATTATTATTAGTTGGAATGCGTGGCAAAATTCCAGCGCCGGTGATGGGCATGCAATCTCCCTCGCTGATCGAGGCCTCGGTTGAGAAACATTCGGCTAAGCCGGAAATCTTCCTTAAGTTCATCGAACAATACTTTCCGAACATGCCGAAGATCGAACTCAACCCGCGCGGGCGGGTGCGGTCCGGATGGGACTCGTGGAGCAATGAGGCGGAGCCGTCCCCACCGAAAAAGGATTGCGACAACGACTGCGAAGCCCCGCTTGTGCGGACGGTCGCCATGGATGACGTCGGTCGCGCGGACGACGGCGACCGAGGCGACGCTCTTGCCGTCCGCGCTGGCTCGTCCGAATCTAACGGCTTGGACGATGCCGACGCAAATCGTACACCTCAATCTGGACCAGAAGAAACCACAGCGTCGGGCTGGAGCAGGACGATATGAGTGCTGCCCAGATCCTAAGAATGGCACGGGCGGCCGGCGTTAGCGTCACTCTTGATGGCGGCAATCTAAAGCTTGCAGCGTCCGCCGCGCCGCCAGAGTCCGTCGTTGAAGAGCTTTCCCGGAACAAGGCGGAAATTGTTGAGCTGTTGCGGCCGGCCATGCCTTACGAGGTTGAGCGTGTAGACACCAATGAGGGTCGCGACAGGCCACCGGTGCCGTCTTGGTACCTAAAGATAGTTGCTGATTTTCCCGACATGCCCGACTTTCTGCGGCGTGAGCCCAGGTCGCGAGAAAGCTAGGGGAGATGAGGTACCAACGGCCCGAAAACTCGATCCGAGACGGAAAGGCCTACGACTTTGAGCTGAAGGCGCTTACGGGTGCGCTGACGGCAGATCAGCAGGAAGCACAGGAGGCCCTGCGCACGGCTGGAGCGACAGTTGCGGTTACCCATGGGTTGGGCGCCGCAATCGAAATCCTTGAGCCGTGGGGGTTTCTGCGCGGCGTTTCCCGATTGTCGCGATCTTGAGCCGGTGAATATGCGCAAAGGTGGACCTTCAGGCGCAATTCCCGACGCCCAACCGACCGAACCGAAGGCGCCGCGAGGTCGGTCCAGGTTCCGGGAGAGTGATGTCAAGCGGGCCATCAAGGCGGCGAAGGCGGCCGGCGTGGAAGTCGGGCGTATAGAGATAGCGCCTGACGGTAGGATTGTTGTCACTGCTCTGGACAAATCGGTTGAAGGCGCTAAAAACGACCAAACAAACGAGTTGGACGATTGGCTGAAACGTCGTGCGCATAGTTCTTAAAGGAATTCATCGTGTCTCAATGAACCTCGCGAGCGGCGATACTCGGGTGTATTGGTATGCGTGGCGTGGTGGTCCCAGGCTTGATGGCGAACCCGGAACCCCCGATTTCGTGGCGGCATACAACCGAGCGATTGCCGAGCGCCGAACGCTACCTTCCGGTCAGTTGCGGTCTTTGATCACGGCGTACAAGCAATCTGATGAGTTCAGCAGCCGCGAGCCGCGCACTCGCGCGGACTACCTCAAACAGATCGAGAAAATCGAGGTGGAGTTCGGCGATTTCCCGATTTCGGCGCTGGGCGATAAGCGTACGCGCGGGATCCTCAAGGCTTGGCGGGACAGGCTCGCGGTCTCCTCGCGGCGTCAAGCGCAGTATGCATGGACGGTACTCGCGCGCATTCTCTCGGTCGCCAAGGACCGCGGGTCGATCGAAGTCAATCCCTGCGAGAAAGGCGGGCGCATCTATCGGGCTGACCGCTCCGACCGTGTGTGGTCGACCGAGGACGAGGCGCAATTCTACAGTCTGGCGCCGGCGCACCTGCACTTGGCGCTGATGCTCGCGCTTTGGACCGGACAGCGCCAGGGCGACCTTCTCCGGCTGCCCTGGTCGTCCTATGACGGCAAATGCCTCCGGCTGCGCCAGCGTAAGACGCGCCGGCGTGTCACAATTCCAGTTGGCGCGCCGTTGAAGGCCGCGCTGGATGCGACGGCGAAGCGAGGACCCATCATCCTTGTCACCCTTGATGGAAGGCCTTGGACCGAGGACGGCTTTCGGTCGAGCTGGGGTAAGGCATGCACCAAGGCCGGCGTCGAGGGCGTCACGTTTCACGACTTGCGCGGGTCCGCAGTAACGCGGCTGGGGCTGGTCGGCTGCACCGAGGCGGAGATCGCCGCCATCACCGGGCTCTCGCTCAAGGATGTGTCGGAGATCCTCGACGCGCACTACCTCTCGCGCGACGTACGCCTTGCTGAAAGTGCGGTCCGCAAGCTCGAAACAGGAACAGAAAACTGTAAAACGGCTGTAAAACGGTCAACCCGGTCCAACAACGATTCAGCAAATTAGCGTGTAGGATCAACTGGCTGGGGAACTAGGATTCGAACCTAGATTAACGGAGTCAGAGTCCGCTGTTCTACCGTTGAACTATTCCCCAACGTCCCGGGAGCCAGGTACTTCAGGCGCAAGAGCGCAGTCTAGCGTCCGCGCGCCACATTTAGGGCATCCGTGGCGGCTTTCCAAGCGGGAAAATATCAACGGGGCGCCGATGCGGCGGCGCTTGGCAGCGGTCGGGCCGCCTGGCATGGCGGCCAGATCCGCGCGCGTGACCAAGGGCCTGCCCATCTCCTGCGCCAGGGGCGCCAAGAGCCGCGAACTGCGGGCACACGCGCGGCTAGCGCGCGGCCGGTGCGTATTTGCCCGTCAGTTGGGTGGTGAAAGGACCCTCGAGCCCTTTCTGCTTATGCTCGAGCCGGGTGTCGCGCGACCAGGTGCGCTTGAGCTCGTCGCGGACATGCACGCGCAGGCGGCCGACACCTTCGGTCTCCAGCTCGATCAGGTCGCCGTCCTGCAGGCTGCTCAGGCCGCGGTGGTTGGTTCCGGTCGCGAGCAGGTCGCCGGGCTCGAGCGTGTGGATCGAGCTCACCCATTCGATGCAGCGCGGAATATTGTGCGCCATGTCGCTGGTGTTGAAATTCTGCTTGAGCACGCCGTTGATCCAGAGCTTGATCTGCAGGTGTTGCGGGTCGGGGATCTCGTCGGCGGTCACGAGATAAGGGCCGATCGGCGCGAACGTGTCGCGCGATTTCATTTGGTAGAAGACATTGCCGGGCGGCGGCAGCCCGCGCGCGGAGCCGTCGATGAAGTTGACGTAGCCGAACACATAGCTCATCGCGTCGGCGGCGCGCACGTGCGAGGCGCGCTTGCCGATCACCAAAGCGAGCTCCGCTTCGCCCTCGAAGATCAAGGCCGGCACGTCCGGGAGCACCATGGTGTCGTCGTGGCCGATCACCGCGCTGGAGGACTTGTGGAAGGCGTTGATCGGTGGGCGCTCGGGCAGCGTACCGTCCTCCATATAGTTGACCGCCATGCATTCGATGTTCGTGGGCTTGGGCAGCGGCGGGCGCAGCTTGACCTCGGTGAGCGGAATGCTCTTCCCGCGGGCCGCCGCATCGGCGAGGCGGTCTCGGTAGCCGGCGAAGCGCTCGATGAGCCCGTTGATCAGATCGTGCGGGCCGGTATGCGGCAGATCGCGCACCACCGACGATACGTCGACCACGGCGTTGCCGCTGACGACGCCGAGCTTCCAGTCGTTGAAATAGGCGAGCTTCATGGTGCCTCCTAGTCGATGGGGATGAAGATGGAATGGCGCAGCTTGCCGCCGACTGCCTTGGAGAGGTGGCCCTTGCCGCTCGTATCCTCCACCAGGAAGACCTCGCCGGCGCCGATCACGCGGGTTTCGCCGTCGCTCGCGGTGATCTCGACCGCGGCGTCGAGGTTGATGATGTACTGCCGGCGCGGCGCCGGATGCCAGTCGAGGTCATAGTCGCCCGGCGTCTCGCGGAAAATGATGCCCGTGGCTGGCAAGCGCTTGGAAAGCTTGCTGCCGCGCCGATCCTCGGTCCACGCGACCTCGATATCGCGGAAATGCGATTCGCCGTTGGCGTCCATGTAGAGATTGTGAATGCGCATGGCCTTCCGCTTCCTTCGATCTGAGCTTCCCGCCCCACAGTGTAGCGGCCGAGCGGGCTTCGCGACAATTTTTGCCGCATCCATCGCGGCTCAAGGCTTGCCGGGGTTCGCCGGCGGTGGTGCCGCGGCGGGCCTGCCTGCCTGCTTTGACGAAGCGGAAGCCCGCGGGCCGTGCGCCACCAGATCGGGACGTCTTGGCGATCGGGCGGCACAAAAGGCCTCGACCGCCTCGGTGACGGCCGCAGTGATGAGGGATTGGCGTTCGGGCGTCGCCAATTCCAATTCCTCCGCGCGATTGACGATCGAGCCCGCCTCGAGCAGCACGGCCGGCATGTTGGTGTCCTTCAGGACCACCAACTGATCGTAGCGGTAAACGCCGGCGTCGGCATCGATCAGCTCCCGCCGCCGATGGCCCATGACTTTGTCGGTGTAGTGGGGCGTGTATTGCAGGCCGCGCGCTTTCAACGCCTTGCCGAGCAGCCTGGCATAGAGGAGGCTGCCGTTGCGATCGTGGTTGTCGTAGGAGATGAAGATCGAATGGCCCTTGAAGCGGTCGCTGAAGGTGTGCTCTTGACCCTCAAATTCCCATTTTTCCAGAAAGGAATCCGGCACCGCGTCGTGATGGATCGAGAGAAAAAGATTGGCCCCCGTACCGTTGGCGCGCATGACGCGTTTGAAAAGGCCGCGATAGGGCGCCTCGGGGGTGATCAGCAGGATGGTCTTCGTGTAGCCCAAACCGAGCAGTTGCTGCTCGATCAGCTTGGCGAGGCGAAGATTGAACTCATATTCGAAGACGCCGCGCGCGCTTTTGGCGCCGGGCGCCTCGACGCCATGCCCGACATCGACGATGACGCGAAATGCGGCGCGGTTGCAACGCGACGGGTCCGGCTTGCCCGGCGAGGCGGGCGGCGGCTCGCCCCATGCGGAATTGGGACCGGGCTGCGAGAGCAGCGCCGCTAAAGCGACCAGCGCAGCCGTCGCGATCCGCCGCGGGAACGTCATCAACGCGCCTCGTATTGGGTCGGCGTGGCAGCGCGCCCGGAACGAAAATGATCGCACGCGCGCGGCCGCCGCATCGAGCAAAACGTCACTTCACCTTTTGCCAGGTCTCGCCCTTGCAAATAAGCCCGCCGAGCGCGCAGCCTTCCAGGTGTAGCCCGCCGGAGGCTTCCAGGGTGACCACGCCCGAATAGGTCTTGCCGTCCTCGGTGTTCAGCAGGTCGCCGCGCCATTCGTTGTCGCCGGACTTGGGCGCGCCGGTCATGATGACCGTGCCGACGGTGTTGGCCCGGCTTTGGTCCTTGACGGCGGTGATCTTCGCGCAAAGTTTGCCGCCGCAACTATAAAAATTCACCTGCGTGCCGGTCGACGGCCGCACCCAGGTTCCCCACGGCTCGGCGGCCCGGGCGATCGTGGGAAGGCTCATGAGGCCTGCCACGGTGATAGCGATCAACAGAGATGTGTGCGTCGAGCTCTTGCGCGTTGTCATGTTGGTTTCCTCCCTGACTGCGAGTCCTTCGCTGTCTCACGTCATACCGGATAGGCAGTTTGAACGCCATCCTTGAGCGCCGGCCGAGGCCGCGCAGGATGGCGCGAAAGTGATCGGCCGCGCATCGTCCGATAACGATCCCTTAGTATCGACGCGACGCCACATGCAGCGAAGAGGGGAGGCTAGCGATGCAGACGTCGTGCATGCCCTGAGACGTCAGCGTTGGCGCCGCGGGCTTCATTCCCTCTGGCGCCGGCGAGCAAGTGGTGGTGCAGAGCCGGTCCCGGAAATCCGCACAGGGCGATGAGTGGAGTTTCTGCCTGACAGCGGGCACGCTGTGCCCAGCGAATCAGGAGAGACGATGACAAGACGACCCCGCCGGAACCACACACCGGCCTTCAAGGCCAAGGTGGCACTTGCCGCGATCAGAGGTGAGATGACGTTGGCCCAGCTTGCGGAGCATTTTGACGTCCACCCGAACCAGATCACAGCGTGGAAGGCGCTGCTTTTGGAAGGAGCTGCCGACGTTTTCGGGGGCGGCGGCGGACCGGCGCCGCCGGCGATCGACGTGAAGTCGCTGCATGCGAAGATCGGAGAGCTGACGCTGGAAAACGATTTTTTAGAGGGAGCGCTCAGCAAAGCCGGCCTGCTGAGCG
>JBKQHQ010000074.1:0-19920 GCA_052148715.1 Xanthobacteraceae bacterium | reverse complement strand
CGACATATCCCTGGCAAGCCGACGGGCGCGAATGCGACGGCCCACTTCCATGTCCTGCGGATCACAACTTCTCTTGTTCATCGTTTTCCCTTCATTACCCCTCGCGATCATCTTGGTCGGGAGGGGGGCCCAACCCGGCACTAAGACGTTATAATACATCTTACATTATAGTCTTGGCCAGAGATGGAATATGGTAACTCGCCAAGAGGACCCATCGTGGACGGTGCATTTCTCGATCGGAACAGCAGTACGCCTCTGCATGTGCAGCTTGCGGAGCGGCTGCGCCAGCTCATTATCAGTGGAGAATATCAGCCGGGTGACCGGTTGAGCCCGGAGAAAGAGCTGGTTGACCGCTTCGGATTGAGCCGGGTCACGGTCCGCAACGGCCTGGCGGTGCTCGAGCGCGAGGGCTGGATACTCAAGCGCCAGGGGTTGGGGACCTTCGTCCGCAACCCGATCGAGGAGAACCTGACCAGCGTGCAAACCGTCTCTGAAGCTGCGCGCGCCCACGGAATCACGACGGAGACGCGACTTCTGAGCTTTGGCCCGGTCGTTCCCCCCAAGCAGGTCGCCAAGGCGCTCGGGCGCCCGGCCAACCAGGCGTTGCTTCGCATCGAAAAATTGCATGTCGACGATGTTTCTCCAATTGCCTTGACCCACTCATTTGTGCCGTTGGAAGTGCTGCCTGAGGCAGAGATCATACGCTCGCAGCCCGGTGTGCCGATGATCGCGATCTGGGAACGCAGGCTTGGCGTGCGGGTCAAGGGCGCGCAACACCATTTCCGAGCCGAGCCCGCCGACGCCAAGACCGCGCAGGCGCTCGATCTCGATGTCGACGCCCCGGTTTTGGCTGTGGACCGCGTCATTTATTCAGACGACGGTCGCGCCATCGAATTCGTTGCTACGTTCTATCGCTGGAACCGGTACCAGTTCTCGATTGTCCTGCCGCGGTTGCGCATCACGGATCTCCGTTAGGCCCCGCGGCGCTTGCTTTCGATCTTGTCCCAGATGAGGGCCGCGATATCCGGTCCGCCGAGCTTCTTGATGGCGCGGATGCCGGTCGGCGAGGTGACGTTGATCTCGGTGAGATAGCCGTCGATCACATCGATCCCGACGAACAGCAGACCACGCTCGCGCAAGGCGGGCCCGAGCCGGGTGCAAATCTCGCGCTCGCGCGGCGTCAGGTCGGTCACCCGCGGCACACCGCCGCGCACCATGTTCGAGCGCAGATCGTCAGCCGCCGGCACCCGGTTCACGGCGCCCGCGAACTCGCCGTCGACCAGGATGATGCGCTTGTCGCCCATGCGCACGGCCGGCAGGAATTTTTGCACGACCCAAGCCTCGCGAAACGTGGCCGCGAACAAATCAAACAACGACCCGAAATTGAGATCATCGTGCTGCAGCCGAAACACCGCCTCGCCGCCCTTGCCGTAGAGCGGTTTCATGACGATGTCCTCATGCTCGAGACGGAAAGCCTTGATCTCATCGCGATCGCGCGTGAGGAGCGTCGGCGGCATCAGATCGGAGAATTCGGTGACGAATACCTTTTCCGGCGCGTTGCGCACATGGGCCGGATCGTTGACCACGAGCGTCGTCGATGCAACCCGCTCGAGCAGGTGCGTGGTCGTGATATAGGCGAGGTCGAAGGGCGGGTCCTGCCGCAGCAGGATTACGTCGAACGTGGCCAGCTCAACCCGCCGTGCCGCGCCTAGCTTGAAGTGCTCGCCCGCAACGTCGCGCACGGCCAAGCTTTGCACGGACGCGAACAGCCGCCCGTCGCGCAACGCGAGCTTGTCGGGCGTGTAGTAGGTGAGCGGATGACCGCGCGCCTGCGCCTCGAGCAGCAACGCGAAGGTCGAATCGCCGCTGACGTTGATCCGCTCGATCGGATCCATCTGGACCGCGACGCTCAAGGGCATGGCAAGGCCTCAACAATGCCCGGCGCTTCAGAACCGGGGGTCAGTACGTGCGCGCAAGGTGAAACAGCCTGCATATGATCGATCGTCACGACACCTCGTCAAAAGCTCGCATCGAAGGCGGCCTGAATGTGCCGCGGGATCCGCAACGGTGCGACCAGGACCGCGTCGAAGCGAATGTCATGGGGCGCGTCGTGCGGATGCCGCGCCAGCCAAGCCTCGGCGGCGGCGACGATGCGCCTTTGCTGCCGGTCCGTCACCGCCTCCGCCGCGTCGTCGAGTTGGTCGCGCGCCTTCACCTCTACGAATACGATGACTTGGCGGCGTCGCGCCACGATGTCCACCTCGCCGAACGGCGTGCGCCAGCGCCGCGCGAGGATGCGGTAGCCCTTGGCAACCAGAAACGCGGCGGCGCGGCTCTCGGCCGACAAGCCGAACCGGAACGCGGCCTTACGCTTGCCCGTCTCCGTGGCTGATCCGAAACGCTCAGTCATCGCGCCGGGCCTTTGCTCAGCGCCAAGGCGCGCTGATAGACCTCGCGGCGCGGCAGGCCGGTGATCTCCGCGGTCTCACTCACCGCGTCCTTCACTGAGGCGCGCGCCAGCGCCGCGCGCAAGAGCGCATCGACCTCTTCGGGGCCGGGCGCCGAAGCGTCCGGCGCTGGGGGCGCGATCACGATGGCGATCTCGCCGCGCGGCGTCTCGGCCTCAGCGTAAGAGGCGGCGAGAGTGGGCAGGCTGCCGTGGCGAACCTCCTCGTACATTTTGGTCAGCTCGCGACATATTGCCGCCTCACGTGGTCCGAGCCGGGTGGCGAGGTCGGTCAGGCACGCGGCGAGGCGTGGTCCCGTCTCGAACAATACAAGCGTTGCGGGAATGCGGGACAATTCGGCGATGCGAGCGCGGCGTGCCGTTTCCCGCGGAGGCAGGAACCCCTCGAACCAAAAGCGGTCAGTCGGTAGGCCGGCGACGCCAAGGGCAGCCAGCAACGCCGACGCGCCTGGCACCGACGTAACCCGGTGCCCGGCCTCCTGGGCGGCCCGCACGAGCTTATAGCCCGGATCGGAAATGAGCGGGGTGCCGGCATCCGAGACCAGCGCCAGCGCCTCGCCCATGGCGAGGCGAGCCAACAGCAGGGGCCGCGCCTGCGCCGCGTTGTGCTCATGATAGGCGGTCACCGGCCGCGTGATACCGTAATGATCGAGAAGCTTCCGGGTGACGCGCGTGTCCTCGCAGGCGATCAGGTCAGCGGCGGCAAGCACGTCAAGGCCGCGCCATGTCATGTCGCGCAAGTTTCCGATCGGTGTCGCGACCAGATAGAGCCCGTTTTCCAGCGCCGGAGCCACGACTTGCGCACCCCCAGGCCCCTGCCAGCAGCGGCTGCGGGCACCCTCCGGCGTGGTTTCGCGTGGGGACGTTCGAGCACTGCCACTCATATGTGCTACTCTAGCGCAGGTTCAGCTAAAGTGGGTACGTTCGCCGCCCGAAAATGCTGCGAAGTTATCCCACGGCACGCCAATTTATCATCCCGCCGGCAATATGCCTCATTGACGTCTTGGAGTAGCCTTGAAGCTTGTCCGACTCGTCGAGGAGAATGGAGCCATGTCCCGGGCAGCGCCGGTCGCCATGACCCCGCCCGTGGGGTCGAGGCGTGCGTGCCTCGGCCTCCTCCTTACGGCGGGCGCAACGACCGTGCTCGGCGGCTGTGCCGCCATTACGGCGCCCGAGACGGCGGCCACGCCGCCGACGGCCGAGCCCCAGCAAGCGGCGAACGCCGTTGGCGCGGGTCAGGTCAAGGCCGCGCTGATTCTGCCGCTGACCTACTCAGGCAATGCCGCAGCGGTGGCAAAGTCCATGCGCAATGCCGCCGAAATGGCACTCGCGGAATTCAACAGCCCCAATGTCCAACTCCTGGTCAAAGACGATGCCGGCACCGTCCAGGGCGCGCAGCTAGCCGGACAGCAGGCGCTCGACGAAGGGGCGGAGATCATCCTCGGCCCACTGTTCGCGCAGTCGGTCAGCGTGGTCGGGCAACTGGCGCGGCCGCGCAACGTGCCGGTGATCGCGTTCTCCACCGACTCGAACGCCGCAACGCGCGGCGTCTACCTTCTCAGCTTTCTCCCTGAGTCAGACGTCGACCGCATCATCCTCTATGCGGCTACCACCGGTAAACGCTCGATGGCGGCGCTCATCCCCGACAATGCCTATGGGTCGGTGGTCGAGGCCGAATTCAAGCAAGTCGCGGCCCGCAAGGGTATGCGCGTCATCGCCCTCGAGCACTATCCGCAAGACACGTCGCGCCTGCAGGAACCGGTGAAGGCGGTGGCCCAATCGGCCGGCAACGCCGACGTGATTTTCATACCGGATGGTCCCGATAGTGCGCCCGCGGTCGTACAGGCGCTCAACGCCAGCGGCGTCAACACCAGGCGCCTGGCACTGCTGGGCACCGGATTGTGGGCGGATGATCCCCGCATTCCGGCCGAAGAGGCGCTTCAGGGCGCCCTGTACCCGGCGCCGGACGATGGCACCGGCTTCCGTAATTTCGCCTCCCGCTACCGGGCCAAGTACAACGAGCAGCCCGTGCGCACGGCGACGCTTGCCTACGACGCCGTCGCTCTGGTCGCGGCCCTGGTGAAGACGCAGGGCGCCCAGCGTTTCAGCGAGCAGGTGCTGACCAACCCTCTGGGCTTTGCCGGCATCGACGGCGTGTTCCGGTTCCGCTCCAACGGGACGAACGAGCGCGGGCTCGCGGTGCTGCGCGTCGGCTCCGCGGGACCCCAGGTCGTGTCGCCCGCACCGCGCGCGTTCGCCGGGTCTGCGACATAACGCATGTTCCGGGTTTGATTCCGATCTGTTCGCGCTCGGATTCGGGTTTGATCCGCGCCTATTCCGCAGCGCCGGTCACGCCGCCAAATCGGCCACGACCGCATCGAGCACCGGGAAGCCGGAAGGGGTCACGCATAGGTGTCCGTTGGGCGTGATTTCCACCATGCCCTCGTCGATCAGGAAGCCGACGCGCTTCTGGTCCAGCGTCCGGCCGGCGATGACGGCGTAGCGCTCAGGGTCGATCCCTTCGGCGAGCCGCAGACCCATCAGGAGGAATTCGTCGGCCCGCTCCTCCCGGGTCAAGGCTTCGTCTGTGACGAGACCGTGGCCGAGCGATTCGACGCGCTCGAGCCAAGCCTCCGGTTGCTTTTCGGTGGCGAGCGCATACCGGCGTCCGTCGATGTCGAGCCGAGCATGGGCGCCAGGCCCGATGCCGGCATATTCGTGGCCGCGCCAATAGATCAGGTTGTGCCGGCACTGCGCCCCATGCCGCGCATGATTGGACACTTCGTAGGCCGGCAGTCCGCGCGCGGAACAGATCTGCTGGGTGACGTCGTAGAGCGACCGGGCGGTGTCGTCGTCCGGGATCACGAGCCTGCCGGCCGCGTGCAGTGTCGAAAATGGCGTGTCGGGCTCGATCGTCAGCTGATAGAGCGACAGGTGCTCGGCCGCTTCGTCGATGGCCTGTTTGAGCTCTTGCGTCCACGCTTGCGGTGTCTGGTTCGGTCGCGCGTAGATCAGGTCGAACGAGTAGCGCTGGAACACGGTGCGCGCGAGCTTAACCGCCGCGAGCGCTTCGGCAGCCGTATGCAAGCGGCCGAGCTGTGCCAACGCCGCGTCGTCGAGCGCCTGTACGCCGAGCGACACGCGGTTCACGCCCGCCGCGCGGTAGCCACGAAAGCGCTCGGCCTCGACGCTCGTCGGATTGGCCTCGAGTGTGACTTCCACGTCCGGCGCGACCGTCCAGCTCCGCGCGATCGCCTCGAGGATCGCGCCGACGGTCGCCGGTTGCATCAGCGAGGGCGTGCCGCCGCCCAAGAAGATCGTCGCGACGGTGCGGCCGGGGACGCGCGCCGCGATCGCGGCGACTTCGGCGCTGAAGGCGCGAACGAAGCGTCCTTCGTCGATGCCGCCATGCCGGACATGGCTATTGAAATCGCAGTAGGGGCATTTCGACAGGCAGAAAGGCCAATGAACATAGACGCCGAATGCGTCCGCGGCAGGCAAGCTGCTCACACCCTTCGCCTCATGGCTTGGCAAGGCAAGCCTCCGAAAGCTTGAGGAAAGCGCGCGCCCGATGCGACAGCCCTGCTCCGCGCGGGGGTAATCCGTGCTTCTCCGCGCTGTCCATCTCGCCGAAGGTGCGGGAGTGGCCGTTGGGGAGGAACATCGGATCGTAGCCGAAGCCTTTGGTTCCGCGCGGTGGAGACACGAGGGTCCCATCCACGGTGGCTTCGAATTCCTCCCGATGGCCGTCCGGCCACGCTACGCACAGAGCGGACACGAAATGCGCGGTCCGCTGGGCCGGCTGCGTAGCTCCGCGCCCGCGCAGCATGGCTTCGATCGTCGCCATGGCACGGGTGAAGTCCTTATCCGGGCCCGCCCAGCGGGCCGAATGGATCCCTGGCTCGCCACCCAAGGCATCGACGACCAGTCCGGAATCATCGGCGAAGGCCGGAAGACCGGCCGCTGCGGCGGCCGCCTCGGCCTTGATCCTGGCGTTGTCGTGAAAGCTCTTGCCGGTCTCGTCTGGTTCCGCAAGTTGGAGCTCACCCGCCGAGACCGCATCGACCCCGTAGACTGAAAGGAGCTCCCGCAGCTCGGCGAGCTTGCCGGGATTGTGGGTCGCAATCACGATGCGGCCGCTGATCAGCCGGTGCGGCGCGCTCGCCGTGCCCGGGCTTGCCGCATGCTGGTTGCTCACATCACCGCCATTTTCTGCAGGTTGACGAGTTTCTCGATGCCGCGCCGCGCCAGGCCGAGCAGCCCCAGCAATTGCTCTTGCGTGAACGGGTTGCGCTCGGCGGTGCCTTGCACTTCGACAATATTGCCGTTGCCGGTCATCACGAAATTCGCGTCGGTTTCGGCCTCCGAATCCTCCGCATAGTCGAGATCGAGCACCGGGACGCCGTTGCAGATACCGCACGAAATGGCCGCAACGTGATCGCGCAGGATCTCGCCGCGCGTCATGTCGCGCATCTTCATCCAGGCGAGGCAGTCGTGGAGCGCGACCCAAGCGCCGGTGATGGCAGCGGTGCGCGTGCCGCCGTCCGCCTGGATCACATCGCAATCCACCGTGATCTGCCGCTCGCCCAGCGTTTCGAGGTTGACCACGGACCGCAGCGAGCGGCCGATCAGCCGCTGAATCTCCACGGTGCGGCCGTTTTGCTTGCCGGCCGAGGCCTCGCGCCGCGTGCGCTCGAGCGTTGCGCGCGGGAGCATGCCATATTCGGCGGTGACCCACCCACGCGCCTGACCCTTCAGCCACGGCGGCAGCCGATCCTCGAGCGTCGCCGTGACCAGCACGTGCGTGTCGCCGAACTTCACGAAGCAGGACCCCTCGGCATATTTTACTACCGCGCGCTCGAGCGATACGGCGCGCAGCTCGTCGGGCTGTCGGCGGCTCGGCCGCATTAAGAACCTCCCCTTGGGTACATTTTTCTGGGGAGCTTGTAGGAGCCGCGGCGCAAGGCGACAAGCCCGACTTGAACTCCTTTGCCCAAATGGACAACTCTTCGGTGGTGCGGGTTGAGGAGTAGGCATTGGCAGCCCAAGAGGGTCCAGTCACGGCGACGCAGGGCGGGTTGATTCAGCTCAATGAGCGCTCGCGCGAAATATTCCGTCAGATCGTCGAGAGCTATCTGTCGACCGGCGAGCCGGTCGGCTCGCGCAACCTCTCGCGCCTGATCGCGACGCCGCTCTCGCCGGCGTCGGTGCGCAACGTGATGTCGGACCTGGAGCAACTGGGGCTGGTCTATGCTCCCCATACCTCCGCCGGAAGGCTGCCGACCGAGCTCGGCTTGCGGTTCTTCGTCGATGCGCTGATGGAGATCGGTAATCTGACCGAACGGGACAAGCGTTCGATCGAAGCGCAGGTCGCGGCCGTGGGCTCCGGCAAGTCCGTCGAGTCCGTGCTAACCGAGGCCTCGGCGCTCCTTTCCGGGCTCACGCGCGCGGCCGGCGTCGTGCTGACCGCCAAAGCGAATGCCCGGCTCAAGCATATCGAGTTCGTCCGGCTTGAGCCGGAGCGCGCGCTGGTGGTGCTGGTCGCCGAGGACGGGCAGGTGGAAAATCGCGTGCTCAGCGTGGCGGCAGGCCTACCGACCTCGGCGCTGAGCGAGGCGAGCAATTTTCTCAACGCCCGCATTCGCGGCAAGACGCTTGCAGACGCCAAGGCCGAGCTCGAAGGGGCGCTGGAGGCCAGCAAGGCCGAGCTCGACCAGCTGACCCAGAAGGTGATCGAAGCCGGGCTCGCCAGCTGGTCGGGCGGCGACAGTGACGATCGCAAGCTGATCGTGCGCGGGCACGCCAACCTGCTCGATGATCTCAAGGCAGTGGAGGATCTCGAGCGCGTCCGCCTGCTGTTCGACGATCTTGAGACCAAGCGCGACGTTGTGGATCTGCTTGGGCGCGCCGAGCTCGCCGAGGGCGTGCGCATCTTCATCGGCTCGGAGAACAAGCTCTTTTCGCTGTCCGGATCGTCGACCATCATTGCGCCCTACGGTGACAGCAGCGGCCGCGTCGTGGGCGTGATCGGTGTCATTGGGCCGACGCGGCTCAATTACGCCAGGGTCATTCCGATGGTCGATTACACCGCCAGGGTGGTCAGCAAGATGCTCGGCGGATAGCGGGCTCGCAGATCTCCTGCTACCAAACGTGCTCGTTCAAGATTCGGCTGGGCCCCAAAGCATTCCGGAAAAGGTCGAGTAGGCAAGGACTTGCCGTAACATCATCGGCGAGCTTGGTCTCGATCTGCTCGCCTGACACCGCTGCGGCTTGATTTTTGGCGCGGCTGCGCTGATATCGGGGGCATTCGATTAGGACCACCATAGGATTGAAAAAAATGACCGATTCCACCGGTCGCTCAGAAGAGGAAGTGGCCGCCGCGTTCGAGCGTGGCACCGAGGAGGCCGGGCGGGCTGGCGGGGCGGCGGCGTCAGATGAGGCCACGCGGGAGGCTGCGGAGCTGAAAGACCGGCTACTGCGGACCCTGGCCGAGATGGAGAATCTGCGCCGGCGAACCGAGCGCGAGGTCGCGGATGCGCGCGTCTACGGCATCACGGGTCTCGCCCGCGATCTCCTCGGGGTTGGCGACAACTTGCGCCGCGCCATCGAAGCCTTGCCGCCGCAATCACGCGAGACCGCGGATGCTGGAATCAAGGCGCTGATCGAAGGCGTCGAATTGACCGAGCGCGAGCTGCTGAAGATCTTTGAGAGGAACGGCATCAAGAAGCTCGAGCCGCTGGGCGAGAAGTTCGATCCCAACATGCACCAGGCGATGTTCGAGGTGGCCGACGCCGCGGCGCCGAACGGCGTCGTCGTGCAGGTGGTGCAGGCGGGTTATAAAATCGGCGATCGCGTGTTGCGGCCGGCCTTGGTCGGCGTGGCGAAGGGGGGACCGAAGGCCGCGTCCGGGCGGCCGGCCAACGAGAACGCCGCGCCGCAAGATCCGCACGACGCCGTGTAATTTAGGTCGATCGAGGGCGGCTCGCGACCCGAGCCACGGCCTAGTGCATTCCGATGCCGTCTCGTATGGCGCGAAAGCGTGGATAGGCCTCGGCCCACCGCGCTTTGGTGGCAAAACCGACGATCCGCAGGAAGCCGCCGCCACCGAAGCGCAGCCATTGAATCATTTGGACGTCAGCCCCGCTCACGGGGTCGCGAGCCTCAGCCCTGACCTCATGTCCGGGCCATCCGCCGATGCGCATCGGCTCTGATCCGGTCAGCCGCATATCGATGAAGCCGGGAGTAGCCGTCATCAGCCGCTGTGCGAAGGTGGCGCGGTCACCCGCTTGATCCGGCCCTCCGGAGCCGATCGCGGCGATGAGATGCGGCTGCTGGACCGCCTGGTCGTCCTTTGGACCATCGGTTAGGACGACCGCCCCTTCTGGCAGCACCCGCATGATGCGGAAGCCTGCGAGTTCCTCGAGCCGAAACGGCAGCAGCGATAGCTGCTCATCGAGAGGGGGCGGCCGCAGCACCACGCTCGCTAAGGACGCCCGCATCGCGGCATCCGTATAGGCGTCCTTGGTGTCGTCCGGCGCTTGCGCGCGGACCACCGCCGTAACGTCCGGCCCCGAAGTGACCAGCAGCCATTTCCGATAGCGCGAGCCTTCGATCTCGGCGTGCCCGGAGACCAGGACCCCTACGCCGCTCGCGAGCGGGAGAAGCTCGCGGTGATCGACGATGATCTGCAGGTTGGCGGCCTCGCGGAAGATCATCGCCTCGATTCCGTAGTAGGCCTGCGGCGGGAATTCGAGGAGGCCGATCGCCACCTTTCGTTCCGTGTCCTCGAAGCCGGCAAAGTTGCCGCTGGGGGTCAAACCGGCGGGCGGCGCCAGGCCGACCCGAAAGCCCTTCGGAAACTGCGTCTCGTCCGCAAACGCCGGAGCCGCGGCCAAAGCGGCGGTGACGACGAGGCCGAGGAGGTTGGGGCGCACCCAAGAAGCTCGAATTCGCTTACGCTCGCTGCGGAAAACCGGTGCCCCCCTTCGGGACAGCCGCGAAAGCAGGGCCTTTCCCGAAAAATGCGCCAAGCGCTGCAGAACTCGTCCGACCATGCTCAATCCTCCGCGCCGGGCGTCTTGGTATCCGGCTCGCCCACGCGCCGCAATGTCAGATTGATCCGACCCCCTTCGGCAAGCAGCGTGGAGCTGCCGGGAATGATCCGGTCGACGCCATGAAAGGCGAGCCTAGCGCCGCCGCCGAGTATGATCGCGTCGCCCGAGGCGAGCCGCAGAGAACGCGTCGGGTCGCGGCGCGCCGTGCCGCCGATGCGGAACAGGCAAGTGTCTCCGAGCGAAAGGGAGACCACGGGAGCGCCGAGATCCTGCTCGTCCCGATCCTGATGCAGCCCCATATGGGCCCGCGAGTCGTAGAAGTTGATGAGGCAGGCTTGCGGCGGATGCGGGTACTCGGCGAGTGCTTCCCAGGCTCGCAACAGCATCTCAGGGATCGGCGGCCACGGCGCACCGGTTTCGGGATGGTTCGGCTGGTAGCGGTACCCGGCTTCATCGGACACCCAGCCGAGCGGCCCGCAATTGCTCATGCGCACCGACAGCGGCCTGCCGGATTTCGGCATCCGTGCCGTGTACAAGGGGGCGCGCGCGAGGACGCTGCGCACGGCGTCGAGCAGACGCTCCTGCGGCTCCCGCTCGAGGAAGCCGGAATGCAGTCGCAAGTCGCCAGCAGCGATCGGAGCCATGAACGCATTGGACCAGCTTTTTGTGGCACCACCGAGGTGTCCAATCGGTGCCCCTTGGGGCCGTTAAGCTTAGCGGCGGATTACGCTAGCGTATGCCGGCTCGCGGCGTTGCATTCGTCGGGACATTGGTAGAACGGTTCGACTTCCTCACGCATTCGGCTTCGATAGGACTCTTGCCCCCGCTGGTCCTCAACCCGGCGGGGGTTTTTCTTGTTGCGGACGCGGAACACCCTAGGGTTTGATCCGCCGCCTCGGGCGCCACCGGCTTAGGGAAGCCGAAAGCGCTGTGCAGTCATCCATCCGTTAGAGGTTGCCATTGCTCTTGGCCGCCAGCACCCGAAGCGCGATCGGTCCGAATGGGCAAGTTCGAGGCCGCCTTTTGCGAAGGGTTGGGAGCCTATCGGATGGCGGATCATCGACGATAAAACGTGATGCTGCAGGGGAGGATGCCGACCGCCTCTGACGTGCTGCGCGGTATTCTTGGAGTGGGAGTGGAAGCACGTTGCAGTGCCCTATCAAAAACCTCTCCCACATTCGTGATACGCTGTCTTGCGGCGCAATTCGGCCCTCCTATATGAGCCAATGCGTAGCAGGTTTGCGACGTATCGCGTGTTGTGAGGGGGTCGGACGCAAGGGGGCTTCGCGGCGGCATTTTCCGCCCTGCTTTCTTTCGGGCGCCAAGGGCCCGGCCGACCTGCCGGACAGAGAGGAATTAAGAAATGGCTAAGGTCATCGGCATCGATCTCGGCACCACCAATTCGTGCGTTGCCGTCATGGAAGGCAAGACGCCCAAGGTGATCGAGAATGCGGAGGGTATGCGTACCACGCCCTCCATCGTTGCCTTCACGGATGATGGCGAGCGGCTCGTGGGCCAGCCGGCGAAGCGCCAGGCGGTCACCAATCCGGAGCGGACGATTTTCGCGGTGAAGCGGCTGATTGGCCGCCGCTACGACGACCCGATGGTCGAGAAGGACAAGAAACTCGTCCCCTACAAGATCGTGCGTGCCGGCAACGGCGACGCCTGGGTCGAGATCGAGGGCAAGTCCTACTCGCCTTCGCAGATTTCTGCTTTTGTGCTGCAAAAGATGAAGGAGACCGCCGAGAGCTATCTCGGTCAGAAAGTCGAGCAAGCCGTCATCACCGTCCCGGCTTATTTCAACGACGCGCAGCGACAAGCGACCAAGGACGCCGGCAAGATTGCCGGGCTCGAGGTGCTCCGCATCATCAACGAGCCCACCGCCGCGGCGCTCGCCTATGGCCTCGACAAGCAGAAGACCGGCACCATCGCGGTCTATGACCTCGGCGGCGGCACGTTCGACGTTTCGATCCTCGAGATCGGCGACGGCGTGTTCGAGGTGAAGTCGACCAACGGCGATACCTTCCTCGGCGGCGAAGACTTCGACATGCGTCTCGTCAGCTACCTGGCCGATGAGTTCCAGAAGGAGCAGGGCATCGACCTGCGCCGTGACAAGCTCGCGCTGCAGCGCCTCAAGGAGGCGGCCGAGAAGGCGAAGATCGAGCTCTCCTCGACCACGCAGACCGAGATCAACCTTCCCTTCATTACGGCCGATGCGTCGGGTCCGAAGCACCTGACCATGAAGCTTACCCGCGCCAAGTTCGAGGCTCTGGTCGACGACCTGATCCAGAAGACGGTGGCACCGTGCCGGCTGGCGCTGAAGGACGCGGAACTGTCGGCCGGTCAGATCAATGAGGTGGTCTTGGTCGGCGGCATGACCCGCATGCCCAAAGTGCAGGAAGTCGTGAAGCAGTTCTTCGGCAAGGAGCCGCACAAGGGCGTCAACCCGGACGAGGTGGTCGCCGTCGGTGCCGCGATCCAGGCCGGCGTGCTGCAGGGCGACGTCAAGGACGTGCTGCTGCTCGACGTGACCCCGCTGTCGCTCGGCATCGAGACGCTTGGCGGCGTGTTCACGCGCATCATCGACCGCAACACCACCATTCCGACCAAGAAGTCGCAAGTATTCTCGACCGCTGAGGACAGTCAGACGGCGGTGACCATCCGCGTCTTCCAGGGCGAGCGCGAGATGGCGGCCGACAACAAGATACTCGGCCAGTTCGACTTGATCGGGATTCCGCCGGCACCGCGGGGCGTTCCGCAAGTCGAGGTCACGTTCGACATCGACGCGAACGGCATCGTCAACGTCTCGGCCAAGGACAAGGCGACCGGCAAGGAGCAGCAGATCCGCATTCAGGCGTCGGGCGGACTGAGCGAGGCCGATATCCAGAAGATGGTCAAGGACGCCGAGGCGCATGCTGAGGAGGACAAGAAACGGCGCGGTGCGGTCGAGGCGAAGAACCACGGCGAAGCGCTGGTGCACGCAACCGAGAAGGCGCTGTCCGAGCATGGTTCGAAGGTCGGTGACGCTGAGCGACGTGCCATCGAGAACGCCATGGCGGACTTGAAAGAGGCGCTCAAAGGGGACGACGGCGACGCCATTGCGGCGAAGACCAACACGTTGGCGCAAGCCTCGATGAAGCTTGGCGAAGCGATGTACAAGCAGGCCGAAGGGCAGCAGGGCGAGGCCGGCGCCGGCGCGTCCGGCCCAGCCAAGGAGGACGTCGTTGACGCGGAGTTCACCGAGGTCGACGACGACAAGAAGAATAAGAGATCCGCTTGAAAGCGTCTCGGCACTTAGGGCATGCGGACGGCGTAGGATTTTGGAGCCCGGCGTGCTTGTGCGCCGGGTTTCGTGTTTGATATTCGAGGCGATGATGCGTTTGGCTTCTCGCTGGCAGGCGGAGCGGGTAGCGGTGCGAGGCGGGGCGTGCCGGTAATGGCGAAGCGCGACTACTACGAGGTGCTGGGCGTGCAGCGGGAGGCGAGCGACGCGGATCTCAAGGCCGCGTTCCGCAAGCTTGCCATGCAATGTCATCCGGACCGCAATCCGGGCGATAAGGACAGCGAGCAGCGCTTCAAGGAGATCAACGAGGCCTACGAGATCCTCAAAGACCCCGACAAGCGCGCGGCCTATGATCGGTTCGGCCACGCGGCGTTCGAGGCCGGCGCCGGCGGCGGCCCCGGCTTCGGCAGCGACTTCGCCTCGACCTTTGCCGACATCTTCGACGATCTCTTCGGCATGGGCGGCGGCCGGCGCGGCCGCGGTGGCGGCTCCGGGCGCGAGCGGGGCGCCGATCTGCGCTACAATATGGAGATCACGCTCGATGAGGCCTACCATGGGAAGAACGCGCAGATCCGCATTCCGACGCCCGTGACCTGTGAGGCCTGCTCGGGAACCGGCGCCAAGTCCGGAACCAAGCCGAAAGCCTGCCCGACCTGCGGCGGCCAAGGCAAAATCCGCCACGCGCAAGGTTTCTTCACCCTCGAGCGAACCTGCCCGGCGTGCCAGGGCCGCGGCCAGGTCATCGATAGTCCCTGCCCGTCCTGCTCCGGCTCCGGGCGCGTGACGCGCGAGCGCACGTTGTCGGTGAACATCCCCTCCGGCGTCGAGGATGGCACCCGTATTCGTCTGGCCGGCGAGGGCGAGGCCGGTGTGCGTGGCGGTCCGGCCGGTGATCTCTACATCTTCCTCTCGATCACCTCGCATCCGTTCTTCCAGCGCGACGGCGCCGATCTGCATTGCCGCGTGCCGGTGTCCATGGTAACCGCCGCGCTCGGCGGGGAGTTCGAGGTGCCGAGCATCGACGGCGGCAAGTCGCGGGTGCGGGTGCCGGAAGGGACGCATTCGGGCCGACGGCTGCGGCTGCAGAACAAGGGCATGCCGGTACTTCGCTCCAAGCAGACCGGCGACATGTACGTGCAAATTGTCGTCGAGACGCCGCAGAACCTAACCAAGAAGCAGAAGCACCTCTTGACCGAGTTTGAAAAACTCTCCTCGCACGAGACGCACCCCGAAACGATCGGCTTCTTCTCCAAGGTGAAGGAGTTCTTTGGCGCCGGCACCGGGCAGGATTGAATGGACGGCTTGACCGGTCCGGCCAGGGGCTATACCCGTGTGAATGCCCATTAATCCGGGTCCCGCCATACTCTGTAGATACAATGCGATTACAACCCTCCGTCAGTACCGCGAAAAAGTCGCAACGTCTCGATGACGATGTGCAGTTCATTCGCTCCTGGTTCGAGCGGCCGTTATCGACGGGCGCGGTCATGCCGTCCGGGCGCGTGCTTGCCCGCACCATGGCCCGCTACGTCGATCCGGATGCGACCGGCCCAGTGGTCGAGCTCGGCCCCGGCACTGGTCCGGTGACCGAGGCCCTGGTTCAGCACGGCGTCGACCCGGCCCGCCTTATGCTGGTCGAGTTCAATCCCGACTTCTGCCGACTCTTGCGTACGCGCTATCCGGCCGCAACCGTGGTGCAGGGCGACGCTTACGGCCTGCGCCGGTTGCTCGACAAAATGGTGCGCCAAAAGGCGGCGGCCATCGTCTCCGGCCTGCCGCTCTTCACCAAGCCCTTGAAGACCAGACTGCGCCTACTGGCGGAAGCGTTTGCGCTCTTGTCGCCCGGCGCTCCTTTCGTGCAGTTCACCTACGCCGTCGTGCCGCCCATCCCGGCGACGCTCGCCGGCATTAGCGCCGAGCCGTCGGAACGCATCTGGATGAATTTACCGCCCGCGCGCGTTTGGGTGTATCGCCGGGGCTGATGGTCGGTCGGGCGTGGCTCGCGCGCTGGTTCAGGCGATAGCCTGAACCAACCCCGCCGGCCGGCGGTGGAACGTCGAGGGCCATTGATGCGTGCGCCCAAGATTCTGGTCATCCCGGGCTCGATCCGCGCGGGCTCGTACAATAGGCGGCTGGCGGCCTTGGCCGTCAAGGAGCTCACGCTCGCCGATGCCGAGGTCACGCATATCTCGCTCGCCGACTATCCGCTGCCGATCTACGACGCCGACGAAGAGGCGCATTCGGGCGCGCCGCGCAACGCGGTGCGGCTCAAGCAGATGATGGCGATCCACAACGGCGTTCTCATTACCAGTCCCGAATACAACGCATCGCTGGCGCCGCTCCTGAAAAACGCCATCGATTGGATCTCCCGTGTGCGTGAGAAGGACGAGCCCGCGCTGGCGGCTTTCAGCGGACGTGTGTTTTCGTTGGCGTCGGCGTCGCCGGGGCGCTTCGGCGGCGTGCGCTCGCTGCTGGCACTGCGCCAGGTGCTCGAGATGGGCTGCCGGGCGCTCGTGCTCCCGGAGCAGGTATGCATCGCGCAGGCGGAGCATGCCTTCGATGATAGGGGTAACCTCGACAATGCCGACGCGGCTGCCGAATTGCGGCAGCTGGTCCGCCGGCTGGTCGATTTCGCTGGGCAGATCGCGTGAGGAAAGTATGACCGAGCAACCGCGAAGCCGCCTCATCGTTGCCCTCGATGTGCCGTCGGTCGAGGCGGCGGAGGCTCTGGCCGATCGTCTCGGCGACAGCGTCGCCTTCTACAAGATCGGCTATCAGCTCGGCTTTGCGACGCGGGGCTTGGCGTTCGCCGAGGCGTTGGTGCGTACTGGCAAGCGCGTGTTTCTGGATCTGAAACTGCATGACATTGGCAGCACGGTCAGCAAGGGTGTTGAGACCGTCGCGCGCATCGGCGCGAATTTTCTCACCGTGCATGCCTATCCGCAGACCATGCATGCGGCGGTTGACGCCAGCGCCGGCTCCGACCTGCGTATCCTCGCCGTGACCGTCCTCACCTCCTACAATGACGCTGATCTTGCGGCGGCCGGCTACGACTTCACGGTTGAGGAACTCGTTGCCGAGCGCGCGGCGCAAGCACGCGATATCGGCGTCGCCGGCATCGTCTGCGCGGGCGCCGAAGTGAAGATGCTTCGGCCCGTGATCGGTCCCCGCATGGTGCTCGTCACCCCGGGCATTCGGCCCGCCGCGGCGCTTGCCGACGATCAGAAACGGGTGATGGATCCCGCCGCCGCCATCGCGGCCGGGGCTGATTATCTCGTCGTCGGCCGCCCGGTGATCGAGGCGCCCGATCCGAAAGCGGTGGTTGAGGCCATCGTCGCCGAGATCACGAAGGCCAAGCAGCCTGGATGAGGAAAACATCATGACCAAGAAGGGATATTGGATCGCCCATGTCGATGTGAGCGACCCGGAGGCGTACAAAGCCTACGTCGCCGCCAACGCGGTGCCGTTCAAGAAATACGGAGCGCGGTTCATCATCCGCGCCGGCGCCGCGCAGACGGTCGAGGGCGTGAGCCGTGCGCGCCATGTGGTTTTGGAATTTCCGAGCTACGAGTCGGCCTTGGCTTGCTACCACTCGCCCGAATACAAGCACGCCAAGACCTTGCGCGAAGGCAAGGCGCAAGCCGACATCACCGTGCTCGAAGGCTATGACGGCCCGCAACCCGGCGACGGGTGAGGGCGCGCGAATTGCCGGTCCGACCCTGCCCGGCTATATCGCCGAGCGTGTAGGAGGCAGCAACATGGCCGCGATGCGGCTCGCAGTCGCCGGGGCTGGCGGCCGGATGGGGCGGACCCTCGTCAAGGCGATCGCCGAGATACCTGGCCTGACGCTTGCGGCAGCGATCGAGGACAAGGCTTCCGCCGTGCTCGGTCAAGACGCCGGAGTGCTCGCCGGCTTGGGCGTGAACGGCGTGGCGCTTGCCGCCGACGTGCGGGCAGCGCTGGCCAAGGCCGACGGCGTGCTCGATTTCACGGTGCCGCAGGCGACCGTCGAATTGGCCGCGATCGCGGCCGAGCGCGGCATGGTCCATGTCATCGGCACGACCGGATTGTCCGGCGCCGAGGAGGCAAAGATTGCGGAGGCCGCTCGGCGCGCGGTCATCGTCAAATCCGGCAACATGAGCCTTGGGGTCAATCTGCTCGCGGCTCTGGTCAAGCGTGTCGCCACGGCGCTCGATGCGGATTTCGACATCGAGATCTTGGAAATGCACCACGGCAAGAAGGTCGACGCGCCCTCCGGCACGGCGCTGATGTTCGGCCGCGCCGCAGCCGCGGGGCGCGGCATCGAGCTCGAGCCGCACGCGGTGCGCGGTCGTGATGGCCATACCGGCGCGCGCAAGCCGGGCGACATCGGTTTCGCGAGCCTGCGCGGCGGCACCGTGGTCGGCGACCACAGCGTGATCTTCGCGGGTCCGGCGGAGCGCATCGAGCTCGTGCACAAGGCCGAGGATCGCATGATCTTCGCCCGCGGCGCGCTCAAGGCGGCGCTGTGGGCGAAAACTCAGAAGCCCGGCCTCTACGGCATGGCCGATGTGCTCGGCCTCAAGGACATCTGATCGATCGAGGAATTATAATGAGCGAACGCCTTCTCGTGCTCGTGCGGCACGGCCAGAGCGAATGGAACCTAAAAAACCTGTTCACCGGCTGGCGCGACGTCGATCTCACCGAGCAAGGGGTTGCCGAAGCACGCGACGCCGCGCGCAAGCTCAAGGCGCAGGGCATCCGCTTCGACGTTGCCTTCACGTCGGCCTTGAAGCGGGCGCAGCGCACGCTCGACATCATGCTCGAGGAGCTCGGCCAAACGAACATCCCTGTGTTCAAGGATCAGGCGCTCAACGAGCGCGATTACGGCGATCTGTCCGGCCTCAACAAGGACGATGCGCGGAAGCGCTGGGGCGAGGAGCAGGTGCACGTCTGGCGCCGCTCCTATGACGTGGCCCCGCCGGGCGGCGAGAGCCTGAAGGACACCGCCGCGCGCGTGCTGCCCTACTACATCCAGGAGATTTTGCCGCGCGTCCTGCGCGGCGAGCGCGTGCTCGTCTCGGCGCATGGCAATTCGCTGCGCGCCCTGGTGATGGTGCTTGATCGCTTATCGCCGGAGGGCATCATCAAGCGGGAGCTCGGGACCGGCGTACCCATGGTCTATCGGCTGAATGCCGACAGCACCGTGGCAGAGAAGGTCGACTTGGCCGCGTAAGGCAGATCGCTCGGCTGCGCGCGACAAGACCGCTACGTCACCACCATTCGGGTCGGACCGCGCCGCGCCTGTGCCAGCGCCGCCGCGAGCGCTTGCGCAAAATCTTCCTTTTCGGCGGGTCCCAGCAGACCCGCGATGGCCAACCTCCGCCCGTGCGACACCACGAACAGCCGTTCGAGGCCGAACTCCTCGTGCGTCACGCGATCAAGCCGCGCCCACACCGGATTGAAGATCCATTGCCGCGCTTTCCCGTGATGGCTCACCTGGCGCACCACGAGCTCGGACGCCGTCACGGTCACCTGCTCATAGGCGGCGGCAGCGCGGTAATTGATGCGGAAGGCCCAATAGACCAGCAGCACATCGAGGCCGAGGAAGCCCACCACCGGCCAGGCGCCGAGCACGAAGAACACCACGCCCGTGACGAAGCTGATGCCGCAAATGAGGGCCATCACGATGAAGAATCCGGTGCGGCCGAGCGACCGGTGCGGCCGGATCAGCGCGGCAAAAATCGGAGCGTCCGGTGTGGCATCGTTGTCGGGACTCATGGCGCCCACTATACGAGGAGAATGCCGCGGAAAACCACCCACGCCAGCCTCAAGGCTGCCAGCAAGGGCAAGGCCGCCTCCGCCAAACCGCTAAAGCGGCGCGTCGCTGTTGATGTGGCGGCAGCCCCTGCGACGACGCCGTCATGGACCAAGGCGGAGATCGAGGAAGCGTTCCGCCGCTTTCAGGCCGCGAACCCGCAGCCCCGCGGCGAGCTCGAGCACATCAACCCGTTCACCCTCCTGGTCGCCGTCGTGCTCTCCGCCCAAGCAACCGACGCCGGCGTAAACAAAGCGACACCCGCGCTGTTCCGGCTCGCCGATACGCCGGAAAAGATGGTCAAGCTCGGCGAAGAGCGTGT
>JBKQHQ010000073.1:0-13542 GCA_052148715.1 Xanthobacteraceae bacterium | reverse complement strand
CCAGGATGAGCGCCATCTGCAGCGCGAAGGCGAGGATGCTCCAAAGCCCGTTATACCAGGCGTCGATGATCTTCAGCGGGTCGCTCGGCGTCCAAATCAGCGCCCCCGCCACCGTGATGAAGGTCAGGATGACCGCGTAGAGATAGGGATCGGGTATCCACCGCTCGGTATAGCGGACGCAGAACCGCGTGACTTGGCGCAACATGATTTCCCCCCTGTAAGCTGTTGGCGCGGATTGTAGGCGCGTGATGCCCGCCCCACAACCGCGCCCCGTTTTGGAACGGCTTTAAGAATCAGTTTCCTGCCGCACCGCACAACGACTCCCGACGTGATTTGCGCGCGGGCCCGAACCCGGCTAGCTTGCGGCCTTCGCGCGGGGCCGCTATCCCGCGCCGGGTTCAAATCGAGGAGTAGGGACACCATGGGGTGGCATCAGATCGTCTTTCACGCGACGGCCTTGCTGGTCGTCGGATTTTTCGTGGCCTTCGCGGCGCAACGCGCCGAGGGCTGCCTCAAGCGCTTCGGCCGCTATCTCGCCTGCTGGCTTTATCTGCTGGCGGCCGCCACCATCGTGCTGGGCGCGGTGCTCATCTACTATCACGGCGCGGGCGGCTGGATGGGCTATGGCGGCTACGGCCACGGCGGCTATGGCGGCGGGATGATGGGCGGTTATCACGGCGGGAATTACCCCGCGCCGGCGCCCGATGCCGGCACGACGCCCGAACCCTCCAAGTAAGGCCGCGGCCTTCTTTCCGCGTCCTGAGCCCTCGTCCTGAGCCTGTCGAAGGACGAAGGGTCGAGGGCGCGCGCCTTCCTTCTTACGCCGCCTTGCGGCGCGGCTTGGCCTTGGGCAGGTCGATCGACAGCTCGGCGTTCATCTTGGCCAGCGCCTCGTCGATGATCCACATATGCGAGCTGTGGCGAAGATTGAGCAACCGGCGCACCGAATTTTCGGGCATGCCGAGCTCCTTGGCGAGCCGCAGCTTCGACCAGCCATGGCGCCGCATCGTCTCATAGACCGCGAGCTTGGCGGTCACGAGCGAAGGCAGCACGGCGCGGTCGCAGCCGGAATGTCCGGCGCCGTGCCGCGGCAACGGCTTGCCCGCCTTCATGTAGCCTTCGAGCGCCGCGACCACGCAATCGACGGCGTTGGCACGCGCTTCATCCTGGGTTTTGCCCTCGGTCAGCGCCTCGGGAACGCCGGGAAAACGGACCAGCCACCAGCCGTTTTCCTGCCGCTCCAGCGTATAACGGTATCCGAACGCCATGTTTCAATCCTCCAGATCGGCCCTTGTAAGCCCAAGCTGATCGAGCATCGCCTTGAGCAGTCCCGGGCCGATTTCCTTCTTCCGGTCCTTCGGCGTCGCGAACCGGCTGCCGTAATAAAGGCGACCGTGGCTGCCCTTGCCATGAACGGGATCGAAAGCGACGGTTACGCCGCGCCTGCGGCCGAGAGCGCGGATTTTCCGCTCGAATTCGTTCCCGTTCACGGCCGGGTATGCGAATAGTCCATTTTATAACAGATAGATAAGTAGTATGCGAAACGCATAGTACATGAGTTGTTCGGTAAACTGTTTACTCTACTCACTCCGGCCGTTACTGGCCGACGTGATATGCGCCGTTGCTCTCAAGTCACCTAGCCTTCAACGAAAGACGTACTGAATGGTTGCTTCCAGGCAAACCGACCCAACCCCCAAAACAAAAAGGCCCGCGGTTTCCCGCGGGCCCTTCGCCTTTAGATGTGAGACTGGATTTAGAAATCCATCCCGCCCATGCCGCCGCCGCCGTGGTCGTGGCCGCCCATGTTCGGGGCCTTCTTCTCCGGCTTCTCGGCCACCATGGCTTCCGTCGTGATCAGGAGTCCGGCGACCGAAGCCGCCGACTGCAAGGCCATGCGAACCACCTTGGTCGGGTCGATGATGCCGGTTTTCAGCATGTCGACATAATCGTTGCTCTGGGCGTCGTAGCCCCAGCTGTAGCTGTCCTTGTCGAGCAACTTGCCGATCACCACCGCGCCGTCCATGCCGGCGTTCTCGACGATGAGCCGGGCCGGAACCTGGATCGCGCGGCGCACGATGTCGATGCCGACCTTCTCGTCGTCGTTGCCGGCGCGCACCTTCTTGAGCGCGTCGGTGGCGTAGAGCAGGGCGGTGCCGCCGCCCGAGACGATGCCCTCTTCCACCGCCGCCCTGGTGGCGTGCATGGCGTCGTCAACCCGGTCCTTGCGTTCCTTCACCTCGACCTCGGTCGCACCGCCGACGCGGATCACCGCCACTCCGCCGGCGAGCTTGGCCAATCGCTCCTGCAGCTTCTCGCGGTCGTAGTCGGAGGTGGTCTCCTCGATCTGCGCCTTGATCTGATTAATCCGCGCCGCGATATCGGCCTTCTTGCCGGCGCCGCTGACGATCGTCGTGCTTTCCTTCTCGATCATCACTTTCTTGGCCTGGCCGAGCATCTGGATCGTCACATTCTCGAGCTTGATGCCGAGATCGGCAGAGATCATTGAACCACCAGTCAGGCTCGCAATATCCTCAAGCATCGCTTTACGGCGATCACCGAAGCCCGGCGCCTTCACGGCCGCCACTTTCAGGCCGCCGCGCAACTTGTTGACGACGAGAGTGGCGAGCGCCTCGCCCTCGACCTCCTCGGCAATAATTAACAGCGGCTTGCTCGACTGCACCACCGCCTCGAGCAGCGGCAACAGCTCGTTGAGCGCGGAAAGCTTGGTTTCATAAATCAAGATGTACGGATCTTCCATCTCGACCCGCATCTTCTCCGCGTTCGTGACAAAGTAGGGCGATATGTAGCCGCGGTCGAACTGCATGCCTTCGACCACCTCGAGCTCGGTCTCGAGCGACTTGGCCTCTTCGACCGTGATCACTCCCTCATTGCCGACCTTCCTCATCGCGTCGGCGATGAAGCGTCCGATCTCGGCATCGCCGTTGGCCGAAATAGTGCCGACCTGCGCGATTTCCTCGTTCGAGGTGACGTCCTTCGAATTCTTCCTGAGGTCGGCGACGATCGCCTCGACCGCGCGATCGACGCCGCGCTTGAGATCCATCGGGTTCATGCCCGCAGCGACCGCCTTCGCGCCTTCGCGCACGATCGCGTGGGCGAGGACCGTTGCCGTGGTGGTGCCGTCGCCAGCCTGATCGGATGCCTGCGAGGCCACCTCGCGCACCAACTGCGCGCCCATGTTCTCGAACTTGTCCTCAAGCTCGATCTCCTTGGCGACCGTGACTCCGTCCTTCGTGATCCGCGGCGCGCCATACGACTTGTCGAGCACGACATTGCGGCCCTTGGGACCGAGCGTGACGCGCACCGCGTGCGCGAGGGTGTCGATGCCGCGCAGCATCTTGTCGCGCGCCTCGACCGAAAATTTCACTTGCTTGGCAGACATGTCGGGAAACTCCTCAAAAAATGTTTGTGTCCATGCATTAACGATACGATGCCGCGGCCTACACGGTGGGCAACCTCGTCACGCAGCCTTCTTGTGGACGCCGGCCTCGACGAGGACCCCCATGATGTCGCTTTCTTTCATGATCAGGTACTCCTCGCCATCAATCTTGACCTCGGTGCCTGACCACTTGCCGAACAGCACGTGGTCGCCGGCTTTCACGTCGATCGGGGTTAGCTTGCCGCTCTCGTCGCGCGCGCCGGGGCCGACTGACACCACCTTGCCCTGCTCAGGCTTTTCCTTCGCGGCGTCCGGGATGATGATCCCACCGGCGGTTCTTGCCTCGGCCTCAATACGTTTGATCACGATCCGATCGTGAAGCGGACGGAATTCCATAAATCTATCTCCTGCTGTAACGATTAGCTCAACTGCTTCCGCTCCCGCATGGTCCGAAGAGCCGGCCGAGATGCATTAACCCGCGAGCCCGCTCACATCGAGCGATTCTCCGCTTTCGGTGATGTCCGCGAGGAGAACATCCACAAAGGGGTGCTGGCGGTTGAACGCGGCGCCACGCTCATACTTCGATGTGACGATCCGTTCGATTGCCCCGAGGTTGCGGTTGCCGAGCGTATTGTACTCAGCGCGATAGAGGCTCTTGCGCCTGGCATAAGGTTGCCGAGGATCCACCCAGTCATCCATGACCCGCCTGCTGACGAACGCCATCACCGGCGAGGACCCATCCCAGCCGCGCAGCAGCAATCCATCGCTATTGTGCGCCCCTTCATCGACGGCCAATCGGCTAAGGGGCATGGCGGTCAGCCTTCTGCTCGTTCACGATCACCCCCCGGGGGCGCTGGTGTTCTTTTTGATCGTTCACATCGTGCTTGGGATTTTGTGGCAACGCCATTTTCAGTATATGGGGTGGATGACAACCACTTACCAGTACGCCCCTCACGGAGGCGGGCGGGAGCAAATCCGGTGCAGCCTTATGTCCCTACGTCCGTGGCGCTCGCACAAGTGCTCGATGAAGCGCCGCAGGATTATGTCAGCCTCGACTGGCTGCTCAGCCGACTGGCAAAGCGCTCCTTCGGTCTCGGCATGCTTCTCTTGGCACTTGTCGGCCTGGCGCCCGGACTGAGCCTGTTCGTCGGCATCCTTTTGGCGTTTCCGGCCGTCCAAATGATCTTGGGGCACGAGAGCCCCACGCTACCAGGTTTTCTCGCCTCTCGACGTATTCCGACCGGACAAATCGCGCGGCTGGCCGCCCGGTTCATTCCTGTATTCGCGCGCATGGAGTCGCTGATCCGTCCGCGCTTGCGAGCGCCGTTCCTGGCAACGAAACGTCTGGTTGGCCTTATCGTCCTTCTCCTCGCCGCGACGCTTATTTGGCCATTCCCATTTAGCCAGATCATCCCGGCGCTCGTCATCATGCTGATCTCATTCGCCTATCTCGAAGAGGACGGCGTTCTGCTGTGTATCTCGCTTGCCGCGGCGCTGTTCTCGCTCTCCATCACGGCCGCAACCGTTTGGGCAACGGTGCACGCGTCCGGCCTAATCGAGAGGTTGTGGACGGGGAGCTAGGCCGCCGTCTCGTACCCGATTTTCCGGGCAAATGATTACGGTGAGATTGACTGATGAAATTCAAACCTCGCACAATCCTCGATTGCGCTTGATTTGTCGTTGGGACGGTGTAGCGCGCAAGTCGGACAGTTCCGACTCACGCCATCATCATGTCCGGGTCACAGCAAGGATCCGGCCCAGCGCGCCGCGCCGTCCGAGCACAGCATCCTTACTGGGATGCTGTCTTGGGTTGGGCCAACCTCTCAGCACAGGCGCGAGCCAGTTGGTAGTCCGAGGAGACCGCCCCCGGCCTTGTCGCCCAGCCGCCTTTTCCGACGAAATCGCCCTGCTCCCAGTTCGATCCGAGCTTTTTCAGGGCCACCAGATTTGCCGTCGCTCCGGCGGCATGGAGGAAGTTCTCCACGCAGATCGGCGTGAGAGCTGCCACGACGGCTGCATCGGCATGCTTATTTGCGAGCTCGTTCGCTGTGCTGCCGGTCACCCAGCCGCCCCACGAGAATCCGACGATTGCAAGAGCAATGGCTCCGCCTACGGCACCTAACAAGGCAGGCTTCACTTCCGAAGGAACTTGCATTGGCTTTCGCCTTCTATCTTTTGCGGGAGAAGGAATTTCATCCCGCATCAGATGTGGGGAAGCCACGTGACATCCGTAAGGGGAGAGACATCATTATTAGAACACTATTCTGGACGCGCGCACTCCTGCCGCGCGAGCGTCTATCGATCGTTCAGGGATGGATCAGACGAAACGAGCTTGTCCGCATTGGCCGCCAGCCAATCTTCATTGTCAGCGAGCGTTGTGTAAGATCGGGCCATCTGGGTGAACTGGCTGATATCGTTTATCGAATTGCTCTGCCTCGCGAGTTGAGCGGCCTCGGCCGCCTTGGCACGGTATTGCTGGGAAGTTGCCACCATGGTCTCCTTCATGTGAGTTTGCGCGTACCCTACGGGCTTCTCGGTTATCGAGCTGCCCGGTTGTCTACTGGTGCTGAAAAACAGCATAGGGAGCAATGAAGCTTCAAGGCGTGTCTTAGTGGCACTCGCAAGAAGCAAGTGCCCGGACCTTCCGATCCGGGCCACCACTCGGATGCACCTACTTGCTCAGTGAACGCTCGCGCTCACCTACTCCGCCAGTATGCCATCAATGATTAGTCGACGGCCGGGGCGACCCGTTCATGCCGGAGCCGGTCGTATCCGAAATGGACGCGCGGGCTCGGAAGGCCGAGGCTTGCTTCAACTGATCCTTTGTCATCGACGTCTTCAGCTTTACGGCGTCGCTGTCAGTGCTCTTGACCAGCTGGAATGAACTCGGGGCCAGCGCCACGTCCTTCTCGCCGATACCCAGAAAGCCACCAACGCCGACGACATAGGCGTCGATCTTGCCCGCTTCGTCGAACAGGATGTCGGTAACACTGCCAATCTTCTGATTGTCTGAACCGAGGACGTCGGAGCCCTCGAATTTCGATACCAGCCACTGATTGGAGCTTTGCGACACAATCACATGGGCTTCCGGCGCGGCGCCGCTGCTCATGCTTGAGCTTGTCTCGGTGGTCGACTGGTTCGCTCGTGGCGTCAGCGACTGGGCCAAAACGGGCGACAGCAACAGGCTGCTCAAAGCAGTGGTGATCATAATGGTTTTCAACATTGAAGCCTCTGTAAATTCCGGCAAGATCAGGGCGGTCCGCTCCGGACGCTCCTCCTGCTATTTAGGCAACGTTTCACGAACTGCTCCGTTCCGCTCTCGTCGATATCGAGCGCCGATACCAGTATGACACGACTGGCCATAAAATGTTACCGTTATCGAACGCGGAACTGAACCAGCGCCAAATGGGTTCATTCTTCACGAGATCATAGAACTGTCAGGAGCCGAATATGGATAAAGATCGTGTTGAAGGGTCTGCCCAACAAGCCAAGGGAAAAGTGAAAGAAGTCGCCGGCAAGGCCTTGGGCGACGGCAAGCTCGAAGCCGAGGGCCAGGCCGATCAAGTGAAGGGCAAAGTGCAGAACGCAATCGGTGGCCTTAAGGACGCGTTGCGCGGCAAGTAGCTCTTATTCGGCCGGAGGTGCGACCTCTGGATTCGTATCCGGCCCCTCGCGCCTAGAGATGCAAATTCACCCGATCCAGAAAAAGCGACCGTCCCGACGGTGGTCACTTTTGCACAGACTTGCATTGGCTCGCGCGTATAGGCTTGTCTAGGTTTCGCAAGGCGGCCGGGTAGCGGAGCCCGCAATTCGTCGCATGAATGAAGCAAAAGGAGGGCGCCATGTCGCTCGGGCTCATCCTCGTCATCATCCTCGTCATTTTCCTGTTCGGTGGGTTTAGCAGCCGGTTCGGCGGCTACGGCTACGGCTATGGTCACGGCGGCGTGGGCATTATTGGCATTATCCTGATCGTCCTTGTCGTCTTGGTTCTCATGGGACGGATTTAGGCGGCATCACAGGACAAGACGGCCAGGGCGGGCGGCCCAGCGATCCACTTGGCGTGCCGCCACGATCCTGCGCTACTCGACGAGTCCGAATTTTTCGAGAAATTCTCCCTTTTTGGGGTGCGATATCCAAATCGACGTGAATATTAATCAACTGCGCAACCACCAGTGTTTAATTTTCCGGTTTTCCTGACAATTTTCCTGCTGTGATGCCGCACTCTTCGGGAGCGGGGTGTCTCCTTTTATACAGACTCTTGCCGCTTGAAGAGCGCAGTAACTAAAATGGTAGGCATGACATCCCGGCCCGCCAAGCCTACCCTCGAGGGTCTCCGCGAAGGCGGAAGGCGACCGATGCGCGTGCGATTTGCAACGCGTGACCAAATCCGGCTGGAGCAAGAATGACAGACCCAAGAGATCGCAAGGCACCAGTCGAGCCGATCACCCGCGATGCAGCGGCTCGCGTCAGTGCTCGCCGCAGCGCCAGCCCGGTCCGGGATCGTGCGAACGCGCCCTTGGCGGCCGCCGGCGTGCACCCGTCGCGGGCATGGACACCGATCCTTATGCGTTACCGGAGGCCCGGCCTCGCCCGCAGCCTCACAGAGCTCGCGATCACGGTGGTGCCGTTCTCCCTGCTCTGGCTGTTGATGTGGGCGTCGCTCGGCGTCGGCTACTGGATCTGCTTGTTGCTCGCCATTCCGACGGCAGGCTTCCTGGTGCGGCTGTTCATGATCCAACACGATTGCGGACATGGCGCCTTCTTCCGGCACCGCCGCGCCAATGACTGGCTCGGACGGGCGATCGGCGTTCTGACCTTGACGCCATACGACTGCTGGCGACGCAGTCACGCCATTCATCACGCGACATCCGGCAATCTGGAACGGCGGGGGATCGGTGATATCGAGACGTTGACCGCGGACGAGTACACGGCGATGACGAGATGGCGCCGGATTTGCTATCGCCTGTACCGACATCCGCTCGTCATGTTCGGCGTGGGTCCCGCTTATCTGTTTGTTCTTCAGCACCGGCTGCCGGTGGGCGCGATGCGCAATGGCTGGCAGCCGTGGATCAGCACCATGGCGACGAATGCCGCCATCGGGCTCCTGGTCGTCGCCATGATGTATTTGGTCGGCGTAGGCCCCTTCCTGCTGGTGCAGATGCCGGTCACGCTGCTCGCTGGCGCGATCGGGGTGTGGCTGTTCTATGTCCAGCATCAGTTCGAAGACACCTATTGGGCTCACGCCGACGCTTGGACCTTACAGGACGCTGCCGTCCACGGCAGCTCGCACTATCAGCTGCCCGGTGTCCTGCGCTGGTTCACGGCCAACATCGGCATTCACCATGTCCACCACCTGTGCAGCGGAATACCGTTCTATCGCCTCCCCCAGGTTCTCCGCGACCACCCCCAGCTTGGCTCGGCCGGCCGGCTCACGCTGGCTGAGAGTCTGCGCTGCGTCCGTCTGGTGCTTTGGGACGAGCGCGCGCAGCGGCTCATCTCGTTCCGCCAGCTGCGCCGCTGCCCCGCTTAGCCATCGGGCCAAAAGACTATTTGCCGGTCTCCGCTTGTTATCGGAAATCCGCACGAGAAAGCGTCGAAGACAAAACCGACGGATGACCGGAGAAAGTGAGGGCGGCACCGCCCTCCTCGATCGACTGAAGAATTGTGTATTTCGGAGCTAAAGCGGGTTTCGTTCGGATTGAATCAACCTCTCCGCCGTCATGCCCGCGCTTGTCGCGGGCATCCACGTCTTCACGGCCTTGCAGCACAGCCGAGACGTGGATGGCCGGAACGAGTCCGGCCATGACGTGGTGAGGACGTGGTTCGATTTGAGCGAGACATGCTTTAGCTGGCAATCACCGCTACGATTCTGAGTGTGCGGGGATCCACGATCAGAATGTCGTCACCGACCAGGATGTACTCATAGTCCTGATATTGCGGCGCATAATCGACGATCTGGGCCGGCAACCTGAAAAGATGCACCGTTTGCGGAACGGCCTCGCCCACCGAGATTGAGAATTGCACATTGCTAAGATGCTCGACCTTCTCGCCTCGTATCGTGTCGCGGATTCGTGCATGCTGCTCGGTTGACAGCGGGATGACGGAAGCGCCGGACTTCGGCTCGCCCGGCACGGCCGCGTGTGGACCACCTTCCTTGCTCGGCGACTGCGCGTCGTGCGGCGGCGAAGGCTGCTGAGACTGCGAGCCGCTTCCCTGGCCCGACGTATCGCGCTTGGAGCCTGGTGCCTTCTCAGGCGCCTGTGCCAGCGGTGCCTGCTTCCCCTTCTCCGGCGCTTCAGCGACCGGTGCTGGCTTCGCCTTCTCCAGAGTATGCGCGATCGGAGCCGGCGCTACCGACTGCGACGTCTTCGGCGCATTGAGCTTTTGGTCTGCCTTGCCTGTCGGCGCTTTCTGCTCCGGAGCGGCTGCGGCATGCGGATCGGAACGCTCGTTCACGCCCTGCGCGGATGCCAACCCGGCTCCCGCCACCAACGCCGCGGTGGCAACGGTGATAAGAAAAGTATTCCTCATGGTAAATCTCCAAATATTTCTAGGTGCCCCTCTTAGGAAGAAGTAAAACCGGTTGGGTAATGTTCCGATCAAATATATCGTTATTTAGAACAAAAACGCGGATCATTCGTTCTTCAAGGCCCTAACAGCCGCTCTGCGTTTTGCGACCGATCGGTTCGCCGCTTTATCAATGCGAAGCCGGCCGGGCTTGCGGCCCGGCCGGCGACACTTGGGATGCACGTTGATCAAGGTGAACTAGGTCAGTCGCACCGGCGCGTTGTGCGGCTCGCGCCGTGTTCTTCGACCGTCACAGACCGGCAATTTCGTTCGCCGTCATGATCCCGTCGTTCACCGGAGCCGACCGTATCGCGGTCACGCCGCCGATCACGATCATGGTCGCGGTCCCCGATGGTGACGCCATTCGGACCGACCCTCACGTCGCCTTGCGCCAACGTGATCAGGTTGTTGGGAGTGCCGGAGACCCCTGCGAGAGCCGAGAGGGGTGATAGGCAGATTGCTGCCGAGAGTAACATAGAGCGCGTATTCATAACAATCTCCAATTTAAGGTATTAGGCAAACGCATCGAGGGGGCTCTTTGTTCCCGATGTAATTGTAAAAGGCAGCGAAGGTGATACGGTGCGATATGCCGTCACCATCAGATAGGCTCTCTGCTAGCCGAAAGCCGTCGCGGCGGCGGTGCCGAGCCGCGGCGAGGTCTTTCAGATCGAATACTTGCGGGGTAAGGTGTCGCTTGATTTTCTGGCCACCGCGAGGCCAAATCCAACATGCAAGGGAGCAGTCGCCGGCAGGATTCTCCGCGTCGTCCGGGGCTGCTGGTCAGTCCCTAGGATACCACGCTACGCCGCTTAGTCGGCGCAGGGATGCTGGCTTCGGAGTGAGCGTCCACGTCGCAGCCTGCTCGTCGGCGGAATCGAGGGCGCGCCCAGACGACCCAGCCTGAGCACCACCGTTGGACCAACCTCGCTGTTGGCGCTAAAATGCCTCGTGCTCGCACGACAACGCCTCAATCGGTTTTGCGTGCTGCCGGTGGAAAGAGAGGGCGGCATGGGCACCAAATCGGGGCCTCCGTTTGATATCGAGGCCATTTTATCCGACGCCGGCCGGGGAACCGCGAAATCGACCTACGGCGAAGGTGCGGTTATTTTCTCGCAGGGCGAGGCAGCGGATTCGATCTTCTACATCAACAAAGGCAAGGTCAAAATTACCGCCCTTTCGACGCAAGGAAAGGAAGCGGTTATTGCAATCCTCGGTCAGGGCGATTTCTGCGGCGAATCGTGCTTGGTCGGGCAGCCGCGTCGCTTGGCGACCGCGGCGGCCATGACGGAATGCTTGATTACGCGCCTGGATAAGGCGGCCATGATCCGCGTGCTTCACGAGCAGCCGGAGTTCGCCGATAAATTCATGTCCTACCTTCTGACGCGCAATATCCGAGTTGAGGCGGATCTGGTCGATCAACTGTTCAATTCAAGCGAAAAGCGCCTGGCTCGGCTCCTTCTTATCCTGGCCAACTTTGGCAAGGAGGGAAAGCCGGAGCCGGTCATTGCCAAGGTCAGCCAGGAGACGCTCGCGGAAATGATCGGCACGACGCGATCCCGGGTGAGCTTCTTCATGAATAAATTCCGCAAGCTGGGTCTCATCGACTACAATGGCCACCTTGAGGTTCACAGCTCGCTGCTCAACGTCATTTTGCATGACGATCCGCACATCAATCGCGACTAATTAACCAATTTCAGACGTGGATGTATCGCGTCTTCGGGTGGTCGGTTTTATTCAAGTCGCACTTCTCGGCACTTACTTGTCGCCGTCTGCCAGATGCGGATTCGGGTCCAAATTGTGCATAGATCCCAAACCCTGCGTCAACGACAGCGTGGGGCAAGTCTGCAGCTCAGCGTTCCATATCGCGTTAAATGCGGCAGTTTTCGCGTGATCGTGCGAGCGCAACGAAGACCCTGCATCCACAAGACATCCGCTCGGAAGGTGACGGACGTGCCAGATCCAGCTGGCTTTGCCGGTGCTGAAGCGGTGTCTTTGGATGGTAAAGCCGAATTCGCCTTCTCGGTCTTCGTACATATTGCGAATATGGGGCTATTGAGGCGAAATAGCCACCACCTCGTAGCATATCAGAGATATTTATTTACGGCGACGGCACGCCAGCGGCTTCTCATTTCGTGAGCCGCTTGCGGATCGACAGCAATTCGCGCCGACGCGCTGCGCTCGTTTTTGGATAAGTCATCTTAAGCCCTTCGAGCGTATCGACGACAATTTGGGACACAATCAGCCGGGCGTTTTCCTTGTCGTCGGCAGGAACGACATACCAGGGGGCGTCGCTCATGCTCGTTGCGCCAAGGCATTCCTCATAGGCCTTCATATAGTGCTTCCAGAATTTCCGCTCCTCGACGTCCGCAAGGCTGAATTTCCAGTTCTTTTCCGGCTCGTCGATCCGTTGCAGGAAACGCTTTCGCTGCTCATCCTTTGAGAGGTGGAGGTAGAACTTGATGATGCGGGTTCCGTTGCAGTAGAGGTGCCGCTCCAAATCTACGATCGAGCGATACCGGTCGCGCCAGACAGTCTTGTGGCCGCGCGGCGGGTCCGGGAGCCCTTCGCTGCGGAGAATGGCGCGGTGCACGCGGACGATCAGCACCTCTTCGTAATAGGATCGGTTGAAAATGCCGATCCGCCCGCGTTCCGGCAGATCTCGCGTGGTGCGCCAAAGAAAATCGTGCTGCAACTCGGCCGGGCTGGGATGCTTGAAGCTGAATACCTGGCAGCCTTGCGGGTTAACCCCGGACATCACGTGCTTGATGGCGCCGTCTTTTCCGGCCGCATCCATCGCTTGAAAGATCAGCAGGATGGCGTAGCGGTTGGATGCGTAGAGAAGCTGCTGCTGCGAGCTCAGTTGCGCAACATGCTCTGCAAGGAGCTTTTGATAGTCCTCCTTCGACTTGTACACAGGCTCCACGTTCGTCGGCCACTTCTTGAGATTGACCTCGTCTCCTTCCCGCACCCGAAAATCCTTTGAATTGATCTTCATCCGTATCCTTTTTGGCGGCGGCGCTCTAGGCGATCCTAAAGACGACGAAAAACCGGAACCTTCACGAAATCCAGGATGACGGCGAAAGCGACTGTTGCGGCAAGTGTGCCAACCACGACCAAGGCCGGCAAGGGCGTCATGGCGATTCCGGCGATGGCCAATATCGAAGCGATCAGGACATCCGCTACGGACGAGGCGGCAAGCCAAAGGCTCGGGCGGGAACTCACAGATGCCGACGTTCGCGAATGGCATAGATCGTCGCCTCACTCCCGAACACCAAGACCGCAAAGGCCAAGGTTCTCAGCGCCTCGGTTCCGGGATCCAGTCCGCGTGCTCCATCACCAGAAAATTCATCGGAGCCGCCTAGGGGGCCGCGGGGGAGCGCGACCCAAACGTTGCGTGGGTGATCGATACCTTCGTGCCGTGCGGGTCCATCACGACGTCGACACGAGCATCGAGCTGCTTGGCAGGGCTGCGATGATGCTCGTGCCGAGCCCTGGATTTGTCTTGCTCGCGTGGCCCTCCGGCTTGCCGATCCCGTTATCGGACACCGTGAGCCTCCAGTTCGGCTCGGCCAGATCAT
>JBKQHQ010000072.1:0-68503 GCA_052148715.1 Xanthobacteraceae bacterium | reverse complement strand
GCGCTGCGCGACGGCGTGGTGCGCGGGCCGGTATTGGGCGGCACTATCGACGGCTTTATCGATTATGCCAACGATAGCGTGCATCTGCGCGGCACCCTGATCCCGCTCTATGGCGCCAATAATCTGCTCGGCCAGCTTCCCGTCGTTGGGCTTTTCCTCGGCGGCGAAAAAGAAGGGCTGGTCGGCGTCACCTATGAGGTGGTGGGCAAGCCGGGCAATCCGGTGCTCCACGTCAATCCGCTCTCGGCGCTGGCGCCGGGACTGCTGCGCAAGGTGTTCGAATTTCCCGCGACAGGCGCCGCTTGGCCGCCGGCGCCTCCCGCCGGTGACGCGACCGGCACGGTCAACGACAGCACCGACAATCACTGAAGCAGTCCGTCACGCCGGCTTGAGCAGCACGTGACGCTTGCGGCCGAGCGAAAGTTTTATTGCGCCGTCCGCCGTGAGATCTTTCCGAGTCAACAGCATCTTTTCATCTGTGACCGTCATGTCGTTTACTTTGAGCCCGCCATTCTTAATTTGACGTCGTGCCTCGCCATTCGACGACACAAGCCCAGCTAGCACAAAGGCACCAAGCACGCTCAGTCCTGGCGCTTCCAATATTGCATTCGAATTGACGATCGGCAGGGTCGCACCGAGGCCGCCTTCCTCGAATGTCGTGCGAGCTGACTCCTCGATACCTTTTGCAATCACAGGGTCATAAACGAGCGACGTTATTTCTGTAGCGAGAATCTTTTTCGCCTCGTTAATCTCCCGATCGCGTAGCGCCGCGAGACGATCAATTTCATTCAGCGGCAGAGTTGTAAATAGCTTCAGAAAGCGCGGAACGTCCGCATCCTCGACGTTTCGCCAGTATTGCCAAAAATCGTTTTGGCTGGTCATTGTTGGATCGAGCCACACCGCGCCGGCCGCTGTCTTGCCCATCTTGGCGCCGGACGAGGTGGTGATCAGCGGCGAGGTGAGCGCGAAAAGCTGCGCGTTGTGCAGACGGCGGCCGAGATCGATGCCGTTGACGATGTTGCCCCATTGATCGGAGCCGCCCATCTGCAAGACGCAGCCGTAACGGCGATAGAGCTCGACGAAATCGTAGGCCTGCAGCTTCATGTAATTGAATTCGAGAAACGACAGTTCCTGCTGGCGATCGAGCCGCAGCTTTACCGAATCGAAGGCGAGCATGCGATTGACGGAGAAGTGGCGTCCGACATCGCGCAGGAAGTTGATGTAGTTGAGCCCGTTGAGCCAATCGGCATTGTTGGCCATCAGTGCGTCATCGGGGCCGTCGCCGAAGCGAAGGAATTTGTTGAAGACCGCGCGTATTCCCGCAAGATTGTGATCGATCATTTCCTCAGTGAGGAGCTTGCGGCTTTCGTCCTTGCCCGATGGGTCGCCGACCCTGGTCGTGCCGCCGCCCATGAGCGCGATCGGCCGATGCCCGGTCTGCTGCAGCCAGTGCAGCATCATGATCTGCACCAAGGAGCCGACATGCAACGAAGGTGCGGTGCAATCGAAGCCGATATAGGCGGTGACGCGTCCCGATGCTGCCAAGGCGTCGAGCGCGTCCGGCTCGGATACCTGGTGGATGAAGCCTCGGCTCGTGAGTATGCGCAAGAATTCGGACTTGTAGGCGCTCATGCCCGATGCTCATAAATGGACAGGGTCGAGATCCGCCGCAGTTGACGCCATGGAACGGAGCCTGAGTTAGTCCCTGGCGTGCCGTGTTCTCGAACTCGTCACGCCGCCGTTGTCTTGCGGCCGGTGGCCAATCGCTTATCCAAGTAGGCGTTGACCTGCTGCATGAGGGCATCGACTTTGCCGTCGAAGAAATGGTTGGCGCCCGTGATGACCTTTTGGTCGATGATGATGCCCTTCTGCGTCTTCAGCTTGTCGACGAGGCCGGTCACGTCCTTATAGGGGACCACCGCATCCTTGTCGCCGTGCACAATGAGGCCCGAGGAGGGGCAGGGCGCCAGGAAGGAAAAGTCGTATAGGTTGGCGGGCGGCGCGACCGAGATGAAGCCCTCGATCTCCGGCCGGCGCATCAAGAGCTGCATGCCGATCCAGGCGCCGAAGGAAAATCCGGCAATCCAGCAGCTGCGCGCCTCCGGATTGATCGACTGCGCCCAATCGAGCGCGGACGCCGCGTCGGACAATTCTCCTTGGCCGTGATCGAACGAGCCTTGGCTACGGCCAACGCCGCGAAAGTTGAAGCGCAGGACGGAAAAATTACGGTGCACGAAAGAATAGTACAGCTGATAAACGATCTGGTGGTTCATCGTGCCGCCGAACTGCGGATGCGGATGCAGGACGATGGCAATCGGCGCGTTGCGTTGCCGCGCCGGATGGTATCGGCCTTCGATACGACCGGCGGCACCGGTGAAGATGACTTCGGGCATGATCTTTTTTACCCTCGAATACGACTGCGCCGCAGGCCGCGGGCGGAACTACCCTCGGGCGCGCTTGACGGGAGCCTCTGGCAAACGTAAGTTCTTGGAAGCATTCTAAATTTTGGCATTTTAGCGCTACGAGCGCCAAGGGTGCGCGGTACGCCAAAGCCGAGCAGCGGGCGTTCTACCATGAAGGCAGGGGCGAAAAGCAAGTGTTTTGGCAAGGTTTGCAACGGTGGCGCCGATCCGGTACGGGCCGAACGGACGCTGGCGAGTGGAACAAATCGACCTGATGACTTCGCGTGTTTACCTTGATTGGAATGCGACTGCGCCGCTCCGGCCTCAAGCGCGCGCCGCCATGCTGTCTGTGCTCGAAACAGTCGGCAATCCGTCGTCGATTCACGCCGAGGGCCGGATCGCCCGTCGGTTGATCGAGCAAGCCCGCGAGCAAGTTGCCGCCCTCTTCGCGGTGGAGGCGAGCCAGGTGACATTCACCTCTGGGGGAACCGAGGCCAATATGCTGGCCCTCACGCCGGAGAATACCGCGGGTGGCCGTCAGCTCTTGCTGGTGTCAGCTGCGGAGCATCCTTCGGTGCGCAGCGGCGGGCGGTTCGCAGCCGGTTCGATCGAAGAGATCCCCCTAACGGGCCGGGGCGAAGTCGACCTCACGGCACTCGATAAGCGCCTGGCTCAGGCGAAGCGATACGGTGATCGACCCTTGGTGTCCATCATGCTCGCCAACAACGAGACCGGAGTCGTGCAGCCGGTTGCCGCCGCTGCCGAGATCGTGCACGAGGCGGGCGGACAGCTGCATGTCGACGCGGTGCAGGCGGCAGGGAGAATTCCGTGTCATCTCAGTGAGCTAGGGGCCGACCTGATCGCCGTATCCGGGCACAAGCTGGGCGGTCCGAAGGGCGTCGGCGCCCTGATCCGCGGCGACGCGCGGGCGGCCGAGCCGTTGATCAAGGGCGGTGGCCAAGAGCGCGGCTTGCGGGCCGGGACGGAAAACGTCATGGGAATCGTGGGCTTCGGCGCGGCGTGCGTTGCGGCCAACCAGGCGCTGACCGCGGAATTCGCCCACATGCACGCCTTGCGCGACCAGCTTGAGCAAGGGTTGCGGGACACCACGCCAGATGTCGTCATTTTTGGCGCGGAAGTAGAGCGGATTCCCAATACTACCTTATTTGCCGTCTGCGGCCTGAAGGCGGAAACGGCGGTCATCGCCTTCGACCTCGAAGGCACGGCGGTTTCTGCCGGGGCCGCCTGTTCGTCCGGCAAGGTGCAGCCCTCCCATGTGCTCGCGGCGATGGGAGTGGCGGCCCCCTTGGCACAGGCCGCGGTGCGTGTCAGCTTGGGCTGGACGACGACGGAATCGGAAGTCGAGCGCTTTTTGAGCGCTTGGAAGCGGCTTTCCCAATCCTTACTTAAGCATAGACGGTACAACGCCGCCGAGGCGGCCTAACGACGGTGGTTCCATAGAGTTTTCGAGCCAACCATAACCGACTCAATCCAACCCGCGGTCCTTGAAACCGTGAGCGGAGGGAAGAATGCCGGCAGTGCAAGAGACGGTGGAGCAGGTCCGCCGTATCGATGTCGATCAGTACAAGTACGGGTTCGAGACGCTGATCGAATCCGAGAAGGCCCCGAAGGGCCTTTCCGAAGATACCGTCCGTTTCATCTCGGCGAAGAAGAATGAGCCCGAGTGGATGCTGGCGTGGCGGCTCGACGCCTATCGGCGCTGGCTGACCATGCGGGAGCCGCACTGGGCGCGGGTCGACTATCGGCCGATCGACTACCAGGACCTCTACTACTATTCGGCGCCGAAGCGGAACGCCACGCTGAAGTCCCTCGACGAGGTCGATCCGGAAATCCTCAGGACGTACGAAAAGCTTGGCATCCCGCTGCGCGAGCAAGAGATCCTCGCGGGCGTGGCGCGCGAGGGCGGCACGTCCTCGCGGGTAGCCGTCGACGCCGTCTTCGACTCGGTCTCGGTTGCCACCACCTTCAAGGAAGAGCTCAAGAAGGCCGGCGTGGTTTTCATGCCGATCTCGGAGGCGATCCGAGAGCACCCCGAGCTCGTGCAAAAGTATCTCGGCTCGGTCGTACCAGTCACCGACAACTTTTTCGCCACGCTGAACTCGGCGGTGTTCTCCGACGGCTCGTTCGTCTATGTGCCGGCGGGCGTGCGCTGCCCGATGGAGCTGTCGACCTATTTCCGCATCAACGAGAAGAATACCGGCCAGTTCGAGCGCACCCTGATCATCGCCGACAAAGGCGCCTATGTTAGCTATCTCGAAGGTTGTACCGCGCCGATGCGCGACGAGAACCAGCTGCACGCGGCCGTCGTCGAGCTCGTCGCGCTCGATGATGCGGAGATCAAGTATTCGACCGTGCAGAACTGGTATCCGGGCGACGCCCAAGGCCGCGGCGGCATCTACAATTTCGTCACCAAGCGCGGCGACTGCCGCGGCAAGAATTCGAAGATCAGCTGGACCCAGGTGGAGACCGGCTCCGCCATCACTTGGAAATATCCGAGCTGCATCTTGCGCGGCGACAATTCGCGCGGCGAGTTCTACTCGATCGCCATCTCCAACGGTCGCCAGCAAGTCGATTCCGGCACCAAGATGCTGCATCTCGGCAAGAATACGTCGAGCCGGATCATCTCTAAGGGTATCGCGGCAGGCGAGTCGCAAAACACTTATCGCGGGCTCGTCTCCGCGCACCGCCGCGCAAGCGGCGCGCGCAACTTCACCAATTGCGACTCGCTGCTGATCGGCGGCAAATGCGGCGCGCACACCGTGCCTTACATCGAAGCTAAGAACGCCTCGGCGATTTTTGAGCATGAAGCGACGACCTCGAAGATCTCTGAGGAAATGCTGTTCTATTGCCGGCAGCGCGGCCTCTCACAAGAGGACGCGGTGGCGCTGGTGGTCAACGGGTTCGTCAAGGACGTGCTGCAGCAGCTGCCGATGGAGTTCGCGGTCGAGGCGCAGAAGCTCATCTCGATCAGTCTGGAAGGCAGCGTCGGGTGACCGAAGGGACCGTGATCACTATCGCCGCTGTGCCGCCGTCGGTGCCTGATCCGTGCTCGAAGTGAGAAGAAGAGAAGCAATGCCGCTTTTGGAAATAAAAAACCTGCACGCCGAGGTCGGTGGCAAGCAAATCCTCAATGGTGTCGACCTCGCGATCGGCAAGGGCGAGGTGCATGCCATTATGGGCCCGAATGGGTCGGGCAAGTCGACGCTGGCCTATGTTCTCTCCGGCAAGGACAACTACGAGGTCACGCAAGGCGAGGTGCTGCTCGACGGCGAGAATCTGCTGGATATGGAGGCCGACGAGCGGGCGGCCAAGGGCGTGTTTCTCGCCTTTCAGTATCCGCTCGAGATCCCCGGGGTCGCGACCATGACGTTCCTGCGCACTGCGCTCAACGCGCAGCGCAAGAAACGCGGCGAGGTTGAGCTCTCGACGCCGGAATTCATGAAGCGGGTGCGCGACGTGACAGGGAAGCTCGGCATCAGTCAGGAGATGCTGCGCCGGCCGGTCAATGTCGGCTTCTCCGGCGGCGAGAAGAAGCGCAACGAGATCTTGCAGATGGCGCTGTTGCAGCCGCGGTTGTGCGTGCTCGACGAAACCGATTCAGGGCTCGATATCGACGCCTTGAAGATCGTCGCCACCGGCGTCAACGCGCTTCGCTCACCGGAGCGGTCGATGGTCGTCATCACGCATTACCAGCGCCTGCTCGACTACATCGTGCCCGACGTGGTGCACGTGCTGTCGAAAGGCCGTGTGGTGCGGACGGGCGGCAAGGAGCTTGCGCTCGAGCTCGAAGCCAACGGCTACGCGCAATACCAGGACGAGGCGGCCTGAGGCTCCCATGAACGCCGAAGTGCGCCAGATGAAGACCAACGCCGAGCTCGCGCTTGCGCAGGCTTTTGCGTCGGCCAAGGACAGGCTACCGGGTGCGGGCCAGGTTGCGGCCATGCGCGAGGCGGCGTTCCGGCGCTTCGATGCGCAGGGGCTTCCGCACCGGCGCGTCGAGGAATGGAAATACACGGATCTGCGCGCGCTGATGCGCGATGCGAAGCCGTTGACTGGCTTGCCTGATGCGGCGGCGAAGATCCGGGCCCGATCAGCGGGCGCCCTGCTCGCCGCCTTGGATTGCCGTCGGTTGGTTTTTGTCGACGGCGTGTTCGTGCCGGAGCTTTCGGATCTCGCCGGCCTCGAGCCGGGCCTGACGATCCGCTCGCTGAGCGAGGCGCTGGCCGTAGCCGATCCGCTGGTGATGGAGCATCTCGGCAAGCTCGCGCCGCAGGACGACATCGCGATTGCGCTCAACACCGCGTTTATGGGGGACGGCGCGGTCATTCGCGTGGCCGAGGACGCGGCCATCACGCGGCCGCTGCAGCTGGTCTTCGCCAATACGGGAGACCAGGCGGCCGCGATGTTCAGCCGCTCCCTCGTGATCGGCGAACGGGGCGCGCGGCTCACTCTCGTGGAAAGCCATGAAGGGCCCGACGGGCGCGACTATCAGGTCAATACCGCGCTCGAGCTCGTGGTCGGCGCGGACGCGCGCGTCGGCCACATCAAGCTCACGCTCGAGGGCGCGCGGTCGCTGCATGTATCGAGCTTGATGGCGGTGATCGGGGCCGGCGCCGAGTTTGACGACTTTATCTTCAACACCGGCGGCGCGGTGGTCCGCAACCAGCTGTATCTGCGGTTCGCGGGGGAGGAGACGCGGGCCAATATTCGCGGCGCGAGCCTCCTGCGCGGCCGCCAGCATGTCGACACGACGCTCGTCGTGGATCATGTGGAAGGCTTCGGCCAGAGTCGGGAAGTGTTCAAGTCGGTGCTCGACGATGCGAGCCGAGCCGTGTTCCAGGGCCGGATCATCGTGCGGCCGAACGCGCAGAAGACTGACGCCAAGATGATGACGCGGGCGTTGCTGCTGTCGGAGGACGCGGAAGCCGACAACAAACCGGAGCTCGAGATCTTTGCCGACGACGTGCAATGCGGCCACGGGGCGACCGCCGGCGCGCTGGACCAGGATCTGCTGTTTTATCTGAAGGCGCGTGGCATCCCCGCCAAGGAGGCGGAAGCGTTGTTGGTGCAGGCGTTTGTCGGCGAAGCGATCGACGCCGTCGAGCCCGAGGGGCTGCGCGACGCGCTGATGGATGCGGCCGTCGCCTGGCTGGCGGCGCGAAAGTGAGAGCGATGCACAAGGCGGTAATGAACGGCGGCTATGACGTGGAGCGCATGCGCGCGGATTTTCCGGCGCTGGCGATGCAGGTCTATGGCAAGCCGCTCGTCTATCTCGACAACGCCGCCTCGGCGCAGAAACCGCAGGTGGTGCTGGACCGCATCCAACAGGCCTACACGACGGAATATGCCAACGTGCATCGCGGGCTGCACTATCTCGCCAATGCCGCGACCGAAGCCTACGAGGGCGCGCGCGAAAGCGTGCGCGGATTCCTCAACGCAGCCCGTTCTGAGGAGATCGTCTTCACCCGCAATGCGACCGAGGCAATCAATCTCGTGGCCTACACGTTCGGGCGCGAGCGCATCAAGGCCGGCGACGAAATCGTGCTCTCGATCATGGAGCACCATTCGAACATCGTGCCGTGGCACTTCCTGCGCGAGCGGCAGGGCGCCGTCATCAAATGGGCGCCGATCGACGACGACGGCAATTTCCTGCTCGATGAATTCGCGCAACTCCTCACCGATCGCACCAAGATGGTCGCGATCACGCATATGTCCAACGCGCTCGGGACCATCGTGCCGGTCAAGGAGGTGGTGGCGCTCGCGCATGCGCGCGGGATCCCGGTGCTGGTAGACGGCAGCCAAGCGGCGGTGCATCTCGAGATCGACGTCCAAGATATCGGCTGCGACTTTTACGTCTGCACCGGCCACAAGCTCTACGGCCCGACCGGCATCGGCGTCCTGCACGGCAAATATCAGCATCTCGAAGCGATGCCGCCGTTCAACGGCGGGGGCGAGATGATTCGCGAGGTTTACGAGGACCGCATCACCTACGGGGAGCCGCCGCACCGGTTCGAGGCCGGCACACCGCCGATCGTGCAGGCGATCGGGCTCGGCGCCGCGATTGAATTCATCAACTCGGTCGGGAAGGATCGGATTCGGACGCACGAAGCCGGCCTCGTCAAATATGCACACGAGCGCCTGCGCGAAATCAATTCGCTGCGGATCTTCGGCCAAGCCAAGAATAAGGGCGCGATCATCTCCTTCGACATGAAGGGCGCGCATCCGCACGACGTGGCGACCATCATCGATCGTGCCGGTGTCGCGGTGCGCGCGGGCACGCATTGCGCAATGCCGTTGCTGGCACGTTATGGCGTGACCGCGACCTGTCGCGCCTCCTTTGCGCTTTATAACACCGCTGATGAGGTGGAGGTGCTGGCGCAGGCACTGATCAAGGCTCAGGGTTTCTTCGCATGACCGAACAAACAAGCGAACGCGAGCCGGCGATTGCCTCTGCTCAACAGGACGCCGCCACAGACTCTGCCAGCGCGCAGGCTTCGGCGCTGCCGCAAGAGGAGATCGCGCGGCTGACCGACGAGATCGTCGCCGCGCTCAAGACGGTATACGATCCGGAGATTCCTGCCGATATCTATGAGCTCGGCCTCATCTACAAGGTGGCCGTCGAGGATGATCGGGCGGTCAATATCGATATGACCTTGACCACCCCGAACTGCCCGTCGGCGGCCGAGCTTCCCGGCATGGTCGAGAATGCGGTGGCGAGCGTGCCCGGCGTGCGCGAGGCCACCGTTAAGATCGTGTGGGATCCGCCGTGGGATCCGAGCCGAATGTCGGACGAGGCGCGACTCGTCCTCAATATGTGGTGACCATTGTGTGGTGCGTGGTGATTATGCGCGTCGCGGGCGTGAGCCCGTTAGCCCTGAAGGTCGGTCCTTGCAGCCGATCGAAAGGAGAGGATTGACATGAGCGTGCGCCAAAGACCCCAGGTGATGCGGCTGACGGAAGCGGCTGCCACGCGCATCAAGGACATCATGGCGAAAGCAGAGCGGCCGATCGCCGGCGTGCGTGTCGGCGTGCGCAACGGCGGTTGCGCCGGAATGGCCTACACGATGGAATACGCAGAGCAGACCAACCCGTTGGACGAGGTCATCGAGGACAAGGGCGTGCGGATCATGATCGATCCCACGGCAGTACTGTTTCTCCTCGGCACCGAGATGGACTACAAAACCGACAAGCTGTCAGCGCAGTTCGTGTTCAACAATCCAAACCAGACATCGGCTTGTGGCTGCGGCGAATCGGTGGCGCTCACGCCGGCGGCGGAGGGGATCGCCGCCGATCCGCGCTGATGTGAGCCGCAAGGACCACGACTCCGACTATTTCTGCGAGCTGTTCGCCGTCTTCGGCCCGGTCACTATTCGACGCATGTTCGGCGGATTAGGCATTTACGCCGAGGACGTGATGTTCGCGTTGTCGTCTGCCGGCGCAATCTATTTGAAGGTGGATGATCACACCGTCGGCTCATTCCAGCAGCACGGCTCGACCCCCTTCACTTACGCGACCAAGGAGGGCACGCGCTCGATCATGTCCTATTGGCGGATGCCGGATCAGCTTTATGACGATGCCGATGAGCTTGCTCGGTGGGCGCGCGAGGCCGTAGCAGCCGCTCACCGGGCCGGTGCGCCCGCAAAGCCGTCACGCAGCAAACGGCGACCAGCGTAAATCGCTATAAAGAAGGCGCCGGATATCGTCCCTATGCCTTGACTCTGACCGGGCGCAGCAGGAATGCCGGAAGGTGGGATGCGGGTTCTTCGGGCGGCCGCCGGTGGGGCGCTGGCCGCGACCGGCTCTCGTCGGTCCGAGCAACGGGGGTGGGGACCGGTTGTCTCGGAGCAGGGCTCTGTTGCCTCGGGGTGGGGGTCTGCTGCCTCGGCCTTTCGCGATGTCGTCGTGTGGGCTCGCTGCGTCGCCGCGTCGCCTGCGTCGGTTGTTCTTGAACGGCTTCGCCCGCGGCTCCCGCTCCTGCCCAGGGAATGTTTTGGCCGGTCAGCTTTTCGATCGCCACCACCGCTTTCTGGTCGGCAGGAGCGACGATGCTGATGGCAACACCGCTTTTTCCGGCTCGTCCGGTGCGGCCAACCCGGTGGACATAATCGTCGGGGTGATGCGGCACGTCGAAATTGAACACATGGCTCACGTCCGGAATATCCAAGCCGCGGGCTGCGACGTCCGAGGCTATCAGCAACTGAGCCTCGCCACGGCGGAACTGGTCGAGCGCCGCCATGCGCGCCGGCTGGTCAAGGTCTCCGTGCAGGGCAACCGCCTGAAAGCCATGGCGCACCAGGGAGCGGTGCAGCAGCGCTACCTCGCGCTTGCGGTTGCAGAAGATGATGGCGTTCTTCAGCCCCGCTGTCGTGCGGATCAAGTGCCGAAGCGTCTCGCGCTTTTCGTGTGGCTCGCGGCCCGTCCGGACCAATAATTGCGAGACGGTGACGGCGGTCGTTGCAGGCTTTGATACCTCGACCCGGACCGGATTGTGCAGGAACGTGTCGACGATCCGTTGAATTTCCGGCGGCATGGTCGCGGTAAAAAATAGCGTCTGGCGGGTGAACGGCACCAGCTTGGCGATTCTCTCGATGTCGGGAATGAAGCCCATATCCAGCATGCGGTCGGCTTCATCGATCACCAAGAGCTCTACGCCGCTCAACAAGAGCCGCCCGCGCTCGAAATGGTCGAGCAGGCGGCCGGGCGTGGCGATCAGTACGTCGACGCCGCGCATCAGCTTGCTGTCTTGATCATCGAACGAGAGGCCGCCGATCAACAGCGCCACGTTCAGCCGGTGATTGACGCCGTATTTGTCGAAGTGATCCTCGACCTGCGCCGCGAGCTCCCGGGTCGGCTCGAGGATCAGCGTACGCGGCATGCGCGCGCGCGCGCGGCCGAGCTCCAACATGGTCAGCATCGGCAGCACGAAGGCCGCCGTTTTGCCGGTTCCCGTCTGCGCAATGCCGAGCACATCGCGGCGCGCGAGAACGTGGGGGATCGCCTGATCTTGGATCGGAGTGGGGGTAGTGTAGCCGGCCGCCGCGATGGCGCCGAGAACCTTATCGGATAAGCCGAGTTGCGAAAATGGCATGAAACCTCGAATAGAGTCCGGGCTTTACCGCGCCGGACGCAAACCCACGACTTCTCGTTGCGCGGGGTGAACGGTTGATCTCGATCATCGAATCTGATCGTCGAACCGAATGCCGGGAACATAGGCACGACGGGGCGAAAGTCAATCCTTCGCAGGCGCAACAAGTCGAACAAATACTTGCCCTTTTCATATAAGCGTCACAAATCCACAACGTGTTTCGGGGGTTATTCTTAATTATTCCTCAGTCACCTACCCCCAGGCGGCTCAAGCCTTGGTCGATCGTGACGAACCGGCCGGCCAGAGAGCCACGCAGCGTCAGGGCAAGCGACGCATTCAATCGTTCGAGCTTGGGCAAGCGGGTACCGAGCCGCGCCATGAGCAACGGTCACGACAGCCTCCTTTCGATCGAGCCGCGCGGCCGCTATGCTCCACACGCCAGTGCGTCGAGCTCGCCGGCGTAGGGCCAATGAAGGGAGGACCTCGATGATCACGCTGCGGTTTGCGTGCGCGCTCGCTCGTTCGGCCCTGGTGCTGCTGGTGCTCGGGTGCGCCGTCATCCATGCGCACGCACAGGATGTGGGATTTCCCAACAAGCCGATCAGGATGACCGTGGGATTTGCTGCGGGCGGCGGCAACGACATATTTGCCCGGTTGGTCGGGCAAAAAATGTCCGACATTCTCGGTCAATCCGTGATCATCGAGAACAAGCCCGGTGCCGGCGGCCGCATTGCCGCCGAGTATGTTGCGGGGCAGCCGGCCGATGGCTACGCCCTCATGGTCGGCGCCAGCGGCATGGCCTCGATCGCCTCGGCGATCTATCCGAACCTGTCCTACCACCCGACGCGCAGCTTCATTCCGCTGTCGATGATCGCGAATTTCCCGCTCATCCTTTGCGTCTCCGCCGACAGCTCGATCAAATCGGTCAAGGAGCTCGTTGAGCGGGCGAAGGCACATCCCGACAAGGCGAATTATGCCACGACCTCGCCGGCCTTCACGATTACATCGGAGCTGCTGAAGCTGAAGACCGGAATGCCGGGCGTGGCGATCTTCTACAAGAGCAGCAACGAGATGTTGCTCAGCGTGCTCGGCGAGCAGACCCTCTTTGCCATTGCGGATGGTCCGCCCACGGTTCCGATGGTAAAGGGCGGGAAGGTGCGCGCGCTGGCGGTCACCGGCAACGCGCGCTCGGCGGAACTACCGGATGTCCCCAGCATGACCGAGGCCGGGCTTCCCGAGGTCGATATCCAGCTATGGAGCGGGGTATTCATGCCGGCCGGCGCTCCGCCGGCCATTGCCAAGAAGCTCGAAGCCACTGTTCGCGCCGCCGTCCACGATCCCGGCGTGCAAGAGAAGCTCAAGGCGATGGCGGTCAATCCCGGCGGTAATGCCTCGGATGATTTCCGAAGCATGATCGACGACGATATCGCGAAGATTTCCGATATCGTAAAGGCGGCCCATCTACACTTCGAAGAGTAGCCGTATCAGGTATCCCAGGTCAGGTATCAGTGATCAGAAAAGTCGATGCTTGATTACTGACATCTGGTTTCTGATTCCTGCTCCTTACACGTCCAACATTTCCTCGTTCGCGAACTCCGCCTTCTCCTGGATGAAGGCGAACCGGGCCTCGGCTTTGGTGCCCATCAGGCGCTCGACCGAGTCGGCGGTATCCTCGCGGTCATCGGTGAGGAGGACGACGCGCAGCAGGGTGCGCTTGCGGGGATCCATCGTCGTCTCCTTGAGCTGGCTCGCCATCATCTCGCCGAGGCCTTTGAAGCGTCCGACCTCTACCTTGGCGTTGGCGTGAAACTCCCGTTTCAGGATCTCATTCTTGTGCCCATCGTCGCGCGCATAGAAGTTCTTGCCGCCATGCGAGAGCCGATAGAGCGGCGGCACCGCGAGATAGAGGTGACCGTTGTCGATCAGCTGCGGCATTTGCCGGTAGAAGAAGGTGATCAGGAGCGAGGCGATATGGGCGCCGTCGACGTCGGCGTCCGTCATGATGATCACCTTCTCGTAGCGTAGGTCCTCGTCGCGGTAATGCGCGCTGGCGCCGCAGCCGAGCGCCTGCGTCAGATCTGCAAGTTGCTGGTTCTGTGCGAGCTTGTCCCGACCCGCCGACGCGACATTGAGAATCTTGCCGCGCAACGGCAACACCGCCTGGGTGGCGCGATCGCGCGCCTGCTTCGCCGAACCGCCGGCCGAGTCGCCTTCGACAATGAAGATTTCTGATCCTTGCGCGCCGGAATTGGTGCAGTCCGCGAGCTTGCCGGGCAGCCGCAGCTTGCGCACGGCCGACTTGCGTGAAATCTCCTTTTCCTGACGGCGTCGGACCCGTTCATCTGCGCGCTCGATGACGAAATCGAGCAGCTTGTTGGCTTGCACGGGATTTCCGGCGAGCCAATGGTCGAACGGGTCGCGGATCCCTTGCTCAACGATGCGCTGCGCCTCGGCGGTTGCCAGACGATCCTTGGTCTGGCCCTGGAATTCAGGCTCGCGGATGAACACGGACAGCATGCAGGCGGCGCCGGTCATGATGTCCTCGCTTGTGACGGACGAGGCGCGCTTCTCCTGGCCGGTCCGCTCGGCGTGATCCTTCAAGCCCTTGATGAGGGCGCCACGCAGCCCGGATTCGTGGGTGCCGCCGTCCGGCGTCGGAATCGTGTTGCAGTAAGAGGAGATGAAGCCGTCGGCGTCGGCGGTCCATGCCACCGCCCACTCCACCGCGCCGTGCGTACCGGTCTTGCCGGCTTTGCCGGTGAAGATGTCGGGGTGGACGAGTGTGTCGTTGTGGATTGCGGCGGTGAGGAAGTCCTTGAGGCCATCGGGAAAGTGAAAGGTCTCCTGCGCCGGCACGTCGTCGATGCCGCGCAGGAGCTCGCTCGCGCACTTCCAGCGGATCTCGACGCCGCCGTACAGATAGGCCTTCGAGCGGGCCATCTTGAACAAGCGTTGCGGCTTGAACGCGGCCTTGGCGCCGAAGATCTGTGGGTCCTGTTTGAACCGCACCGTGGTCCCACGCCGGTTCGCGACGCGGCCGAGATTCTCCAGCTTGCTCTTCGGGACACCGCGTTCGAAAACCTGACGGTACAGGACCTGCCCGCGCGCGACCTCGACCTCGAGCCGCTCAGAAAGCGCATTCACGACTGAGACGCCGACGCCATGGAGGCCGCCGGATGTCTCATAAACCTCCGAGTCGAATTTGCCGCCCGAATGCAGCGTGCACATTATCACTTCGAGCGCCGACTTCTTGGGAAACTTGGGATGCGGATCGACTGGAATGCCGCGGCCGTTGTCGGTCACGCGAACGAATCCGTCGGCCTCCATCTCGACCTCGATGAAGGTCGCGTGGCCGGCGAGTGCCTCGTCCATCGAATTATCGATCACCTCGGCGAAGAGGTGATGCAGCGCCTTTTCATCGGTGCCGCCGATATACATGCCGGGCCGGCGGCGCACCGGCTCAAGCCCCTCCAGCACTTCGATGTGGCGGGCGGTATAGTTGGCCTCGGCGCCCGAGCCGGCACGCGGGGGCGGCGCCTCGCGGCCAGCCCGCCGGCGCGGCGCCGGGTCAGGCACACTAGCGAATAGATCCCGGCTCTTCGGGCTCGGTTTGGCTGTTTTTCCCATTGCCTCGACCAGCGCCTTACAAACGAATCATTTAGCCCGACTATGCCATGCGAAGAAGCGACGGCTAGTCGCGTTGCCGCGGAACAGGCGTCAAGGCCGGAATTCGGTGCTGGCGCGCCTTGATCGCCGGGTCCAGAGCTCTTATGAGTTTGCGGAGGGGTATAATCAAACCAGTGCGCTCATCATCCACGAATAACACTAACGCTCTGCCGCGGCACAAATTGGGCGACCGAATGCAAGCTGGCCTCGCATCGGCCTTCATCAGCGGGATCCTCGGCGATTCGGCTGCGCCGATGTCTTGTGCTTCATTTGGTGGCGTGGAAGGTTACGATTTGGTTTCGGTTTGACGATGGCGTTTGCGGATATTGCCCAATCCACCATTGATTTCGTTCGCGAGCATGAAGCTTGGGCGACGCCGATCGTGTTCGGTCTCGCGTTCGGCGAATCGCTCGCCTTCATTTCGCTGTTGATACCCGCCTGGTCGGCATTGATCGGCATCGGCGCGCTGATTGGAATAACCGGGATCGATTTCATGCCGATTTGGATCGGCGCGGCGCTCGGCGCGGCGGTTGGCGATTGGCTGTCCTATTGGCTCGGCATGACGTTCAAAGACGGATTGGCCACGTTTTGGCCGCTGTCGCGCCATCCCGGGTTGCTGCCCCGCGGCGAGCAGTTCGTGCAGCGCTGGGGGGTGCCCGGCATCTTTATCGGCCGCTTTTTTGGACCATTGCGGGCGACGGTTCCGCTGGCGGCCGGTATCTTCACCATGCCGTACTGGTGGTTCCAGTTCGCCAACTTCACCTCGGCGTTCGTCTGGGCTGCGGCGCTGCTGGCGCCCGGAATCTTCGGGATGAAGTTTCTCATGTAGCCGGCTGTCAGCGGAACTTAATACATCCTTGACCCGCCGACGCCGCATCGCTAAGACGCCGCGCATGACGATCAATGCCACACGAGACCGTAGCCGTTGCCGCGCCCCGCGGGCACCGGGCATGCGTGCGTGATCGCCGCGTGCCGCCGGCTCCGATTGTGCGGCACCCCTCTTTATCTTTCCCACCCACCGCACACAATCTGAGGCTTCCGGCGCGGCAGGCCGTTTGGAATGTCCGTTTCCGATGCGGACGATGATGAGCGGAGGGAATTGAGTCATGGCAACCAAAGCCAAGATCGGCGTGCTTGGCGCGTCCGGCTATACGGGCGCCGAGCTCGTGCGCTTGCTCCTGTGTCACCCGCGCGTCGAAATCGCGCTGCTGACGGCGGAGCGCCGGGCAGGGCAGGAGATGCGCGAGGTTTTCCCGCAATTCTCGCCCTTTGCCCTGCCGAAGCTCGTGGCGCTCGATGCACTCGACTGGGCCGGTCTGGGCCTCGACCTTGTCTTTTGCGCGCTGCCGCACGCGACCACGCAGCAAGTGATCGCGCAGCTCTTTGCGGCGGCGCCGGGGAGCAAGGTCGTCGATCTTTCGGCCGACTTCCGCCTGCGCGACCCCGCCGCTTACGCGCGCTGGTATGGCCACGAGCACCAGGCGCCAGAGCTGCAGTCGAGGGCAGTGTACGGCCTCGTGGAAGCATACCGGCGCGACATCAAGGAGGCGAAGCTCGTCGCCAATCCCGGCTGCTATACGACCTGCGCACAGCTGCCGCTGATCCCGCTCCTCAAAGCAAACGCAATCGATCCGGATGAGATCGTCATCGACGCCAAGTCCGGCATGACCGGCTCCGGGCGGGCGGCGAAGGAAGCGATGCTGTTCTCAGAGGTCGCCGAGGGCTTCAACGCCTACGGCGTCGGCCATCACCGCCATATGGCCGAGCTCGATCAGGAGTTCTCGAAAGCCGCCGGGCGCGACGTCGTCGTGACATTCACCCCTCATCTCGTCCCGATGAACCGGGGAATTCTCTCCACGATCTACGTGCGCGGGCGCGATCGCACGCCCGAGGCCTTGCTTCAGATCCTCCGCGACGCCTATGCCGGCGAACCATTCGTTCACCTGCTGCCGTTTGGCGAGGTTCCGCACACGCGGCACGTGCGCGGCTCCAACATGACCTTCATCGGGCTCGCCAAAGATCGAGTCCCCGGCCGCGCGATCATCGTCTCGGCGTTGGACAATCTGGTGAAGGGGGCTTCCGGTCAGGCCATGCAGAACATGAACCTGATGCTCGGCTTCCCGGAAACGCTGGGCTTGGAGCAGGTGGCCCTGTTTCCGTAACCTACCGCGCCTCTTTGCGCACTGGCTCGCTACTCCTTGACCTTCACGTAGGAGCCGGGCGCGTCTTCAAGCGGCGTGAGCTTCCCGCCGCCGGGCGTACGCGCGTTGACTTCGGCCGAATCCTGCTTGCGGATCCACTGCAGCCAATCGGGCCACCACGAGCCCGGGTGCTCCTGCGCCTTGGCGAGCCAAGCTTCGACATCGTCGCCGCGCGGCTTGGCGCCGGTCCAATACTGATATTTCTTCTTCCCCGGCGGATTCACCACGCCCGCAATATGTCCGGAGCCCGCCAGCACGAAGCGCACGGGACCGCCGAAGAATTTGCAACCGACCAACACCGATTTCGCGGGCGCGATATGATCTTCGCGCGTGGCCAGATTGTAGACTGGCGCCTTGACCTTGCGCAGATCGAGGTAGACGCCGCCGACTTTCATCTCGCCTTTCGTCAGCTGGTTGTGGAGATAGCAGGTGCGCAGATAGAACGAATGATTGGCGGCCGGCATGCGCGTCGCATCGGAATTCCAATACAAAAGATCGAAGGGGAACGGTGCTTTGCCCTTCAGATAGTTGTTGATGACATATGGCCAGACCAAGTCGTTCGACCGCAGCATATTGAACGCGGTGGCCATTTTCTTGCCTTCGAGATATCCGCGTTCGGCCATCTGCCGCTCGAGGGCGGCGACCTGCTCCTCGTCGACGAAGACCTGGAGGTCCCCCGCGTGCCCGAAGTCGACCTGGGCGGCGAAGAATGTCGCCGATAGCACCCGTTCTCGGCGCCTGGCGGCCAGGTAGGCGAGCGTAATCGCGAGCAGCGTGCCGCCGACACAATAGCCGATGGCGTGCACCTTGGTTTCGCTCGTCACCTTCTTGATGATCTCGAGGGCTTCGATCACACCCTCGCGCATGTAATCTTCGAAGCTTTTTTGTGCCAGGCGGGCGTCGGGATTAACCCAGGAAATGACAAACACCGTCAACCCATTGTCGACGCACCACTTGATGAAGGATTTGTCCGGTGTCAGATCAAGGATGTAAAATTTGTTGATCCACGGCGGTACGATCAGCAAGGGATGTTTGAGCACTTTCCCCGTGCTCGGCGTGTACTGGATGAGCTGCATCAGCTCGTTCTGATAAATCACCTTGCCTGGCGTGACCGCGAGGTTGCGCCCGAGCGCGAACATGGTCGGATCGGACTGGCGAATTTTCAGGTCGCCGTGTCCGGCCTCGATGTCCTCGGCCAGCATGTGCATGCCGCGAACCAGGTTCTCCGCGTTCGACCCGAGGGTCTCGCGTAGGAGCTCCGGGTTGGTCAGCACGAAATTCGACGGCGAGATAGCGTTGGCGATCTGCCGTACATAAAACGCCGCTTTTTGCCGCGTGTGTGGGTCGAGGGATTCGGCGTCCTTGACCAACCGGTCGGCGAACTGGGTGGTCAGCAGGTAGGCCTGCTTGATGAAATCGAAAAATTGGTTCGATGACCATTCCGGATCGGCGAAGCGTCGGTCCTTTGGATCGGGGTGTGTCACCGGAGGACCGGGTTCGCCCGTCATGCGTCGGACCGCGCTTCCCCACAGGTCGAGATAGGCTTTGCCGAGGGTTGCCTGCAGCTCGAGCGCGCGCTGTGGATCCGCCAACCAGTACTCTGCTACCTCACCCAGCGTCTTGACCGCATCGGTTACTTGCTCGGCGAACTCACTCTTGATTTCGCCGGTCTCGCGCGGACGCAAATAGGCGGCGAGCGCCTTGCCACCTTCTTCGATCATGCGCGCAAGATTGCGGGCAAAAATCTCGGCGTCGACAGGGGTGGCTTTAGCCGCTTGTATGGGTGCTTGGTCATTCATGCTGAAACTCGCCCGCCGCCGAACATGTTATAGTCTACCGCGGAGGTCGGCACCTGAAGGTATCATCAACCTTGCGCGAGCGTCCCGCAATTTCAAATCCTTGCTTTCGACATATTGGGGGTCTACGCGATCGGGTCAATCAATTGACAATGCTATCATTTCCGTGATCGTCTAATCAGTTGCAAGACTGAGGAGTAACGTCGCGCTGCACATGTCCGGAAATTGGTTAATTCGTCTAGGCCAAGGAGCGACCGTGCATTGCGCTGCAGCATTGGCCCTGCTCACGGCGGGCGTTCTGCTCTCCGCATGCTCGACAAATGTCGGCGACGCACAGAAGCCGGGGACAGAGCTGCCATCCGCGCACATTCCGTATCCGGGAGTGCACGACATGCCGCCGCCGCGTTCGAACTCGACGCTCAACGCTACGCAGCAACAGCAAGCCCAGAAGGACCTGATCAACGTCCGCGATGCGGTAACAAGCCGCGTCCAGCAGAAGACGGCGAATCCTCAGCCCGGGGCGGCCGACGCATCGAACAAGAAGCCGGTAAAACCCGACCTCCCAACCGCACAAGCTACTGGCAGCGACCGCAACCCGTGATACAAGAGGCTTTCGCGCTGGCCAGCGCCGCTTGGGTCGGGAGTGCCGGGCGAAGGAGCTTGTCTTATGGAAGAATTTCACCGGATCCGCCGCCTGCCGCCCTACGTGTTCGAGCAGGTCAATCGCGTCAAGGCGCTGGCGCGAAACGCGGGTGCCGACATCATCGATCTCGGCATGGGCAATCCGGATTTGCCGGCTCCGGCGCATGTGATCGAGAAGCTCAAGGAGACGATCGGCAAGCCGCGGACGGACCGCTATTCGTCGTCAAAGGGCATCCCCGGCCTGCGCCGAGCGCAAGCCGGCTACTATGCACGGCGGTTCGGGGTGAAGGTCAATCCCGACACTCAGGTCGTCGTGACGCTGGGTTCCAAGGAAGGCTTCGCCAATGTGGCGCAGGCGATTTCGGCGCCTGGAGACGTGGTGCTGGTTCCCAACCCAAGCTACCCGATCCACGCCTTCGGTTTCCTGATGGCGGGCGGGGTGATCCGGTCGGTGCCTTCCGAGCCGACGCCGGGTTTCTTCGAGGCGCTCGAACGCGCCGTCATGCATTCGATTCCGAAGCCGATTGCGGTGGTGGTCTGCTATCCGGCGAACCCGACCGGGTTTGTGGCGGATCTGGACTTCTATCGCGATCTTGTCGCCTTCGCCAAAAAGCACGATATCTTCGTGCTCTCCGACCTCGCTTACGCCGAAGTCTATTTCGACGAGCCGCCGCCCTCCGTGCTGCAAGTGCCGGGCGCGATGGACGTCGTCGTGGAATTCACGTCCATGTCGAAGACCTATTCGATGCCGGGCTGGCGGGTCGGCTTCGCGGTCGGAAACGAGCGAATCATTGCGGCGCTCGCGCGGGTCAAATCGTACCTCGATTACGGCGCCTTCACTCCGGTGCAGGTTGCGGCGACCGCCGCGCTCAACGGCCCCGATGACTGCATCCGCGAAATGCGCGAGATTTACCGACGCCGGCGCGACGTCCTGGTGGAAGGCTTTGGCAGGAGCGGGTGGGAAGTTCCTGCTCCCAGCGCTTCGATGTTCGCCTGGGCGCCGATACCCGAGCCGTTTCGTCCATTCGGTAGCGTTGAATTTTCGAAGCTTCTGGTCGAGAAAGCCGAGGTTGCCGTTTCGCCTGGGATTGGCTTCGGCGAGCACGGTGAGGGTTACGTGCGCATCGCGCTTGTCGAGAACGAGCAGCGCATACGTCAGGCCGCCCGCAATATCCGTCGTTTTCTTGAAAGCGGGGTGGAAAAGTTGCACAACGTCGTTCCCCTCGCCACGCGGCGCTGAAGCCGCTTTTTTGTAGGTTTGCAACGCTCCATGCCCGCGCCGCTTAAAGTCGGTCTCGCCGGGCTCGGTACGGTCGGCGCAGCCGTGCTGCGCCTCTTGGAGCAACAGCGCGAGCCGTTGACCGCCCGCTGTGGTCGCCCAATCGAGGTGGTGGCAGTGACAGCGCGCTCGCAGGGGAAGGAGCGCGGGATCGATCTCGGCCGGTTGCGCTGGGTCGCCGACTCGCGCACGCTTGCGGCGGACCCCGACATCGACGTTTTCGTTGAATTGATGGGTGGGGAGGGCGATCCGGCCAAATCGTCGGTCGAGATGGCGCTTGGGCGGGGCAAATCGGTCGTCACCGCCAACAAGGCGCTCTTGGCGCGCCACGGCGTCGCGCTTGCTGCGCTGGCCGAAAGGCATCACGTGGCGCTCAACTTCGAGGCTGCGGTCGCCGCCGCGATCCCGATCGTCAAGACGTTGCGCGAGGGATTGCTCGGCAATTCCTTCGCGCGCATCTACGGCATTCTCAACGGCACCTGCAATTACATCCTGACGCGAATGGAGCAGGAGAGCCTCTCCTTCACCGAATGCCTGAGGGAGGCACAGCGTCTCGGCTACGCCGAGGCTGATCCCAGCTTCGACGTGGAGGGCCACGACACCGCGCAGAAATTGTCGATCCTGGCGAGCTTGACCTTCGGCGTCGAGGTCGATCCGAGCGCGGTCTATGTGGAAGGGATTTCCTCGATTACGCCTGCCGATCTCGATGCAGCCGCCGAATTGGGCTACCGGGTCAAGCTCTTGGGTGTGGCGGTCAAGACCGCAAACGGGATCGAGCAGCGCGTGCATCCGACTATGATTCCAAAGGACTCCTCGATCGCCCAGGTCATGGGAGTGACCAATGCGGTGACGATTGATGCCGATCCGCTGGCGCCGATCACGCTGGTCGGACCCGGTGCCGGTGGGATGGCGACCGCTTCAGCGGTCGTGAGCGACATCGGCGACATTGCCCGCGGCGTGCGCACGGCGCCGTTCGGGCGACCGACCGCGATGCTTGCCCCAAGCAACAAGGCACCGATGCAGCGGCACGAAGGCGGCTATTATATCCGCCTGCTGGCGCGCGACCGGCCCGGTACGTTCGCCGCCATTGCCCGCCACTTGGCTGCACAGAATATTTCACTGGAATCGATCATGCAGCGCCACAGCGGGTCGCGACCGCATGGCGGCGATGTTCCAACGGGCACAACGCCGGTTCCGGTCATCCTCATCACCTATGCAACGACCGAGGACGCGGTGCGCCGAGCGCTTGCCGACGTCGAGCGCGACAAGGTGATTTCCGAAACACCGCAAGTGATCCGCATCGAGAAGAACTAAGCCGTAGAATTCGATCGGAAGGGGGTTGGTGCATGACGTCGTTGATTACTATCCAGCCAAGTCAGGTTCTGGAACGCATCCTGACGATCGAAATCGTGCGTGTCACCGAGCGGGCCGCCGTGTCGGCGGCGCGTCTGCGTGGGCGGGGCGAGGAGAAGCCGGCCGATCAGGCAGCGGTGGACGCCATGCGGCGCGAGCTCAACAAGCTGCCAATCCGAGGCACCATCGTGATCGGCGAGGGCGAGCGTGACGAGGCGCCGATGCTGTTCATCGGCGAGGAAGTCGGCAACAAGAGCGGACCCAATGTGGACATCGCCGTCGATCCGCTGGAGGGCACGACGCTGTGCGCCAAGAATATGTCCGGCGCCATAGCCACCATGGCCATGGCCGAGGGCGGGACCCTCCTCAACGCGCCCGACGTCTACATGGAGAAGATCGCGGTCGGGCCGGGCTATCCGACCGGCGTGGTCGATCTCGATGCGCCGCCCTCGCAAAATATTGCCAATCTGGCCAAGGCCAAAGGCGTTAAGCCTGCGGCCATTACGGCGCTGGTGCTCGACCGCCCGCGCCACGCCGACCTGATCGCCGCCATCCGCGAGACCGGCGCGGCGGTGCGTCTCATTACCGACGGCGATGTGGCGGGCGTCATCCACACGGCCGATCCGGAGAACACCGGCGTCGATATCTATCTGGGCATCGGTGGCGCGCCAGAAGGTGTGCTCGCGGCGGCCGCGTTGCGCTGCATCGGCGGGCAGATGCAAGGGCGGCTCATCCTTGATTCCGAAGAGAAACGCGCGCGCGCCGCCAAGATGGGCGTCATCGATCCGCGCAAGAAGTACGAGATGCACGACATGGTTCGCGGGGATTGCCTGTTCTCCGCGACCGGCGTCACCGATGGTTCGATGCTGCGCGGCGTCAAGTTCCGCAAAGACAACGTGATCGAGACCGAAACGGTGGTCATGCGGTCGGTGACCGGCACGGTGCGCTGGATTCGCGCCGAGCACCGGCAGCTCGATAAGTTTTATTTGGATTGACGCATGCGGCCTCCGCGCCTGCTCCTTCCAGATACGCGACACAAGATCGAAGTTATCGGCGCGATACTGCAGGGAAGATGCGATGCTCGCCTACTTGTTTTGGCACCGGCCCCGCTCAAACGTGGACAAGGCCGCTTATGAAAAGCTCCTGACCGAGTTCCATGATCGGCTTTCTCTCGCTGCGCCGTCAGGCTTCGTCGCCGCTGGATCATTCGCCATCGGCGGGGTTCCGTGGCTTGGCGATCGCGCCGGATATGAGGATTGGTGCCTCATGGAAGGCTCGTGGGCTATGGATCCGCTGAATGCGGCCGCCGTATCAGGAGCGAGGCAGTCTCCGCACGACAGCGTCGCAGCGCTGATGGACGAGGGGCATGGCGGGCTCTACACGCTGATTTGGGGAGAGCCGACAGTGCCGGCGGATTCCACCATTACGTGGCTGACGCGACCGCGAGGCATTCAATGGCGTCCCGCGCTCGAAGCCGTGCGAAGTCGGATTCCGAACGCCCAGTTCTGGCGCCGGCAGATGGTCCTCGGCCCCGCGCCTGAGTTTGCTATTGCGAGTGAAGGCGAGCAAGGCCCCTCGATCCCGGACGGCTGGCACGCGTTCGCCGTCGGGCGTTCGCGGCTCCGGGCCAAGTGATCGGTCCTCGAAGTCCTGCTACGGGAGGAAAACAAAGAAGCAAAAGGTGGCAAACAGCACGAGGTGCACGAATCCCGACAGGATGTTGGTGCGCCCCGTCGCGAATGTCAGAAGGCTGACCGCAAACGTTAGCGTAACCAGGACGGTGTCTTTGGGCTCGATGCCCAGCGTGAGACCGCGATTGATAGCAATACTGACGACGGCTACCGCGGGCACTGTCAGACCGATCGTCGCCAGGGATGATCCCAGCGCGAGATTGATGCTCTTTTGTAGATGATCGCGACGGGCCGCCGCGATCGCTGCCAGAGCTTCCGGAAGGAGAACCAGCAGCGCGACGAGCACGCCCGCGACTGAGCTCGGCGCCCCGGCGTCGGCGAGAGCGACCTCGAGCATCACCGCGAATTTTTCCGCGAGCAGGATCACGCTCGCGAGCGAGACAAGAAGAAACAGGGCGCTTGCCGCAACTGCCCGGCCGGTGGGAGCCGGCTCATCTGCATGCGGCTCCCCATGAACGCTATCGACAATGAAGTAGTCGCGATGACGAACCGTCTGGATGTAGAGGAAGACGGCATAGAGCGCGATGGTGGCAAAGCTCACGTAGGCCAGCTGTGCCGTCGAATAGAAGGGTCCCGGAACGGTGTAAGTGTAGTTGGGCAAAACAAGCGTGAGGACGGCAAGCGACATAAGCACCATCAGATAAGCGCCCGCCCCGGTGACGCGGAAACTTTGCTCGCGGTAACGTAATCCGCCGATAACAATGCAAAGACCGACCAGACCGTTGCAGACGATCATGACGACAGCGAAGATCGAGTCGCGCGCCAGCGTCGGGCTCCCGTGGCCAGCGGCCATGACGGACGTGATAAGTGCCACCTCGATGATAGTAACAGCGCCGGTTAGCACGAGCGTCCCATAGGGCTCGCCCGCGCGTTTCGCGATCACCTCGGAGTGGTACACTGCCGCGAAGACGGCACCGAATAACACCGGCACTAGCGCCAGGGCGAAAGCGCCGCCAAGCGTCGAACTCTGAAATGAGCTGCCGACATCGAAAACGGATGCAACGATGTAGAAGACAAGGGCAACGACCGGCCACAGCCACATCATAATCCGACCGCCTTCGTTGCTCACCCTGCAATCCAGTGTCCGGCTTCTTGCCTCAGTAGTACTATGGAGTTGAGCGACGCCGATGGCACGCACCGTGCGACCCGTGCATATCACATTCACCGGGCTTGAGGCATCGGCGCCTGCGGCTGATGTTTTGGCGCTCTCGCGCGACTATCCGATCGAATGGGGCATTCTATTTCACCCGACACGGCAAGGCTTCGGCCGGTTTCCGGCCATTGGCGAGATCGAGCCTTTCTTGGCGCTCGACTTGCGTTTGTCGGCGCACCTGTGCGGCGGCTATGCGCGCGACGTTGTTGAAGGGGCCGGCGCGCCAATTGCCGCTGCAGCGCAGCTTCATCGCTTCGTCCGCATCCAGATCAATACGTCCCAACGCGGCGTCAGGCCGGCGGTGGTGGCGGAGTTCGCAAGGTCCTTCGGCGCACGGGGCATACTGCAGTGTCGCGGCTTCGAGCGTTTTCCGGAAAATACCACCGTCGATTGGCTCTTCGATCGTTCAGGCGGCCAAGGGCGTCTTGCTGACCGCTGGCCGGTGCCAAGCGCACGTGAAACGTTTGTCGGATACTCCGGCGGACTTGGACCGGACACAATCGATGCCGCACTCGTCGCCATTGCGCGAAGTCATCCCGAGCATATTCCATTCTGGATCGACATGGAGAGCGCGATCCGCACCGACGACAAATTCGATCTCGCCAAGTGTCGGCGTGTTTGCGATATCGTGTATCGCGCTTCAAATTAGTTTCTCCCGGGGCCATTGGGCCAAGGCAGAAGGTGCTGGTGCGTGGGGCGGAAGGCTGGATAGCCTGATAGTGTTCAGCTTCGATTCGAAGGATTCAGAACCGTCGCGCTACGTATGTACCGCTTTCTGAAGCGAGCAATAAATGAACGTGCAAATCCGCAATCGCTTCTTTCTCGGCGTCGAGCGCTCGGCATTGGACCGCGCCTGGTGCGACCGGCTCGACGCGCGCGCGGCGGCGCGGGCACTCGCAATTACCCAGCAGCATAATCTTCCGGAGCTCTTGGCGCGCATTCTGGCGGGCCGCGGCGTCGAACCCGACGCGGTGGAGCGGTTTCTCGATCCGACCATCAAGGCGCTGTTGCCCGACCCCTACACACTCACTGCGATGCGCGAGGCCGCGGCGCGCATTGCCGATGCGGTGACGCGCGGCGAGTGTGTCGCCATCTTCGGTGACTACGACGTCGACGGAGCGACGTCGGCGGCCTTGCTTGCACGCTTCCTGCAGCACTGCGGGCTTGCGCCGCTGATCCATATTCCGGATCGGCTGTTTGAGGGCTACGGGCCGAATGTCGAGGCCGTGCGTTCGTTGGCGCAACGCGGCGCCAAGCTGATCGTGACGGTCGATTGCGGCACCAGCAGCCTGGAGCCGCTGCAATTCGCGAGCGAGCTTAACGTTGACGTCGTGGTCATCGATCATCATCTCGCCGACGAGCAGCTGCCGCGGGCGGTGGCGGTCGTCAATCCGAACCGGAGCGACGATCTCTCCGGTCTCACCCATCTCGCCGCCGTTGGGCTGACCTTTCTGACGCTCGTCGCCATCAACCGCGAGCTGCGTCAGCGCGGCTTTTGGACGTCCGCGCGGCCGCAGCCGGATCTTCTCGGCTTTCTGCACTACGTTGCTCTCGGCACCGTCGCCGATGTGGTGCCGCTCAAGGGGCTCAATCGCGCCTTCGTCGCCAAAGGCCTGATCGCGCTACGCCGCCGCGAGCATGTCGGGCAGACGGCGCTAATGGACGTAGCCCGGCTCGGAGGTCCACCGGAGCCCTGGCACCTCGGGTTCCTGCTCGGGCCTCGCATCAATGCCGGCGGGCGTATCGGCAGCGCCGATCTCGGCGTTCGCCTGTTGCTTGAAGACGACCCGGTCGAAGCGGCCCGCTTGGCGGGTGAGCTCGACCGGCTGAACCGCGAGCGTCAAGCGACCGAGCAGGTGACGCTGGTGCAAGCCGAGGCCGAGGCTTCGGCGGCGCTCGGCGTGGAGGAGAAGGGCGCGGTCGTCGTCACCGCGGCGGAGGGATGGCATCCCGGCGTCGTCGGCCTTGTCGCAGCGCGGCTCAAGGAACGGTTCGCTCGCCCGGCCTTTGCCATTGCGCTCGCTCCGGACGGGATCGGCACCGGCTCCGGGCGTTCGATCTCCGGTGTCGACCTCGGTCGCGCCGTGCGCCAGGCGGTGCATGCCGGCATTCTGATGAAAGGCGGCGGCCACATGATGGCTGCCGGCGTGACATTAAGAAAGGATGCGCTCGCCGAATTCCGCGCTCATCTCGAGGATGCGCTGGCGCCGGCGGTGGAAGCCGCACGGCGCGACGATGCGCTGCTGATCGATGGCGCCGTTACCGCCGCCGGCGCCGACGGCGATCTGATTGCTATGCTGGCGCGCGCCGGTCCCTTCGGGGCCGGCAACCCTGAGCCGGTCATTGCCTTGCCGTCGCATACGATCACCTATGCGGAGGAAATCGGCCAGGCGCACGTGCGCGTGCGGCTGAAATCCGGCGACGGCGCCACGTTGAATGCGATCGCCTTTCGCGCCGCCGGACAGCGGCTCGGCACGGCGCTGGTTGCCAATCGGGGCCGCACGATCCACGCTGCCGGCTGCCTCGCGCTCAACCGTTGGCAGGGCGAGGAGCGCGTCCAGCTGCGGCTGCTCGATATTGCGGCTGTGGAGCCGATAGCGATGGGCCGCCTTTAGCGGCATCTATCCCGCGCTCGAACGGTGGCGAAGTCACCGCCCGGGGAGCCGCCGGCGGCCGCCGAGCGGCTCAGGCTCTGCGAGCTTGTGAAGTTTGTGAGCATGAGGTCGCCGTTTTGCATCGTCGCGTCGTTTCGCTTAAGGGATGGCGTATTCGCCGAACGTTCTTCTTCTGCACAATCCGAGAAATATCGACATGGCCAAGCTCAACCTCTCCATCGCGATCGGCGATTACGACCGCAATCGGCCGCTGATCGACGGCGCGGTCCGGATCGACGGCGTTGCACCGGTGTTCATGACCTTGGCGCCGGAAGAGATCTTCTTTCGCGCCTTTCGCAATGTCGAGTTCGATATTTGCGAGTTGTCGCTGTCGAGCTTCACGGTCAAGACGGCGCGAGGCGATTGCCCCTACGTGGGCGTCCCGGCGTTCTTGTCACGGGCATTTCGGCACACCTCGATCTATGTGCGCACCGATCGCATTCGTGCGCCCGCCGATCTGAAGGGCCGCAAGGTCGGGCTGCCGGAATACCAGCTGACTGCCAACGTGTGGGCGCGCGCCATTCTGGAGGATGACCACGGCGTGAGGCCGTCGGACGTGACCTGGGTGAGGGGCGGAATCGACGAGCCCGGCCGCCCGGAAAAGATCGCCCTCACGCTGCCCAAGGATGTGCGCCTTGAGGACGCGCCCGCCAACACCACCATTTCGGCCCTGCTCGCTGCCGGCGAGATCGATGGCTTCATGGCGCCGCGCCCGCCGTCCGCGGTGCATCTGAGCCATCCAAACATCGGCTGGCTCTTCCCAGACCCGATGGCCGCGGGCAAGGACTATTTCAGGCGCACCGGCATCTTTCCGATCATGCACCTGCTTGGCGTGCGCAAGGAGCTAGCGGAGCGGCATCCTTGGCTGCCGGCCGCGCTGCTCAAGGCGTTCGAGCAAGCCAAGGCGGTGGCGCTCGACAAGTTGAGCGACACGTCGGCGACCAAGGTGACGCTGCCCTTCGTCGAAGAGCAGCTGAAGGCGGCGCGCGAGTTGATGGGACACGACTTTTGGTCCTACGGGGTCGATCCAAACCGCAAGGTGCTCGAGACCTTCCTGCGCCACCACCACGGCCAGGGTCTGTCTTCGCGGCGCCTGAGCGTCGAGGAGCTTTTTCACCCGGCCACCCTCGAAACAGCGAAGATCTGACGACGGAGAACAGGCGACGGCGGACGGAGATGGAGGACGATTTCCCCCAGACGTCATCGTCCGCGACGGCGGATGGCCCAGTAACCACCAGACTCCGAAAAAATGGCACGGTCCTTTAATTTTTAGTTTCTTGCCCACGGAGTACTGGGTCGTCCGCCGCCGCGGACGATGGCGACTGAGAGGATGTCATCCGCAGCGGATCGACCGCACCGGATGGACGGCGTCCCCGTTATCGCCGGTCGTCTGCCTTCGTCGGCATCTTGCCGTAGCCGGGTTCGACGCGGACATCGACGACGGCAACCTGGCCTGCATCGACGGCGGCGACGGCCTCGGCAAAGACGGCTTCGAGCTCGGCCGCATCCGTCACCGGACCAAAACCTTCAGCCCCCTGGGCGCGCGCCATGGCGGCCAAGTCGACATCGGGGTCGGACATGCGCTGCCCGATCCATTTGTTCTCGACCGGACGGTTGCGCATGCGGGCGATGCGCTCCTGATGCAGCTCGTCATTGTAGAACGAGCGATTGTTGGCGACGATGATCAGCAAAGGGATGCGGTAGTGCACCGCCGTCCACAGCGCGGTGACGCCCATGAGGAAATCGCCGTCGCCGCAGATGCCGATGGGGAGTCGGTCGGAGTGTTGGTCCCGCAATGCGAGCGCCGCGCCGACTGAGTGTCCCGGGCCGCCACCGACTCCGCCGCCGCCGTCGGAGCCGAGATAATCGAGCGGATTGCGGAACGTCCACCACTCTCCCTACCACGACAACGGCAAGTGGGTGAGCGATACCGGACGCCCGCCGACCGTCTGGCGCAGCGCCCGGGCGAGATGCTCGACACTGAGCGGCGCCTTCGGCGGGCCCCCTTGGACTGGTTTCTCGACGGGGACAACCTCGCGCGGCCGGGCAGCCGAGCCAAGCGCCGCGAGAAGCTCCGGAACCACGACATCGGGCTCCGCCGCGAGCATGACGTCGACGGCCGGTAGTCCCTGATAATCCATGCTCCAGCCATTGTGAATCTGATGGTCGAGCGAGATCTGAATAACCTTGGCGGCGGGGCTGAGTCCGCAGATCGGCGTGATCGTGCCCGCGAGATCGACCCAGTCGAGACTGACGATGACGTCGGCGGCGCGGACGGCGTCGGCTGCCTCCTCGGTGAGGGTGAGATTGCCGGGCGCGCCCGCATGCAGCGGATGGTCGGTCGGGAAAGCCGCGCCAGTCTTGAGCGACGTGCATACCGGCGCATTCAGCCGTTCGGCAAGCCCGATCCTCGCCTCCCAGGCCTCCTCGCTGCGCGAGCCGCGGCCGGCAAGGATCACCGGATGCCTGGCCGCAACCAAGAGCTTTGCGGCTTGCCCCATCAAGTAGGCCGGGGCCGTGACCGGCGCCGGCGCCATATAACGGCTGGGGTCGAGCGGCGGCAACGGCTCCGTCAGCTTTGCTTCCTGCATCTCGGCATCGAGATTGATATAGACCGGGCCCATCGGTGCCGTGTTGGCAATCCATGAAGCCCGCAGCAGCGCTTCGCGCGCGGCGCCCGGAGAGGCCGGTTGGTCGTCCCATTTGGTGTAGTTGCGCACGATCGCGCCCTGGTCGCGCGCCGTGTGAATCCAGTCGATCCATGGCCGCCGCTTCGCGGCATCGACCGGGCCGGTTGCGCCGAGCACGATGACGGGCATTCGGTCGCACCAGGCGTTGAAGAAGGCCATGGTGGCGTGGAAGAGCCCGACATTGGAATGCACGGCCGCCGCCATGGCGCGGCCGGTTACCTTGGCGTAGCCGTGCGCGATCGCGACGGCAGCCTCTTCGTGAAGACAGAGCAGCATCTGCGGCCCGACATTGCCGAGATAGTTGACGATGCTGTCATGCAGGCCGCGATAGCTCGCGCCCGGATTGAGCGCGATATAGGGGATGTCGAGGGCGCGCAGCGTGTCGGCGACGACGTCGCTGCCAAAGCCTGGGGCATTCGCACCCGACGGCACCGGGCGTTCGATCGCGGGCTGTCCGGCTGATCGCGCGCCCGTCGGGTGCGATTTTGGGGCGCGGGCGGGCTGGCGTTGCGGATCAGTCATCTGTTCTTCCTGATTGAGACGGACGGCTCGGGAAAGCGACGATAGAACCGGATCACGCGCCTTGACGCAACCGCGCCAGCACCTTCAGTCCCGCGTAGCCGTCGGCCGGCTGCAAGCCGACCTTGCGCTGAAAAGCTTGCACCGCGAGCACCGTCGTGCGCCCGACCCGTCCGTCGGCGCCGCCGGTATCGAAGCCGAGCGCGGTCAACCGCTGTTGAAGTTCCTGCACCTCGGCGAGCGTCAACACGCGCTCGCCGCCCGGGAATTGCTGGACGAACGGCCCGCCACCGCGGATGCGGTCTCCGAGATGCGCGATCGCTAGCGTGTAGTTGGACGACGGATTGTAGGAGCGGATGGCGGAGAAGTTCTTGCCGATGAGGAAGATCGGTCCGCCGGGGACGGGGCGCCACAGCTGCGCCTGGTCTGTCGGGCGCGGGAACGGCTGTCCGTCCGCGGATGCGACCCCGAGCTTCTGCCACTGCGCATAGGTGTGGCTCGCACCGCCGCCGCGTACCCCTTGCGGTACGCGGACTTCGTGGCCCCATGCTTCGCCGCGCCGGTAGCCGCCTCGATCGCGCAAATAGCGGGCCGTGCCCGCGAGCGCATCGTCGGGCGTTCCGAACGGCGAGATATGGCCGTCATGATTGTAATCGACCCCCATGTGCAGCCAGACCTCGGGCATCCATTGGGTGTGGCCCATGGCGCCGGCCCAGGAACCGATCATCTCGGCCGGGTCGCTCCAACCGCGCTCGATGATCACGAGCGCATTCAGCAGTTCCTGCTCCCAATAGGCGCGCCGACGCGGCTCTCCCCAGGCAAGCGCGGCGAGCGCCGGGATCACCGGACGCATGTATTTAGGATTTGTCACCGTGTCGCCGAAGGCGGATTCCATGCCCCACAGTGCGAGCATCGTGTAGGAATCGACGCCATAATCGCTTTCGACGCGCGCCAGGAGCGCCGCATATTCGCGCGCGCGTTCCTTGCCCGTGACGATGCGCCAATCCGAGACCCGGCGATTGAGGTACTGCCAGACCTGTTCGGTGAATTCAGGCTGCTCGCGGTCGAGCGCGTATACGGTGGTGTCCGGCTTCACGTTTGCCATGGCGCGCGTGTAGGTCGCATCCGAAACGCCGCGCGCCAAAGCCCGCGCCCGAAAGGCTGCCACCCATTGGGAAAACGGCTGACCAGCCCCCTTGGCTGGCGCCGTTGGGCCTATTGCCAAGGCGCCGACGCCGGCCAGCAGGCAGGCTCGGCGATCCAGCGACACCCGCATGAGCGCCGCAGTCCAGGGGAAGCCATCGTCACTGTTCGGCGATTCCGTCATGCGCGCATCCTAGCTCGAAATTGCCGTCACCGAGTTCACAGTTGAAGCGCGCATGATTATCGTATTTCCCTCTGTACAATCATATCGATCATGGTAATAGCGCGCGTTGGGTCCTTGTCTATGCTTGCATGTGGTGGTGGTCATGGCGTCGTCAACGCAAAGCGCATTCGGTACCGCCGCGCCCGAGCCGGCGGGGGACGCGGAACGCGAACGATTGCTCAGTGCCGCGGTCGAATTCTCCCCGGATGCGATCATCACGAAAACCCTCGAAGGGATCATCACCAGCTGGAATCCTGCTGCGGAGCGCCTCTTCGGGTACGGCGCCAACGAGGTGATGGGAAAGAGCATCGCCATCATCATCCCGCCCGATCACCGGGAGCAAGAGGGGGCCATTCTTGCCAGAATAAGTGGCGATGAACGCATCGACCCTTATGAAAGCGTTCGCGTTCGCAAGGATGGGAAGCTGATCGACGTCTCGATCAGCATTTCGCCGGTCAAGAGCCGGGCGGGCGTCATCGTCGGCGCGACCAAAGTCGCGCGCGATATCAGCGAGCGCAAATTGGCCGAGGAGAAGTTTCGACTGGCGGTCGAAGCGTCTCCGACCGGCGTGGTGATGATCGACAACAGCGGCACCATTCTCCTGGTCAATGCCGAGACGGAAAAGATGTTCGGCTATCGGCGGGAGCAATTGGTCGGCCAGTCCGTCGATATGCTCGTGCCACTTCGCTTCCGCGGCCAGCATCCGCAGCATCGCGAACAGTTTAGTGCCACTCCCGGTGCCCGTCGCATGGGCGCCGGCCGCGACCTGTTCGGGTTGCGCGGCGACGGGACCGAATTTCCCGTGGAGGTCGGGCTGAATCCGATCCAGTCGCCCGATGGGCTGATCGTGCTCGCGGTGATCGTCGACATCAGCGAAAGAAAGCGGGTTGAGGAGGTCTTGGCGACGCAAACGCGCGAGCTGCAGCGCTCGAACGCCGAGCTGGAGCAGTTCGCCTATGTGGCCGCGCACGATCTGCAGGAGCCGCTGCGGATGGTGATGAGTTATGCGGAGCTGCTCGGCGAGCGCTACCGCGGGCAGCTCGATGCGCGCGCCGATAAATACATCCACTATGCGGTCGAAGGCGCCAAGCGCATGCAGCAGCTGGTCAATGACCTGCTCGCCTACTCGCGCGTCGGCACGCAAGGCAAGCCGCTGCGCCCGACGCCTTCCGGTGCAATCCTCGATCAGGTACTGCGCGGACTGCGGCAAGCGATCGAGGAGGCCGGCGCCGACGTGCGGCACGGCGCCTTGCCCACCATCAATGCGGACGAGGTGCAGCTGGCGCAGCTTTTTCAGAATCTGGTCGGCAATGCCCTCAAGTTCCGCTCCGAGCGGACGCCGCGCGTCAGCGTCGCCGCCAAGCGCGAGGGCGGGGAATGGCTCTTCTCAGTTGAGGACAACGGCATCGGCATCGAAAAGGAGTACTTGGAGCGGGTCTTCCAGATGTTCCAGCGCCTGAACGAACGGGGCAAGTACGAGGGCAGCGGGATCGGCCTGGCGATTGCCAAGCGGATCGTCGAGCGCCACGGCGGCCGCATCTGGTTTGATTCCCGCGTGGGCACGGGAACGACGTTCTATTTCACACTGCCGGTGCTCGATGGAGCAGACTGATGACCAGGCCGATTCAAGTTCTGCTGGTCGAGGACAATCCCGGCGACGCGCATCTGATGCGTGAGGCGCTCGACGGCAGCATCCTGCAGATCGAACTGTCGGTCGTGACGGACGGTGTGCAGGCGATGGCGTTCCTCAATCGCCGCGGCTCCTTCGCGCAGGCTCTGCGTCCGGACTTGATCCTGCTCGACCTCAATCTCCCGAAAAAGGACGGCCGGCAGGTTCTGGCCGATATCAAGAGCGACTCGGCCTTGCGCAGCATACCGGTGATCATCCTCACCTCGTCGGACGCGGAGAATGACCTGACAAACAGCCAAGCGCTCGGCGCGAGCCATTACCTCGTCAAGGCGACCGACCTGCGCAGCCTGCAAGGGATCGCGCATTCCGTGGAGCAGTTCTGGTGCTCGGTCGTGAATCCTGCATCGCCCGCTCTGCCTGGCACGGGGGCGTCGTAATGGCGGCAACCGCGGCAGTCCGTCCGGACGGGCCGGGCGGCAATCCGCCGGGCGGGTACGGGTCGGACGACGACGGTTCATTTCAGTTGTTGTTGGTCGAGGACAACCCGGGCGACGTGGATCTGGTGCGCGAACGGCTCTCGGCCAGCGCCGACCACAAGTTTGAGTTGACCTGCGTCACGCGCCTTCGCGATGCCATCGACGTGTTGCACAGCGCGCGCATCGACGCGGTCCTGCTCGACCTCTCGCTTCCCGACTCGAGCGGTCTTGAGACGCTGCGCCGGTTGCGTGCGGCGCGCGAGGACGTGGCGATCGTCGTTTTCTCCGGCATCGCCACCGAGGAGCTGCGTCGCCTGGCGCTGCGCGCCGGCGCACAGGATTTCATCGGCAAGGACGAGCCGCCCGCGCTTCTTCTGGCGCGGATCATGCCGACGGCATTGGAGCGCCACCGGGCGCTGGAGCAGCACCGGCAGGTCGAGAGGCTTGTGTCCGCCATGCCCGACGCGGTCATCGTGACCGATACCAATCGCATCGTTCGGTTCGTCAATGAGGCCGCGGTCCGCCTGTTCGGTCAGAGCCAGGATCGGCTGCTCGGGACGCCGTTCGAGTATTCCGTCATCGACGAGGTTGCATCTGAAATTACTATCGTGCGCGGCGCGGAGACCCGATCGGGGGAGCTGCGCGCGGTGTCCTGCGAATGGGAGCGGAAACCGGCGTTCTTGGTGACCATCCGCGACACCACCGAGCAGAAGACGCTGAGCGAGCAGCTGCGTCAGGCGCAAAAGATGGAGGCCGTCGGCCTACTCGCCGGGGGTATCGCCCACGACTTCAACAATCTGCTGCTGGTGATCTTGTTCTATGCCGAGTTTCTGCGTGACCGGATCGAAGAAGCGGATCCGCGCCGCGTCGATTTGGTCGAGATTCTGCGCGCCGTCGATCGCGCCCGAGCGCTGACGGGCCAGCTCCTCGCCTTTTCGCGCAAGCAGGCGATCCGGCCGCGGGTGGTCGATCTGACCGAAATCGTCCTCGACATCGCCCACCTGCTGCAGCGGACGTTCCCGGCCCATTGCGAGATCGTTGCGCGCACGTCGCAGGGGGTGTGGCCGGTGCTGGTGGATGGGGGACAGGTCGAGCAGCTGCTGATGAACCTCGCGGTGAATGCTCGCGATGCCATGCCTAGCGGCGGACGCGTCACCATCGCCGTCGAGAACGTCCCGCTCGACCAGCCGACGCCGGCCTTGCCAAGCGGCGACTACGTTGCGCTACGGGTGAGCGACACCGGGAAGGGAATTGCGCCCGAGGATCTCGATCGGATCTTCGAGCCGTTTTTCACGACCAAGGAGCAGGGCAAGGGAACTGGGCTCGGCCTCGCGACGTGCTACGCAATCGCCCGCCACGCGGGCGGCGATGTCGCGGTCCGCAGCGAGATCGGTTCGGGCGCCACGTTCAGCGTGTTCTTTCCGCGCGTCGACGGCATTCCGGGAGACGCGTCGCCGGTGCGACCTCTCCCCGAGCAGCTCGATGGGACGGAAACGATTCTGGTCGTTGAAGACAATCCGACGGTCCTGCGATCCACCTGCCGTATTCTCACGCAGCATGGCTATTCGGTGCTGACGGCGACGAACGGCGAGCAGGCTTTGCGCATTTTTCGCGAGACGGATGGTCCGATCGATCTTGTGCTTACGGACTTGATCATGCCGCAAATGACCGGAGCCGAGCTTATCGAGCGCCTCGATGTTTCCGATCCGCATCTGAATGTCTTGTTCACGACCGGCTATAGCGATGATGCGCTCGAGCAGGCGCTGCTCGATTTCGACCGCCCGATCCTGATTAAGCCGTATCCGCCGCGCGAGCTGCTGCATCGGATCCGGGAGATTTTGGACGTGTCGAAATATCCCATGGTCTCGCCGCGTGCGGGATGAGTGGGTGAGACGACGCGCATCCTGCAGCCGCGTCCACGGAGGCCGTAAGGCTCATCGCGCTGCTGGGCACTTACAAACCGCCTCCGCCCTTCACCGGCTTGGAACAAACGATCTCTGCCCCGCAGCGAGATGAACCTCGGCGACGGGATTTTGTCCGGCGACCCAATTCGGCAGGCGGCGGAACAACTCCATGTCGTGACCCGGCACGATCCGCTCCAGCTTGTCCTCGCCGACCAGGCGTTTGATGCGGTCGTAGGTGTCGAGCAGATTCCAGCTGTTGCCCTGATGGTAGCCCGGAGGCCACATGCGCTCGAGATTTGCAAACGAGACGACGCAGTCGCCGGCAATGACATAGGGGCCGGCAGGCGTCGATATCTCGATCCATTGGGACCCGAACGTGTGCGAGTCTGCCGCGAGATGCAGGGTCAGCCCCGGGCAGGGCTCATGCGAGCCCTCGATGAAGGTCACGCGCCCGTCGGCGACGGCGCGGTCGAAGGCGCGGAGGTCGTCGGGGTTCATCGACGACAGAATCCAATTTCGCTTGTCGCGCGGCTGGTCGGCGACGCGCATGAGCGCTCGTTTCCAGCCTTCGTATTCGGACCGCTGGATGAGAATGGATGCGTTCGGAAACGCGTCGATGTTGCCGACGTGGTCGAAATGCAGATGCGTCAGCAGAATTGTCTGCACATCCTTCGGCTCCAATTCAACCTTGGCGAGGATGGTGTCCGGCGTCTCGAAATCTGCGAATGTCCGGCCCGTCATCGATCGGCCGGAGGCGAAGCCGGTATCGACGAGAAGCACATGACGCCGTCGAGCCGCGGGCGGCGTCGCAATGACCGAGTACACCATCGGGATCGGCAACAATCCTTGATTGCTGCCGACCGGCGCGCCTTCGATGAAATCGCGCGGCACCTGACCCTTGGCGTAGCAGAAGCTCCAGACCGAGAAATCGGGAGAATCGATTGCTGACGTCACAGGGATCTCCATGCTTCACGGGTGCGGATGACAAGCCAACCGTCGTTCCATGCGACGCCAGGTGAGCCTGCGGGCGGCCTTTTGTATGAGCGTTTTTGCGCAAGGATGCCTTTCCCGCGGGCACTCGCGCGCATCCGGGGGCACGGCGGAGCTGCCACGAGTCGAATCATTGCATTTTACAATTGACGGGGCCAAAACCGAACAATAGCCTCCGCATACCATTCAGCCAAATATCAACAAAGCTGCGGCAGAGGAGAGGGTCATGTTCAGCAGCCGGAGGACCGAGCTATCGGCCGTGCTTGCCTTGATCTTGTCGGGGATCGTTTCGGCGAGGGCGGATGTCGCGATCGGGGTGCTCATCCCGTCGTCCGGCAAGGGCGCTTCCTACGGCCAGCAGCAGCAGAACGCGATCAACATGTTCTTGGAAAAATACGCCGACCTCGGCGGCCCGGCCGGCAAGCTGAAGCTTGTCATCTACGACACTCGTGGGGAGAACACCGAGGCGATCAACTTATCCCGCAAGCTCATGGATTCCGATCAGGTCGAGGCGATCATCGGTCCGCAATTCAGTGCCGAGGCCGAAGTCTCGTTTCCACTCGCGGTGCGCGGCGAGACGCCGATGATCACGCCGATGGCGGCGAAGGCCGGAATCGCGTCGGCAAACCGGCCCTGGGCCTTTCGTTTTGCGCTGACGACGGAAAACGTTTACCAGCCGCTGCTTGACGCATGGCTCAAGCGACAGTCAAAGCCGATCAAGAAAGTGGTCATCTTCATGGATGCGAAGGATGCCGTGTCGAGCTTCGACGGCAAGACCGTTTTTCCGCGGCTGCTTAAGGAGCGCGGTGTCGAGGTTCTGGATACGGTATCGTTCCAGACCGGAGATATCGATTATTCGGCACAGGTCACGCGTGCCAAGGCGCTCGATGCCGACGGCATCGTCGTCTCGGCGCTCTACAACGAGGCCGCCCATGCGGTGAGCGAAATCCGCAAGCAGGGCATGAACCAGCCGATCGTCGCGGGCGTGGGCGTGAATGATCCGCGCTTCATCCAGATCGGCGGCGCGGCCACCGAGGGCGTCCTGGCCGCCTCGGATTTCTTCGCCGAGAATCCCAAGGCGAGCGTCGCCGCCTGGGTGGCCGACTACGAGAAGCGGTACAATCATAAGCCCAGCAACGCGTCGGGCCAGATGTACGACACACTGTATCTGACACGGGAATGCATTAGGAGCACCGGCATCACCGGCAATGACGTGAAGGGCGACCGGGTCAAGCTGCGCGACTGCTGGGCCAACATGACGAACGTCGAAGCGCCGCTCATGGGCGCGACGAGTATCGATAAGAACGGGGACGGGACTAGAATTCCGACCGTGCTCGAAGTGAAGGGGGGCAACTTCGTCGTCGCCCAGTAAGGCCTCGGGATGCTCGGTGGCATCGCCAACCCACTGGGCGCGATCGTGGGCGCCGCCATGCTGACACTGTTATCTGAGGTGCCGCGTGTCGTGCAGGACTGGCGCATGACCGTATTCGGCACGATCCTCATGACTAGCGCCGTCTGGCGGCCGGATGGCCTGCTTCAGGGCGTGCGTCTTCGCAAGTCATGACCGCGATCCTCCGCGCCGAGACGATAAGCCGCCGCTTCGGAGGATATCTTGCGCTCAACAACGCCTCGTGTGAGGTGGCGGCCGGCCAAGTCCACGCTCTGATCGGGCCGAACGGCGCCGGCAAGACGACGCTGTTCAATGTCGTGAGCGGCGTCCTGCGCCCGACCAGCGGCCAGGTTAGCTTCGACGGTACCGACTACACCGGGCAGCGTCCCGACAAGGTGCTGGCCATGGGGATCGCACGCAACTTCCAGCAAGTGCGGCTGGTCCGCGGCCTGTCGGTCGTCGAAAACGTGATGATCGGCTGTCACGCGCGCATGAACGGAGGGGTCGCCGGCAATCTGGCGGAATTTTTTGGAGCCGGAAGCGCGGAGCGGGCGGCCCGCGAGAAGGCGCGCGCGATGCTCGACTTCGTGGGCATGTCGGGCAAAGGGGACGTGCCGCCCGACGAGCTTACCCTGGTCGATCAGCGGCGGCTGGAGATTGCTCGCGCGCTTGCGAGCGAACCGCGGCTACTATTGCTCGACGAACCGGCCGCCGGCATGAATCCGACCGAGCTGATGGAACTGAGTGCTCTCATCAAGCGGATGCAGGCGCATGGAATGACCGTCTTGCTGGTCGAGCACCACATGCGGCTGGTCATGAGTATTGCCGATTGCATCACGGTGTTGAGCGCCGGCAACGTAATCGCGAATGGGCCGCCGCTCGTCATTCAGCGCGATCCGACCGTCATCTCCGCCTATCTGGGAACCAGCGATGCGTCTGCTTTCCATTCATAACGTCAGGGTGGCCTACAGGAACGTCGTGGCGCTCGAGAGCGTTTCGTTGCACGTGGAGAGCGGCGAGCTTGTCACGCTTGTCGGGGCGAATGGCGCCGGAAAAAGCACGTTGATGAAAGTGATCATGGGGCTCGTTGCGGCCTCGGAAGGTGAGGTCGAATTCGAGGGTCGAAGTCTCGTTGGCCGGCGTACGCACGACATTGCGCGGCTCGGCATCTCCTACGTTCCGGAAGGGCGCGGCACGCTGCGCGAGCTGAGCGTGCGGGAGAATTTGCGCCTGGGGGCGTTTTCCCGCCGGTGGGACGCCGAGACGCGCGCCGATCTCGATCGCGTCGTCGAGCGTTTCCCGGTTCTGGCTGAGCGCATCAACCAGACCGCGGGGACGCTTTCCGGCGGCGAGCAGCAGATGCTGGTCATCGGCCGAGGGTTGATGTCGCGCCCGCGGCTGATGCTGCTCGACGAGCCATCGCTCGGGCTGGCGCCGTTGGTCGGCGAGCGCATCTTCGAAATCGTGGCCGGATTGAACGAACAAGGCGCGGCGGTCCTGCTGGTGGAGCAGAATGCGCACGCGGCCCTGCGGCTGGCGAAGCGCGGCTATGTGCTGGAGATGGGCCGGATCGTCCTGGAGGGCGCGGATTTGGCCGACAGCCAGCGGGTTCGGGAGGCCTATCTCGGCAGCATCGGCGGCGCGCCCTAAGGGTAGGCGACCCGTTAGGCCGGCACCGCCGCCGGTCGACGGATGCCCATTCGCTCGAGCCGCGGAATCACTTCCTGCACGAAGTAGGGCAATTCCTGCAGATAATTGACGAATGCCATGGCGACGCCGGCAAAACCGGCGTCGTGCAGCCGCTTGAACTCGCCCGCCACATGATCGGGCGTGCCGCGGATGGAGTAGCTGCCGCCGTAGCCGAGCACGATACGTGCCGGATCCTGCCGGCGGTTTCTCGCGTTCTCCTTGGCCGACCGGCCCTTGGATCCCGATTCCGCTTGATAAAGGTGATACTGGTATTCGAGCGCGTCCCATTCGGCATTATCGACGCAGTGCTGCGCGAACTCGTCGACTTCATTCTGCGTCGGCCGACACACGACCGATGCCGGAAGCCAAACGCGGATGCGGCGCCCAAGCGCGGCGGCAAGCCGTTCGGTTTCCGCCACCCGTGCGGCGCTGTCCTCGGGCGTGCGGCAATAATCGAAGTGGAGATCCGAATTGCGTATCGCGAAGTCACGACCCGCCGGGGAAGCCCCAGCGTTCATCATAAGCGGGCAACTGCCGCCATACGGCTTTGGCGCAGCTTCAAGATTGTTGAAGGAGAAGTACTTGCCTTGATGATCGAAGGGGCCCTCGCGACTCCAGAGCGACGTGACCACCGTCCACCAATCCCCTGCGAACTCATAACGCGCATCATGCGGGTGCTGCTCGGCGCGAAACATTGCGAACTCGTCGTGATTCCAGCCGCAAACGATGTTCACCCCGAAACGCCCCCGCCCGACGTGATCGCCGGTAACAATTTGCTTGGCCGCAAGAATCGGGTGGATCATTTGGACATGAATGGTTCCAAAAACGGTGATCCGCTGCGTGCGCGCGAGCAGGCCGGTCGCCCAGGTGATCGTCTCAAAGGAACTCGCATTGATGTTGCTCGTGCCGCCGAACCCTTTCCACCGGGCGATCGGCACCATGCATTCCAGACCGGCGCGATCGGCGAGCTCCGCGAGCTTGCCGTTGTTATCCCAGCTCGCCTCCCAGCTCTCCGGGACCTTGGTGAAGGCAAGCCCGCCGGAGCAGTTGGAACCGAACAGCCCCAGCTTGAAGCCGCTGCCGTCCGCCAGTCCCGGGCTACGGGTGCTCATGGTGGAAGACTCGCCGCGATCGATGCGCGCAGCCGGACCGGGGCCACGTCGCGCCAGCCCTGCCGACGTGCTTCGCGCGGAGCATGAGTGTCTGCCATCGTCGACGCGGAGCGGTTCCGAAAGCGGCCGAAAAGGTTGCGAACTGCAATGATATTGCGGCCATCCCATCGGCAACGCAAGGAGCTTTGCCAGGGCACCCGCCGGTGCTCGATTGTCGCGCCAGTGATGTTGCGTCCTTCGAGCGACCTGAGGAAAGTGGCCGTCGATGCGATGTTTGCCCACCGGCCAGTCGATCGGACCGGAATGGTTGGCGGCGAGTCTTGATTTGCTCGCTGGCGCAATCGGCGCGTCGACCCGGGCCTGGCGCGCCCCATATTCTTATCAAGCATTTGTTTTCATTTATTTTTTTTATGGGCGCGTTGCGGATATGTCGCCTTGACGGGCACCCTTGTCGCGCTGTCCGAAACCCTCCCGATGCGTCAGCCGATAAGACCTTGCGGAGTTAGGCCGATATAGTATTGACAAATTTCAACAATTGCCGATTCCTACTTGGGGCTTCCGTATGAATATCCGTTTGACGCGCAGCATCCGACTGGACCTCGACCAGCGAACCTCATACCGATTCTCGATCATCCTAAAGCGGCTCATCGATTGCCTCGGCGAGATGCATCAGGCAAAATACGGACTTTCTAGTAACGGCTGGAGGGTCATGAGCGTGATTGGGCGGTTCGCGCCGCTCGCCGCCGTCGAGGTCGGAAATTTCGTAAGCCTCGAACCTGATAAGGTCACCCGCACCATCGATGCGCTCGTGAAGCGGGGCTACGTGCTCCGACGCAACGACAAGGTCGACCGGCGGCGCATCAGCCTTTCGCTCTCCGCCAAAGGAAAGCGTGTACATGAAGACATCGAGCACGTTCGCTATGCGCTCGAGTACGAATTCCTAAGTGTGCTCGATGACGCCGAATTGGCAATGCTGTACACAATACTCGACAAGTTGGAGCCGCAGGCCAAGAAGATTTTTACTCCGAAGGGCGCCTGGAGCAAGATTCTGGAGAAACATTTGGCGAATCCCGAAATCAACCCCAAAATCAATCCGTGAATGTGGAAGACGTCATCCGCCCCAATTGCCGCGGGCCCATTTTCCTTTCAGTGCGATCCCAAGCGTATCCTAGCGCGGGAATGCAGAGAGCGCGTTGAGCGTCACTGCTGCTTGAGGCCGAGGCTTGCCACGACTTCACCCCACTGCACCGCCCCCTTGGCAATGACATCGGCGAATTGCTGCGGGGTGCCGGTGGCAATGTCGATGCCCTCCTCCACAAAACGCGCTTTGACGGTAGGGTCGTCGATGCTCGATGCGAGCTCGGCATTCAACTTCGCAACGACGTCGCTCGGCGTGCTGGCGGGAGCCACGATGCCGAACCAAAAGGTCACGTCGACATCCGCCACGCCCTGTTCGGCAAATGTCGGTACCGAGGCCAATATCGGCGCCGCGGCCAGGGGTCCAAGCCGGTGCGTGCCGGTCACGGCGATCGGGCGCGCCTTGCCCGATTGTAGCGCGCTGATCGGCCCCGGCATGCTGTCGAAAATGAGGTCCACGACGCCCGATTGCAGTGCCGTCCAGGATTGGGCGCCACCGGGATAGGGAATATGGGTCAGGTCGATCTTGGCCGAATGCTTGAGCATTTCGGTCGCCAAATGATGCAGGCTGCCGAAGCCAGAGGAGCCGTAATTCAATTTTCCTGGATTAGCCTTCGCATAGGAGATCAGTTCCTGAAGATTGTGGATCGGAAGATCGGAACGCACCGACAGGATGAAAGGCCCACGCCCGACTTGGATGACCGGCGCAAAAGCCTTGACCGGATCATAAGGCTGCTCCTTGGCGACGGTTGGAGCGATGAGGACGGAGCTCGTGCTGCCAAACATGACCGTGTAGCCGTCCGGCGCCGCTCGGACGAGGGTGCGGCCGCCGAGCGTGCCGCCGGCGCCCGGGTGGTTTTCGATCACGACCGACTGCCCTAGTCGGGGCGCGAGCGCGCCGCCGATCAAGCGAGCATACACGTCGGGTCCGCTTCCAGCTGGGAACGGCACGATCATTGTGACCAGCCGGCTGGGATAGCCTTGCGCCGATGCCGTGGCCGGCAGAAGGCCCCACAGAAGAGCAGACAGCAGAATTCCAATCCGTGCACTCATCTCGTTCTCCGGGTTTGCCGGGCCGGCACCAATGGCGCTAGCTCACATCCGCCTGGTAGGCCACGCCGGCATCCTTCCTCGCCTCGGTTGGCAAATGCTTCTCCTTGCCCTGCGGCCCGAGCGCGGAGTGTCCGCCGTCCACCCGCAAGCAACTTCCGGTGACGAAGCCGGCATGCTCCGAGCAAAGGAACAGGACTGCATCCGCCACTTCCTGCAGCGTGCCGAGACGACCGATCATATGCAGCCGATCCGAGAGGGTGGCGTAACGGTCCTTAACCTCTTTTGGGGCTCTCTTGTGCCAGGGCTTCTCGGTCCAACCAGGCATCACCGCGTTGACTCGGATGCCGTCGGAGGCGAGGTCCAGCGCCTGGCTGCGCGTCACCTGTTCGATGGCCGCTTTGGTCGCCGGATAGACCCAGCGTCCCGTCAGCCCGACATGCGCGCTTTCGCTGCTGAAGTAAATGATTGACGGCCATGACGAGCGCCGCAGATATTCGTGCGCGCGCCGCACCAGCATGACGTGGCCGAACAGATTGGTATCGAAGCCGTTCTGCCACACCGCGCGATCGGAATCGAAGCCTTTGTCGGCATAGGTTGCTGCGGCGTTGATAATAAAATCAATGCCGCCGAATTTTGCCACTGTCGAATTAACCAGGCGGTCGATGTCGGCATCCAGGCGCAAGTCGGCATGGATGAAGACGCTCTGCGGACCGACCTGCGCCTGGACCTTCTCACCTTCGTCGTCCTGGATATCGGCGAAGGCGATCTTCGAGCCCGCGGCGGCGAAAGCTTGTACGAGGCCCGCTCCGATGCCACTCGCCCCGCCGGTAATGAGGGCGACACGGTTCTGGATGCCTTTCATGCGGGGCTCTCGTCAAACGATGATGGAAAGCTTGCCGTGCGGCCGCAACGCGCCCATTTTAAGAATGGTCCGCTTTTCCTTGATCAGCAAGGCGCCGTTCGGCTGTACCAGCAAATATTCGTGCCGGCCGAAATAGGTGTCGGTCACGCCCTGGCTAGTGCGGAAGGTGACGAAGCTGCACTGGACCTTGAGGGCTTCGTCCACCGTTCCCAGAATGCGGACATTGCCAATCAGCCGCTGCGTGACGGAATGCGGATATTCGGCATGCGCGGTCTTCTTGCCGAGACGTTTGACGCGCTCGGTCAGATGATGATCGTCATCGGCGATGAGGAAGAGGGTAGATTCCGGCGAGGCATAGGGATCGCTGCTCATGTTCGGCACGAGATAGCGGCAATCGGGCGCGAAGAGCTCGCGCCATTCCGGGAGCCGCCAGTCGTCAAGGAGCGCCGCCTCGTTGATCAGAAAATCTTCTATGTCCGTTCGCGTCAGCGCGCCGAGCCTGTCCATAGCCTGACTTTTCTTCCTGTAGGAGACGTGCCTGCCAGCCACGCCAGAACGCGCGTTGCGGCAATTCGTCCTTGGTGTCGCCAATAGCGTCGGCGCCAGCGGCATCGAACCCCTTTGACAGATCGTTCCAGGGCGCTTCGGCGGCTGCCGCCGCCGCACGCTGGCAGGATTCGAGCGCTTCGATGTCGTCGGGCGTCGCAAATCCGCCCGGGCCGAGGAATTCCAGAAAATTGGACAGCCGGCGGGAAAGCGCAGGCTTGCCGATCTCCTCGACCGGCGCCAGCGACCACACGCTGACATCCATGAAATCGGCCGCGGTCGGCTGGAACACGCGCACTGTGATCGACATGATGTCATTTAGGACAAGGTTCGGGAAAATCAAAAGGTTTCGCGAGCACTTGGCCATGCGATGGGCGCGCTCGGGGCCGAAACGCGCGGTCAGCCGGTCATAGATCGCATCGATCTCGGCTTTCGCCTCTTCGCCCCACAGCGAAATCCACTGCGCAATCGGCCGGCCATAAGTCGCCCGCCGCTCCACGACGGAGTGCCCGTTTCCGAGATCGAGCGCCTTGCCCTCCATCTTGCCGCGCCGCATCTTGCCGCCGGAATTGGTCGTGACGAGATCGAGATAGGTCGGATGCAGCGCTTCGACGTGGAGAATGTCGGTGCTGTTCTCGGCAAGCAGTTTCCAATTCGCACGCGCACTGTATTCCTGCACGCCGCTGATGATTTGCATACCTTTCTCGGCCTGATCGACGATCACATCGATATAGTCGCAGGCCTTGCCGAGATATTCCGACAGGCTGATCGCGTTGCGATCGAAATTCAGGAACCAGAGCCCGCGATAGTTCTCGAAACGCGGGACCGGTACCATGTCGTTACGGCCGCCGGTATTGAAGTCTTTGGGGTAGGTTTCCGGCTCCGCGATGCTGACCGCGCGCCCGGTATTCTCGAACGTCCAGCCGTGGTACAAGCAGCTGAAATTGCGCGCTTTGCCTTCGCGGTGCCGGCAGATCTGCGCGCCGCGATGCGGACAGATATTGAGAAAGCACCGGATGTTGCCGTCACGGTCGCGAAGGAAGATCACGCCGCGCCCGGCGACCTGCCGGGTAATGAATTGATCGGGCTTGGCGAGCTCCGAGTCATGCCCCACATAGAGCCAGCATTTGGAGAAGATCTTTTCCATCTCGGCCGCGAGGATCGCCGGATCGGTATAGCTTGATCGCGCGACGCTGAAGCGGCCGGTGCCGGGATCGACGCGGACGAGCGCATCGAGATATGGAGCGCGCGCTGCGTGCATGGCAAGCTCTCCCCTCCCCGAAGACACGCCGACATTCGGCGGCTCCGGGGAAGCCTGCCGCCGCATGATTCTTGAACAATTATTTGCAAAAGGCAATAGAATCGTTTAGCAAATAGTTTAGTCATGGAGGGCTGGGCCCGAATGGCTAAGGATGTCGCAGGGCTGCTTCCCCTCTGCCGGGTTGAAGACGTGCCGCCGGGCGAGATGCGCAAGTTGCAGCCGCCAGGCTACGAACAGCTAGCAGTTTATCATGTCGCGGGCACGTTCTTTGCCACGGCCGATACTTGCACACACGGACAGGCCTCATTGAGCGAAGATGGGGCGCTCGACGGGTACACCATCGAATGCGGCTGGCATTTTGGAGCGTTCGACATTCGCACGGGGGTGGCCACGGCGTCTCCCTGCCAGATCCCGCTCACGACCTATCCGGTTCAGGCGCGCGACGGGATGTTGTATATCGGTCGGGCAGCCGCGTGCGACGAGGCGGCATCCTAGCGCCGGCTCGCTGACGGCGGCGGGCGCGGCACTTTTGCTCGAATCCGTCGGAACGGGCGCCCAAGACGCAAGCGAGGTCGGCAGGCGTGCGCGAGGAGATGAGCGATGCTGAGACATGAAGAAAATATGGCGTTGACGCAGGTGGGCCCCGGAACGCCGATGGGGCGTTTCATGCGTCGCTATTGGCTTCCCGCCGCCAAGCTCGAGCAGTTCCCCGAGGCTGGCGGCGCGCCGGTGCGGGTGCGGCTGCTGGGCGAGGCGCTGGTAGCGTTCCGCGACCCCGGCGGCAAGCCCGGGCTGCTCGGTGAGTTCTGCCCGCATCGCGGCGCATCCTTGGCTTACGGGCGCAACGAGGAAGGCGGACTGCGCTGTCTTTATCATGGCTGGAAGATGGGATGCGTCGGCCTCGTTCTGGAATCGCCGCCCGAGCCGGCGGCACGCACCTTCGCCAAGAAACTCGCGCACCCCTCTTATCCCGTGCGCGAGGCCGGCGGATTGCTGTGGACCTATATGGGCCCGCGCGAGCTGGAGCCGCCATTCCCGAAATTTCCGTGGCTCGATCTGCCGGAGAGCCACCTCCTAGTGGTGAAGATGCACCAGGCCACCAATTATCTGCAGGGCGTCGAGGGCGATCTCGATCCGGCGCATCCCAATTACCTGCATCGCGACTTCGAGCTTGGTGACCACGCAAGCTGGTCTGGCGCCGGCTGGAGATCCATCGCCGCTCTCATGTCGGACGGTTCGCCGGCCATTGAATGCGAGGAGACGCCTTATTTGATGCGCGTCGGCGCGATCCGGACCACCAACGATCCCGATCTCAAATATGTCCGCTCGACCGAATGGATCGCGCCGTTCTATTGCTACATTGCGACGGGTCCACACGAATCGCGGCTGTTCAAGGCTTGGCATCCGATCGACGATTACAGCTGCTATACCTTCTATATTCATTTCGATCCGGACCGGCCGCTCGATGTCGAGGCGATTTATGCCAATTGGGGTCACAGGACCTCGCCACCGGACTACAAGACCGTGCACACCCTGGAGAACATGCATCTGCAGGATCGCGAGCGCATGAAGCGGGGGAATTTTTCCGGCGTTCTCGGTGCGTCGATCCAGGATCGCGCGGTGCAGGAAAGCATGGGTCCGCTCTATGACCGTACCAAGGAGCATCTGGGCACGAGCGACAAGGCGGTTATCTTCTATCGCCGCTTGCTGTTGAAGAAGCTGGAGGAGATGGATGAAGGCAAGCCCCTGCCGGCGCACGACCCGTCGCTCGATTTCAACCACCGGGCCGGTTCCTTCAATATGCCGGCGAACCTTCCGTGGCAGGAGGTCGTCAAATGGCAGGAGGAGCATGAGCAGAGGCATCCGGCTTTGGCGGCCGAGTAGGGGCGCCGGGAGCTTGCGGATTGCTTTCAGATGCGCAACGGGTTGCGCCGCGATACGCGGGTGGCCGCCGGAGCTGAAGAGTGGGAGAGGGGATTGGAAGATGTTCTTCTTGGGGGATCGGTCGCGGCGATACGCCGGGCCGTCGGGACAAAGAAAGTCTCGATCCGGGAGATCGCGGCCTGGTATCTAGCCCGCATCGAGGCGTTCAACCGCTCCGGTCCTGCTCTCAACGCCGTCCGCATCGTGCTCCCCGATGTGCTCGAGGTTGCCCGCCGCCTTGATGACGAATTGGCGGCGGGTCGCGATCGCGGCCCGCTGCACGGAATTCCCGTCCTGCTGAAGGACAACATTCTAACCGGCGACGGAATGACAGCGACGGCGGGAGCTGCTGCGCTGTTGAATTTCGTACCCCGGCGGGACGCGACTTTGGTGCGCCGCCTGCGGGAGGCAGGTGCCGTCATTCTGGGCAAGACCAATTTAACGGAGTTCGCCGACTACGTGTCTGACCTCATGCCGTCGGGCTTCAGCGGCGCCGGGGGCATGGTGCGAAATCCGCACGGGAAGGAGGGGTATGGGCGCGGGCTCGGCTCGAGCGTCGGTTCGGCGGCCGCGGTTGCCGCGGCGCTCGCTCCGATCGCTCTCGGGAGCGAAACGCAGAATTCGATTCAGACCCCAGCCTGCGTGTCGTCGGTTTTCGGCTTCAAGCCGAGCGTCGGCATGGTGAGCCGGGCGGGTGTGGTGCCGCTCGTGCCAAGCCAGGATTCGCCCGGTCCATTGGCCCGCTCGTTGGAAGACGCGGCGGTGCTTTTGTCCGTCATCGGCGGCGCCGATTGCCGCGACGGCGCAACCCTAAGCGTCGCGCTCGATCGACCTGCCGCGGTCCCGGCGAGGACTCCGCATAGCATCCGCCTCGGTGTCCCGCGGCGCACGATAGCGGACCGCACGGATTTTGCGGGCGTCATGCCGTGCTTTGAGGCTGCGATCTCCGAGCTGGCGAAAGCCGGGGTTACCATCGTCGATCCATGTGATCTGCCGTCGGCCGAGCAACTGCACGACGTGCGCTCGTCGGTCTTTCGCACCGAGTTCAAGGCCGCGCTGAATGCGTTTCTGGAGGATAACGATCGCCCCTGCGGCATCGGCTCGATCGAAGCCTTGATCAAGTGGAACGAGGAGCATCGCGAGGCGATTCCCTACGGGCAATCGCTCTTGATCGCCGCATCGCAGACCGACGGCCTGGAAAATCCGCACTACCGCGCCGATCGTAGGCGCGACATTGCGCTTAGCCGCCAGGCCGGCATCGATGCGGCCTTGCAATACTCAGACGCGGACGCATTGATCGCGCCGATGAGCGCAGCCGCCAAGTGCACCGGCAAAGCCGGCGCGCCCGTTCTTGCGATCCCTGTCGGCACGGACGCAGGCGGCGTGCCATTCGGCGTGACCTTGTTCACCTCATGGGGCAAGGACGCGGTTTTGCTGGGAGCCGTTGCCGCGATCGCCGCCATCATCGGTGATCGGGTTGTGCCGAAGCTCTGAGCGGTCAGACGGGACGCTGGCTGCGAAAATAGGAAGCGACGCTGCCCGCCGTCGTGATCCACACTCCGTCGCGCTTACGCACGTCATCGAGCACGTCCTCGAGATAGCCGATACGATGCGGATGGCCAATGAGCCAGGGATGCAGGTTGAGAGCGAGGTGGCGGCCGCCGGCGGTGCTGTCCGACGACAATTGGTCGAGCGCCTCGCCCACCGCCTGCCGCCAACGCTGCATGCTGATCCGGCGCTGATAATTGCTCACGACATCGTCGAGCTCGAGCGCCATCGGTATCGAGACGATCGAGCCCGACGGCGTGTTCATTAGATAGGGCTGCTCGTCGTTGGGCCAGTCGAGGACATAGCGCACGCCGAGTTCGGCCAGAATGGCCGGGGTGCGCTCGGATTCGCCGTATTCCGGGCCGTGCCAGCCAAGCGGCCGAGTGCCGCAGGCCTTCTCGACCGCGTCCAACGAGGCTCGGATATGTTGGCGTTCTTGCTCTTCCGACATCCTGTTCGAGATTACCTGCGTCAGGCTGTGGCCATGACCGGCAATCTCCCAGTCCCGGCGGCGGAACTGATCGATCAGATACGGGTATCTGGTGGCGACGTTTGCGTCCACGGCGGCCGTCGCCGGCATTTTGTACCGGTCCAGCGCCTCGATCACCCGGAAGACACCAACGCGGTTTCCATACTCGCGCTGCGAGAAGGCGCGCACGTCCGGATAAGGCGCGCGCCCGAATCCGCCTGGCAGATTGGGCGGAATGAACGCTTCCTCGGGTGGTTGCAGCTCGTAATATTCGGCGCTCACCACGATCAAAAACGCAACGCGATGGCCCTCGGGCCAAGCGAGCGGCGGCCGGCCCAAGATCATCGAGTCCTCGTGGTACACGCGGTCGCAATCGTTCATCGCTTCGCTCCCTGCCAGGTATTAATCCGCTCAACCACGGCGTCGAAGCAGTGAGCCATGTAGTGCTCCGCGATCTGCCGACCGGTGGCAAACCAGACATCTGGAAACGATCTTAGATATTGCAGTGCGAGATCGACATATTTGGCGCGCTGCGCTTGTCCGATGACGGCGGGGTGGAGGGTGACGCACATGACGCGGCCTCTCTCGGAGTAGAGCCGGTCGAATTGCCGCCTCACGATATTGAGGAACTCGTCGCCTTCGTAGGCGGTCGAGAGGATCGGCACGTCGTTGACCTCGACCGAATAGGGCATCGAAATGAGCTTTCCCGACCGCACGCGCAGGGGAAACGGCTGATCGTCGTGGAAGAGGTCCGCGTAATAGAGAAAGCCGGCCTCAGCCAGCAGATCGGGTGTGTTTTCAGTGGCGGCTTGCGGGCCCGGACCGCCCATTCCTTTCATCTCGACGCCGGTCAATTCGCGGGTGATCCGCAGCATCTCTCGGTAATAGGCGCGTTCCTGGTCCTCGGTATAGCCGCAGATGAAGCGGGTATTGTACATGCCGTGCCCAAGAATGTCCCATTTCCGCTCAACCAAGGCGGTGCAGACATCGGGAAATTTCGTCAGCGCCGCGATGTTGAGCACGGCCGTGCAGGGCAGCGGGTGCTTGTCAAGAATCTCGATCAGCCGCCAGAAGCCCACGCGGCCGCCGAACTCCTGACGTCCATACATCATCACGTCCGGCGTCATCCGCGCCCAGGCATTGATCCAAGGGTCTGGCGGCGGCGTCAATTCGTAATAGAGAACATTCGGGCAAATCATCACCGCGATCCGCGCGTTGCCGGGCCAGACAAGGGGCGGCCGCTCGGTGATCGGCAAGTAATCGATCCAGCTTTGATCGGCGCCGGTTCGTGTGCGCGACGTCGGCGGAAAGTGCGGTCGGTAGCTGTACTGGAGCATCGGCTTCCACCATTCGAAGCGGTGATCGGAATTGCCAGCTGCGACAACGGTTACAATGCGTTCGCTACACGCGGCGGCACGAGCGGACCGCCGACCGGAACACATTATAACGGTTTAGAGAGATCGTGGCCGTGCGTACTGCGCGGGCCCGCTATATCCGCCACCCGCTCCGCGGAATGATCAGGTCAAGCGACGCGTTTGCCGCCGGCGGGGTCGGCTTCCCGAGGGGGAAGCGCCGGGGCTGGTCCCAGCAGGCAGCGCTCGATCGCACGTAGAAGATCATCGGCGCGGAACGGCTTCTGCAGCCCGCAGGTGGCGCCGAGCTTGACGGCCATGCCTAGGAAATCGGGGCTGCCGGTGAAAGCGTGCCCCGACATTACGACGATCGGGATCGACCGGTCGACGCGACGCAATTCCCGCGTCGTCGCGAGGCCGTCCATCCCGGGCATGTACATGTCGACGATGACGGCATCGAAGCGGCCGGTCTCGAACAGATTGAGGCCAGTGTAACCGTCGGAGGCAACAGCTACGCCGAATTGTTTTTGCTTCAGGATCAGCTCGATAACGGTGCGGGTCGCAATATCGTCATCGATGACGAGAATCGTCGGCATCCGCGTCTCCACCAACCGAGCTTAAGCGCGAGAGAATCAAAGCGGGGAAGAGGCAGCATCGTCGCCCGCGCGCGGGGATGCATCCAGACGCTTAACTACGGTCGGTATTTGCCCTGATTTTCAGAAGACATCTTTCAGCAGGCAGGCAGGTGTGCTGACTTTAACACTCGGCGCTCATTCCGGGACGCGAGCGAGGCTCGCGCCCGGTGTCCATGATCACAGGCAGGGTAATGGATTCCGCTTCGCCGCTTAGCGGCGCCCCGGAATGACGCGCAGCGGACCGGGCGCCAGAGCCTCGGCGCTGGCGTTAATCCTTGGCGCGCTCGACGTACGAGCCGTCGGTCGTCATCACCACGATGCGGGTGCCGGGGGCGATGTGCGGGGGTACCATGGTGCGAATACCGTTCGACAGCACCGCCGGCTTGTAGGATGAAGAAGCGGTCTGGCCCTTGACCGTCGGCTCGGTTTCCACGACCTCCAGGATCGCGCGCGGCGGCAGCTCGATGGCGACCACCACGCCTTCATGGACGCTCAGCTTCACCTTCATTTCCGGCTGCAGATAGGCCGCCAGATCGCCGATGATGTCAGTCTGCGCGCTGATCTGCTCGTAGCTGTCCATATTCATGAAATGGAAGCCGTCGCCGTCCTCGTAGAGGTATTGGTATTCCCGGTCCTCGACGTGGGCGCGCTCGACCTGCTCGGTGGTCTTGTAGCGCTGCGAAATCTTTACGCCGTCGCTGATCCGGCGCATGTCGAGCTGAGTAACCGGGGTTCCCTTGCCGGGATGGATGTTCTCCGCGCTCAGGACGACATAGAGCCGACCCTCGAGATCGACGATATTGCCCTTCCGAAGCGTGCTGGCGATGACTTTCACGGAATATTTTCCTCGATCTTGCGCGGCCGGCCATTCCCTGGAACCTGTGCGGCGCGGCAATGGCGCGTGCACCATACTGATCTTGAGGCGGATCGCCAGTGATTTCCTCGACTTCCTCGATCGTCGAGCCCGTCCGTTCGGGCGCCGAATGACGGCTGCCTCGCCGTTTTGGTCCCCCGACAGGCACGCCGACCGGCGCCCCTTCCTGCTGGCGCGGGCGCGAATCCTTCAGGCTTTGCGCCTTTGGTTTGCGGAGCGCGATTTCATCGAGGTGGAGACGGCGGCGCTCCAAGACTCGCCAGGGAACGAGGCCCACCTGCATGCATTCGGCACCGAGCTCGTCGCGCCCGATGGGAGCCGCGCGTCGCTCTATCTGCGCACCTCGCCGGAATTCGCCTGCAAGAAGCTGTTGGCGGCCGGGGAGCAGCGGATTTTCGACGTCGCCCGGGTGTTTCGCAATCGGGAGCGGGGGCCCTTGCACCATCCCGAGTTCACTCTGCTCGAATGGTACCGGGCGGGCGAGAGCTACGAGGTCCTGATGCAGGACTGCGCCGCGCTGACGGCGGTGGCGGGCGCGACGGTAGGGGCGAAGCAATTTGCTTATCGCGGCCGCAGCGCCGATCCGTTCGCGCCGGCCGAGCGCGTCACCGTAACGGAAGCGTTCGACCACTTCGCCGGGATCGACCTCATGGCGGCCATGCCCGGCGGCGAGCCGGACCGGCAGCTGTTCGCGACAGCGGCCACGCGCGCGGGCATCCGTCTTGCCGCTGACGACAGCTTCGCCGATATCTTCAGCCGCGTCTTGGTCGAGCGCATCGAGCCCCGTCTGGGCCTGGAGCGGGCGACGATCCTCTGCGAATATCCGGCCGCGCTCTCGGCCTTGGCCAGGCCGACCGCACGCGATAAGCGCGTCGCCGAACGGTTCGAGCTTTACGTTTGCGGGGTCGAGATCGCGAACGGATTCGGCGAGCTCACGGACCCGGTTGAGCAGCGGCGCCGCTTGTCGGCGGAGATGGACATTAAGGAAGCACGCTACGGGGAGCGCTATCCGCTCGATGAAGATTTCCTTGCGGCGCTTGCGTGGATGCCGCCGGCCAGCGGGGTTGCGCTCGGCTTCGATCGGCTGGTGATGCTCGCCGCTGGCGCCTCGCATATCGAGCAGGTGCTGTGGACGCCGATACCGGAGCGGTCATAGGGCAGGTTGCAGCCTGGAAGGATGGCGACATGAAGCCGGAAAGAAGCTTGCGCGGCGCCGCGGAGCTGATCGAGCACGGAATGCCGAACGACCGGCGCGCGGTTGATCTCGAGCGCGTGGCCGCGCGCTACGCGGTGGCGATCACGCCGGCGATGGCGGAGCTAATAAATCCCGCCGATCCGCATGATCCGATCGCCCGCCAATTCGTTCCCGATACGGCGGAACTGCGGCGCGCTCGGCACGAGTCGGTCGATCCGATCGGCGACGATCCGCACAGTCCGGTTGAGGGCCTCGTCCATCGGTATCCGGACCGTGTCCTCCTAAAATTGGTCAACGTCTGTGCCGTCTATTGCCGCTTCTGCTTTCGCCGCGAAATGGTCGGGCCGGGGGAGGGGGCCCTGTCGCCCGCGGCGCTGCGGGCGGCGCTCGCCTATATCCGGCGGCATCCAGAGATCTGGGAGGTCATTCTCAGCGGCGGCGATCCGTTGGTGCTGTCGGCGAAGCGGTTGCGTGGGGTGATCGCCGCGCTCGCCGCCATCGCCCACGTCAAGGTGATCCGGGTGCACACGCGCGTGCCGGTGGTCGATCCTGACGCCGTCACACCCGAACTGGTCGCTGCGCTGCGCGCCGAGAGCAAGCCGACCTACGTGGTCGTCCATGCCAATCACCCGCGCGAACTGACGGCCGCGGCGCGGTCCGCTTGCGCGCGCATTGTCGACGCCGGTATCCCGATGCTGAGTCAGTCGGTGTTGCTGCGCGGGGTCAACGACGATCCCGGCATCCTCGCCGATCTCATGCGGGCCTTCGTCGAAACCCGGATCAAGCCGTACTATCTGCATCACGGCGATCTGGCGCCGGGGACGGCGCATTTTCGCACCACCATCGCCGCCGGACAGAGCGCGATGCGGGAATTGCGCGGACGCCTCTCGGGTCTCTGCCAACCCACTTACGTGCTCGATATCCCCGGAGGGAAGGGCAAGTCTCCGATCGGCCCCAATTACCTGTCAGGCGACGGTACCGACGCGCATCCCTTTGCGGTCGAGGATTACCGAGGCGTGCGCCACGCCTATCCGCCGTGCGATTGATATTGGCGCAAAGTAGCCCGTCCGATGGAACGGGCGCGCCGATTTGTGCGTCGCCACAAAGTGCGTTCTTCTCCCGCGGGAAAGTAACCAAGCAGGTCGCCATCATGCAGGTACCCGTCGAGATCGCTTTCCACAATCTGGAGCCTCAGGATTGGGCGGAGCAGGAAATTCGGGGCCGTATTGCCAAGCTGGAAAAGATTTTTGATCGGCTCATCACTTGCCGGGTCCGGGTCGAGCAGCGTGCCGACAATGGCCACGGCACGATCCCGCCGGTGGTGCATATCGATCTCGGAATTCCCGGCCACAAGCATATCGTCGTAAGCCACGAGCCCGATCACCTGCAGCAAAAATATCAGCGGCCTGATCTGCGCAAGGCCATCAACGAGGCGTTCCGCATTGCCGAGGACCAGCTGGTCGCGCTGAAGGACAGGCGCGACGGGCGCAGCAAGGAGGCGCATCATGACGCCGAGAACCAGGTTCTCGGTCAGATCGCCGAGCTGACGCCCGACGAGGATTTCGGGTTTTTGGTCACGATGCAGGGCGGGCTTCTTTATTTCCACCGCAACAGCGTATTGACCGGCGATTTCGACCGCCTCCGGCGCGGCGACGAGGTCTTTTATGTCGAAGCAATGGGCGATACCGGACCGACCGCCACCAAGGTCCGGGCGAAAGCCGAACGATAGGAACCGCGTGGCGATCGGTGGCGCGCTATCTGCGAATTGATCGCCGAGCCGCGACTGGGCCTGCGCTCGGATAGGGGTCCTCGCCGCGCACGGGCAGCGGCATGAGGATCGAGGGCGGCGCCTCGGCTCCGTGCCGCAGAACCCGAGGGGCCGGGGACGTGTCTCAATGACAGGTCTGGACGCTTCCAGATGCCGCGCCGCTGCTGAACGGCGGCGCCGCCCTTTATGCGGCATGCTTCCGGAGCCACAGCATCGGAGGCGGGGGAAATGCCATGAAGCTCGATTTTGGCAGGAAGACGATGGATGTCGGAACATCCGCATTCAATTTCGTGCGGACGCTGATGGTCGCGGGGACGGGAGGGGCCGAAATCAATGAATGCCTCCTTGTCGCCGAGAGGATCAGGCAGAGCGACGACGAAAGCTGGATTCGGGAATGGGCGGGCATTGCGGAAAACGTATATCGGATTGCCGATCGAGCGACGCGATCCGGACAGACCGTAACGGCCCGCCAGGCGTATCTGCGGGCGAGCAACTATTACCGGGCAGCCATGTTCTCACTGCCCCACACGGACGTTCGTCTCGATCGCTACCTGACGTCAAGTCGTGAATGCTTTCATAAGGCAGCGAGACTGTTTTCGCCGCAAATCGAGGTCGTCAACATTCCATTCGGCGATGCCCGCTTGCCGGGATATTTCCTGTCCGCCGGTCAATCCAAACACCCTACGTTGCTCGTCCTCAATGGCGGCGATTCCACCAATGAGGAAATGGTTCACTGGCTCGGATTTGCGGCGGCAGCACGGGGCTGGAACTGCATGACTTTCGAGGGGCCGGGGCAGTGGAGCGCCCTCCAATTGAACCCTGGATTGTTGATGCGGCGGGACTACGAGGCGCCGGTGAAAGCGGTCGTGGACTATCTCGTGCGGCGCGATGACGTGGACCCGGACCAGATCGCGTTGTACGGTCCTTCGTTGGGATCGCTTCTGGCCGCGCGCACGGCCGCATTCGAGGAGCGCCTGCGCGCCTGCGTCTGTGACGGCCTTGTCGTCGATGTGTATGAAGCTTGGCATGCCGTCTGGCCTCGCGTGCTCCAGAACGCGCCACCGCGCATGTTCGATATCGTGTTCACGTTGCTGGAGAAAATGAGCCCGCAACTGCGCGGGCTTACCAACCGCTTCAGGTGGATGCTGGGCGTTTCCAAGCCGCACGAGATTGTCGAAAGTTGGCGGCCGTACAATATCAAGGATCTGGCTCCCAAGATTCGCTGCCCACTCTTGGTGCTGTACGGCGAGGCGGAGCTCGCGCAAAGCAACGAGCGAGTGGGCTTGAGCGCCCTTCGGTTCATAAAAGATCTCTCTGGCCCCGTTACGATCCGGATGTTCGGATTCGACGAGGGCTGGGCGGCGAGCCACTGCCAAATCGGGGCCTTGGCCCCGATGCAGGCCCTCGTCTTCGACTGGCTGGACAAGGCGATGCGTGAAGACGAGCCTTTGCCAAAGCGAGACTTTGGCACTTCCCTCGATGTGTTCATGCAGTACGCGCGCAGCGGAGAATCAAGAAGGGAAGCGGAGGAGCTCGTGAAGAGCATGCGTGCTGGGAGCGCCTAAGGTAACTCCCGATGAGCGCTGGAAACACGTGGCTGCCGCAGGTTCGCGTCAGGCCTTGGTGCGGGCGACCAGCCGAATCGCTCTATCGCGATTTCGGTACCGCGTGGGAGAAAACGGAAGCCTTGCAGCGTCTGCCCACGCGGACTTCCCTATGAGCCATGTTTCGCCCTAGGATGGGCGTACGGAATCGACAGCTTCAGCAATGTCGAGGGAGGAGGAAATGCTCATGCGCTTAAGTCAGCTTCTACGCGCCAGTGCGATCGTGGTCCTTGTTGCTACCGCCGGCATCTTTTTGCCGACCGGCGCCTTTGCGGCCGCCCCAATCGTCAAGACACAGGCGCCGGGTTACTACCGAGTGATGCTCGGTGACTTCGAGGTCACCGCGCTGTCGGACGGCACCGTCGGGCTGCCGATGGATAAACTGCTCACGAACGTCAAGCCGGCCGCCGTCAAACGTGATCTCGCCTATGCCTATCTCACGCTCCCCCTCGAGACCTCGGTGAACGGCTTCCTGATCAATACCGGCGGCAAGCTGATATTGATTGATACCGGCGCCGGCAAGCTGTTCGGGCCGACCTTGGGCAAGCTGGTGAGCAATCTCAAGGCCGCCGGATATCAGCCCGAGCAGGTCGACGAGGTCTACATCACCCACATGCACCCCGACCACATCGGCGGGCTGATGGCGGGCGACCAGCTGGCCTTTCCCAATGCCGTGGTGCGCGCCGACCAGCGCGATGCCGATTTTTGGCTGAGCCAGGCCAATCTCGACAAGGCTTCGGCCGACGACAAGGGCTTCTTCCAGGGCGCCCAGGCGTCGCTCAATCCCTACGTCAAGGCTGGCAAGTTCAAGCCGTTCGACGGCGATACCAGCCTGGTCGACGGGATCAAGGCGGTTGCCGCCCACGGGCACACGACTGGACACACGGTCTATCTGGTCGAGAGCAAAGGTCAGAAGCTCATCGTCTGGGGTGATCTTATCCACGTCGCGGCGGTGCAATTTCCCGATCCGTCGGTGACCATCCACTTCGATACCGACCCCAAGGCCGCCCTGGCGCAACGCAAGAAGATCTTCGCCGACGTTGCCGATGAGGGCGAGCTCGTGGCTGCCGCCCATCTGTCCTTCCCGGGCCTCGGCCACATCCACGAGGCCGGCAAGGGCTATGTGTGGCTGCCGGTGAACTATTCGGTGCCCTGACGGATTTGTGCGGCACTGTCGCGACGGCAATTCGGCTGCGGAAGCTTCGTTGTCTGTCGCGTCGTAGAGGACGGCGGGACTCGGCTGGGTCGCGGGGATCAATAGCCCCGATTACAACTTGAGTGGCCGCGGCCGGAGCAATGTGTTGAGCTCGGACGATCGGGCCCGATCGCCTGCTTCTTCAACGAGGTGGCAAGGAGCCGCTTGGGAAGCGGATAGGTATCAAAACACCGGCTCAGCGCCACGCGTGGTCCTTCCGGCCCCGGTCTTGCCGTCTTCCGTCTGACAATGTGACGACGACGAAGCTGGGGTGCTGTCCGTTCCCTCCTAACGGGCAGCGCACCGTTCGCGCGTCCTCGGATGCCTTCGGTTGGAGTGACAAAATGCTCATTCGGTTCGCGGCGCTGCTTTGCGCAGCTTATTTGGTTACACCGGTGGTCGATCGTATCCCCGAATTGGATGTGAACCGAATCTGCACGGCGTCCGCGCGCGCCGGCGACGTGGAAGAGAAAGATCGGAAGAACTGCCTTGCCCTCGAGCAGAAGGCGAAGTTGCAGCTCGCCTTGGAATGGGCGCGCTATGCACCGGCCGACCGATCATCCTGCCTGCAAACGGCAACCTCGGTGGGGCTGGCAAGCTACGTCGAGATTTTGACCTGTCTGGAAATGGCGGATAACGCACGCGGCACGCCGAAATCGCGGGGGCCCGGTTCGCTGCTGGGCCGCGAGGGGGTGCGCGGAGATTTTCAGGAAAGTTGCCCACCTAAACTCGGCTCGACGGCACCGGAACTTGTGCCGGACAGCTGCTTTTGACACAGAGGGATGCCGCCGGTGCCTCTTCCTTGGCTTTTCCAGCCGCGGCCATTGGCGCCGGCATGCACTAAAGAGCGCGGCCGGCCGAAAAGAGCGCGGCCGGCCGATATATCGGCAGGCCCACCGTACGCCAGCACCCTTGCCTTGGCCTCTTGCGTCGGGGCACACTGTGACAGGCGGGCATCGAGGCGTTTTACGTGGCAGGTCAGAGGCGAGCTCGGTCATGGTGCTCACGAAACACGTATACACGGTAGCAGCGTTCCTCCTGTTGGACGCGTTGGGAGCAAGCGCATCGGCATCTGCGGCCGATTGCGATCGGCTGTTGCGCGCGCTCGGCGATCGGGTGGTCGATGCCACCTGCGTCGTCAGCGCGGATCTGACGACCAACAATCCGGCAACGACGCCGGCGGACAACTCGCTGCCTGGGCTGCCCGCGGGCGCCTTCACGCCGCGCAAGGACCGCGACACCATCTCGCCGAGCGCGCCGAACCGCACGCCGATCGCGACGGCCGTGCCCGGTGTCCAGCTGCAGGGCCGCATTGCTGATGATCCGGCCGGCGAGGCGCGGCTTCTGCTTCGCTTGCCGGATGACTGGAACGGCAAGCTCGTCGTCGCCGGCGCATCGGGGACGCGCAGCGAGTTCAACGGAGATTTCGTCTGGAGCGATTTTGTCCTGCAGAAGGGTTATGCTTACGTTTCCCAGAACAAGGGCACCTACAATCTGTTCGTCGCGAGCGCCGCCGATCCGTTGGGGTGTCGCCTCAATCCGTCTTCGCAAATCTTCGTGCACTTCTACGATAACGACCCGGCTAGTCTATTCACGCGTTGGACCGAATTCATGATCAGGGCGGCGCGTCTCGCCCGGCACGCCCTGTCCGCCCACTACGGCCGCGAGGCGCGCTACACCTACGCGGTCGGAACATCGAATGGCGGCTACCAGGTGCGCCGGGCCGTCGAGGCGGCGCCCGAGCTATTTGATGGCGGCGTGGACTGGGAGGGAACGTTCGTCGATCCGGTCGCGCCGAACCTGTTGAGCACGCTTCCAGCGGCGATCCTCAATTTCCCGGACTACCTGGCCTCGGCGTCGAACCCGCAAAGCGACGCCGCCAAGAATATCATCGCGGCCGGCTATCCGCCGGACCTCGTGGCCGGGTCCAATTCGCTATGGGCGCTCAACTACAGCCAGTTCTGGGAGGTTACGCTCTGCCAATGGCAGAAGCGGCTCGACCCGACCTACAACACCTACGGATCGGGGATCGGAACCTACAATTACATCGCCCGAATGTCGGTGTCCGACGTGGGCGCCAACGTTGCCGCGATCACGACGAGCGGCGCCATCCGCCGGCCCCTGATCACCGTTGCCGGAACGATGGACGCGCTGCTGCCCATCAATGATCACGCCCGCGCTTACGCGCGCAGCGTGGCCGCCGCATGGACGGCGGGCGAGGGGCGTAACGATGACCGGCGCCCGCGTGGTCCGGCCTACCGTCTTTACGAGGTGCAGAACGGCAACCACATCGAGGCGTACAAAGACGTGCTGCCGCAGCTCGAGCTTATTCAGCCGCATGCGCAGCGCGCGTTTGAGCTGCTGGTGGACCATGTGGAGAACCGTTCCGAGCTGCCGCCGGACCAGTGCATCGCGCGCGGCGGCGCCATTGCGGCGACGCCCCGCGAGCCCGGACACTGCGCCAATCTGTTCGTGCCCTAGCTGCGGGGCATTTGCTTTCGCGCTGACTTGCCAGGCCGACTCCCGTCATGGCGCCGTGATATTCGCTTCCTTGATCACCTTGGCCCACAACTTCGTCTCCGCGGCAAAGAAATCGGCGGTTTCCTCCGGCGTGGTTGCGCCCGGCTCGAGGCGAAGCGCGCGCAGCTTGTCGCTCACGCTCTTGCTGGTGAGGACCTCGACCGCGTCGCGGTTGATGCGTGCGATCAGCCGCGACGGCACGCCCGGCGGCGCGACGAGGCCGAACCAGGTGATCGAGCGGAAGCCCGGCAGGCCGGCTTCCTGCATCGTCGGCACATCGGGCAAAGCTTGCGCGCGTTGCGCACCCGCAACCGCCAGAATCTTGATCTGACTGCTCTGAAAGAGGGGGACTGAGGTCGTCGCCGTGTCGAAGAACAAATCGACATGTCCGGCGATGATGTCGTTGAGGGCCGGCATCGCGCCGCGATAGGGCACGTGCACCATCTGGATTCCGGCCTCGACCTCGAACTGGCTCGCCGACAGATGCGCCGTCGATCCGACGCCTTGCGACGCATAGGTGAGCTTCCCCGGATTGGCCGTGGCGTAAGCAATGAGCTCAGGAACGGACTTTGCCGCCAAATCCCTGCGGGCGACGAGGACATTGGGCACCTTGGCGAGCAGCGTGATGGGAACGAACTTCTCCGGATCGTATGCGAGATCGTGGTAGAGAAGCTGATTGATCGTCAGCGGCGAGGGCGGGGCCACGAAGAGCGTGTAGCCGTCGCCGGCCGCGCGCGCGACCCGCTCGGCGCCGACATTCATCGCTCCGCCGGGGATGTTTTCGACCACGACCGGCTTGCTCCATTTCTGCGCAAGCGCGTCGGCAAGAATTCGCGCCAAGATATCGGTTGTGGAGCCGGAGGTCGCCGGAACAACGACCTTCACGAGCTGCGACGGATAGGCGTTCTGCGCCCGCACCGCCCCTGTAGCGGCGACGCAAGCGGCGATCAGCGCCATTGAGGCGCATCGTCGTGTGGTTCGCATTCTTTTCGGCAAGCTCCGCGACGCCCGATCAACCAAAGCCATAACACTAGCGACATTCCAATGAGATCGGGGCCGAGAGTTTCGGCCGTTGGCACGGTGTTCGTGCCGCCGCGCCCGCGCGATCAGACGTTACCGCATATGCCTTGGCAAACCGAGTGGGCACGGAGGACCGAGCGCGGTGTATCAATGGAAACCTTGGGGCCGCCTTTGCCCGCCCGACGCTGATGCTGTGGTCGATTCGAGCGAGATCGGCCTTAGCTCAGCGGCCGGCCTTGCGCGGCCTCGCGGAGCGCGTTGCGGTAGCGCGTGATCTGTTGGATCACTTCGTCGATATTTGCGACGTTGCGGTCGCGCATGAGGAATTCGGCTCGGGCATCGTCGAGCTGCTTCTGTATTTCGTTCCTGTGCCGCTCGGCGATCGAGCGACTCTCGAGGACTCTTAGCTTGAGACCGCATGTCGAGTTCCATTTTGCGGTCGTCTGGAAGCCGTTTTTCGGATCACCCGATATGGCCACCGTCGTCCAGACGCAGCCCCAGTCGGTGAAGTCCAGCGAGCCGGGGCCGACAATATGGCTGATCGATGACTGGGCCTGCTCGCGCTTGCCCTGCTCTTCGTTCTTGACGTAGGCCGGGTTGCCTTCGACCGGCTTCAGCCAGTCGGTGTACTTGTCCGCCATGGTTGCAAAAAACGCGGTTTGGTGCGCGCGCGGAACGTTGGTGAACTTATAGACCGCGCGCAAGATCACGACGGCGGTGAACGTGGTCTGGTACACGGCAGGCCCATACTCGGCCGATGTGTAGACGTCGCGCTCGATGTTGTGCGTCAGCTGGTTGATGCGCGTACGCGAGTCTTCGTTTTGCTGCTGGTACTCTTTCAGCTCGGCCAGGTTTACCTCGAATTGCTTGACGTCAGCCTTGAGCATGTTCTCGACGAACGCGGAAAAGCTCGTGGCTACCGTCTTGCTGACATCGATCCGCAGCTGCTTCAGATCGTCGATCATCTTGGGCGTCAGGTTGATCAGGGTATCGAGCTTGGCGGTCGTCTCCTTCTTCCAGCGGACCGCGTCACCCCCATCGACCGCGCTCGTTATGGCCGCGACGAGTTGGAGGCCCAGTTGCAGGATCTGCACGGGTTGCGACTGCGACGCGGCGCTGAAGGATATGACCGCGACAAGGGCGAGAGCACCCCAGGCAATTCTGCGTCGCCGGCCGCTTGGCATTGATCAACTCCGAATGTCGCCGTGAGCCCGGCAGCGCTTTCGCCCGTCTAGTGTGTCCACCCCGGCACTGGCGATCAAGGGTTACGCCTTGGTTCCATTGAGTTTCCCCGTAATCCCACAACGCGGCATCGCGAGGCGATAGGGCAGCATCGCCGGCGACACTGGCCGCTACCGGCATTGGCGAGGACCTCTAGGCGAGCGCTTTCGCGTCCGGGTGGAAGCTCTTCACCGCCACAATGCCGAGCAGAACGAACACTGCCAGCACGACGAGCTGCGCGACCAGGAACGGCGGCTCGGATTGGGTCGGGGCCAGCGCCGACAGCGCGGGCAGCTTTTGGAAGGCTTGGACGACCCCGACGAAGACATTGAAATAGAGCGCCAGAACGGCGCTGACGACGTAGACCCAGCGCCAAGCGCCCGCGAGGTGATAGGCATAGAGCGCGAGGATCGCGACCGCCAGCACGACAAGCGATATCACGCCGACCACATGCGGCGGCCCAAAGCTCGCGGAGTGAAAGAGGAACCCGGTCACGCTCGTCAAGACCGTGGTGGCGAGAAAAATCGCCGTCAGGCCGTCGAGTCTTTTGCCCCCGAGCATGCCGAACAGCACGATGAGCCCGGTGACGATCCCGATCAGACTCAAAATGACGTGGACCGCAGTGAACGTGGACGTCGACATACCCAAAATCATGACACGCGCCCCTTCGGACTCGGCGACAACAGCGGCTCGAATCTATTCGAGGGGGGGGCGGACCGTCTACCCAATCCTGCCCGGTCCAGGCAGCCTTGCCGCCTTCGTAGGGAAAGCCGGCCCATCCGCCGACGTGGTCGTGTTTGATGCAGGTCAAGGCGCCGGGTCGGGAGATCGTGTTCTTGGACCTGTCACATATAAGCGCTTTTATGTCACCTTACCCACCGGTGCGCTCATGCGCGTTCTTTTCGCCTCCTCGGAGATCTATCCGTTAGCAAAGACCGGCGGCCTTGCCGACGTAAGCGGGGCATTGCCGCGTGCTTTGTTCGATCTCGGTGTCGATATTCACCTCATCATGCCGGGCTATCCGCAAGCCCTGGCGCGCGCTTCGAACAGCCGCGTCGCGATCGAGTTCACGGCAGGGGATCGAGACCTCACCACCCGGCTTATCGAGGCGCGCATGCCTGACAGCCGCCTTCCGGTCTGGTTGGTCGACTGTCCGGCGCTCTACGACCGGCCGGGTACTCCGTACCAGGACGAGCATGGCTCCGACTGGCCGGACAACGCGGCGCGGTTCGCGCATTTCAGCGCGGTGGCGGCAAGGCTTGCCCTTGGCGGCTTGCTGCCCGGCTGGCGTGCGGACGTCGTGCACGCGAATGATTGGCACGCCGGGCTGTTGCCGGTGCAGCTCGCCGCGTCGGGCGAGGAGCGGCCGGCCACCCTATTCACCATCCACAATCTGGCCTATCAAGGGCTGTTCCCGAGCTCGCTGTTGCCGGACCTTGACCTGCCCCCCGGGCTCTTCACACCCGAGGGGATCGAATTCCACGGGCAGATCTCCTTTCTCAAGGCGGGCATCCAGTTCAGCGATCGTTTGACGACGGTTAGCCCGTCCTATGCCCGCGAAATTTTGACCCCGGAGCACGGTTGCGGCCTCGACGGTCTATTGCGTAACCGGGCCGCGCAGTTGAGCGGGATTCTCAACGGCGTGGACTATCACATCTGGGATCCGGCGCGCGATGTCCATCTGGCCGCGAACTATCGAGCCGACGACCTTTCGGGCAAACGCCTCTGCAAAGCGGAACTGCAGCGCGAGCTCGGTCTCGCGGTCGAGCCCGATATCCCACTTGTCGTTTGGATCAGCCGGATTACGCACCAGAAGATGGGTGACATCCTGTTGGATGCGCTCCCCGAGTTGCTGGAACAGGACGTCCAACTCGCATTGCTCGGGCAGGGCGACTCCATCCTGGAGACTCGACTGCGCGACGCGGCGCGCGGTTATCCGGGGCGCATGAGCGCGCGGATCGGGTATGAGGAAGCGCTTGCGCATCGCTTCTACGCTGGCGGCGACGTGCTGCTGCATCCGTCTCGCTTCGAGCCCTGTGGCCTGACCCCCTTGTATGCCCTGCGTTACGGCACGCTTCCCGTCGTACGGCATGTCGGCGGGCTGTTGGACACGATCGTTGATGCGGATGAGCAGAGCATTCGCAGGGAAGCAGCGAACGGCTTTGGCTTCCAGGACGCCAGCGCTCGCGCGATGTTGGATTGCCTTGGCCGCGCGCTGTCGCTGCACGAGCAGCCGCTGGTCTGGCGCAAGCTGCAGCGTATTGCCATTAGCCAGGAGTTCAGTTGGAATGGGGCGGCCGGTCGATATACGGACCTCTACCGCGAGCTCGCTCGCCCGGATGGGGGGGACATTTCCCCGCGCGAGCCAGACCCCATGACGCTGTCTCCCACGCCCGAATTGACTGAGGCCGCTCGGGTCAGTCTTTGATGCGAGTCAAAGGGGATAAGCCGATACTTGAGCAATATAATATCATAAAATGCGGGTATGCTCATTACGGTCCACGGGTATGCGAGGAGGAAGAGGATGGCTATCGGAACGTTTTCTCCTCCAAAGGGATGGGAAGATTGGACGACCCTGTTGCTCGGGATATGGCTATGCGCTTCGTCGTCGGTGCTGCAGTTCAATGATCCGCTGGCGACGGAAAATCTCGTAGTGGTCGGATTCCTGGTGATTATTGGCGAGCTCTATACGTTTTACACCCTTCGTCTCTGGGAGGAGTGGATCAACATCATCCTCGGTGCATGGCTGATCGTATCTCCATGGGTGTTGGGCGTCACGACTCCACCAGCCAAGGCGAATACGATCGTTGTTGGTGCACTGCTATTGGCATTGGCTCTCTACGAGATGTGGGACGACCGACGCGATCATTCGCCCTCGCGCACGTCGTGACGGCCGGCGGGCAGCCTAACCTAGCTGGATACCGCTTCGGCGTGACCTTGTTCACACTCTTGTCAACAAAATTCCCTGGTGAGGCAGAGGATTGGCTGGGCCTCCGCGTTCGGAGGCCGCGGTGCACGCGGCAATACCGACGCGGCCGGCGGATATTTCGGCTTGTCTCGCGCGCGAGCATCTCCCATGACTGCAGGCTGGCGAGGAACATCGCCAAAGGCATGCCAACCGCGCGAGAATCTCATGCTGCACATCCGCAAGACGTTGCTGGTTCGTGACATCATCACTTCGGAAATGGGCCGCACCGCCGACCATCCAATCGTTCGCGCGGTGGCGCTCGCGGTTATCGGCAACCCGTTTGCCGGCCACTACGTCGAGGATTTGACCGAGCTGTTCGAGGCCGGCCGGACGATCGGCGAGCAACTGATGCCTGACCTTGTTGGCCTACTGCGGCGAAGTCCGGTGTCGTATGGCAAGGGCGCGATCGTGGGCGTCGACGGTGAGTTCGAGCACGGCGGCGCTTGTATTCATCCGATGCTGGGCAAGCCGATGCGGGCCGCCGTGGGCGGTGGGAAAGCCGTCATTCCATCAAACGTGAAGGTCGCGGCGTGCGCCGCCACGCTCGACGTACCGCTCAGCCACAAAGATGATTCCTGGTCTTTCGACCATTTCGACACCATTAGCGTGTCGATGCCCGGCGCGCCGCGGCCCGACGAGATCGTCGTGGTGCTGGCGGTGGCCGACGGCGGCCGGCTGCATCCTCGTTGCGGAAGGGCGCCGCGCTAGATTGAGACCCCGACCTGCCTGCAGACGCATGCTGTCGCGGCCTGAGCTTCAGCGGCGGTGAGCAATCATATGACACCCGAGCACATCCTTCGCGAGAAGCTGCGTAAGATCGAAGCCTTGTTTGCCGGCGCGGCAACGGCCGGCGAGAAAGCGGCCGCGGGCGCGGCTGCCGAACGTATCCGCGAGCGTCTCGGCCAAACCGCAGGCAGGGAAAGCTCCATCGAGATGAAGTTCTCGATTACGGATGTCTGGTCGCGGCAGCTGTTCATTGCGTTATGCCGGCGCTATGGCCTGCGGCCCTACCGCCATCGGCGGATGCACCGTCAAACGATCATGATCGATGCGCCCAGGAGCTTCGTCGAGCAGGTCTTGTGGCCGGAATTTCAGGAGCTGAGTGCCGCCTTGGTGGCCTACCTATCCGAGATCACCGAGAAGGTCATTCGCGAGGAAGTGCACGGGGAGACCGGCGAGGCCGAGGAGGTCGACGAGCCGACCAGGATCGGGCGATGACCATGAACGGCGCTACGGCGTGCGTACGAGCGCAATGGCGAAGTCGGGCACCGTCGGCGGTCGCGTCATCACCGGATGCTGGGTGCCGCCGGTCAGCTCCTTCACCCGGTTCACCACGAAGGCATCGAGCTCCGCCAGCGTGATCGTGCCCTTGTGCAGGAGATCGGCGCGGCCCTCCACCAGCCCCTCCACGAGCGCCTTGGTGAAGGCCCCGTTCTTCCAATCGTCGCGCTCCATCGAGACCTCGCGTCCGGTCGAGGAGGCAAAGGCGATGACGCCGTTCTCCGCCGCCGACAGTTCGTTGACCAGCGCGTTCACATCCACCGTGCCGCGCCGGGTCCCGCTCGCCATCGCCTGCCCGGCGTGGCAGGTGTCGAGGAACAGTAGCGCCTTGCCCGGAAGGCCTTGCAGCGTGCGCTTGATGT
>JBKQHQ010000071.1:0-2632 GCA_052148715.1 Xanthobacteraceae bacterium | reverse complement strand
GGGCCAGAGAGGCCAGGGGGTGGATGGGGCGCGCGCGGGCGGGGGTTGCGGCAGAAGCTCGAATTGATGCACGGCGACGGGCTTCTGGCGGTGAGAGGTGCCCAGGCAATCGGCTCCGGTATCGCCGCCGCCGATGATGACGACGCGCTTGCCCGCGGCGGAGACTTGAGACGCGCGTCCGAGGAATTGCATGGCGAAGTGGATACCTTGCAACTCGCGGCCGGGAACGGGGAGATCGCGGGGCTGCTCGGCGCCCCCCGCCAGCAGGACGGCGTCGTTGTCGAGGCGGAGCGCGTCGATGGGAATGTCGCGGCCGATGTGGGCGTTGGGGACGAACTCGACGCCCTCGGCCCGCATTTGATCGAGACGGCGATCGATGAGGTACTTCTCCATCTTGAAATTCGGGATGCCGTAGCGCATCAGGCCGCCGATACGGTCGTTCTTTTCATAGACGGTGACGGCGTGGCCGGCGCGGCGGAGCTGCTGTGCGGCGGCGAGGCCGGCGGGGCCACTGCCCACTACCGCGACACGCTTGCCCGTGGCCTGCTCGGGCGGCTCAGGGCGAATGAAGCCCTCGTCCCATGCGCGGTCGACGATCGAGCGCTCGATGAGCTTGATGGAGACGGGCGGCTGATTGATGCCGAGAACGCATGCGGCTTCGCAGGGAGCAGGGCAGATGCGGCCGGTGAACTCGGGAAAATTGTTCGTCGAGTGGAGGCGGCGAATGGCGGCTTCCCAACGATTGTTGTAGACGAGATCGTTCCAGTCGGGGATGAGATTGTTGACCGGGCAGCCGGTGTGACAGAAGGGCACACCGCAATCCATGCAGCGGGCGCCCTGCTCGCGCTGTTTTTCTTCAGGGAATGGCTCGTAGATTTCGAACCAGTCCTTGATGCGCTCGTCGGGCTTGCGGCGCGTGAGTTGCTCGCGCTGAATCTCGAGAAATCCTGTGACCTTACCCATTTCGCTCCCAGGGGCTAAAGCCCCGGTCAATTCATTTTGTTTCTTTGGCCCGGCTAAAGCCGTGCCCTTGTTACAAAACGTCGAGCGCCGCTTACGGCGCGACCTACGCCGGTTTTGCGACTGCCATCACAGGCGACGCAAGAATCGGGCTTGCGTAGACGGCGGAGGCGCGCTCAACGCCGAGAACGCGTTTATATTCGTGCGGAAAGACCTTGATGAACTGCGGCTGCGCGTCGGCCCAGTGCTCGAGGACCCATGCGGCGCGCGGGCTGCCGGTGAGGTCGCGATGGCGCGCGAGCAGCGCCTGAATTTTTTCAATGTCTTCAGGGTTGATTACCGGCTCCAAATCCACGCTGGCCTTGTTGCAGCGGCGCGAGGAGAAGTCACCCTTGTCGTCGAAAACGTAAGCGACGCCGCCGCTCATGCCGGCAGCAAAGTTGCGGCCCGTGGATCCGAGAACGATGACGAGGCCATTGGTCATGTACTCGCAGCCGTGGTCGCCAACGCCCTCGACGACAGCGGTTGCGCCGGAGTTGCGTACGGCGAAGCGCTCGCCGCCGATTCCGTTGAGAAAGACTTCGCCACTTGTCGCGCCGTAGAGCACGACGTTGCCAACGACAATGCTTTCCTCAGGCAGGAAGCTGGAGGTCTTGGGCGGATAGGCGATGATGCGGCCGCCGGAGAGACCCTTGCCAAGATAATCGTTGGCGTCGCCTTCGAGCTCGAGCGTGACGCCGGTGGGGACAAATGCGCCGAAGCTTTGGCCGGCGGAGCCGCGGAACTTGAAGTGGATGGTGCCGTCGGGCAAACCATCAGAACCGTAGCGGCGGGCGATTTGTCCGCCGAGCATTGCGCCGACGGTGCGATGCACGTTGCGAATGTTGAAGCTTCCGGTGACTGGTGTCTTGGAATCGACAGCGGGCTTGGCCTTTGAGAGGAGCGCGTGGTCGAGAGCGCGGTCGAGGCCGTGATCCTGACAAGTCGTGCGACGGCGAGCGACGCGCGAAGGCAGCTCGGGCGAGTAAAGGATCGACGAGAGGTCGATTCCCTTGGCTTTCCAGTGAGCGTCGGCGAGGGTGGCGTCGATCTTCTCGACGTGGCCGACCATTTCATCGACGGTGCGGAAGCCGAGTTTGGCCATGTGCTGGCGCATCTGCTCGGCGATGAAGAAGAAGTTGATGACGTTCTCGGGCGTGCCTGTGAAGCGCGCGCGCAGGACGGGATCCTGGGTGGCGATGCCGACGGCACAGGTATTCAGGTGACACTTGCGCATCATGATGCAGCCCATTGAAATAAGGGGCATTGTGGCGAAGCCAAATTCTTCAGCGCCGAGCAGGGCAGCAATCACGACGTCGCGGCCGGTTTGGAGCTTGCCGTCGGTCTGCACGCGGATGCGGCTGCGCAGATCGTTGAGCAGGAGGACCTGCTGGGTTTCCGCGAGGCCGAGCTCCCAGGGCAGGCCGGCGTGCATGATGGAACTGAGCGGTGAAGCGCAGGTTCCGCCTGTGTCGCCGGAGATGAGGACGACGTCCGCGTGGGCTTTCGATACGCCGGCAGCAACGGTGCCGACGCCGACTTCGGAGACAAGCTTGACGGCGATGCGCGCTTCCGGGTTCACGTTTTTCAGGTCGTAGATGAGCTGCGCAAGATCCTCGATCGAATAAATGTC
>JBKQHQ010000070.1:0-5936 GCA_052148715.1 Xanthobacteraceae bacterium | reverse complement strand
GGCAAGGCGTCGTGCTATGGCTCTTCATGGCGTGATCTCCGCCGGCGTTGCAACGCCGGAATCGCTTGTTGGACCAAGCTGGAGATTACGCCGCCTTCACTTTCCAACCACTCCCGCTACGGCACCGATCACGGCCCAGCAGGTCCTCTCTGCTGTCCTAAAATAGTGTGCGAGCTTCGCCGCGGTCCCACCAAAAATTGCAAGCCGCGGCGCGAGCGAACCACTGAACGGCGGCTTGCCAAAGCGATGGCCGGACAATGGCGGTAACGAACCGCGCGCCGGCCGTCTTCACCACGCCGATCTGCGTCACCAGGGTCGGCGTCAGCAGCCACGCGCCGCGCCGGGTTCGCCTAACGATAAACTTGGTTGCACCATGCTCGCCTTCTTTCTGTGTGTTGTGGATCCGCGCCCCATACTGCGCATGCTCGTGGGCCGGGGTGCGGGGGTCGTTGGCACTCAGACGGCGTGGCGCCGGCCGCCTGAATTCCCTTCCGCCTTCTCGTAGGCCCGAGGAGCGGCCGGGCTGAGTGTCCGTTGTGATCTCAGCCGGCTTGGTCCGGCGCCGACGATTTGAACGACCGATCGGGTATCCTTCCATAGCCGTCGATCCCGCCCTAGGTTCGACCCGGGAAGGGTCCCCTTCGAGCTCGACCGCCAGTTTCCACAGCCTCGCGGTCAACCGGCCACATCGCTCGGCAGCCTTACCGGCGAGCGAGCACACCGACCGCCACGCCCAATGCTGGGAGACGCCGCCAAGCGCTCGTTCGGAATAGGGGCCCATCCATGCGAGCCACCGCCTTACCGTCGCGGCTATTCTGCTATCCAAGGCGACCCTCATACAGCCCTCTTCCCTTCGTTTATTTATCCATTCCGGGCGCTTACCGACTGGCGCTGCCCATATTTGTGCGGCTGCCCATTCCTCGTTCCGGCGAGGGTATTTAGAGGCAAATTGAGCGCATTCGCTGACTATGATTGCGGCTTGGCGGGTGCACGCCCGTGGCAGGATTCGATCGCCTTGGCGCCTGCTCCAGACTTTTGAAGGTATTTGTCCGTGTCCGATGTCGGGGCGCCGCTCAATAACCGATCGGTCGGAGATGCGCGCACCAGCTTGTGCAATGGTGCGCTGGATATCGATGCTCGCTGCGGCACACACTTGCGCCGCGGACAGTCCTCCTGCCATTGACCCGAATGTTGTCACATTGACCAAGTCACCCACGCCGAACCGAATGTCTTCCACGTCCAAACTTTGCGGCCCGCGACCGGCAAGAGTGCGCAGCCGCCAGAGAATAACAAGGCGACCACAGCAAGACGCACGCAAGCAAGCAGGGGGACTGCGGGTTACTCTTAGCGCTCATATGTCGCCCCGACAAAAAGTCCGCAGCGTCAGCCGCACCGCGTTGATTGCTTTGGTGAGCACCGCCTGATCAGCATCTCCAAGGTCTCGTGGGCCGGTTGAACTCCAACGACGGCGCAAATCGTCAGTGACGCTGAAACGATCCCTGCTTAGGGATGGCCTCCCTTCTTTGCGCCGATAAACGCGACTCCGCGCCTCGAGCGCTCTAAAGAATCTTCTCGCCGGCTTTGCTCCGACCAATGCGGAAGCGATGTACCGTTCTGATTGTGGCGCGTTCGTCTAAGGCAAACGCCGAGGGATACCCTTCGGCGATATCGCGTAAAAATATAAGCTTCTGAGGCATCGACCCGCGACAAGCCCGATCCACGTGCCGGACGCGCTTGCGATGAAATCGAAAATGCTGGCGGTGCGGCCCACGATCACGAGTTGGGCGATCTCCATGGTTCCACTGCAAAGCGTGAGTAGGATCCCAAGAAAGATAACGAGCCGAACCTGCAAATAGCCAATCGCAAACAGGCCGCCTGCAACAAAGTACGCCAAAAAATGCTCCAAATGCTTGTCTTCCAGGACGTAAGGGCGAAGGTCGCCAGGGACTACGGAGAGAACAATTATCACGAGAGCTGCGATCCACCCGATCGCACGAACAATGGTAAGCGACATTAAGGTTCCCCTGACGGTTGGGTTACACGTTCCACCGGACGGATCCGATAAGCTGCGCCAGCGGACCGGCCTCGATTCTGCGCGCAAAAAAAACCTCGTTTTATCGGTCGCATCAGCGAGCTCCTGCCCTGGCATTGGCACCCGCCCCGCCGATAACACCGCTCGCCATGTTGGTGATCGTCTCAAGAGCGGAGCCGCAAAGGCGCCGATCGCTCATGTCGATCGATTTCCCGGCGCGGGCAATTGGCCGAGATCCCGGCGAGCCAATCCGTCAGCTTGGCATGAGGCCGCGTCGCTCGTTGAGACGGGCGACGTTGTAGCGGCCATGGTGCCCACACTTTTCGCAAGAGACGTTGAGCCAATCGAGCTTGCCGACAAGGTCGGCAGGGGTGACGGAGCCGTCACGAGGATCATATTACCCCAACTTTCATCGACGATGGCTGAAATGCCGCACTCAGCGCCAAAACCACTCGGTCGCCAAGCACCATCGACTTGGGCTAAGTTGACGGCAAGGGCACGCGTACGGGGGGAAAAGACCATGGTTAGTGTTGCGTTCGCTTCTGTATTGGTTGGCGTGATTGTCGGGATCCGCCTGCAATACCTTTTTCTTGTTCTCGCGGTCGCGGTGGTTCTAACCGCCATCGCGGGGTTTGCCATCATGCATCGGCGCGGTGTCGAATGGACAATGATTAAAATCATATTGACGGCCGCTGCCTTACAGGTGGGCTATCTCTGCGGTGCAGCTGCGCGGTCGGTCATTGCTGCGGCTCGAGAATAGCCGCTCGAAATTTGCCGTGTCGGAGTCCTAACCAATCACGCCCGCGATGGTGTCGGCCGTTTCCCAGATCAAAAAGCCCGTCCAGGCCAGCGAGGCGCCCGCGCCCAAAGCGATCACAACTATCGGCCAGCCGGCATTAATTCGAGCGCTCATGGCATTTCTCCGGGGCTTAGGTCACCGGGCTACGCCCATGGCACGGACTGAGTGTCTTGTACCCACCTCATCCGATTCGGCGCGCCGGCTGGCCGCAGTCCCGAAAAGAATGCGGCATCACCGGGAGGTGGAACGAGCCTTGGTCTGGCGACCACCGGCCTCTTAGTGGGCTGCGGCTCCTCGTCTTAGATCGCGCGGTCCGCCGGCCTCGATCGCTTCGTGGACGACGATCAGAACCGAAAGTCCAACCTGGCCCGGATGACATTGTTCTGAAAGCGCTGGGCGTCGGTCACGGCCACGGCGGTATTGCCAGGCAGCGCAAGGAATGCCGCACTGGGCGTTCCGCTGGTGGTGAAGTTGCCGGTGTCGATGTAGAGATATTCGACGCCGGCAGTCCAGTTGCCCCACAGCGCCGTCTCCACGCCGCCACCCACGGTGTACCCTGCCCGCGTCACCGTCTCGCCGATGACCGGCACAGTAACTCCGCCGGTCGGCGTAAAGGTGGTATTGTGCCTGAGGTTCTCGATGGCGAGGCCGCTTGTCACATAGAACAGCCAGCGGTCCGCTGCCCAACCGAGGCGACCGCGCACCGTGCTTAACCAGTTCTCCCGGTGCGAGGTGGTCGTCGTTCCAACGGCACTGGCGAAGTTTGAGCTTCCGGTCTCACCCGAGCCATCGAAGTCGGCTTCAAGGCCGAACACAATGTTGCCGGTCTGCAAATTGTAACCGAGCTGGCCACCGCCAATGACGCCGGACAGGGTTGTCGACGTGCCAGTCGGACCCAGCACAGTCGCACCGGCCGCGTTCAGGAGACTCCCCGAATCGCTGGCGGTCGAAAAACCGCCGCCAAGGTTCGCGCCGATGTAGATCCCGGTCCAATTATAAACAGGCGTGTAAGCTGGGGTCTTGACCGCCATCGGAACGGGCGGGAGATCCGCAGCAACTGCCGAGGCCGCAATGATTACAACGGCTGCGCTGGCAAGGAGAAGACGCTTCATGGGCACTAACTCCAAACTGTCGAACGCCGCAGATCCAAGCTTCCAATGACCAGTGACGCGCCTTTTTAAGGGATTGATTGGAAAAATGGGTCACATAAATGCAACACACGCACGCGAAATAACGGCAGAAACGAGCTATCATCGAGGCGATCCGGTGCCCCATTTGCCTTCACGACGGCAGATCATCCGGCTGCCCAGTACGTGCCGCGCGCAAGTGAGGTCTTTGGGACTGGCGGCCGCTCCGCAACAGCTCACAGCTGCCGGCATACCGGTGACGCCGCGGGGAGGCGCTGACCGCATTCGAGCGCCGAGCCTGTGCACCGGTGCGACAATCAGTCGGCGCCAACTGAAGCGAATGCCCGCCGAATGCGGGCCCAATCGGCAATCGCCTCTTCTTGACCAGGCACAAGTTGGATTGTGAACTGCGTGTAGCCGGCGCTGCGCAAAGCGTCGATGCGTCGGCAGATTTCCGCTTCGGTCGACGTGAACGACGTGGCACGGATCAGGTCGGCGGTCACGAAGGGCCGTTCTTCCGGCTTTACGAACATCAGGTGGCCACGGTGATTTTCGAGATAACGTGCGTCGGTCGGTTCAAAGGTACGCGCCAGGGCTACGTATCCCTCGAGTTCGGCGCGCCGCGTCGATGGCATGCTCGTTCCCGGTGCCAGGCCGGACAGCGCCTCGTCGGCCGCTCGATGTAACATCACGGCGGCCCGTGGACCCGCCTGTGCCATGGCCCGCCCTGAGTCCGCGGGCTCGCCATCCTGCAGCACACAGCCCAGCGCGAAAGCGGTGGCGGACAGATCAGCGATCGGGCGTCCGGCTGTGCGCCATTCCTCGCGCATGGCCTCAACCTCACGGACGCCGGTCTCGACGCTGCTGACGAAGTCGATCCACCCCGCCCCGAGCCGGGCCGTCAACGCGCGCGTGCGCGGCCCGAACGCTGAGACATGTAGCGGTACGGGATCGCGGGTGTTAATCAGCCCAAACTCGGGATTGAGAAAGCGAATTTTGTGCCGTGCGCCTTCCATCTCGTATTCGACAATCTCCCCCCGCAAGTGCCCGTACACCTGCGCGATGTAGGTTTCCATCGCCTTGATTTTCATCGCGCCGAAACCCATGGCGCGCCGTGCCGTGAAGCCCGAGCCGACCCCGAAATCAATGCGGCCAGGCGCATCTTGTTTAGCGTCGCAAGGGCGTTGGCGGCGACCGGCGCGATACGGTTTGACGGCACCAGTACGCCGGTGCCGAGCCTGATGCGGCGCGTGTTGACCGCCGCCGCCCCCATGGCGACGAAGCAATCGGCGCTCAGCATCTGGGTGTCGTAGAACCAAGCGTGGGTGAAGCCGAGTTCCTCCGCGCGCCGGACTACTTTCCAGGCCTCCGCCGCCGTAGGCAATGCGATACCAAATCCATCGTCGCCTCCCCGAGCCGTCCTCACCAACCTGCCGAGGAGCGCTTGGCTGAACCTCGGAAACAATCAAACTCAGGCAGTGTGTCAGTCGGTTAGCCGTTCTGGCGGACCGCGGCTCTCAATGCTCCAGATGGCTTCTCAGCATCTTTGACCGGCGCGGATGCTTGAGCTTCCGCAGCGCCTTAGCCTCGATCTGCCGGATGCGCTCGCGCGTGACGGAAAACGTTTGGCCTACCTCTTCGAGGGTGTGGTCGCTGGTCATGCCGATGCCGAAGCGCAGACGGAGGATGCGCTCTTCGCGCGGCGAGAGCGAGGCCAGCACATGCGCCATCGTGTCCCGCAGATTCGACTGGATAGCGGCGTCGATCGGCAGGATCGCGTTCTTGTCCTCGATCATGTCGCCGAGGCGTGCGTCATCCTCGTCACCGACCGGCGTCTCCAGGGACAAAGGCTCCTTGGCGATCTTGAGCACCTGGCGCACCTTCGCGAGCGCCATGCCGAGCTTCAAGGCAAGCTCCTCCGGAGTGGGTTCGCGGCCGATCTCATTGAGCATCCGGCGCGACGTGCGCATGATCTTGT
>JBKQHQ010000069.1:0-17776 GCA_052148715.1 Xanthobacteraceae bacterium | reverse complement strand
GAGCGCACAATTCAATGCTTGCGGCGTAGGATCGGCCGCATTGTTAACAGTTTCAGCCCAAAAGAATGCAGGAACTTCTTTCGCCACGCCGGTTATGTTCGAACATGAGCGGAATCCGCTCTAGCTTGGCAAAAATACTCGATACCTGATTGCGAACGGTCTTCTCGCTTTTGGCCAAAGCATCGGCGATCCCGCCGTTGTCCAAACCCCGCGCGATTAAGGCCAGAACCTCATGCTCGCTCGTCGTCAGACCCGATTGGCGCAACGAGCTGCTCGCATTACCCACGAAAGTGCGGAACTCTTGAAGAAACTGCGACCACGCGGGCTCATCAGCAAGCAAAACATGATTACGGCTTTCCAACGGAACGAAGCGCGCCGACGGGATGAGCGTCGCCAGATGCCGGCCTTCTTCGAATGGAACGCGCGCGTCGTTGCGCGCGTGCAGAATCAGCGTCGGAACGCGGATGCGTTCTGCCTCCGCGCTGACATCGATCTAGTATAGCATCTCAACAATGGTCCCGGCGTTTTCCGGCGAGGTCGTCGTGCGCTCCAAATCATTGAACCACTGATGCTGTTCGCGCGTCCCGTCCGGGATGAATTGGGACGTGAAAACTTGACGGAACGCGGGATTGTCGCGCCCCCAACCGAGGCGGATCAGGTTTACCAAGGTTTCGGCTTCCTCACGCTGCTGCTCTGTGATCTCGCGGCGCAATGCGCCCTTGGCATAAGCGCCGAAAAGCACCAGATGAGACACCTTTTCGGGGTGACGCGCGGCATATGCGATGGCGAGGGCACCGCCCTGCGACATACCGATAAGCGGAAATTGTTTGCGGCCTTGCGCCTCAACCACGGCATCGAGGTCATCGAGCCATGCCTCGAAAGAGGTGGACGCCGACAAGTCGGACAAGCCGCAGCCGCGCTGGTCATAGCGAATGAAGGTGTGGTCTCGCGACAATTCCTCGAGCCAGTGCGTCCACACCGGGCTGCGCGCATCGTGCTCGGCATGGCTGAGCCAGTGCGCCGTCCGTAAGAGCGGCGGCCCGCGGCCAAGCGCGGCCATCGCGATCCGCGCACCATCGCGCGATTTGCAGAACCTAATATGCTGCCCGAGTCTCGGCATGACGTCCTGACGCCGATGGTGTCCCTCACAAGAGGTGTTCTGCCCCCAACATAGCGCATTGGCGCCGAACGTCAGCCACGAATCTGGCGCTCGTTGTCCGCACTTGATCGCACCGAGCACAATGCACTCGACTTGAGCAAGATCGGCCGTGAGCAACCAATAGCCGCCGAGCCGAACCGCTGACAAGAAGCGCCCGAACCACCGTGGACGGTCCGGGCGCAGCGGGTCGCGAACGAGATCGTGCAATCACGCAGCTTTTCCGCGCGCCAAGGCGTGCACGTCGGCAGTGGTTAGGGCGTTGCCGCCGATTCCCCAGTCGCCACTTTCCACCTCTTCTATGACGCACCAGGTGACGCCGCGCATGCTCTCGCCTTCGATCGCGACCATCGCATCGGTCAGCTTGCTGATGATCTGGCGCTTCTGCTCCTTGCTGAACACGTCCTTGATGACGCGAACCTGAATGAGGGGCATTGGATTTCTCCGGGTTGGGTTGCTGTCGCGTGTCGTAGCGAGATCGAGCGTTTCTCGGTTTCTCCACTTGACACTCGCGCTATGGTGCCGGAGAGTTGCCAGTACAGTAATAGACAGTTTTACGGTCAGTTGGCGTAACTGTACTGGTCCAACGACCGGGCCAGTTTAGCGAGGCGGGAAACCGGCATGCTCTCCCTCACCGTTAGTCAGAATAGCGATCAGTCTCTCACTGACCAGATCGTCACCGGCATCAAGCGACAGATCGACGATCGGCATCTACGGCCCGGCACCAAACTACCGTCGATCCGCAGCTTCGCAGAGACCCACGATGTCAGCCGGTTCACGGTGGTCGAGGCGTACGATCGCCTTGTTGCGATGGGCTATCTGCAGTCGCGCCGGGGCGCCGGCTTCACGGCGGCCGCCCCCGCACATGTGGAGGTCGCGCATCCCGCACCGTCCGACAACCACAAGCGCAACGAGCAACTGGTCTGGCTCATCCGCCGACTGCTGGAGGCGGATGAGAACACTGTCCTTGCGGGCGGCCCGTGGTTGCCGAATTCGTGGCTCGATGAGACCGGCATCCGACAGAGCCTCAATGTGCTCGCACGCAAGAACGGTGCCTATCTGCTCGAATACGGGCACCCGTTCGGCTATCTCCCGCTGCGCGAGCATTTCGCCCTGATGCTGGCCGGGCTCGGTATCACCGCCCATGCAGGCCAGATCCTGCTGACCCAGGGCACCAGCCAGGCTCTCGAACTCGTCATCCGGTATCTGCTCAAGCCCGGCGATGCGGCGCTGGTCGACGATCCCGGCTATTACAACATGTTCGGCAATCTGCGCCTGCAGGGCGTCGAGATGCTGGCGGTGCCCCGCAATCCGGACGGACCGGACGTCGCTGTTCTCGAAAGTCTCGCTGCCGCCCGCCACCCGAAGGTCTATTTCACCCAGTCGGTGATGCAGAACCCGACGGGTGCCGATATAAGCCCGCATGTGGCCTTCAAGGTTCTGCAGGCCGCCGAGCGCCACAACTTCACCGTTGTGGAAGATGACATCTTCTGCGATCTGCAGGCGAAGACGACGCCGCGGCTTGCGACGCTTGACCAGCTCAACCGCGTGATCTACGCGCGCAGCTTTTCCAAGACCCTGTCGGGTAGCCTGCGCGTCGGATTCGCTGCCTGCGCGCAGGGCATCGCCAATGAGATCGCCGACGTCAAGATGCTAACCAGCATCACCACATCGCAATTCACCGAGAGGCTCGTTTATCTGATGTTGATGGACGGTCATTACCGCAAACACTTATCACGTTTGCACGAGCGACTCGGTGAGGCGCGCCTCAATGTAGTGCGCGCCTTTGAACGCATGGGGCTGGAGCTTTTCGTGGAGCCCGCGGATGGCATGTTCGTTTGGGCGCGATTCCCGCATGTCGAGGACTCGCTCGCACTTGCGGAAGCTTCGCAGCGCGACGGCATCATGCTCGCGCCGGGCGCAATCTTTCGCCCGCATCTTGAGCGCTCGCCGTGGATGCGGTTCAACGTCACCGTCTGCGAGGATACGCGCGTGCAACGCTGGCTGCAGAGGCAGGCGGCGGGCAAGGCGGTGTAACCCGGCCTGCGGAGACGGCGGCAGATGAGATTAAATCGGAATCCGCAGTTTTTGCCTTGGTCGAGCAGTGGACTTGGCTGCGGTGCGCCCAAAGTCGGGCCCTGCGACTCTCCGGTTACAGAACATTCAGCCGCGGGGGAGGGTGGAGCCGTTCGCCGCGGTGATCGCATGCACAGCCAACGCCCATGAAAGAACGATCAGCAAGTGGGCTCGGGCCCTAAGGTACGCCGCTCGGGTCAAGAAAGGTCAAAAAGAGTCTTGCCGAGTTTATTAAACGCCACGGCGGCATCAATGCGTGTGCAGCCCCGTTTTCAGATACGTTCGATCGAGCGAGCTTGATGAAAATATCGCTGCCGAACGCGAGAAAGTGCCATCCAGACCGCCGAATTCGATCTCGTAACGGCATTGCGCGGCCGCCTCGGCGCACAATCAGTCAGCCCGGCGAGAGGCAACAATAATCAACGGGATTCCACCGCCACCTTGAATTCGCCTAATGCCTCAGTCTCTTCAGTTCGGCGCTTGCTCCGACATAGGCGGTGGAGCCTTTCGGACAGTTATCGACCGCTTCGCTCAATTCCTTGCTCGCATCTGCATCTTCGCCGCGCACCAGCAGCAATTCGCCCAGGAAGAACCCCAACCTGCACTTGTCGCCGGAACTCTGAGCGGTGGCGCGCATTTCGTCTACCGTCCGTCGCCCCAGATAGACGTCGATCATCGGTACAGGCCACTCGTCGGTCTTTACAGTTGCCGCGCTCGCTGCCAGCTCCGCTGCCGGATCCACTCCACGAACCGCGACCTGTGGATCTCCCACATCCGGCTGTCGGACAATACCTCCCATCCTCCCGCGCACAAGAAAGCGCCAGACCATCCACTGCGGTTTGTCCCACAGTGCAGCCAGCCTGTTGGACTGCTCGAGATCAGCCATCGCGGAGGAAAATTCACCCACGAAGAAGTGCGCCAGCCCGCGATTCTTAAACGCTGGCGCGAAATCGGGCCGCAGGCGAATCGCCTGATCATAATCCGCGATCGCCCGATCGAGATCGCCTTTCATATAATAAGCCGCGGCCCGATCAAAGAAGGCCGTGGCGCGGTCAGGGTCGAGCCGAATTGCCTCCGAGTACTCGGCGATCGCGCGCTCTAACTCGCCGCGTTCGATGTGGGCGCTTGCGCGCTCGACAAAGGGAGAAATGTTTGGCTGGCGCTTGGCACCGTACGCTTGCTCGTCGATGGCTTGGTCGTACCCACCGACGCGCTTCAAGGCCGCCCAAACATCGTCGACACGGTGGCCCGGGAACTCAACGCCACACTGGAAGATCAATATTCGATTTGGCGGATCAGTCTCCTCCCGGCATCTCAGCCAACGACCAAGCGCTGTGCGAAAATCGGCGATGGCAGCCAGTCGATCTCCCAAAGCTTCCCGAATGAGTCCCCGCAGGTAAAAGTTGCTCGCATTCCGCGAATCGAGTGGTCCGGTTGCGTCGCGCGAAATGGCTTCGATTGCGCGCTCCGCGTCGGGCAAGCCCAGATTCGGCTTGCCCGCTTTCAGGTATGCGAGGGCGCGTCCGTGAAAACCCTCGGCGACCCAATTAGCTTCGATAACTTTGGAGAAGTCGGAGATGGCTGCATCAAAGTTGCGTTCCTTCAAATGCGCAAGGCCGCGCCAGAGGCGCGCGCCCGTGGCAAAACCAGAGTGGCCAACTTCAACGGCTTTTGAAAAATCTGCGATAGCGGCAGCGACCTGATTGTTCCCTAGCAAGTACACCGCCCCTCGCCTCACAAGCGAAACGGCAGAACCTTCTGGATTTAACTCAATGGCCGCAGTGTCGGCGTCAATAACGTCGTCTATACAACCAACATCGCCATTGCGGCCATAATCAAGCGCTTTCGACGCGAAGATACTCGCCAATTCAGGAAGAGTTCCAAAAATCGAAATATAATCCGAAAAGGCCTCGTCGCCTGAAACATCATGAAAATTGCCTTTTCCAGTTCTTATCCTTGCGGTGAACGCGACAATGTTGTGATCGGTCACATCCGACGGTCTCGCAGCAACCTTAAAGGCGCCCTCCATTTCTTCACGCCTCGATACGATTTCATGACGATCAAGGGAGAACACTAGTCGACCGCTGTTAGTGAACTTTACGTCGGTCCCGATCTTCGTCAGATCGCTCATCGGGAAGCGATCTTCGTCGAACTTGAAATCAACATCACCTACATCTGTTGCGATCACAGCTGCTCTCTCGGTGTCGGCTAGCTCGGGCAAGCCCCCCCTGATAATTCGGGCTAATTGACCGCGAACTTCGTATGTTACGAGAGCTATTCCCGGCGCGCTCGATTCCTGTTTTCCCATCTGCCACACTTCGTGAAGCCGAACCGGATGGTCGGGAAGTAGCCTGACGCGATTTTCGATGTCCTGCTCTGCCTTGACCTGCAACATGGCGTTAAATTCGGTGTCCGATCCAACCGCCTCGTGTCGGAGTATTGAGCCATCGGCAGCCTGCACAATGTACTCAACGGTCGACAACTGCCTTTCTACGACAGGATTGCGATCCACCTTGCAGTCTGTGTCCAGAAAAATTCCAATTGGCTTACGGTCTGTCCGCAATTCCATTCGCACGAAACGGAATCGCTTCATCTGTCGAGTGTAGGAAATTGTGCTCGGCGTTATTTCAATGACGCGTAACTCAAAAGTCTCAGCTTTCGATGTATATATTCTACCGAGCTCTGTTGTAAAACCGTCTTTCTTATCAGAAGATTCGGTTATTTTCCACTCCGTAAGCGTGGTTTCCGTGCGGACCTCGCCGGGGTGGCCCGGTGCCAGCTCTAGCCGAATGGACTCGTTTGTGCTTTCGTCGTCCGCCGCGGCGCTCGTGATTGCCATCAATACCGTGGTAGCCGCGATCAGTATTTGCCGCACACTGTCTCGCTGGCGACGTGGCTGTCGTGCCTCCACTGCCTGGTGGTCCGACGTCGCCAACGGATGTGAAGTTACGAGTGCATTGTCGACCATCGATTCACCTCGAGGTAAATTGATCAACAGCTACGGCGGCAGCCACTATCGCCAGAAAACGGTTGCGCGGCAGGCGTAAGGGGCGCGGTGGATTTCCGAATACGCGCTCTGCTTGGATGGGTGCTATTTGCATTGATGTATCTCATGTTCATCAGCGTCCAGCATCGCGACTTTTAGAGATTTCGCGCGGGCCAGATCTTCGAAAGCTGCTCGACACTCACCCCGTTGCTTGCGCACAAAAGCCCGAGCGAGAAAGGCGTCGCTCAAAGTTGCGTCGAGAGCAATAGCTTTCGTGAAGTCATCTTCAGCCGATGAGAGGTCATTGAGGGCCGCTGCCAACGTGCCCCGCGCAATATAGGCGAATGGAAATTCCGGGTATTTTCGAACCGTTGCCTCCGCAAGAGCGCGCACCGGTTCTGGATTGAACGGACCCTTTTCTTCACGGAATATTGAGACTCTCATTGCGCGGGCCACCACCTCGACAACGAATCCGAGCGGATTCGTCGGGTCCAGGTTCTGTGCCTCGTGGGCCTCGTCGGCCGCCCGCCTGAGTTCATCCAGGAATGTGCCGACCTCGATAGCATTTCCCCCCGCCGCACGAACGGCTTCCATACGCGCGCGCAGGCGGTCCCCCCGCCCAGAGGCGCTCAGTGCGAGCGCGATGGCTAGTCGGGAGCGCGACGCGGCTTCCCGACCCGGCTCGGCGCGCTGTTGGCGCAAGATACGAATCGCGCTGATAAGATCAGCGCGCGACACCTTTATGTCCAGCTCATTAGCCACCCAGTAGCGGGCAATGTAGGCCTCGGCGTTCTCTTTCCATAGATCGATAGCCCTATCGGCAAAACGACGAGCCGCATCAATTCGTTTGGCATTCAACGCTCCCATGGCTCGCGAGGTGTACTCGTCGCTCAGCGTTTTCAAAAGTGTGGGGTCTTTCTGTCTGATTTCGAGATTGGGATTGGCGCGCCAGGCAATATCCAATGCGATCGTCTCAACCATGCTGTCGGCCGAGTCGACGAAGCGGGCGACGTCGATGGATCGCTGGGCCTCGGCGTGGCGTCCTAAGTAGGATTTGGAAAGCGCCAGATTGAGCCAGGCGTCGACGTCGAGCGGGTCCAGTTCAGTGAGGCGCTCAAACTCTGCGGCTGCTTGACTATATTGGCCAGAATCCAACGAGTGCGACGCCATAAGTTTTGCGGTTTGCATTCGTGCGTCGTTTGCAGCGTCTTGGGCGGGTATCGCAAAGGAAAGCGATACTTGCTGATGCAAGACGAAGGACCCATAGTTGTCGGCCGCGCGCTCCAACGTCGTAGTAGCAAAATCCTGATAGACATCGAACGACCGAACATGAGCTCGAGTCCGCAATTCGGCACCGCCTGAAATAGCCCAGTCGCGCATCGCGGCGCTTCCCCTGTATTGGACGGTGATGCCTTTATAGGAGGCCGGAACACCTTCGGTTGGCGAGAGGCGGCGGTAAGGGAGTTCGCTGATCGCGTTGAGAATAGCATAGTCGATGCTCATCAGGCGCAACAGCTTGCACACGGTAACGACATCAGTGACGCCATGTAATCGCCGATATATCCCGGCCGGTTGCGGAATTTCCGACGCTTCCAAAGTCCCAAAAGAACTTGTGAACAGATCGGCGGCTCGTTGGGCGATACTGTCGGCAGTTCCTGTGCTCACAAAGCTGGCATTCTCCACGAGAATCTGCTCGGTCAGAACTTCCAGTTTCGACTCAAATAATACCGAACGACGGGTGGCCGACACATGGACGGTGTCTGGCTGCAGTGGTGCCGGATAAAACCAGAATCGACTCGAGACCTGCCTGTCATCCATCAGCTCTGCCGATAGATCCTTTAGGGATCGGAATCGGGGAGCATCGACGCTTCTCGCCCCAAGCATGATTGCTTTCATTTCATAATCCGCGTCGAGCATGATCTTCGCGACAATGGAGTCTCGGGGAATATTCATGATTCTCGGGAACTGTGGCCCGCCGAAATTATCTGGAAGTGGATCGAGCGAAACGGCTGGCACCAACCCTTGTTTCCAAACCACGGACAGCGCAATAATCAATGTGTCGATGTCGATCCGATCTCGATGCGAGGCGGCGAGTGTGCCGACCACAAATACGTCCTGCCGATCCGGGTCAAGTACAAAGCCGCGAACACGACTTATGTTACCAGGATATCGGATACTCTCCGGCAAGGACTGCCAATGCTCTTGGGAATCTGTATACTGACGTGCGGTTTCAAACAGCCGCTGCAGCGAAATCATAACCGGATTGTCGACCACCGTGGCGGGGCCGTTCACGCGCATGCCCGGTACGCCGACCAAAGCCAGGCTCTGAAAGGTAACATCAAGGGCAACGCCCCCGACCTTCGTTAATTCGTCGCGGCTCTGAGAGAGAACGCGCTGCGCCTCGGGTGTAAAGCCCCAAGTCTGGCGCGCGCCGGGAACTGGCGGCACGAGTGGCGCGATCGGGTCTTTGACGCCCAGGCTTGCCATGGCGTCGGTAAGCGGCTTCACGTTGACCGCCGTGCGACCATCCCCAGCGACTAACACCTGGTGTTCGCGGTCATAGGCGCGAATATCTTGGCTGATGACGGCCTGGGTGTTTGGCTGTGGTGGTTGTTGGGGCGCCAGCCGTTGTGGTGTCTTCGGTTGAGGGGTAGTCGGCGCCCCGAGAATAATGTCAGGACGGCGCTGCTGATCTAACGGGTCCTGTTCTGACGGCCGACGGGCAATTCCCTCAAATCCCTGACCGCGTGCGCCTTGGCGTCTCGCGTCACTGCGTTGACCCGGTGGCGCAGTTATCCCGCCCGCATCCATTCGGATCAAGCCTTCCATTGCGGGCCCGCGGCGGAACTGCAGACGCCCGCCCGGCGAGTCAGAGGTGCTTGCTTCGGGCTGGCCAATCGTTGCAAGGTCGTCCCTGATCGTATGGGCCGTCTGGCGAGCTTGGCCCAGGAGCTTCATTGCCTGAACAACGTTACCGCGCTTCAAGGCCTCTCTTCCATCATCCTCGTACCGATTGGCAGCTGTCCTCAAGAACCGCATTCGGTCGAAGGCGTAGGTTGCTGTCGTCCTGATTTCAGCGTCCGTGAGGCGGACCGGCGCAGGATCGCCGGATTTCTCGGCCGTCTGGCTCTGCACGGGGTTGGCCTGCGCGTTCTTGATCATTTCTTCGATCGCCTGCGGTGAGGCCGGATCGTTCTTCGGGTTCGCCTTCTCCTCAGCCAACTCTTTGATGATCTTTTCGCACAAGGCTTCGGGACTCTCCGGCTTCTGCAGCGCCGCGGCGGCTTGCTGGTCGCCATCCGTTGCAGGCGCTTGCGCCTGGCCATAGGCTTCGCCACGGAGGGACGCCGAGGTCATGACAAGCCAACAAGCGATCACTAGCCAAACCGGAATTGAAGACTTCGAATAATGACCGCGAAGTGCAATCATGGTCGCCCGCACATCCAGCTATTTGGCCCGCTCGAATGGCTTCATTGCTACGCTCAGATCGATAAGCCGTTCGGCCATCCAACTCTGGGCCGCATAAGCCACGGCGTAGTCCCCAGTGCGGACACCCTCCACGATGAGCGTCATGGCTGCCGCAAGCTCCTGACAAATCGGCATCATAAGTAAATGTTTGCTAAGAAACACATCTGGTGGATCGGAACGAAGCAAAAGTTCGATTGCACGCTCAAAAGTTGTTTGTGCTTCTTGCAACCCAGGCAGTGAATCGGAAGTCAACTTGGCCGTGTCCGAAGGGGAGGCCCTTGAGGCGAATGTTAGCAAAGAAGTAATTGCATCGGTCCATGCGTCGTCATATTCAGTTGCGGTTATCGACCGAGCAGACAGAGCTGCCGGGGGGAACAGCAGGATCTGGAATAAAACGACGATCGAAGCTGGCAGAATTCGTAGCTTCATTGTTGCGCACTCCCAGCTAGGTCACTAATGTTTTTCTGCATCTCCAGCCACTCCTCGGCAAACCTGCGTCGGTATTCCAGGTGAAGGACTTCCGAGCGCGCAATATCGATCTTTTCGCTCCAAAGGGTCTCTTCATTTTGGGACTGCTTGAGTCGTTGCTCTAGCGCGGCGCGCTGGCTTGACTCGACCAAATGTGCGGCAAAAGGAAGAAGCCCCTCTAATGTGTCTATGCGGTAATTTTTGACTTCGACAATGCTCGGCGCGATCCTAATTGTGGCTGCCGTTTGCGGCGATACCTTATCAAAAGCCGCGAGGATAGTTGTCGCACCTTCAACAACTGTTGTGATCCGTTCGACAGCGTCATGCTCGGGCCATTTCTCTAAATTTTGCCCGAGTAAAAGACCGCTAGCTTCTGCACCGAGGTGATCCATGGCCCGAAGCGTTTCGGGGGAAAGCGCTTTCTTGACCCCCGATGGGGGCTGACGCATACTGAAGACAAGAAGATTCAACGCTCCCTGTACCGCGGCAGATGCAGCGTTTCTGCGCTCTTGTTGTCGAGCTTCAGCTTCCTTCGAAATGGCCTCCAAATCGGCAAGCGCGTGAGCACGGTCCGTAATTAGACGATTCAATGCATCTTCATAACCTTTCAACCTCGCTACCGCTTCATTGTATTCGAGGTTGACCCTTGTCAAATTGGCCTGGAGATCGCCCTTCACTCTAAGAGAGACAAACGTGTCTAATCCGGAGCGGGCGGAACGCAGCTTCTCAGCTTTGAGATCCAATAGCCGTTTGGCAGCCGATATAATTTCCGGACGGCCAGTGTCGTATGCTCTTTGATACAAGGCAGACGCTTCTTTATATTCTGCGTCGGCAACCCTGATCTTATCCGCATATGTCTGCCACCACAGTCGCGACGCTGTGTGCATGCATTCGACATGTGATGCGCTGCCACAGACGAGGAGTTTTGGCTCTGCGCCGACAGATTGGGTTTGCATCTGTACAAGCGCCAAAGGCAGTAGTGCCCAAATCTTGGAGTAGCAACGGTCACGCAAAGACATGTTGCGTCATCCCCAATGGGCCCGATAGCACGGGAAGATTGACCATATTTATGCTGAAGCATATACCGGCGGCGGCCCGTTGGAAAGCGGTCGCGCCAGCCTGGAGAGTCAGATTGCCGCCAGACCAATTTCGGATCGTGCCCCGGCCGAGAAAGAGGGAAGTTGGACCTCATCCCACTACGTCCTCGATGCTTGGTGAGGGTTGATGGCTGATCAATACTCGTCGGCCAATGATCGTGACCACGCGGTCGGGGATGGCCAGGTCTGACGGGTCGGGCGGCGCTGAGGTATTTTTTGGGGCGTCTCGGCCGCGAGTTCTCATCGGTCCAGCAATTCCTTCAACTCGGTTTCGCCGTACCCGTGGAGCACAGGGTTGAGCTTGCGGACGACGGCCTCGATGCGGTCCAGGCTTTCGGTTGCGTCCTGTCGCTTCACGGCTTCGTAGGTCGCGGTGCCGTTCACCATACGGCGCTCGCGGTCGTGCAGGGCGAAGCACGCAGCCCACAGCGCATCCAATTCGTCGCGGGTGAGTTCTATCGTGACCAAGATGTCCTCCTTCAGGTTCAGTGTCTTTGGTCAGGGCCATCGGCCATTGGTGCTGGTCCATGATCGGGGAGAAAGAGCCCCGCTGCCGCGGGGCTCAGTAAGTCCGCGCTGGTGGGGCACAGCGGCGTCACGCCGCTTGGCAAGCTGAACCCACGGTCCCCGCAACGGCACCCGTGCTTGCTCGCATGGAGTCCGTTACGCCATGGTGGGAGGCGGCTAGAGTCGGCCTATCGAGTGGCCCTCCTGTTGGCCGTTGCCGGCGACGGCCGTCCTTCATCAGAAGGACGACTGATTGGTTGATTGCCGGTCAGTATTCGTCGGCCAGCATGATCGTGATGACTCGTTCGGTGACGGCTGGGTCTGACGGGTCGGGGGAGTGGTACGTCAGGGTCTTGTCGAAATAATCGATCTTGAAAACGATCGTCTGGCCGTCGGCCTCGAACGACCCGAAGTCGTGCTCGCTGTAAGGGTCGTTGGCGTGACAAAAGTCGTCGAACACGGCGATGGTCTTGACGATCCGGGCGACGGCTTCTGCCCCGAGGGCCGCAATCCCGGCGGTCATCACGGTACGGCCGCCGGTGAGGTGTTGACGGAGAGCATCGTTGAGGGCGCGAATCCGGTCAGGGTTCGAGTTCATTGGTCGATCCTTCATGATTGCGCAGCTGATGACCGGGCGCGGTTGGTCATGGCGCCGGAGAGCTGCGCGTGGTTGCGGGTTGGGGTTTGGAGATTGGCGACGGGTCGGGTGAGTGAACCGGTCCGGCGGCTGCACCGATCGGACCGTCAGCTGACCCGGAACTGAGAGGGGTGGGGCTCGGGCAGACTCAAGTGTCGCCCAAGCCCACACCACGGCCGGATTCCTATTCGGTCGTTGGTTCGGCCGGCCGACCGATCATGGCGACCTCGGTCTTGTGCCGGACAAAGGTCGGCAGCTCCGGGTAGTCCCGGAACCGGAGGGTGAACAGGTCGCCGGCTCGGTCAATGACGATCGCCACCCACCACCCGTATTCGAGGGTCTCCTGGGCGACGACCACATGACCCGGGGCGATCTCGTCCCAGGTCCGGGGCAACCCTTTGGCCGCGGCCGGCGGGTATGCCTTTTGTCGCTCGGCAACGCCGACGGCCACCAAGGCAACGATGACGTCGCTGTACAGAGCTTGCCGGATGTTTGGAACGAACCCGGTCCCGTTGGCGTATAGGTGCCCCTCCGGTAGCCGCTTGGCGGCCTTGACCAAGTCCGGGGTCGTTACGGGTCGGACTTCGAGGTCCATCGCCGCGGCGGCCTTCCCGACCAACTCCGGGTCGACGCCCGTAAACCGAGCTGCTCGTGGCTTGCCGTGGTCGTCGTACCCGAGGACGATCAGGACCGGGACCGCTGGGTCGGCCTGCTCACCAGGTTCGGGGCCGGTCTTGGTGATGGCCTTGGCCCTGGAAAGCCGAAGGGGCCTCGTGGGCCCCTTTTTCGGTGAAACCGGTGGTTCTTTTGCGGGTTCCCGCAGTCGAGCGGGTGGCGTTCTTCGTGTCATCGCAGTAATCCTCCTAGTGTATCCTTGGTTTTGCCGCTCATTGCGGCTGGCAATAGCATTTTACGAATTTATCTATTCTACGTCAAATAGTATTAATACTATAGTATTCTACGATAATAGTCAACTATTCAATGATATTCTATCGCATATACTGTATATATGGCAGTATAAATTGCCGCAGCGCAGCCGATCATCGATGCGATTGCCGTTGCAGAGATCAAGGCCGAGTTGAGCGCAGTATCGCCAGACCGCGTTCTGGATAAACCTCGGGAAGGTCTTGGGAAAGGCCGGGTTGAACTGCCGGGCGTCAATCGCCGCGGCGACCCGGTCGAGGATTTTGGCGCACCCGGTTGGGCCGTAGCAGCCCGCGCCGTACGGGTGGTCGGCCGCGAACCGGGCCAAGATTCCGGTCCGGACCAGGAAGTTGTGGACCAGGGTGTCGACCGTGATCATCCCGGCGCCGACTTGGACCCAGTGCGGCCGGTCGGGGGCGCTGATCAGGAGTCCCGACAGGGTCATCGTCAGGATCTTGTCCGAAACCCCAAAGACGTGCCGAAGCGGTCCGATTACGGCCTGGCCGGCCCGGGCGGCCCAGCCCGGTTGACCCGGCGGCCCTGCGGCGGCGAACTGATGGTCGATCCACCCAACGAGGTCACCGCCGGCAACGTCCCTGATGAACAAGTACAGGGAATAGGCGGCTTGGTTGAGGCGGCCGTTCCGGAGGTCGTGGGCCGGCAACGGACAGCCGTGGACTAGGTCTGGGCGGCTGCAGGTGTGGTGGCCCTTGTGATAGTGGCAGCCGTGGAATTGCCAGTAGCTGGCCAGCTTGGGGCACGTAATCGGGTGCTGGAGGCCGGCTTCAATTCCTTGCCAGCTCGCTTTGCCATGGGCCTCGATGTACCCGTGCGCAACCTGGTCCGAGATGCCTTGGTAGCTGAGGGCTGTGAGGAGCCAGTCGAACAGGGTCGGGGTGTGATGGGCCGTGATCGCCGCCGGGACCCCTTCGTCGTGCAGGTCGGCCCTGATGTCATCAATGAAGGTCGTTGCGCCGGCGATGGAAGCTACTCGATCGATCAAAGCAACCGCATAGTCGAAGTCAACCCGGTGGGGCTGCGGGTCCAACCTGGGTCTAGGGTGCCGAGGGGAGGGGGCCATGATCAGATCATCCCCACGAGCTTCCGCTGGGCGTCGCTGTCGCCGTCGATGTACCGCTGGGTTGTTTGGATTGATGCGTGGCCGGCCAGGAGTTGGACGTCCCGAAGGGAGCCGCCGGCGCGATGGACCAGCCGGGCGGCCCGCGTGATGAACGTCCGGCGGCCGGAATGGGAGGAGCAGCCGGTCAGACCAATGATCCGGTAAGCCCGGGCAAACCAGTTGACGATGCTGACGGATGTCATACGGCCGCCTCGCTGCGATAGAACGACGGGGCCGGTCGGGCCGGTCAGCGGCAGCAAAGCTTGGAGGGCATAGTCGAGGTCGGTATGGATCGGGAGCCGCCGACCTCTGCCGTTCTTGGCCGCTTCGTCGCAAAGCTCGATTGTCGGGCCGATTTGTCCGGATCCGTCGAGGACCATGTCCCATGTCAGGTTGGCAATCTCGGCCGCCCGCAGGCCGGCCTTGACCGACAGCAAAACCATCACTCGGTTCCGAATCGGCTGTCGGTACGCTGCCGCGATGAACAGCAGATCATCGACTTGCCGGTCAGATAAAATTTTTGCTTGTTTTCCAGCCATGACCGCACCGTGCGTTCATCAACAAGCCGATTATGAATCTGGTCGTGGCAAAATCAATGCAAAATATCGATCGCAAAATTACCCAGTCGACTGATTAGGTTTGTATAGTTTGTTAATCAGTGCATTCGGTTGGCCATCCACGGGTTGACAAACCACCTCGCCGTACTGCCAAGGTCTTGAGAAGAAGTCCGAGCTTCAAGCTCCTTAGCAGGCGCGCCTCTTTGAGATGATCGATAGAATGCGGGCTAGGCACACCGAGACCGTCCGTTGGCTGGGCTATCCATGCGGCACGCGCTCACCGAAGCGCTTGCCAATCTTGAGGCAATGATTGCTGCTTGCCGTGCGACGGTTGTCTATGATCCGCTGCCGAACGTCATCGGTAATTCCGTGCTACTGACCCAGCTCCTGCAGAATCTCATCGGTAACGGCATCAAGTTCTGTAAAGCCGCTCCAATCGTTCACGTCAGCGCCGCTCGCTACGACAGTGGGTGGCTATTTTCGGTCGCGGACAACGGCATCGGCATCCCGCAGGAGCACTTACAGATTGTGTTTCAACCATTCAAACGGTTGCATCACAACGGTGCCTATGGCGGGACCGGGCTCGGCCTCACGACGTGCAAGCGAATTGTCGAACGTCACCAGGGAGGGATTTGGTGTGAATCGGAGGAAGGGCGCGGAAGTACGTTTTTCTTTACGCTACCGATGAGCGGTGGGTGATGCCGAAAAGCCTCGCCGCTGAGTACCGCGAACGGTCGGACAAGGGCGCGCGTGTGAAGGGAGTCCCGGCGTGACCGCCGGAACTCCCGGCGGCCTCGGTCTGTTGCCCACGTCCCGAAACCGCCGAGCGGAAGACTACCCCGCTATCGATGAAGATCAAGAAACAGGGGACACAGGCGCGCCGCTGACGCGGTCGCTGGGCTCCGGGTCCGCTTGAGGCACGGTCGCTCGGCGGCGCGATGGGCGGGGCTCCTGGCGGACGGCGGGGAGGGGTCGCCGGTGCGTTCGATCCCGCTGGGACCTCGTACCCTGACTTTGCAAAACTGGACTCAGACTGGACTCTGGACTCTGGCGTTTCGGCTAAGTCCTTGATTTCCCTGGCGCGCCCTACGGGAATCGAACCCGTGTTTCCGCCGTGAAGGGCGGGGCCGGCAGCTGCAAACCGAGCAAGTCCCCGTCTCGCAGAGTGGTCATTCGCTCGAGCTCGCCGCACGTCAACGACGCACTATCGCGAAAAACAAACCGAGCGACTTATTCATGGGCCAAATCATGGGCTTAAAAACTACCCGTGAAGAAGCAGCCCATAATTTTCAGGATGCTCAACGCTTTAATGGTGGGCGCTGCAGGGATTGAATCTGCGACCTCTCCCGTGTGAAGGGGACGGCCTACCACGTCGAAACCGGAGGCACGGGCTCGGGCGTCGTACCCACGCCGGGCATTTCCTTTGTGGCGTCATGCTCGAAAATCCAGTCGCGGCTGAGCGGCGGAGGCGCCGGGGACGTGCGATTGTTCTGGAATTGCTGGCGGGCCTGGAGGAGCACTCGGCCGGCGCGGGGCGCGCGTTCGCCGTCATAGGCGGCGAGGCCGCGCACCGGGTCATCGCGGTGGCGAGCGAGATTGCGCGCGAGCGCATAGGCATCCTCGAGCGCCATACAAGCACCCTGGGCGAGCGTGGGCATCATCGGATGTGCTGCATCGCCGAGGAGCGTGATGCGGCCGGCAGTGAAGCGCGGTAGCGGATCGCGATCGCGAATGCCCCATTTGAAGCAATGTCCGGCGTGGCTCAGCATGTCGAGCAGCGCCGGATTCCAGCCGGCGAATCCGGTCAGCAGCTCCTCGATGCTCGACGGAACCGACCATGATTCCTCGACCCATTCGTCCGACACATGACCGGCGAAAATATTATAAACCTCGCCGCTGCGGATCGGATAGCAGATCACGTGACCTTCGGGCCCGAGCCAACCGACATATTCGTCGCGGCCGATGGAGACCGCGTTGCCGGGGCCGACCCGGGTCGGCACGCAATCGATCGGCACCATGCAACGCCATGCCATCTGCTGCGTGAAGCGCGCCGGCTGCCGGCCGAACAATATTTCACGGACGACCGAATTGATACCATCCGCCCCGACGATGATGTCGGCCTCGATTGCGCGACCGTCCGCGAAGCTTGCACTTGCGCTCGCATTCATCGCGGCCATTCCGACGCAATCCGCGTTACAAATGACGCTCGCCTCCGGCAGCTTATCCAGGAGCAGGCGATGCAGGTCGGCGCGATGGGCCATCACATAGGGCGCGCCGAAGCGCGACGCCGCTACGGCCTTGAGCGGTTCGCGGTAGCGCAGATGTGCATCGTCCCAGGCGATTGACACGATGTTGGTCGGCTCAAATGCGAGCGGGCGCAACGCTTCGAACACGTTAAGCCCGAGCAGCACCTTGACCGCATTTGGTCCAAGCTGCAGCCCGGCGCCGACCTCACCAAGCTCGTCGGCGCGTTCATGGATGATAACCTCGAAACCGTGCTGGCGGAGCGCGCAGGCGGCTGCAACCCCACCAATTCCAGCGCCGATGATTCCGATCCGCAGCGTCCTCGCCATGGTTTGGGGTCCATTCGAACCGGCAGAGAATATAGCGTATGTTCCCGGCTCGACCTCAATAGCGGACCACCCGACGAATTAGCGACGTCTTTGCCAACGCTTGGACCCGGGCAAGGCGCTCGGGTTTCATTCCGACAACGATAAATTCTTATGCCGGATCAATTCGAGGGTGGACGGCGAACTTGTCGGAACGGTATTGATTCTGCT
>JBKQHQ010000068.1:0-24857 GCA_052148715.1 Xanthobacteraceae bacterium | reverse complement strand
CCCTCTCCCGACACATGCAGGCGAGCCTGCATGTGTCGACCTCCCCCACGAGGGGGGAGGTGAAGAAAAGGGGCGGCAAGCCACATGCCCTGCCTTGTGGGGGAGGCGAAGAAAAGAGATCTCTCATGAGCCGCCCGGCAGCTCGGCATAGCCGCCGCTCGCGTCCCATTTGTAGACCACGTAACCGAGTGTCGTCATGTCGCCCTTCGGCGTATAGGAGACCGGCCCGAGCACCGTCGTCCAGGTTCCCGCCTTCATGGCAGCGGCGACTTTCTTAGCATCGGTGGTGCCGGCCTTGGCGGCCGCTTGCGCCCAGACTTGCACGGCCGCGTAGGTGTAAAGGGTGTATCCTTCGGGATCGATCCCCTTCTCGCCGAAGCGCTTCACGATTGCCGCATTGGCCGGAATCTTGCGCGGATCGGGACCGAAGGTGAAGAGCGCGCCTTCGGCGGCTGGCCCCGTGATGGAGGCGAACTCCTTATCGGCCATGGCGTCGCCCGCCATCAGCACGGTCTTGAGCCCCTGGTCGCGCATCTGGCGCAGGATCAGGCCCGCCTCCTGATGATAGCCACCGACATAGACGAGATCGATCGCATTGAGCTTGAGCTTGGAGACGAGGGCCGTGAAATCCTTGTCGCCCTTGTTGTAGGATTCGTAGACCTTCTCCTTCACGCCGGCCTGATTAAGCGCCTTCTTGGTCTCGTCCGCCAACCCTTTGCCGTAGGTCGTCTTGTCGTTGATGATGGCGATGTTCTTGCCCTTGAAGTTTTTGGCGATGTAGGCGCCCGCCACCGCGCCTTGCTGGTCGTCGCGACCGCAAACCCGGAATGTGTTCCACAAACCGCGTTCGGTGAACTGTGGGTTGGTCGAGGCGGGCGTGATCTGCAGGACATTGCCTTCGGCATAGGCTTCGGAGGCCGGAATCGAGGACGATGAGCAGTAATGGCCGGCAACGAAGGGCAGGCCCGCGCTGGCGAATTTTTCCGCGATCGAGCGCGCCTGCTTCGGGTCGCAGGCGTCGTCGCCGACCTCGAGCCGCAGCTTCTTGCCGAGCACGCCGCCGGCCGCGTTGATGTCGGCGGCCGCGAGCTCGGCGCCGTTGCGCAATTGCCGGCCGAAGGAGGCCTCCCCGCCGGTCATCGGGCCGGCGACGCCGATAGCTATTTCCTGCGCGGCCGCTGCGCCGCCGAGCGCAAGGCTTGCGGCAAGCGCCAGTCCGGACAGCCTGAATCTACGCATCATTATTGTTTCCTCCGGGTTGGATGGGCCAAGAACCCTGTTCCGTAGCCCATTCCGTGCAAAGATTGGGCCGCAGCTGAACGGCATTGTGGCTGAATCGGCCCGGAAGTCACCTGCCGATCGGTCAAGCACCGCTAGTTATACCCGCGAACGCGCCCGCCACGTCAGGGGGCTCGTGCGCCTATAGAGCCAATTGTATTGCCGCACCATTTGCGTCGTGCGCGTGATCCGCCAGGCGAGGCAGCCCACCAAGCCCAGGAAGAGGGTGTCGGCCACGTAGGCCGGTAGCGCCACGAGGTCTCCTTCGAACAGCGCGAAATGCACGAAGCGGACTGCCGCCCCAAGGAGCGCCATGTAGGCGAGCACGTGCCAGAGCGGCCGCCAGGTCCGCGCAATGGCGCGGCCGGCGAGCCACGCGGCCCCGCCGCCCAACAGGCCGCTCACCAGCAGGATCTGCAGCGCCGATTCGTTGCCGTAAAGGTCGTCGATGATCATTGGCGCCCCGCCTCGAGATAGGCGGCGCGGACCTCCGGACGCTCGAGCAATTCACGCCCGGTGCCGGACAATGTGATCAGCCCGTTCACCATGACATAGGCGCGGTGCGCGAGCTTGAGCGCATGGAAGGCATTTTGCTCCACCAGGAACACAGTCAGCTGTTGTCGTTCGTTGAGCTCGCGAATGGCGGCAAAAATCTGTTGCGCCAGGAGCGGCGCCAGGCCGAGCGAAGGCTCATCCAGCAGCAGGAGGCGCGGCCGGCTCATCAACGCGCGCCCGACCGCGAGCATTTGCTGCTCGCCGCCCGACAGGGTGCCGCCGCGCTGATGCAGCCGCTCTTTCAGCCGCGGAAACAATTTCAGAACCCGCGCAAGATCGGCAGCGAAATGGTCGGCGTCGCCTACGACCGCCCCCATCTGCAGATTTTCCAGGACCGTCATGCGTGGGAAGATGCGCCTACCCTCGGGAGCCTGGGCGATGTGCAGCTTGGCGATCTCGTGCGTCGGCAAGTGTGTTATGTCGCGGCCCGCTACATTGATCATGCCTTCGCGCGCGCGGGGATTGCCGAAGATGGTCATCATCAGCGTCGACTTGCCGGCGCCATTGGCCCCGATCAGCGCGACGATCTCGCCGGTCCGCACTTCGAGATCGATGCCTTTGAGCGCCAGCACGGGTCCGTATCCGGCTTTGAGGCCGTGCACGCTGAGCAAAGCCTGGGGCTGCGCGCCGGTGCCGGCGGTGCTCAAGGCCTGATCTCCGAGTCGTGTATGCCCACGTCCAAATCCGCAAGCTCGGTTTCCTGCACGCCGAGATACGCGGCGATCACCTTCGGGTCGGCGCGGATCTCGGCCGGCGTGCCCTCGGCGATCTTGTGGCCGTAATCGAGCACGACGATCCGGTCGGATATCTGCATCACCACCGACATGTCGTGCTCGATCAAGAGGACCGAGGTTCCATGCTCGGCGCGGATGAACTGGATGAGGGCGTTGAGCTCGGCGCTCTCGCGCGCATTGAGCCCGGCGGCCGGCTCGTCGAGGCACAAGAGCACGGGCTCGGTGCACATGGCGCGCGCGATCTCGAGGCGCCGCTGCCCCCCGTAGGGCAATGCTCCGGCCGGGTCGTTGGCGCGGGGGAGGAGACCGATGCGGTCGAGCCAGTAGGTCGCGCGCTGGACCGCCGCCCACTCGGCGCGCCGATAGGAGCCAAAACCGAGCATGCCGGTGACGGTGAAGCCGGAGGCGCGCATCAGCGGATTGTGCTGCGCGACCAAAAGATTTTCGAGCGCCGTCATGGCGGGAAACAGGCGGATATTCTGAAACGTGCGCGCGACCTTGGCGAGCTTGGCAATGCGGAACTCGAGCAGGCGCTCCAACAGAAAAGTCTCACCGTTGCCATGAACGAGCCGCAGCATGCCGACGGTCGGCTTGTAGAAGCCGGTGATGCAGTTGAACAGCGTCGTCTTGCCGGCGCCGTTCGGCCCGATCAGGGCGGTGACATCGCCGCGCCGGACCGCGAACGAGACGTCGTCGACCGCGACGAGCCCGCCGAACCGCATGGTGAGATGGGCGACGGCAAGGACGGGGTCGACGCCCTCGGTCATCCGCGCCGCTCGGTGGCGAGAGCGGCGGCCGCGGTCTTGCGCCGGGGCAGGAGCACTGAGGGGCTGCGATGCGAGACGAGGCCACGCGGGCGAAAGATCATGATCGCTACCATGGCGCCGCCGAATGCCAGCATGCGGTACTGCTCGAACTCGCGAAAGAGCTCGAACCCGCCGAGCATGGCGAGCGCCGCGATGGCGACGCCGAGCTGCGAGCCCATGCCGCCGAGAACGACGATCGCGAGCACCAGGGCCGATTCGCCGAAGGTGAAGGATTCCGGGCTGATGAACCCTTGGCGGGTCGCAAAGAAGGAGCCGGCGAAGCCGGCAAACATGGCGCCCATCGCAAAGGCGGTGAGCTTGGTATTGGTGGTGTTGATGCCGAGCGCGCGGCAGGCGATCTCATCCTCGCGCAGCGCTTCCCAGGCGCGTCCGATCGGCAGCCGGCGCAGCCGCAACGTGACAAGATTGGTCAGCAGGGCGAGCGCGAGGATCAAATAGTAGAGAAAAACGATGCGGTGCGTCGCCGAATAGGGCAGCCCGAAAGTCGCCGCAAAGCCGGTGTCGTCGGCATTGAACGGGATGCCGAAGAACGACGGGCGCGGAATCCCGCTAACGCCGTTCGGTCCGCCGGTAAAGCTCTGCCAGTTCAACAATACGAGCCGGATGATCTCGCCGAAGGCGAGGGTCACGATGGCGAGATAGTCGCCGCGTAGCCGCAGCACCGGAAAGCCAAGCAGGATGCCCCAGAACGAGGCGAGGATTCCGGCGACCGGCAGGCAGATCCAGAACGACCAGCCGAAATTCTGCGCCAGCAGCGCGTAGGAATAGGCGCCGACCGCATAGAACGCGACATAGCCGAGGTCGAGGAGGCCGGCGAGCCCGACCACGATGTTCAATCCCCACCCGAGCATCACATAAGTCAGAATCAGGATGCCGAGATCGAGCAGATAACGGTTGTCGTAGAACAAGTACGGCACCGCCAGTGCGAAGACGAGCAAGGCTGCGCCGATGAGCGGGCCGAGCCGGGCCGTGACCGCACCGAGGCCTTGACCGAGCCGGCGGGCGAACGTGAACTGGCGCGCGGCAGGCGCGATCAGCGCGCGCAACAGGCTGCCGATGAAGACGGCGGCGACGATCTCGACGAGCGGCTCGAGACGCGGCGTCACCACCAGCGCGCCGGTCGGGCCCTGGTCTGTGTAGGCGCCGATGAGCAGGGCGAACAGGCCGAAGGCGATCAAGGCCGCAAAAGCCGCGCTCTTCAGCGCAGCTGCGAAGCCGGTGCCCGGTTTGGCGCTGCGCTCGGCTTCGGTCGTCACGCCCGCCCCCGTGTCTTCACCTCCCCCCTCGTGGGGGAGGTCGACACATGCAGGCTCGCCTGCATGTGTCGGGAGAGGGGGTCGCTTCGCAAATATTCTTTTTCAGAATCCTATTTGTCTGCTCCGATTCAGGTCGATGGCCCCTCAAACCGAACGCTAACCAAGTGCGAGTTATTCGAAGAAACCCCCTCTCCCGATCGCAGCGCAATTGCGCTGCGATCGACCTCCCCCAGCCAAAGTCGGGTGTTCCCGACTTTGGCAAATTATAATTCGCCCAAGTCGGAAACATCCGCCTTGGGCAGGGGGGAGGTGAAGATTCATCCGCGAGAAAAATGCGATCATGGGGGGAGGTGAAGATCATTCGCGAAAACACATTCATACCTTGTCGACCTCCGGCCGGCCGAGAATGCCGGTCGGCAGGAAAATCAGGACGACGATCAGAATCGAAAAGGCGGCCACGTCCTTGTACTCGATCGAGAAATAAGCCGACCACAGGGTTTCGATCAAGCCGATGAGCAGACCGCCGAGCATGGCGCCAGGGAGCGAGCCGATGCCGCCGAGCACCGCCGCCGTGAAGGCTTTTACGCCCGCTACGAAGCCGATGAAGAAGTCGATCACCCCGTAATAGAGCAAGTACATGATCCCGGCGACCGCCGCGAGCGCCGCGCCGAGCACGAAGGTGAGCGAGATGGTGCGGTCGATGTCCACGCCGAGCAGCGCCGCCATCGTCAGATCCTGCTCACAGGCGCGCATGTCGCGCCCGAGCCGCGTACGGGCGACCAGCCAGGAGAAGCCGACCATCAGGATCAGCGTCGTGACGATCACGATGATCTGCGCATTGGAGATCTGCACCTCAAAACTTTCGCTCGAGAGCAGCGTGTAGGCGCCGTGAATGAGCGGTGGCAGCGGCTTGACCCGCGCGCCCTGCGCGATCTGCACATAGTTCTGCAGAATGATCGACATGCCGATCGCCGAGATCAGCGGCGCCAGACGGAACGAATGGCGCAGCGGCCGATAGGCGAGGCGCTCCACGGTCCAGCCATAGAGCGCCGTGACCGCCATGGCGACGAGGAGGACGATGAGCAATGCGAGCGGAACGGCGGTGATGCCGAGCGCGACCAGCAGCAGAAAGGTGATCAAGCCGATGAACCCGCCCACCATGAAGATGTCGCCATGGGCGAAGTTGATCATGCCGATGATGCCGTACACCATCGTATAGCCGATGGCGATCAGGCCGTAGATCGAACCGAGCGCCACGCCGTTGATGACCTGCTGAAGGAAATATTCCATAGCGTCCGACGCGCCCCCTCGCGCAGACCCACCGCCCACGGACCAGGCGTCATACCAGGGGTTGGAGGGCCCGTTCAATGCCGGGCAAGGGCGCGCACAGTTTGGCGCGGCATTTGCCGCGGTATTGCCACGGTTAATCCGGTTCCGGATCGCTACAGTTGCGTACTGCAGGATAACCTTCGGTTATTATGTCGTCCAGGTTGTCGTCCACAACTATGTAGCGATGTCAACCATACAACTGAGTCGCGCCCTCGCATGATACCGCGTCTCGTGACATAATATCTCCACTGGGCTATGTTGTTACAGGGGCCCATTCACCAGAGAGGAAAGCTGCAATGCGTTCAAAAGCGCTGTTGATTACCACGGCAATTGCCGCGGTTATTATGAGTACAACTCTGTCCTCAATTCCGGCACGCGCCCAGCTCGATCGGGAAGCCGAGCTCGTTGGGCTCCGCGCGCTTTGCTTCGCGGGCAACAACAAGGAAGCCTGCGTGAAGTTCGGCGAGATCCTCGGCGAGAACAAGCAGCGTCACGCTGATTGGCGCCGCGCCCATGCGGATTGGTTTTGGTGGGAGCGCTGATAGCGGCTTCGCCGCGTTAGCCGCAGCATCATAGCCACGGCATTCAAGACGAAGGCCCAGCCAGACACGGCTGGGCCTTCTTTATGAGAACGGCACCGTAGCTATTTCGCTGAAAGCGGCATTTCAGACAGCGTTAGAGTTTCAAGCAAGGCACATCAGCGACTTGCACCGACAGGTCGCTTAAGGAAACTGGCCAGCATTCGGCGGGCTTCGGCCGCGCGCGCGCGGCGCCAAGCCGCGTCCGACAGGTCTCGATCGAAGATGATCGACAAGGTGTGGCAGTTGGAGAGATGGAACTGGCTGAGTGCCACCATGAGCACGTAGAGGCGCAGGCCGTCGAGCCCTTCGGGGAACTGACCCGAGGCGATTCCGCGCTCCAGGAATTTTTCGATCATGGCGACGACGGGCGACGAGATCTCGCGAATGCGCGCCGACTTGCGCATGAATCTCGCCTTCAGCATGTTTTCGCCGCGCAGCAGATTGACGAGGTGCCGGCTTCCCTCGAAGTGGGCGTTCATGAAATCGAACAGCTGCAGCAGTCCCTCCAGCGGGTCGAGATGCCCCACGTCGAGCCGCAGCCGCAGCTCCTCGGCGCGCAGGCCGCCGAGCGCGGCTTCCAGAACGGCCACGTACAGCCCGGACTTGCTGCCGAAGTAATGATAGATCATGCGCGGGTTGGAGCGCGCCTGCTTGACGATGCGGTTGATGCGGGCGCCGGCGAAGCCGTGCTTGGCAAACTCCGCGGTGGCGGCGCGCAAGATTTTTTCGCGGCTCTGCGCCGAGGTGCGCCGTGGGCGCCGCTGACGCGCGGGAATCAGCTCCGTAGGGGCGGCCTCGGTCGCGGTGCCTCGATCCGTCATGCGCGTTCCGATCGCTGTTCCTGATGCGCCTGCAATGGCCCGCAGGGATGGGCGTAGCGAGCCTTTGGTGCGCCGGCAATCATGACTGCGCCGAGCCGGTCACGAGCGCGGCGGTTGGCTGCCGAGCAAAATCAAGCAGCGCGCGGTCGCTGCCGGGCGCTCCCACGAGCGAGAGACCGACGGGGCATCCATCGCAGGAGGCAACCGGCAAGGTGACTTGCGGCGAGCCGCCATGTCCTGCGATCGAGGTCAAGGCCAGCGCCCGGCGGTAGAAATCGGCGATGACGCTTCGCGGCGCGGCCTTCGGAAGCGCGACGCAGGGTGTCGTCGGAATCAGCAGCGCGGTGTCGGGCCGCAGAATTGAACGTAAGCGCGCGCCGAGTGCCTCGCGCACGGGCCCGTAGCGGGCGACCTGGTCGGACGTGATCGTTGCGGCGTCCGCGAAACGCGCGGCGATCGCCTCGCCGAAACGCGGCCGCGCGGAGCTGATCCACGCGTCCAGGCCGCGCCAGATTTCCGCGCCTTGCAGCACGCGGTAGCAGGCGGCCCATTCGGCTTCGCAGCCGTCGAAAACTGAAACCTCGCCGGCGATCTCCCATTCGTCGCAGACCGCGTGCAAGGCGCGCGCGACGCCAGTATCCGCCAGCGCGAACGCATCGCGGGCTATGAGCAAGCGCCCAATCGGCCGCACGTCATGGTGCGGCAGCAGGACCTCGCCGACGAACGCTAACGTGTCGGCCTTCCGCGCGAACCAGCCGATGGTATCGTACGAAGGCGCAAACGGCACGACGCCGGTGAGGCGGATATCGCCGTGCGTCGGCCGGAAACCGAATACGCCGACGAAGCCCGCGGGCACGCGCACGGAGCCCCCCGTATCGGTGCCGAGCGCGAAATCAGCAAGTCCGCCCGCGACCGCTACGGCCGACCCGCTCGATGAGCCGCCGGGCATGCGGTCCGGGCACGCCGGATTGATCGGGGTGCCATAGTGCGCGTTAACGCCATCGAGACCGAAGGCAAGCTCGTCGGTGATGGTCTTGCCAACGAGCCGCGCGCCAGTGGCGAGCAGGGCGTCCACGACCGGCGCAGACCGCGTCGCTGGAATTTGGCCGTCGAGCCAATCCGGATTGCCGGCACCGGTTCGGCAGCCCGCGACATCGATCAGGTCTTTCACGGCGAAGGTCAGGCCCTCGAGCAATCCCCGTCCGGTCGGCGCCCGCTCGCACGGCGGGCCGGGCACGAAGGCGCCAAGATCGCGCGTCATGTCCTTCCTGACCTCGCAGGCCCGCTCGCCGTTCGCACCGTCAGCGCTCCGCGCGTTTTCGAAGCGAGGTCATGATCGCATCGGAATCGGTCACGAAGCCGAAGCACTTCTTGACGTTCCACACCGTTGCCTGGGTGCAGAAATCCGGCGACGTGGTGGCGCAGCAATCCTCCACCAAGATGCAGCCGTAGCCGAGGAAGTTCGCATCGGTGAGCGAGTGCAGCACACATTGGTCGGTGTTGACGCCGGTGAAAAAGATCGAGCGCGTCCCGAGATTGCGCAGAATGCTGTCGAGCGGGGTGTCCCAAAATCCGCTGATCCGGTACTTGTCGACCTTGAAGTCCTCGGGCTCCTGCTTGAGCTCGTCGACGACCGCCGCCGCCCATGAATCCTTTTCCAGCACATGGGCGCCGCTTCCCGGGAGCGGATCGCCGAGCCCGACGCCGACCCCTTTCGGCTTGTAGAGATGGATCTGGTTGGGGGGCATGTTGGCGAGATCCGGCCGGTTGCCCCAGTTGACCCAGATCACCGGCACGCCCGCCGCCCGCAGCGCCGGCAGCAGCCGCTGCAGCGGCGCGATCGGCGCGCGGTCCGGCCGATAGTCGGCGCCGATATGATCGACCCAGCCGCCCGGCGCGCAAAAATCATTCTGCATGTCGATAACGATCGCCGCGCTGCGATGCAGGTCGACGGTGACCGCTTGCGGTGCGCACGGGATGGTCACCGGAATCGGCGCCGGCGCGGGCATCGCCATGTCAACTTCGGTTTCCGTCGCCCACCACGAATAGTGACGCCCGATTCCGAGCTGGCCGCCGCCGGACGACGTCGTTCGCTTCTCCGCTGATGATGACATCGACGATCTCCTTCTGACGATCGCAACGACGAAAGCTCCGGACCGTGCCGGATCCCCGTCCGCGCGATCGCTGCCGCAGGGTCAGCCTAGCAAATTCACTGCCACCGGGAATGTCGGCATTTCGTGCGCTTCCGCTGTGCGCCGGGCGGACAGCGCACAAAAAATCGACAGGTTGCGCCGGTGCCTGGATAAAAAGTAAGCATTTATTTATTTTATGAACTGGGCGAATGATAAAAATAGAGCATTATCAATAATTTAATGGTCTGGCATATCGTTTGCAGTGCACTCGGCTCTACGCGAATATCATCCTCATCTTGACGCAAAAGGGCCTCCCATGTTGTCCCGCCGCTCCCTCCTGCGAGTCGCCTCCGCGGCGACCGCCTTCACGTTTGCTGTTCTGCCGTCCGTCGTCCGCGCCGCTGAGCCGCTGAATGTCGGCATCCTCATCCCGGGCTCGAAGTCCGACAAAGGTTGGATGGAGTCGGGCTACGACGGTCTCGTCGCCTCCGAAAAGAAATACGGCGACAAGATCAAGGTGCAGATGATCGAGAACATCAATTACGCCGACATGGATCAGGCGCTGACCAACCTCGCCACCCACAATGACCTGGTGATCGGTGTCGGCGGCCAGACGCAGGCGTCGGTCTACAAGATCGCGAAGCGCTTCCCGAAGGTGAAGTTCTCGATCGTCGGCGGCAACGAAGGCGAGGCATTGCCGAACGTCGCCGGCTATGACGTGAAGCAGGCGGAGATTGCCTTCGTCGCCGGCGCCGCCGCCGCGATGCTGTCGAAGAACGGCGTGATCAGCTATGTCGGCGGCCTCGAGATCCCCTCGATCGTCAATGCCGGCAAGGAGTTCGGCAACGGCGCGAAATACGTCAACGCGAGCATCAAATATTTTGAGAACTACACCGGCGACTTCGACGACGTTGCCAAATCCAAGGAGGCCACCCTCGCTGCGATCGCGCAGGGCGCCGACGTCCACTACCACATCCTCAATCTCGGCCTGCGCGGCATGGAACAGGCCGCGAAGGAGAAGGGGACCCACATCATCGGCAGCTATACCGACCGCTGCGGCAGCGATCCCCTCTACGTCGCCTATTCGATCACCGGCGTCGGTTACCAGGTCGAGTATGCGATCGACGAGGCGGTGAAGGGCTCCTGGCAGCCCGGCTACAAGGAGTTCGGGCTCAAGATGGGGCCGGAGGCGTCGGCCATGGTGATCTGCGGCGGCACGGCGGAGCAGAAGGCGAAGCTTGACGCCATCATGAAGGATATTCTGGCCGGCAAGATAACGGTGCTCAAAGGCTGAGACCGCGGGGAGGCAACACGCGCGCGTGAACCGAGCTCCCTGGCAAAGATCGTGACAAACTCTGCCGAACCGCTGCTGTCGCTTGACGGCATCACCAAGCGGTTCGGCAATCTCGTTGCCCTATCCGATGTGTCGCTTGACCTGATGCCGGGGGAGATCCACTGCATCCTCGGCGAGAACGGCGCCGGCAAGTCGACCCTCTGCAATCTGATCTTCGGCGTGTACACGCCCGACAAAGGCACGATGCGTCTGGCTGGGGCCGCTTACCATCCATCCGCACCATCCGATGCTCTGGCAAGCCGCATCGCCATGGTGCACCAGCATTTCAGCCTCGTGCACGACATGACGGTGGTTGACAACGTGCTGCTCGGACAAGAAAGAGGCGTCCTGAACCGCAAGGCTTGCGCAGAGAAGCTCGATCGGTTGGGGAAGGATTATGGGCTCGCCCTTGATCCGTTCGCCAAGATCGAGGACTTGTCGGTCGGCGAGCGCCAACGGGTCGAGATCGTCAAATGCCTGATCCGCGACCCCAACCTGTTCGTGCTCGACGAGCCGACCGCGGTGCTGCTTCCCGACGAGATCGGCGCCCTGCTGGACGTCTGTCGTCGTGTGGCGTCGCGCGGATGCGCGGTGGTGCTCGTCACGCACAAGCTTGCGGAGATCAAGAAGGCCGCCGACCGGGTGACGGTTCTGCGCGGCGGGAGGGTGGTCGCCCGCTCGGCCGATCCGGCGAACGAGATCGACGCGCTCGTGCGCGCGATGATCCACAGCGATATCCGTTCGCTCGACTCCTCGGCGGCGTCTTCGCTCGGAATTGCCGAGGCGCGGCCGGAGAGCTCTTTGCAGGCAAGCACCAGGGCGCCCGATGTTCTGCAAATCGACGGCCTCACCGTGAAGGACGCGCAGGGGGTGACACGGCTCGATAATTTCACGCTCACCATCGGTGCCGGTGAGATCGTCGGCGTTGCCGGTGTCGAGGGCAACGGTCAGAGCGAGCTTGCCGCGGTGCTCTCCGGGATGACGGCGCCGACCGAGGGCCGCGTATTCCTCGGCGATCGTGAGACCACGCGCCTCGATCCGAAGGCGATCACCTCAGCCGGCATCGGAGTCGTTCCCGAGGACCGTCACGCGGTCGGCTGCATCACGGGCATGAGCGTGGCGGAGAACATGTTTCTCAACCGCCTGGAGCCTTTCACGTCGTACGGCTTCCTGCGGCGCGGCGCGCTCGGCTCCGCCGCGCGCGAGCTCATGACCCGGTTCGACGTGCGGGCCCAAGGGCCGGACGTGGCGTTCTCGAGCTTGTCGGGCGGCAATCAGCAGAAGGCCGTGCTGGGGCGCGAGCTGACCCTTCCCAATCTCTTGTTCCTCCTTGCCGCGCAGCCGACGCGCGGCCTCGATGTCGGCGCCGTCGCCGCGGTGTACGGCCACATCCGCACGGCCTGCACGCGCGGCACGGCGGTGCTCCTGATCTCTTCCGAGCTCGATGAGCTGCTCGCGGTCGCAAACCGCATCGTCGTGCTGTACCGCGGCCGTATCATGGGCACTTGCGCGGCGGACCCCGAACGGCGCGAGGCGATCGGCGCCATGATGGCGGGGCACGCGCAGTGACCGCGGTCGGCATCACGCTTTCGCGCGGCGCGCGCTCCGTCATGCGGCCGTCGATCCTCGTATCCGTGCTCGCGGTCGTCGCTGCCGCGCTGGTCGGGCTTGGCCTCATTGGCCTCATCGGCGCTCCGGTCTCCACCGCCGCCGCGGCCTTCCTGGACGGGACGCTCGGATCGCCCTACGCCATCGCGGCCTCGATCAACCGCAGCGTCTCGTTCGCGCTGGTTGGAATAGGTTTCGTCCTGGCCAACCGTGCAAACCTCACCAACGTGGGCGGCGAGGGCCAGATCGCGGTCGGCGGCATCGCCGCGACCGCCGTTGCCCTCTACGGCGGCGTGCAGTCGCTGCCGCTCGGGCTGGCGTTCATCCTTCCGCTGCTCGGTGCCGCCGTTGCCGGCGCTTTATGGGGCGGCGTGGCCGGCGTTCTCAAGGTCAAGGCCGGCACCAACGAGGTCATCAGCACGCTCCTGCTCTCGTTCATCGCGGTGTGGCTGCTCTACTGGTGCGTTCAGTCGCCGGCGCTGCTGCGCCGTCCGATGACCACTTCGGCGACCCTGCCGGAATCCCTTGAAATCCCCGAGTCGACGCAGCTGCCCCTGCTCACCGGCGACTATTCCTTCCCGCTGCATATCGGGCTGCCGCTCACCATTGTCATTGCGATCGTTGCCGCCGTCGCCCTGTCGAAGACGGTTTTTGGGTTGCAGCTGCGCGCTGTTGGGCTCAATCCCGTCGCCGCGACCCGGGCCGGCATCCCCTATGCCAGGATGGTGGTGACGGCGCTGGTGCTGGCCGGTGCGCTGGGCGGTCTGGCCGGCGGGTTCATGCTCCAGGGCGAGCAATATCTGCTCAAGGACGGCTTCTCCTCCGGGTACGGGTTCGATGGCCTCGTCGCCGGGCTTCTGGCGCGCGGCTCGATCCCGGGCGTGATCGCCGCCGCGCTGCTGTTCGGCTTCCTGCGGTCGGGCGGCATCAACATGGAGATGGTTGCCGCGGTGCCGACGGCGCTCGTCATGGTGATTCAGGGCCTGATCGTCGTCACCTTGGCCGGCGCGTCGTTCTTCATCGACAGGCGGGCGTCGTGACCTGGGAACTGTTTGCCGTCTTTCTCGGATCCTCGATCCGGCTTGCCGTGCCGCTGCTGCTCGCCGGCATCGGCGAGCTCGTCAGCGAGCGCGCCGGCGTCCTCAATATGAGTATCGAGGGAATGATGCTGACGGCGGCGTTCGGCGCCGCAGTCGGTGCCTGGGCGACCGGTGATCCGCTCATCGGACTTGGCATCGGTATCATCGCGGTCATGCCGGTGGCCGCGCTCCAGGCCGTGCTGAGCAATACGTTGCGCGCCAACCAGATCGTCACCGGCATCGGCATCAACATCCTCGTTCTCGGCGCGACGACACTCGCCTATCGTGAAATCTTCGGCGCACGCTCCCGCGAGCAGATTCCCGGCCTCGCGAAATGGAAGCCGCCGCTCATCGGTGACATCCCCAGCTTCGGCGCCGCCGTGTTCGAGCAGGTCTGGCTGCTCTATGCCGGTCTCCTCATCATCGGGATAACGGCGATCGTATTGCGCACCACCTCGATCGGCATCGCCGTCCATGCGGCCGGCGCCGAGCCGCGTGCCGTCGACAAGTCGGGGCTGTCGATCACCCGCATTCGCTATGGGGCCGTCTTCTTCGCCGGGTTCATGTCCGCGCTCGCCGGCGCCTTCCTCTCGATCGGCGACATTCACACGTTCACCGAGGGCATGACCCGCGGTGCCGGGTATCTGGCGATCGCCTCCGTCATCTTCGGAAAGTGGAAGATCGGCGGGACGATCATCGCTTGCCTGCTGTTCGGCGCGGCCACGGCGCTGCAGTTTCAGCTGCCGGCGCTCGGCATCGCGGTGCCCAACGCGCTGTTGATCATGCTGCCCTACCTGCTCGCGCTGCTTGCCGTCGGCGGCCTCGCCGGACGTCAGTTGGCACCCGCCGCGCTCGGCGAACCTTATCGGCGCGCGTGACTGCAACGGCGGTCGATCTGATATGAAGCGCAGATACCGATGCGCCAAATCAGGGCCGGTGTAGCGCCAGGCCTCGGTGCGCGGCGGTAGGTAACGGGTAACCTCGCCTGTAAGGGGAGGCTGCCTCACCGTTTCAATCTGTGCAATGATGCTGCCCTGGCGAGCACTGTGTCGATCCGGTTGCTCGGCGATGGCGTAGGCCACCGATCCGGAGGGCGGCGATGGAAGCTATCTTCGTGCGTAAAGCGAAGGGCCCGAGTCCGGTCGATTTTGTGAGGCGCGCTCGGAGCGTTGGTACGCGTGCCGCTGCGGCCCTGACGGCGCTCCTTCTGCTCGCGGCTTGCGACCAGAACAGTTACGTGCCGCCGCCCCCTCCGAGAGTCACCGTGGCGGCGCCGGTGCAGCGGCCGTTCACGCGCTATTTGGATGCGACTGGCAACGTCGCGCCGGTGAACTCCGTCGACCTCGTCGCCCGTGTGCAGGGCTTCCTGCAGGCGATCGGTTATCAGGACGGCGCCCTTGTCAAGAAGGACACGACGCTGTTCACCATCGAGCCCGAGACCTACCGGCTCAAGCTTGATCAGGCCAAGGCCGCCGAGGACGGCGCCCGCGCCACCCTCAAGCAGGCCGAGGCCGAGTTCAAGCGGCAGACCGAGCTCGCCGGCAAGCAGTTCGCCTCGCAGTCGGCCCTCGACCAGGCGGTGGCGAACCGCGACAGCGCCCAAGCGAACCTGGTGCAGGCGCAGGTCAACACCAAGATCGCCGCGGTCAATTACGGCTATACGAGCGTCGCCGCACCGTTCGACGGCTTCGTGAGCGCGCATCTCGTTTCGGTTGGCGAGCTGGTGGGGGTCGCATCGCCGACCCAGCTCGCGACCATCGTACAGATGGATCCGATCTACGTGAACTTCAACGTCAGCGAACAGGACGTGCTGCGCATCCGTGCCGGCGCCGCGCGGGCCGGGTTGACGGCGAGCGATCTCAAGAACGTTGCGATCGAGGTCGGGCTGCAGACCGAGGATGGCTATCCGCACAAGGGCAAGCTCGACTACGCCGCACCGACGGTCAACCAATCGACCGGGACGCTGGCGGTGCGCGGCGTTCTACCGAACCCCGAGCGGGTGCTGCTGCCCGGCTACTATGTCCGCGTCCGCGTCCCGGTCAGTCAGGTGGCCTCGGCGCTGATGGTGCCGGATGTCGCGCTGGGCAGCGATCAGGGCGGGCGGTACGTGCTCGTCGTCAACAACGAGAACGTGGTCGAGCAGCGCAAAGTCGAGATCGGTCCGCAGGACGGCTCGCTGCGCGTCATCGAGTCCGGCCTCAAGCCTGAGGATCGTGTGGTGGTCGCCGGCCTGTTGCGGGCGATTCCGGGACAGAAGGTCGATCCGCAGCCGCAGGCGGCCGAGCCGCCGCGCGCATCGAACCGGTAGGGGCCCGCGCATGATATCGAAATTCTTCATTGAGCGACCGGTCCTCGCCAACGTCATCGCCATCCTGATGGTGCTGATCGGAGGCGTCGCACTGCTCAGCTTGCCGGTGGCACAATATCCCGACGTGGTGCCGCCGACGGTGCAGGTGACGACGCGCTATCCCGGCGCCAGCGCCCGCACCGTCATCGATACCGTGGCCTTGCCGATCGAGCAGCAGGTGAACGGCGTCGAGGGCATGATCTACATGCAATCCTATAGCGGCGCCGACGGCACCTACCCTGACGGTGACGTTCAAGATCGGCACCGACCTCAACTTCGCGCAGGTGCTGGTGCAGAACCGCGTGTCGAGCGCGCTGTCCTCGCTGCCGCAGGCGGTGCAGGCGCAGGGCGTGACCGTCCAGAAGCGGTCGACCGCGATCCTGCTGTTCGTGACCTTGACCTCCCCGGATGGGCACTACGACAGCCTCTATCTCAGCAACTACGGCACCATCAGCATCCGCGACGAGCTCTCCCGTCTCCCCGGCGTCGGCAACGTCACGGTGTTCGGCGCCGGCCAGTATTCGATGCGCATCTGGCTCGATCCCAACCAGCTGCAGGTGCGCGGGCTCATGCCGCAGGACGTGATCCAAGCGGTGCAGCAGCAGAGCCAGCAGGTCACCGCCGGCCAGGTGGGCAGCCCGCCGACCCCGCCCGACCAGGCGTTCCAGTACACGCTCAACATCAACGGCCGGTTCGACGACGCGAGCCAGTTCGAGAACGTGATCGTCAAGACCGGCAGCAACGGCGACGTCACGCGGCTGCGCGACGTCGGCCGGGTCGAGCTCGGCGCGCAGACCTACAGCCAGGTATTTGCGCTCGACAACCACCCGGCGGCCGGCATCGGCGTCTACCAGTCCCCGGGCGCCAACGCCCTCGACGTGGCGAAGGAAGTCAAGAAGAAGATGACCGAGCTGTCCCGCGCCTTTCCGCAGGGGCTCGCCTACGACATCCCGTTCGACACGACCAAGTTCGTGACCGCCTCGATCGACGAGGTCTACAAGACATTGATCGAGGCGGGGGTCCTCGTCCTGGTGGTGATCCTCGTCTTCCTGCAGGACTGGCGCGCCATGCTGGTGCCGGCGACCACGGTGCCGGTCACCATCATCGGCGCGTTCGCGGCCATGGCGGCGCTTGGCTTCACCGTCAACCTGTCGACCTTGTTCGCCATCGTGCTCTCCATCGGCATCGTTGTTGACGACGCCATCGTGGTGGTGGAGGGCGCCGCGCATAACATCGAGCGGGGCATGTCCGGCCCGCAGGCGGCGATCAGCGCCATGGACCAGCTGTTCGGCCCGATCATCGGCATCACGCTGGTGCTGATGTCGGTGTTTGTCCCCGCGGCGTTCCTGCCCGGACTTACCGGGCGGATCTACGCGCAGTTCGCGCTGGTGATCGCCGCGACCGCGCTGATCAGCGCGATCAACGCCGCCACCTTGAAGCCGACGCAATGCGCGCTGTGGCTGCGCCGTCCGGTGCCCCTCGACCAGCGCAACCGGTTCTACCGCGCCTTCAACGCGGTCTATGCGCGGCTGGAACGCGGCTATGCCGGGCTGATCGGCCGGCTCGCCGGCCACAGCGTGGCGTCGGTGATCGCGGCACTGATTCTGATCGGCATCGGCGGCTACGGCATTTCGCGGGTGCCCACCGGCTTCCTGCCGATCGAGGACCAGGGCTATCTGCTTGCCGCCGTCCAGCTCCCCGATGGCGCCTCGCTCGAGCGCACCCAGCACGTGCTCGACCAAGTCGGCGAATTGGCCGGCAAGACGCCCGGCGTCGACCACGTGCTCGGTATTGCCGGCATCTCGGCGCTCGACAACAGCGCCAGTCTCGCCAATGCCGGCGTCGCCTATCTCGTGCTCACGGACTGGGGCAAGCGCGGCGCCGGTGAGGACCTGCGCTCGCTGGTGGTCGGCCTCAATCAGACGCTCGGCACGATCGACGAGGCGCGGATCATCGTGCTGCCGCCGCCGCCGATCCAGGGCATCGGCAACGCCGCGGGCTTCGCCTTGCAGCTCGAGCTGCGCGACGGCAGCTTCGACCTCGGCAAGCTGCAGGGCATCACCGCCTCGGTCGTCGCCAACGCCCAGACCCAGAGCTCGCTGCAGCGCGTGAGCTCGCCGTTCCGCTCGCGTGTGCCGCAATTCAACGTCGAGGTCGACCGGGTCAAGACGCAGACCCTGCATGTCTCGACCGACCAGGTGTTCGCGACGCTATCGGCCTATCTCGGATCGAGCTATATCGATCAGTTCAACAAGTTCGGCCGCACCTTCCAGATCTACGCCCAGGCCGACGCCCGGTTCCGGCTGCGGCCGCGCGACATCGAGAACCTGATGGTGCGCAACACGCAGGGCGACATGATTCCGCTCGGCACCGTGGCGACGATCACGCCGGCCGTCGGGCCGTCGCTGATCAGCCTCTACAATCTCTATCCGTCCTCGAGCGTCATCGGCCTGCCGGCGCAAGGCTTCAGCTCCGGCCAGTCGATGGCGCTCATGGAACAGATCACCGACAAATCCCTGCCGCCGGGCTCCGGCTACGAATGGACGGCGATGTCGTACCAGGAGAAGGCGGTCGGAAATCAGATCTATTGGGTGTTCGGGCTCGCCATGCTGCTCGTCTATCTGGTGCTCGCCGGGCAATACGAGAGCTGGTACTCGCCGATCTCGGTGATCCTTGCGGTGCCGTTGTCCTTGCTCGGGCCGATGCTGGTGCTGCGCGGGCTGCGCATCGACAACAACCTCTATACCCAGATCGGCCTGATCCTGCTGATCGCGCTGTCCGCCAAGAACGCCATCCTGATCGTCGAGGTGGCGCGCGAGCAGCGCGTGCAGCACGGCAAGCCGATCCTGGAGGCGGCGATCGATGCCGCGCGGGCGCGGTTCCGCCCGATCCTCATGACGTCGTTCGCCTTCATTCTCGGCGTCGCGCCGCTCGTGGTCGCGACCGGCGCCGGCGCCAGCGCCCGCAAGTCGATCGGCATCGTCGTGTTCAGCGGCATGATCGCCTCGACTTGCCTTGCCGTGCTGCTGGTGCCGTCGTTCTTCGTGCTCGCCCAGCGCTTCGAGGAATGGCTGAAGTCGCGCAAAGGCAAGGCGCCCGCGGCGGTGCCGGCGGAGTAGGGGAGGCGGCGCCGATTCGCTGCTATTAATTGCAGCGCTGCCCGCGTTCCTCTTCACGGTCGGCCGGCCCGCGCGCGAGGGTCGCGGCCAGCGCAACAGAACATCCTTGGCAATCCGTGGAACCAATGAAGGGGACTGGCGTTGTATGTGCGGTTTCATTGCGTGATCAGTCGTTGCGTTACCAGTCGTTGCGTCATTAGTCGTTTCGCAAGCAGGGGATTGGCATGAAATACGTACGATCGACGACGCTTGGCTTGTTGGCGCTGGCGGCGGCTCTGCCGGCATGGGCCGCAGATCTTCCGCAGCCGCCCGTGTACGCGTCGCCAATCCTTGCCCCCTACTTCAGCTGGACCGGCTTCTACATCGGCGGCAACGTCGGCGGGGCCTGGGCCAATGGCAGCGTCAGCGACAGCTTAACCGGGGCAAGCTGGGGCACCAGCCGCGCCAGCGCCATCGGCGGCGGCCAGGCCGGCGCCAACTTGCAACTGGGCAATATCGTCCTTGGGGTGGAATCGGAATTCGACTGGACGGGGCTCAGCGGCACGGGCAGCGCGGTCGGAGGGTTCCAGGGCAGCGCCAACACCACCTGGATGACGACGGTCGCGGGGCGCTTCGGCGTCGCGATGGAGCATTTGCTCGTTTACGGCAAAGCCGGTGGCGGTTGGGCGCAGAATGGCGTCAACGTGACCAACGTGGCGACCGGCGCGGCGGCGAGCGCTTCCAGTATTAGGAGCGGCTGGCTGGTCGGCGGCGGCCTCGAATACGCGATCGCCCCCAATTGGACCACCAAGCTCGAGTATGACTATCTCGGGCTGCAAAACACCTCGTTCGCGTCGCCGTTCGTTGTCGGCGACAGCTTCAACGTCAACCGCTACATCCAGACCGTAAAGTTTGGCATCAATTACAAGTTCTGATCGGGCGGCGCCCGCGCCGCGCCCTGAACCGCGTATGCTGCAAAATCGTTCGCTCGCCGCGTTCGTCACAGTCATTGCCCTTTCGAGCAGCGAAAGGGTGTCGGCCCAGGATTGCTTCCTTTTCTTCTGCGAGCCTCGCTGGTCGCAACCGGAGCCATCCTACGCACCGCCGCCATCTTATCGGCCAGGCGAAGCCCTGCCGCGTTCCTATCCCGGCCCGGAGCGCCAGTACTTGGCCCAGTACTTGGCGATGTACGCCGAGCTCGATGGCGAGCCCTTTCCAATCCCGGCGCTCGACCTCTCCGGCATCGATCCAACCTATCTGCGCAAGCTCGCCTATTTTCCCACGAGCGAGGCGCCCGGCACCATCGTGATCGATCCGCAGCGTCACTTTCTGTATCTGGTGCAGGAGGGGGGACGGGCGCTGCGGTACGGCGTGGGCGTCGGGCGCGAAGGTTTCGGCTGGTCCGGCGTCGCCACCATTCACAACAAACAGGAATGGCCGGACTGGTATCCGCCCAAAGAGATGATCCAGCGCCAGCCGGAGCTGATGCGGGTCATGAGCCAGCTGCAGAGCGGCATTGGCATGCACGGTGGACCGCGCAACCCGCTGGGCGCCCGCGCCCTGTACCTTTGGCAGGGCAACAAAGACACGCTCTTCCGCATCCACGGCACTTTGGAGCCATGGACCATCGGCACGAACGTCTCCTCGGGCTGCATCCGCATGATCAACCAGGACGTCATCGACCTCTATCAACGCACGCCGGTCGGCGCCAAAGTCATCGTCCTGGCGTCGCGCTCGGGCTGAGCCGTTCGCGGCGCGCCGCACCTGCGTGATCACAAATCGCGACCGTTCGACGCCGGCCGCGATGCGAGGAGCAACGCGCTGGCGGTGATCATTCCGGCGACCGCCGCGAGTGCGGCGAGAAATGCCGCGCGGTCGGATATTTGATCCTGCACGGTGAAGAAGAGCGCGCCGATTGCCGCGACCCCCAACGCATTGGCGATCTGCACCGTCGTGGCGTACACGCCGGACCCCGAGCCGGCGCTGGCTCGCTGCACCGTCGAGAGCACCATGCTTGATAACGGCGCCATCACCAAGCCTTGGCCGTAACCGAAGACCGTCAAGGGAAGCGCCAAAACCAGCATGGCCGGCGTTTGCAACATAGCGGCCAACAGCGCGAGACCCCCAAGCCCCACGATTTGCAGGACGCAGCCATCGATCAGCGCGGCGGCGCCCCGCTTGACTGATCGCGCCGCGCCATGGCGCGAGGCGGCGACGAATGTCAAGGCGAGCGGCAGCACCGTGAGACCGGCATCCCAAGGCGAGAAGCCGAGATGGTCTTGCAGGAAGAGGGTCAACACGAGATAGAAGGACAGATTTCCCGCGAAGAAGCAGAAAGCGCCGGCCAAGCCTCGGCGAAAGGATCGGTCGTTGACGAGCGCGGACGAGATCAAAGGATGCCCGCCCCGGTGCTCGATCCGGCGCTCCAGGGCGAGGAATCCGGCGATCACAAGAACACCCAGCAGCATCACGAGCCAGAGCCAGGGCGCCCAATGAAAGTCACCGCCGAACAGCAGCGGACCCACCAAGCAGAGCAGCCCGGCGAACAAGACTGACGCCCCGGCGAGGTCCAACGGCGCGCCCAAGCGCCGCGGGACGCGCGGCATCAGACGCCACGCCAGCCCGGCGATCGTAAGCCCCAGCGGCGCGTTCACAAAAAAGACCGTGCGCCAGCCCGCGCCAGCAACGTCGAACGTGACGAGAAACCCGCCGAGCAGGAAGCCCGCTGCCCCGCCACAGCCGAGTGCGAGCCCGTAGATCGCGAAGGCGCGGGGCCGCTCCCCGTCGGGAAACAGAACGTGGATGGTCGCGAGCACCTGCGGGACCATCAGCGCCGCGGTCGCACCCTGCACGAGGCGCGCGGCAATCAGCTCGCCTCCGGATCGAGCGAGCCCGCACCAGATCGACGCGACGGTGAAACCGATGAGGCCTGACAAGAACGCCGACTTTGCACCGAAGATGTCGCCAAGGCGGCCGCCGATGATGACCAGCGTCGCATAGGCGATGAGACAGATCGTGATCACCGCCTCTATCTGTGCCGCGCTTGCGTGCAGATCGGCTCGGATCGTGGGTATCGCCACATTGACGATAAAGGCGTCGACTACGAACATGAACTGCGCCGCCGCCAGCGTCCACAGCACCCACCACCGGCGCGGATCGACCGCGCCGGTGTGCGGGAGAGCACGAGCAGACGCCGCTTTGAGGGCGCCGTCGCCGCGGAACATGACATGATTCATGGAGCTTCTCCGTGACCTCAAACGCGATCGGTGAATTGGTAGTCGAGGCGAATACGTCCGCCTTCATCAAGAATGAGAAGGTTGGAGCCGGCTGCCGCCACCTTGCCGCTGTCCTTGGCCTGGATGCGCCACGTCAAACGCGCCACATTGTGGTGAGCCTGCGAGCTGCTCGCGGACGTGAATTCGAAGCCGTTGGCGACATAAGTATCAAAGGCCGCCAATGTTTCGGCTTCGATCGCCCGATGACCCTTCCGCACCAAAGTTTCAGTGATGTGCGACCCGTCCGGCGCCCAGAGCTCGGCGACCCGGCGGCGGCGTGCTTGCGCGTCGGACTCATTCCAGACCGCTAGGTATCGTTCCGCCAGCGCGGCGGCATCGTCGATCGTCGGATTGAACTGATAGTCGTGCGCGATGCGGCCGTCGGGATTTAGAACGAGGAAACTGAGGCCGGCCGCCTCGACTTCATCACCGGGCACGGTCACCATCACCCAATCGGTTTTCAGCACGTCGTGATGGCAAACCGCATTCTTCGGCCGAAAAATGTACTTTCCCTCACGCAGCCATTTGTCCCAAGAGCCGAACACGCGCGCTTCGATCGCCTCGTAGCCGTGCGCATCGAGCAGCCGGTAACATGTCGTTCCGTCCGGCGCCCAGACGGAACGGATCCGCCGCCGACGTTGATCCGCGTCCGGCTCGTTCCAGACCGCAACGTAATTGTCGACCACATCCGTTAGAGCAGTCATTTGGTGGGCCTGCATTGTGCTTCCTTTCATTGCTTGTCTTGGCAATGTGGTCTCGGCGGTGAAAGCGATCGATGACCTCGCAGGTAAAAAAGCGATCGCGGATGCGGTTTCTGCTTGACCTCGCAGGTCATCGCCCATGGCCCAAATTCCTGCTAGGCTTGGCGGGATGAATACGCATCAGCTTCCGTTCGGAGTGCTCATCCGTCGCTGGCGGCAGCGCCGGCGCATGACCCAGATGGATCTGGCGTCGGCAGCGGACAGCTCGACGCGGCATCTGAGCTACCTGGAAACCGGGCGGGCGCAGCCGAGCCGTGAGATGGTCTTGCGCCTCGCCGAGCGCCTCGACGTGCCGCTGCGCGAGCGCAACGCCTTACTTCTAGCGGCGGGCTTTGCGCCGGCGTTTCAAGAGCGGCCGCTTGCGGAGCTGACATCGGCCCGGCAGGCGATCGAGCAGATATTGCAGGCGCACCGACCTTATCCGGCCTTTGCGGTCGATCGGAACTGGAACATCGTGCTGTCGAATAAGGCGCTTCCGCAACTCTATGTCGATGTCTCCCCCGAGCTGTTGCGGCCGCCGGTCAACGCCATCCGCTTGACGCTGCATCCGTTCGGCCTGGCGCCGAAGATCATCAATCACGCCGAATGGCGCTGGCATGTGATCACCGTGCTGCGGCAACAAATCGAGGCGAGGGCCGATCCAGGCGTCCAGGCGCTGTTGGCGGAGATCATGACCTACCCGTCGCCCTCCGGCAAAGCGGTCCCGGAAGGGGCGGACGGGCCGCAGCGCTACGCGACGCCGCTGCAAATCGAGACTTCCGCAGGCGTCGTCTCGTTCTTGAGCACGATCACGATCTTTGGCACGCCGACCGATGTCACGCTGTCCGAGCTTGCCCTTGAAATGCTCTTCCCGGCAGACGCCGAAACGGTCGCGATCGTCGGCGCCTTGAATGCCGAAGCGAACACGCCCACGCGGCCCGAGAGCCTGCGCGTGGAAGCAAGCTGATCATCGGAGACGGCGCGACGACCCCTGGCCGCGCGTCATCCTCAAGCTACTGGGAGCATGTTCCGATCAAGTTGAACGGCCTCTCGCTCCCTCCCTTTGAAAAGGGGAGGGAGGGGTGGGGATCGCCCTCCAAATCGTGAGGACGCCATATGCGGCACGCGACCCCCTCCTAACCTCCCCCTGAAAGGGAGAGGAAGGAGGAATACGTCAACATCAGCGGAACAGGCTTTAACTGCGTGATCACGCCGGGGCAATCGACAGGACATGAGCCTGTTCGGGCGGGGTCTTGCCGTCGAGCACCTCGCGGTAAACGCGCTCGACGCCGGCTTTGCCAGCGGTGTGCTCGATGATGAGCCACTGGGTCACGTAAGCAAGAAAGCTTTGCCACGCCTCCGAGAGACGCGACCTGAGGGCCTCGGGTCCCCATTCGTTGCGGCGCTTGATGATGTGGTCCGGGGTAAAAAATAACTTCGGCGCCGGGCCGGGCAGGTTGGTCTCAAGCGAATCCAGCGCGTCCCAGTGGGTAAAGCCCACGCGCGCGCTGTGCTTTAACGAATTCCCCAGTATTCACGGCGACCGCCGGCCGGGCGTTCCTCGCGCGGTTTGGCGACATTCACGGTGAGGGCCCGACCGCCCATGTCTTTGCCGTTCAGGCCTTCGATGGCTTTCTGGGCCTCTTCAGGTGTGGTCATGGTAACAAAGGCAAAACCGCGTGAACGGTTCGTGGTGCGGTCCATCATCAAATTGGCTTCAGTGACAGTGCCGAAGGCGGCGAAGGTATCCTGCAGGTCATTTTCAGTGGTTTCGAAGGAAAGATTCCCAACGAAAAGTTTGTTGTTCATATAATATATAATTGTCCTGGATTGAACTTTGCTTTTATCAGACTGTTTCCGTTAA
>JBKQHQ010000067.1:0-10661 GCA_052148715.1 Xanthobacteraceae bacterium | reverse complement strand
TTTTGGTCTGGGGCGTCATCATTTTTGCTTGCGGTTTTGAGGGAGTTGCTAGCCTCTTACACGGAGAATGGTGGCAGGCCGTGTTTGGCTTCGGCGGTATGTTGGGGCTGACCGCCATGCTAATCCATTGGACAAGGATCAGAGATAATTTTGCCGATCTGCGTTGGCTCCTTGCGGCCAGCATGGTCGCTCTTATCGTCGTTGCCTTATCACCTTATGTGAAGCAGCGCCGCTGGCCCTTTACTCCCACTGCCGATTTGCAGGCTCAATTCGAAGAGACGAAGCGGCAATTGCAGGAGGCGCGCGAACGGGCAAAACCGCTTGTTCCACCAGGGCAGACGCTAGTAACCGGTTTGCAGGCCGCAAAAGAACTAGAAAATCTTCGCTCGGAAGTAGATGAGCTAAAACGGCAGAATGATGCTCTCCGCCGCTCTCAACCCCTCCCTGCGGCGTCATTGCAGCTTGGGCCCCTGAAATCGCTTCTGATCGCAAAATACATTCGGAACACACCTGATCGCTGGGCGATGTTCATCACATATCCGACCGAAAATCAGGATTTTTACAGCGTTTTGCTGGGGTTGCTTCGTGATCAAATAAATCCATGGATATTGGGTGCCCCAGATAACTCAACTGATCTAGATGCACCGCAGTTCCCACCCCCTCCCAACGATCCCGGCATTACATTTTATGGGGACAACAGCTTGAATACTCAACTGTCCTATATTCTTAACCAGTGCTTCATTGTCCGCAAAACCACCCGTGAGATAAGCGGTCTAGCTGAATGGTTCAACAGGCGCTTGTCAGAGCCGGAAAGGGCTGAGAACCGAAAGATTACTTGGCTTGAAATTGGACACGGATCACCTTGGCTACAAGGCAATAGGCTATCGTCGGATTGCCTCAAATAAGGCTCTTAGAATGCCCCAATCGCTTGGTCCCGATTTGGTATTTCAATCGGTCTGAAGATCGTTCGGCCCTGGCGAGCCGCTCAGCGACAGCCCTCGGCCGGCCGCGAAATTGCGCTTTCCAGGCGACTCCGAGTGCCTTGTGGTCAATGATGCTAGTTTCGCGGGCGTTTGCGCGTGAGAGCCAATTGCGTTTATCAGGAAAATGCAAGAAACGCCTGTGGCGGTGGGCTAACTTGCATTTTCGGCCGAAAATTCCGGCACTTGGAAAAAAGCTAATGATTTCAGATACTTAATTTTTGAGCCCTCAGGAAGCCCAATTTGGCGGATTTCCCCGGCGAGACCCTGACCGGCGCCCGGCGACCAAGCCGCCGTTCTCGTGGATGGCGGCGATGATGGGCTGTGCCCAGGCCGTCGTCGCGAGGTCACCTAAGACGGCTTTCACGAGTTCTGCCTCGCGGGAGGACAGGGTATCAAAGGGGCTTGGCTTTATCGTCGGCATGTTCGGTACGGTACCATACGGCGGGAAATGCCTGGGCAACCAATATTATGCTTTTGTTAACAATCCGGCGTTAGAACCTCCGTTAACCGAACGCTGGTATGCCGTTTGCTGCACCTTTTTCGAATCGGAGAGTTCCAACTATGGGTTTCCAAAACAAAGATGTCGAGAAAATGGACGTCCATTTTCTGGACATCGTGAGCAGACTCCTCACCCGTAGGCGCGGGGCAACAACCATCCGCCTGTCCCGTTGGAAGCTACGTCTTCCGTTCTTCGGGCGAATGCACGGCGAGGAATGGACGATAAAAATGAGGGAGGACGACGATGCTGGGCGCTGACCTCAAGGCTTGGCGTGAACGCATGGACTACACCCAGGAGGGGCTTAAGGAGGAATTGGGCGTCAGGTCCCGGCAGACTATCATCTCTTGGGAGAAATCAAACGATCCTCTGCCCCGGATGATAGAACTCGCGCTGCACGCTCTGGAGGTTCACCCTGAATTGAGGAAGGTTTCCGGCGAACGGGCCGCAGCGTGGACTCGGCGCCGATTGGAGCAGCGGTCAGGAGTCTAACGGGGGAACGAGCCGCATCATCAGGTCCTGTCGAGGGGTATTTAGCGCCGGCGCTTAAAGCCGACTTGCCAACTGTGCTCAAGGTCTTTTTGTTCAGTCTCCTCGTCCTCATCCGGCCGGACCAAATGCAGGAGGATGAGCGCGTATCCGTCTTTCTGGAGGTACACTTGCTCGAATAGCTCCGGGGCGCGTTCCCCCCGCTTTAAGTCAATCCAATTGTCGGGGAGACATTCGGAAAACTCGCTGGCCACATTCAGTTCGTGCTTGGCGCGATGATATAAAGACTCCCGTGGCACCGCCTCACCGGACCCTAGACGTATGAAAGGAAAGCGGATGCGATTGCGGTAAGACCACAGAATCTTACCGTTCTGGATCACGATGATGGCGACCGGCTCTTCGTGATGGTCAGCGTACGCCCGGGACATCGCCTGTTTGCTAACTTCAAATTCGCCTGCCAGTTTGACAACGTGTTGGAGATCGGGGGTCTGCTTGCTCAGCCGCTTCCGCAATTCGGGCGGTGGCATCAGGATCAACGATGCAAACCGATTGGCCTCGACCTCCATTTGCGAGCGGCGATCGTTTTCCTTCGGAGTAAGCAGTTGAAGGTCTTCGCGCGAGCACAGAAATCGGCCTGGCGTGTCGGGCATGTGGGCGGGGATGAGAAAGTGCCCGAGTTCATGAGCGATGGTGAACCTCTGCCGAAACCGGTGGCCGTCCTTGACCAGGATGACACCTTCACTTCGCTCGGTATCGGCGATGAGGCCTCCCTCGAACCCGGCGGTCTCAAGCGGCCGAATCTCCACGATGTCGAGTTCCCGGCAGATCCGCTGAAGCGGGACGGGAATCGGCAGGTTCGGCTCGACCTTCAGAATCCTTGCGACCAAACCCTCGGGCGAGCCCGCCCCCTTTGCATCCAGCTCTATGCGGGAGAGTGTCATTAGCCACCGCCTTTCTTCTCCTTGAAGCGCTGCATGATTCCCCGAATGAACTCCCGATCCTTTTCGTCCAGCTCCTTGAGGTCCCGGTATAGGGCCACAACTTCCTGAGTTTCCTCGTCTGGGACTTGCTCTCCGACAAGATAGGAGACTGACACGCCGAAATGGTCGGCCAGCTTGTTCAACAGGTCCATCGTCGGATTCTTGCTGCTCCCCCGCTCGATCTCCCAGATGTGGGCCTTTGACACGCCCACGGCGTTCGCCACGTCCTGCAGAGACTTATTCTTCTTTATTCTTAGCTCTTTGAGCCGAGCGCCAAGGCTCATTCCGGTCGCTCCTTTGCCAGAGTCACGACGGGGCACCCGCGATTCAACGCGGATACCCCGTTCACAGTTGCAAACGAAAGTGTATCACACCACTTGACAATCGCAAGCGTAAGATTTATCCATACGATCTGGTCGTCCATTATGGACGAACGGCAGGCGAGTTCGCTTTCCGTTCTGCAAAGAATTGCTCATTTTGGACTAAACTGAACAAAAATGCAACCAGTAGGAGGCGGTACATGCCCGCGCAGATTACGATTTTCCCGCTCGGCAATGCCGACAGTTCAAGGCTCGATTTGGCCGATGGCCGGAAAGTGCTCGTAGATTTCGGTAACCAGGGCGATCCTGACGACCCGAAGGATTTACGATGCGATCTCGCTGCCGAGCTCCGCGCCGACCTGCGCAAGGCGCGGCGCGACGGCTTCGACGTGGTCTGCTTCACCCACTTGGACGCCGACCATTGCCAAGGGGCCAGCGATTTTTTCTGGCTCCGGCATGCCGCTAAGTATCAAGGCGAAGATCGCATCAAGATCGATGAACTGTGGGTACCGGCCGCCGCGGTCACGGAAGATGGGCTGGAGGACTGTGCGCGGGTGATCCGGCAAGAAGCACGGTATCGTTTGCGGGAAGGCAAAGGCATCCGGGTCTTCTCTCGCCCCGATCTGCTCAAGGAGTGGATGGAGAAGAACGGCATCGATTTCGAATCGCGTAAGCATCTCATCGTCGATGCCGGGCAACTTGTTCCCGGCTTTTCGAAGGATAAGGCCGAAAGGGCCGAGTTCTTCGTGCACTGCCCCTTCGCCTGGAGGACCAACGAGAACGAGCTGGAAGACCGCAATCAGGATTCGATCGTGTTTCAGATCACCTTCAAGGAGGACGGCGTGGAGAGCTACGCCCTGTTTGCCTCCGATGTGGATCACGAAACGTTGTCACTGATCGTGCAGACGACCAAGCGACATCGGCAGGAGGGACGGCTGCTTTGGGATTTCATGAAGCTGCCGCATCACTGTTCGTATTTGTCGCTCGGCCCGGTCCGCGGAACCAAGGAAACCAAGGCCGTGCCGGAGGTAAAATGGCTGTTTGAAACCCAGGCGTGTCGCGGCGCTTACGTCGTATCGACCAGCAAGCCGATCCCCCAAGAAGGCTCCGAGGAAGATAACAGCCCGCAGCCACCGCACCGGCAGGCCGCCAACTACCATCGCCGCGTCGTGCGCGACAAGGATGGAAAGTTCCTCGTCACCATGGAGCATCCGCGGGAGTCGGCGCCAAAGGTCGCACGCTTCGAGGTGACGCGGTTCAAGATCGCGCTGTTGATTGCCGCTCCAAGTGTCATCACGACCGCATCGTCAACGCCGACGCGAGCTGGTTGATGACACTGCATCCTTGGTCCGCCGGGTGGGGCGAGGAGATAGGAATCGAGGACCTCGCCTCGCCGACGGCGGTTGCCTTTGTAGAATACGTTGACCGTTTCGCGAAACACCTAGTGATGTGGAAAGGAGCGCGGCGCCGTAACGACGGCCTAGAGCTGGTTTGCTTCGATCTCGCCACCGACGTGCCGCAAGCGCCTCATGTGCCGATAGAAAAGCAGGAGCCGGTCGGCATTATTTTCCGTTTAGAAGGCAGCGTGCCTTCGGTTCTTGCGCTTAGGGAAGATTTCCCCGACACGGAGCACCAACAGTGGGTGCCCGAGGATGTGCCGTGCGCCTTGTGCATCGATGATCGACCTTGGGTCGAAGCCCGGGCGACCTGGACGGCGGCGGAACTGCTGGAACGGATTACGCTTTGGTTTCATCGGGCGGCGCGCGGCGAGCTGCACGGCGCACACCAACCGCTCGATCCATTTTTCGGGGTTTCACAATACAACTTTGTGTTCCCACGATCGGTCCTTGAGGATGCCACGTCGGCGGAACTGGCCTTTTTTTCGAGCGCTGCCGACCCCACCAACTTCGTCGCCGTGCCGCTCGATCGGTGGGGACAATCCAATCCGAACAATGCGCTGCGATTTACGACGGTGGCATATCGGGTTGCGGCGGAGAAAATGACACGTCTGCGCAAAGCACCGCCGACATTGCTTTCATTGGTCCGCGAGTTGGCGAAACGGGATGTGGACCTGGTTACCGATCTGCGGAGTAGAATGAATGGGTGGTATGGGGCGAAGCAATCTGATGCCGCCCGCTTAGCATCATTGGTTGCCATCATCATCGAGTTCCCGATCATGACGCCGGCGGGCGAGCCAACTGGAGTTGCCGACACCAGGGCATTCATACCGGCCCGCACGCTGGGTGAACTGGGTGTTGCGATTGGATCCTTCTTCGTGGCTCCCCCAAGTCAAGGCTCGCAATCTGGGTACGCCCCCAACATATCGCCTCCCGCCGTCGATGAAGCAGGTTTGAAAGCCATCGCTTTGGAAATGGCGACGGTCCACATCGAGTTCGATCAAGCTCGCGCTGCCGAACTCGCAGGCTTGCCAGAATCCGACAAGCGGAAGGTCGTCTTGGTCGGTGCCGGGGCCATTGGTTCTCAGACCTCAATGATCCTGGCGCGCGAGGGCCGCTTTCAGTGGACCGTGGTCGATAATGATAGATTGCTGCCGCATAATCTCGCTAGGCATAGCTCGCATTTCGGGCACCTCGGTCAGCCCAAGGCACCTGTGCTTGCGGCACAAATCAATTACCTGCGGCCGCCGAGCACACACCCGGCATCAAAGTCGATCGTCTGTGATGTGCTGAGCCCCGGCGAACACCAGAGCGAACTCGACGAAGCCCTTGGCTCGGCCGACATCATCATCGACGCCACTGCTTCGGTCGCGGCCGCCAGGTTCCTATCTGACGGCGCAGCTGCGGCGCGGCGAGCAAGCACTTTTTTCAATCCCGCTGGCGAAGCCGTCGTAACATTGGTCGAACCGGCCGATCGGTCACTGACATTGCGGGATCTCGAAGCGCAGTATTATCGGGCAGTCTTGCGTCGAGCCGACCTGGAAAAGCACTTGAGTGCTACCGGCGAGCGTTTCGCATATACAGGAGCTTGCCGAGCACTCACCAACCGCATTCCGCAAAGCAAGGCCGCATTGCTCAGTAGCCTCGCCGCGGCGGCGCTCGCCCAGATGCTCAATACACCGGAAGGTGCGGCCGGTATCTGGACGATAGGCGCCGACGGCGCCGTCGCAGCAGCGAGACCGGAGGTAGCGCCGATAACACGCACGCAATTACGGGATTGGTCGGTGACCATCGACGAAGGATTGAAAGAGGAAATCTTGGCAATTCGGGCAAAGAGCTTGCCCGCGGAAACCGGTGGCGTCTTGCTCGGCGTCGTCGATGCAGCGGCGCGGAGCATTCACATTGTGGACGCGCTAACCGCCCCGCCTGATAGTATTGAGGAGGAGCAAGGATTTGAACGGGGTGTTTCTGGTTTGGAGCATGCCATTCGCGCCGCAATGGTTAGGACTATGGATCAGGTTCGTTACGTCGGCGAGTGGCACTCGCACCCACGTCGCATATCTACATCACCGAGTGTCATAGACTTGACCCAAATCGTATGGCTGGCCAGTGTGCTGGCGATGGAAAACCGCCCCGCGGTGATGTTGATTGCCGGAGACTCTGGCATCAACATCCTCAGTGGCAAAACTGTCGAATAGGGTGGCCACCGCAGACGCCGGCTTATCGTGGAGGTATGTTGATGTCGTTGGGCTTGTAGAGCCACCAAGCGAGGCGGCGATGTACAATCCGCACTTTTGGGATAATATCTGACGCCATGAAGCAGTGGTTTCCGTTCACCGATTACGACTTCTATGCATACCTGACCTCAGGCATGCTTTTGATAGCCGCCATCGATTACACGTTCGGCGGTGGCGTACTTGTTCAACGGACGCAATGGACGATTGTGCAGATCGTCTTTTGGACCGCGGTGGCATACCTGATTGGCCAAATGCTCGCCGGGCCATCGTCGGCCGTTTTGGAGCATGGCGTTGCTCGCGGTCTGTTGCATCCACCCATCGCCATACTGCTCGGCCTGCAGCAGCGGCGCTGGCGCGAGCTATTTCTAGCCACACTGTTTGCCGGGAGGGAGTACGCTCCTCTTCCTGATCAAATCCGCGACAGGATTCTCACGGGAGCCGCGAAAACGCTCGGCGTGGCACGGCAAGACCTCAGCGATCCCGAAGCTGTTTTTAACGTAGCATTTCCGGCCGCCCGCAAAGTACCCGACGCTGCGGCGCGGATGGATCAGTTTAGGAATCTATACGGCTTCAGCCGGAATATCTCGTTTGTCGGGCTGATTGCGGCCGTGCTTCTCGCAATTAAGTTATTCCAGACGCCCACAACCCATACGGCATGGCTGTTGGTGGCGGTCTTAGTTGTGGCTGTGAGCATGTTCGGCAGGTTTTTGAAGTTCTACGCCGCCTTTTCATACGAAATGCTGCGCACGTACAGCTCGTCTGTGACGAGCGCCTAAGGTTCTTCCTGGTCCTCCGGGTACGACAGTGGTATCGCGGCGGTCCAATTGGGCCGGGTGGGAGCGTTCTTGCCGACGCGCTTGCCTCCGTCACCATCGTCCGTCGATACGACTCTAGCACCGCGGTGTATGAGGGCACGAACAACGGCCTTGCGCGGGTGGTCCTCGTCTTCGCGGGCAGCACTGATAATGGCGGTAAAGGTTTCGGCTCCGGGCTTCGGCATAGATTTCAGCCGCGGACCAAGCCATCTGTCGAGAATCTCCGTCGTTACGTTGCGACGTGACCCATGATGCGGCACCTGAAATCGTTTGACACCAGGCAGCGTGAGCCCTGCCTGCGGCGCATAATCCGCGGCTTCGGTGAGGGCACCCGGTCCAGCATCGCCGGTAAGCACAACCTTCTCGCCGCACAACAGCGCATATTGGACAACACTCATCTCGTTCTCGGCGCTGGTCTCGTCCGAAGAGAAGATCTCCTCGCCCCAGGCCGCACGAATGTAGTTGACGGCCCGCTTGGCTACTTCCACCAAGGTGTCGCCAACGGCTTCGAGAAGGCTGCGATTGGCTTGCGCCGCGGGTAGCGGCGTCTTGTCGGAGTCAACGATCAGCTGCAAGTAGCGCGCCCTGCTGGGTGCCAGAACCGTGAAGGCCCCGATCTTCTCGCTTTGGAATGGGTTGCGGATTGGAATACCCCTTCGATTGGCGATTTGTTCCAGCGTATCGATGTAGGGATAATTCTCGTGTAGTTTTTTCTTGAGTCCGTCAACTGACGTGTACCTTGAGAATTGGTTCAATAGCTCCGCAGCATAGTCCCACGGCCGCAGCATCCATAATTCGCTAACGTCAAATTCCTTGAGGATCGTTTGCAGTCCGGATGCGTGATCACCATCGGGGTGGGTCACAACCACATAGTCGATGGAAGACGGGTTGCCGAAAAACGTGCGAATATGCTTCGCCAAGCCCGGTCCCGTGGCTTGGTATCCCCCGTCAACGACGTGAATGTAGGTCGCCCCGCCAATTTCATAGCGGATGGCAATGGCGTCGCCGCTCTTGCTGGTGTGGACCTCCAGGAAATCGATTTCAAAATAATCGCTCATGACGCTCTTTCCGCTCAAAAACGGAGAATTCCAGGTCTGGGTTGGTGCCGGCGGCGGGTGTCAGCCCTCCGCCGGGGGCTGGTCCAACACAAGTTGTTAAGGCACTCTCTCACTCGCGACGCCATTGTATGTTCGTTTTTTGTTCTTTCAAGGGCAACGGTGCATGATTAACGCAGGACAACCGGGCAAAATGCAGGCTTACTCGTTGTCGTTGGCAGCTTGGGGGATGCTGGCCCATACGTTCCGGCCAAGATAGCCGACGCGAACGACGATCACCGCGGACGGCAGGCTAAGGAAGAGGACGGTGGTCTTCTTCACGCCCGGTACGCCCACCGAGCGGAGACCCGGCCAGCGATCGTAATGCCGCGTGCCCAGCTTGGAGAACTCGGCCAGGCTGAGAAACAGAACGCCTCGATCTTTGCTACCAGGCGATCCGCGCGGGCCACGCCGTCGGCACCCGCGACCAACCGCCAGATGTCGACCAGGTCGTTGACCGCCTCCGGCGACAGGGAAAACTTCGCCGCCAAGCTCAACCGCCGGACGCTTGGCGTTTCAACAGCTTGATCCTCTCCCGACGCCTAGCATGGAAGTCGTCGGCGCTCAGCATCTGCTCGGGATGTTGCTCAGCCTCTTCGCAGCGCAGGAGGGTCTCGACCCACCACGCGTCGCGGGCGAGATCCATTTCGGCCAGAGCATCAAGGGCGGCGTCGACGGTGGCGCTGATGTTGGGGTAGCGCCCCTGCGCCACCTGCTTGCGAGCCCAAGCGGCCCGCTCTTTCTTGAGACTAATACTCAATCTTTCGGCAGTACTCATGCTTTAATACCTCCATAATACTCGTTAATACTAAAGTATTATGCGGTATACCACAAGCGGCGTAAGTTATTGATCTGAAAACCCATCGGATCGTCAAGGTTAGCCGATCAACGATGTAAGGATCATATCTTTCAAGAACCCGCCAGACAAAGCAAGGGAGCCAAGGCGCCCTTCGTGCCCCACCCGCACTCCCCGGAATATGCTGACCGGCCGGGATGGGGATTCAATCGTTTCAATCAAAGACGGGGGCAAGCCCCGAAAGAGCGCGCCGGCAAGCGGCGCGAAGGCGAGCCGGCGAGCGGCTCGTAAGGGCGGAGTGGCCAGGCCCCTCTCCTACCCCTATGCGACCGAGGCATCACACGGCGTTCACAAGATTAGGAACGAAGTTAACCGCAAGAGCTGGAGTCGGGGAAGCTGATATTTTTTATTAGCTCACCACCCAATCTGATTAACAAACTATACTTTCTTAATCAGCCTCCCGGATCATTGTGATATGGCCAATTTGCAATTGATTTTTCTGTGATCTGATTCATAGTCGGGCTGCAGATTTCAGGCAGATCATGGCCGGCAAGCAAGCAAAGATTCTTTCGGATCGGCAGGTCACCGATCTTCTGTTCATCGCGGCCGCGTATCGGCAACCGGTGCGCAACCAAGTCATGGTCTTGCTGTCGGTCAAAGCTGGCCTGCGGGCGGCCGAGATCGCCAACCTGACCTGGGACATGGTCCTCGACGGCTCTGGTCAGGTCGGGCCGACGATCGAGCTTCGCGACGAAGCGGCCAAGAACGGCAGCGGTCGGCGGCTCCCGATCCATCCGCACCTGCACGACGCCCTGCAAGCTTTGCTGCCGCTAACCGGTCCGAGTGGCCCGGTCGTGCGGTCGCAGCGTGGCGCAGCCATGACTCCCGTCAGCATCGTCAATTGGTTCGCCAGGGCTTACCGAATTATTGGACTGACCGGCTGCTCGTCCCATTCGGGCCGCCGCACCTTCATCACCCGAGCTGCCCGGCTGGTCCATCAAGCTGGCGGCTCCCTGCGGGACGTCCAGGTCCTGGCCGGTCACGCATCAATCGC
>JBKQHQ010000066.1:0-14539 GCA_052148715.1 Xanthobacteraceae bacterium | reverse complement strand
AAAGTATCCCTGGGATGTCGTTCGACGAGGTTCACGCCGGCGCGGGTTACTAAAGGTTTTGGCCGATTCAGCGGGATGTTGCACATAGCATAGTGAGTTCACCCGCTCAAACTCAGACGCCCCACGCGGCCACCTCAGTCGCGCGGGGCCTCTGTTGGTTCGCGTTTGAGATCGAACCGGCGGCGTGGCTGCTTATGGGCTCGGCCGGCATGGGTCTATGTGCAGGTGCCCTCGATCGGGGCCCGCACCAGCGGGGCTTCCTGTCGGCCAGCTCGGCGACCGGGCCAGCGGCCTTGCCGGTGCGCCGGGGATCAACGGCCCGTGGTCCGCAGTACCTCAAAACCGGCCATGTTTTTTGCATCGCAGCGAACGGCAGTTGTGTGCCAGGAGCCGACTCATGCTGCGCATGAGCCGCGCTCGAGAAAGACTGAGGGAAGAGGGCGTGGATTGACTTCCGGATGCGCCATGCCAGGATACCCCCTGACGTGCACTCGGTCATCTGGGAATGTCGACCCCCAAAATAGAAATTCCGGGCCAGCGCTGTCGGAATTTCGGGGAACCACGGCTCAGACGGAGATTCACGATGATTCCCATGACTTTTACATAGAGCTGCGGCGAGCCGCGTTCTTTGCGAGTTCCTACAGGTCGTTGCCAAGGGGAGGCCGGCGCTTGACCAATGGGGCCGGCGCTGCGCCCGCCGTGACCGGCTAGAACTTGTTCGTCAATCGCAGCCGCGTTCGACTGCACAAGGGAGTGGCACTCATGCGGATATCGCTCACGGGAACTCTGCGGGCGCTTGCGTGCATTTTCGCCCCGCTCGCACTGCCGCTGCAAAGCCTTGCCCAGGACGACTCGAACGCCGCCAACGTCGATGCCACCACTTGGGCGAAGATGTACCAGGTGATGGCCGGTACCAGCAAAACGACGCCCAGCAAGTCTCTGAATATTCTCACCCCGCAGGGCCTCTACGTCGTCGTTGATGTGAGCTTCCTGATCGGTAAGGAGACGCCGAAGGTTGCCAGCGTCACCGGCGTTAAGGTCTCAACGGACGAGGCTCTCTTTAACTACTTCAGCTTCCTCCTGAGTCAACCCGGGGTGGCCGGCCTGTTGTACTCGGCCCCATGGAATCTGCTGAATCCGAATGACCCAACCGCCGCCGTCACGACCGTTTCCTCGGCCGCATGCCCTCCCACCGCTACCACCAAGTACAATACCGCGGCCGCCTATGTCTGGAACTCCCTGGACGACGCGTTCTGCGCGATCGATACGTGGAACAAATCCAATTCGGGGAAGACGCCTAAGACCCTCCAGCTCGCCGTGTCCGCGGGCTCAAACTCGCCCGCGTGGGTATTCGAGCCTAAATATATGAGCTCGTGCGACTTTTTATTCATGACGAGCTCGGGATTGACACCCAACGCCAGTTGCGGGTACACGGATATTTTCATCACTCCCAAATTTCCCGGGCCGTTCCCGCTGCCATGGAATCCTACCTACAAGACGTTCTGGAACAATTTCCTGACCGCGCTTAACGGGTATATCACGTCGTCGTCGCACCCCACCTACGTTGCCGACTTCGTATCGATCGCGGTGGCGGGGCCGACTTACGTCTCGGGGGAAATGATTCTTCCCCAGAGCTTTGCTAGCAAACCTGGCCAACCCCCGGCCCCCCCCGCTGGCTACAACCCCACTGTCACCCCCATCTCGGCGTGGAATTGTCTCTTGGCCAATAACTATGGCGTTACATCGACCTATCTCAATTCAGAGCGCGCATTCATCGAGGAGTGGGCTGAGGCGATCGATATGTTCGGCGGGGTCTTCAGCGGAATAACGCTGACGGTCAGCACCGGGAACGGTCTTCTTCATTTTCCGCCGGGGTCGGGCGGGTCCCAGCCGGGGTGCGGACTTGCTGTTTCAGCTCCTTCGCCCAATAGTCCGCCTCCGCCGCCGGCTTTCAAGGCGGATTGCGCGGTCAGCCCCAGACCCCTATTTCCCGCCGACTGTGCGGCCGAAGCGGCGATTCTGGCTTATTTCGCCGAACCGCCCGTCGGAGGACCCAACGCCAAGGCGACCGAGGAGGACGCGCTGGCGGCCTCCGATGATGTGGTGCCCACTCTCCTGACCCTTTCCAACGCCAGCGTGAAATGGCTTGCGCAAATCACCTCCGGCGGCCTGGCGGCGGTGGCGGGAAACCCGGCATCCCCAGGGAGCATGCCGGTCATGTCTCGAATGCTGGGCGGGGTGCAATTCGTCGGGTTTGCCAGCTCCGGAGGTGCAGCGAGCGTAGGGTGCCCGGTCGGCGCGTGCCCGGGGTGCCTTATAAGAGGCTTTTGCACTCTCGTCACGCCGGGGTCTTGCTTGCCTGCGAACACGTGTACCCCAGCACCCCCGTGGACGTGCGGGCCGCTGCCCTGCTATCCGCTCTCGTCTACCAACGCGCCTGTGGAGCAGGCGCTGCTTAACGTGCTTCAAGTCTATTTTGCCGGCACTTCGAAATACAGCGTCTTCGCCGCGCCGAAGACGCAAATGAATACAACGGCACCCGTCGTCGACGCGCCGATGAACTATCTACAGGTTTGGTTTCCGGACATCGAGTACGCGGCCGGCTTTGGCAACTGCCCCAGGGAGGTCCTTATGGCGTACACGCCGATGTCCGTTATGAGCAACGCGGCGACGCTATGCAGTAGCGCGAAAACCGAGACCGGGGCCACACCCCTCACACCCTATATGTACACCGCGCCGGCGTCGATGCCTACGATCTCGCTCGGGGGCAGCTCATATAATGCGCAGGGGCTGCTGAAACTGGCGGGCGCGAACATACCGACCAAAAAACCGGTGGCTTCGCCTCTATTCGGGTACAACAATGGCAAGAACTCGCCGTGCACCTGCAGCGGCACGGACGTGCCGCGCGACGCATTTCCAGGTGATTATGTGTGCGTGACACAAACGCAGCAAACCGACGCCATAGCCAGTACCGCGGCGGCGCAAAGCAGTACGGGAAACCACTACTTGCCGCCGCCCGAAACCATTTACACGACGAACCCCACTGACACGGTTCCATACGGCATTTGCGAAAAGGGCTATGGCTGGCGTCAGGCCCACATGGGCGATTACGTGTGCGTGAGCACGACCACGATGCCGCCCGTGCCGACGCAGGTTGGGCTCGACAATGCCGCGAGACGCATTACGTGTCCAAAGTAAGACTCTCAAGCTGTGGGCGCTTCGTGGTCGGCAATCAGGTGTCGATCTCACCGGACACACAACTTCGGCCAGAGATGGGAGCCTTCTCGGACCGTCACCGCATACCCGATATTCACCAGAAATTGGTGGTTCCATCACCGGGCGCGTCTGTCAGGAGTGGGTCATTTCCGGCGGTGACGGTTAGCGCCCGGCGATCGACCAACGACGGGGATCGTCCGGAAGCGGACGCGAATCGGCGCCACCCCCTCGATGGAGGCCATGTGCCAAGAGGAGAAATATTGCGCCTCAGCCCGGCTCCATGCCTTGCGATTTGATGACCGGGGCCGCAACCGGGCCAGTCAGGAACCGGATCAACTCGCGCGCGACATCGGGCGAGTGGGAGTTGCTGCCGACGGCCGCGACAAACGAGACGTAGGATTGGACTTCGGCGGGAAGCGGGCCGACGAGCTCAACGCCGGGAGTGGTCAGAATCTGAGTTAAGACGACCATGCCGATCTCGATCTCGCCCTTGGCCACGAGCTCGGACACGATATCGGCATCTGGACGCCTGACCTTCGAATTGATCGCTTCGGCAATCCCGAGGCGATCGAGGAGACCGGCGAGATAGAGGCCGCTCGCGCCTTCCTTGAGATAGGCGATCGATTTCGCACCGAGCAGCGTGCGCTTGAAGGCGTCGACCGAACTGATGTCGGGCTTCGGCGCGCCTGCACGGACTTCCACGCCGATGCCGGAGCGCACGAGATTGGTGCGCGTGTCGGCAATGACCTTACCCTCCTTGATCAAGCCGGCGATCTGAGGGGGCGTACCGGTAAAAACGTCAAACGGCTCACCGGCATTGATCCGCCTAAGAAGCCCCGCGCCGATATCGGAGGTCACAACTAGCTGGTAGCCTGTCTTCTGTTCAAATTGCGCGCCGACCTCGCCCAACACGGTCGCGATTGCGCGTGTGACGAGGACTCTGAGTTCGTCGGCCTTGGCGGCCGACATGGAAGCGAATGCGAGGAACAGTCCGAGGCCAATTTTTGAAAGATTGGCGCACCGCAGCCGCATCGTCCCCTCCCAAGTCGAACAGGGTGTCCCAGTATACGGGCTGTCCGCAGTGGATCAATTGCCCGCGCCCAGGGTGGGCTGCAGGCTGATCCCGCGGTGCCAGGTTCCGCTTGGGGTCATCTACAGCCCTCGACCGGTCGCGCCAGCAATCGGCTGGCGACGGGAATACTCCGAAAGCGGCCCTGCCGGCCGAAGGGGACTATGTGCCAAGCCATCGGCGGCGCCAGCCCGCTATCGCGCTGCAACCTCATTGACTACCTCAACGTTCGACATTCACACCCGCACGGCAGCTCTCCTGAAGTCGGGTGCCCGCGACAGGGCGGTTTCAGCCTCGGCCACGAGCCGACGCATAATATCGCCTATCGGCAGGATTTCATTAATGCCTCCGGCGGACTGGCCCGCGGTGAGCAAACATTCGTGCAGACGGCCTGCCTGAATCGTCGATGCGACCTGACTCCATAGGCGATCACGTTCGCGGCGCGCCTCTTCTCGCTTGGCGCTCCACTCATCCAAGAACGCTGTACGGAGCGACCGTACGACCGTGCCGTAACCGGCCGTACCCGGAAGAGGCCTGATGTCGTTGAGAACATCAGCCTTTATCGCATCCTCCGACTCGGCTGCGGTTATCGCCTGCTTCCACTCTGTTGGGGCGGGAGCTTCCGTTGACGCGACGAACCTAGTGCCAAGATTAACGCCCATCGCGCCCAGCATGAATGCCGCCGCGATGCCACGGCCATCGAAAATGCCACCCGACGCGACGACGGGAATAGGCGACACCGCGTCGACGACTTGCGGCACCAGCGCCATCGTACTGACATCGCCGCAATAGCCGCCTGACTCACTGCCCTGCGCATTGATCACGTCCGCGCCTCGCTCAGCGGCTTGTACTGCCTGAGCAACATTCGTGACCTGCACCATCACTCGCGCGCCGACATCGTGCGCCTGGCGCACCAGATCGCCTGGGTCGGCAAGCGCGAAAGAGACCACGGCCGGCCGAGCCTCGAGCGAGTAGCGGAACGCGTCGACATCCAGCGTTTGCGGAATGTAGTTGATTGCAAAAGGCCGTCGCGTCAGCGTCCGTACCACGTCGATATCGCGCTTAATGGCAGCGGCGGCGCGTGACTGCGTGCCGATGCTGCCCAGACCGCCGGCGTTGGAGACGGCAGCGACAAACTCCGGCGACGTACAGGTCCCCATGGGAGCCAGGATGATCGGAACCTCGATGCCGTATAGGTCACAAAGGGGCGTCCTCAGCATTGCTCCATCTCCACGCTATTACGTTGTGCGCGAGCCCACTGCGAATCCCACGCATATTCATTTGCTGACGGCGCCAGACAAGGACGGCGGTCAAATCCCAGAATGCAATGCCTGCCGACGGCACGCTTGCTGTCCTTGCCACCGCAGAGAGTTCGGCACATCCCGCGTCCAGGGGCAGCTTCTTAAAGATTATACGACCTTGCCTATTCACGAAAGCGACTACCCAGAATTTTCGCCCGCACGAATCCCGATACAGCACCGAAAGGTAGGTCTGGCGAGCTGCCATCAGAGCTAACCTTCAAACGATTTGCGACACCTGTCTACCTGGCACTGCGATCTGCCGCAGGCTGCCGATGACCGCTTGGGGTCAACCTCTGCCCTCGGCCGGTCGCGCCAGCCTGCAGCTCGCGGCAGCAAGGCCCTGAAAGCGGACCGAAATCGGCCCTGCCGGCCGAAGGGGACTATGTGCCAGGAGGAGACATTAATGCCTCGCGTTGGGTCTCTCCCGTTCACTGAAGCGGGAGAAGGTCCGACGTAGCCACATAGCCGAGGACCTTTCCCTCCCGGGCGATAAGGCTCCAGCCGGCCTCAGTCTTGACCAGCGTGACCGTCATTCCAGCACTAAGCTTTCGTACTGGCGCGCTCCCAGGGCCGATGTCGGCGAACACTTGGGCGGCAGTATTAACGGCGTGGGTTGGCTTAGTTGAAATGACGGCCGCCGCCGCGTCGCTTTCGGCCGGCAGCACGGCGATCCGATTGGCCAGCGGGAAATTCGAGCCCACAATTCTCATCTGCGGCACCTGCCGTATGTGGAATGCCTTGAAGCTCAGCTCAGGCACCTGCCGGTCGACGTACGCCGCAAGCCCTGTGACCTCGATCAGGCCATCGCGGTTGGTGTCGGCGCGGCCGAATGCATCGAGCAGCGCATAAGTGAACACGCCGTGACCCCGATAGCCTTCCAGCGCCGGTGCGTCGTCGGTCGAGGCGGTGAGCACCGTGCGGCCCATCGCTTGGGTGAGGCGATCAAGCGCCGCCACCCGCTCAAGCCCGCGCTGCGCCACGCGATCGCCGGTCAGCGTACCGCTCTCGCAGGTGTCGTAGAGCAGGATGCTCTTGCGTGCCCGGATGCGCGCGAACCATTCTTGCCAGCGCTCCTGGCCGATACCGCGCTGGACGATCGACTCTTCGCCCTGGTAGCGGAAGTCCTGCGGCAGGAAGTAGTAGCGCCCGTCCACGGTCTTGCCGTGCCCGGCGATGAAGAAGACGAACACGTCCTGTGCGCGCACCCGCTGGCTCAGCTCGGCAAATATCTTGTCGAGATTGGCGATGCTCACATCAGCATCGAGCACGGTCTTGAGCTCGGTCCGCTCGTAGATCTTCTCGCCCGCCCGCTGCAACGCGTCGGCCAGCGCGGTCGCGTCCGGCGCCGCAAAGGTGAGCTTCAGCCTCCCGTCGTAGTAATCGTTGACGCCGACCGTGAGCCCGTAAAGCCGCGGCGGCGCGCCAGCCTGCGCACCCTCGCGGGTAATCTTGAGCGCGGCGGGCACCGACGCGATCAGCTCTTTGGCATTGTAGGCAACCACCTCGATCACGTTCTCGCCGTCGTCGAGCGTGAGCGGCTGCCGAACGGTGATCGTCTTTGCGGAATCACTGGACGGACGACCTAGGCCGCGGGTATCGACGCCGAGCGTCACCCCATTGACGCGCCACTCGATGCGGCCGATGCCGCCGCCTCGGTCTGTAAGCTCGGCCTCCGCGGTGATCTCCTCCGTGGCGACACGTTGGCCTTCCCTCGGGGCTATCAGCCGCGCGGCGGGCGCGCTGCCGCTTGCAATCACCTTGTCGAGGTCGAGCTTGGCTGCCGCCTCGCGAACCAACCCCTTGGGATCGCCGGCGAGCTTCTCGCGCACGAGGTCGGGGCGGTAGAGGGCCTGAAAAACTTGGTCGATCGAGTACACCTCGAAGCCGCGCACCACGCTGAGCAAGTCGGCGCCCTTCTTGGACGCGACGAAAAAGCCTTCCGGTGTAATCGCGAGCCACTCGCCGTCCTTTGAGCTGAGAAAGCTGACAAGGGTTTGACCTGTGCCGGCACTCCAGATCCTGATCGTGCTGTCGTCTCCGGCAGAAACGATACGTGCACCATCAGGCGAGAACGCGACGGACTGGACTTGGCCCGCGTGTCCCGTGAACGTACGGAGCAATTGCCCCGCGGACACATCCCACAGATTTATCGTTTTGTTATCAGCGCCTGAGAGCGCCATAGCACCGTCTCGCGAGAACGCGACTGTCCAGACCGTGCGCGTTTGCCCGTCGAAGGAACGCAGCAGACGACCTGTAGCCGCATCCCACAGTTTGACCGTCGGTTTCGGGGAGTCGGGCATGCTCCCGGAAAGCACGCGGGTACCGTCAGGTGAGAAGGCCACTGATTGAACACTCGATTCCGCAAAGGTGCGCAGCAATTTTCCAGTCACCGCGTCCCATAGCTTTGCCGTCTTATCGTCGGCCGAAAGCAGCCAGGCCCCGTCCGGTGAAAACGCGACCGAATTAACCGATTCCATGTCAGTTACAAGGGTTCGCAACAGGCGCCCCGTGGACACATCCCACAGCTTTATGGTCTTGTCGAAGCTTCCCGAGAGTACTTGAGCGCCATCGGGAGAAAACACTACCGCCTTGACAGTCTTCGAATGTCCGACAAACTTGTGTAGCACTTGTGCGGTTTTCACATCCCACAAAATCAATGTGTTATCGAAACCTCCCGATATGGCGTGGGTCCCGTCGGGCGAAAACGCGACGGACCAAACGTAAGCCGTATGACCCGTAAAGGTGCGCAGCAATTGTCCCGTCGCAGCATCCCATAACCGCACGGTTCCGTCGCTGCCGGCCGAGAGCATGCTGGTCCCATCGGGCGAGAGGGCGGCCGAACGACTGCTGCTTAACCCCTCGCCGAATGTTTGTAGGACGTCACCGGACGCTGCGTCCCATAGCGTCATTCTCCCATAGCCTCCCGAGAGAACGCGGCCACCATCCGGCGAGAAGGCAACTGACGAACCGGCTGGGCGACCCTGGAAGGTGCGCAGCAATTGTCCTGACGCATTCCAAAGCTTGACTGTATTGTCACCTCCTGCAGTGGATTGCGGTACTCCAGACAGGAGATGGACACCGTCCGGCGAGAACGCGACCGAATCGAGGGGGCCTGCATGCCCAACAAAGGTGAGCAGCAGCTGTCCAGTCGCCGCGTCCCATAATTTTGCGGTCTTGTCTTGACTGCCGGAGACAATGCGGGAACCGTCTGGAGAGAATGCGACCGTTTGGACCCCGTCCGTATGTCCCGTGAACGTGCGGAGCAGCCGGCCGGTAGCCGCATCCCACAGCTTCAGAGTTTTATCGGCACTCGCTGAAACTATTCGGGTGCCGTCGGGCGAAAACGCGACTGACCAGACGTGGCCCTTATGTCCGGAAAGTGTGATGAGGAGCCGTCCGCTCGCCGCGTCCCAAATTTTGATAGTCTTATCATCGGCTTTCGGAACCCCATTGCTGAAAGTATCCAGGCTTCCTGAAGCGATGCGGGTCCCGTTGGGCGAAAAAGCGACCGAAACGACATTGCTCGTATGACCCACAAACGTCTGCAGCAGCCGCCCAGTCGCCGCGTCCCACAACTTCGCGGTCTTGTCCGCACTCCCGGAGACAATGCGGGAGCCGTCTGGAGAGAATGCGACCGAATAGACGGCACTCGTGTGTACGAAGACGCGCATTAGCCGGCCGGAGGCGGCGTCCCACAGCTTCGCCGCCTGGCCGTCGGCCGAAATAATGCGCGCGCCGTCGGGCGAGAATGCAGCCTTAACCCAAGAATTCGGCGGCTGTGGCGGCACTATTTCGATTGGCAAGCTCTCGTTCCCGCCCTGTGCCGCCGACCGCGGAGACGTCGAAACAGCAAGTACAAGGACCGCAGAGACGAGGGATACAAATGGGATTAGTCTCGCAATGGATTTCATAAACGCCCCCCCCCAACATGCTCGTCGAACTCGTGGCCGCGCTCGCTCGTCGCGCGTCGTTCACAGGATTGGCAGGCTCGACTCTAACCCGATTGGTCGCGCTGCCGTTCTTAGTGGGTCTCGGCAACGCTCGGTCCAGCCGTGAGGCACACAGGAGAGGCGGATGGCGTCCCCAAGTTGCCGACGCATCCTGGCACAGCTACGTGTGCGTCGGAGGGCTGGGCGTGCGGCAGGCGCTGCCCCCGCCTGCCAATCGAATTGGAGGCTAGCTAGCTAGCTAGCTAGTTCACCGTCACTGCGTCTGCGCGGACGGCCGCTCTGGGTCAAACTGAGCCACGCCGGCCACGTCGCCGGCATGGCCGAATGCCCGCAGTGCCTCGGAAGCGGACAGGAATCGGCGCCATACCCCGGTGCAGCAAAAGCCATGCCGGCGTAACTACAGCAAAGACGAATTACCCGCGCAAAGGCGCCGCACTCGAACCGGCCTTATCCGAAAACCGGAAGCCGTCATAGAGCCACGCTAGACACTGGAAGGTATCGGCCTCGCTGCGCTCGCCCAACATCTGCCAGTAGACCTCACGGGTGATACCGTCCGCATGGTAGACATCCCAGATGTAGCGGGACTCGAGAGTAACTCGCGCGGTGCGCACAGAGCGGGCGCCTTCGAAGCGTCGAAAGGCTGCTTCGTAGTCGCCATTTGCTTCGGCGATGCAATCCGCGAGACAGCATCCGTCTTCGATCGCCATGCAGGCACCCTGGGCCAGTGATTGCAGGGTCGGGTGCGCCGCGTCGCCCAGCAGAACCACCCGTCCTTTGTGCCAATGCCTGATCGGGTCGCGGTCGCCGACCGCCTGACGCCGACCCAGATCGAGCATCGCCAGAAGCGCCTTCATGGTCGGATGTGCATTGCGGTAGGTGTGCTCGAGCTCGGCACGGTACGCCGCAACGTCGCCGCGCTCGGAATGCGCCGATCGCCGGAACACCGCCACGATGTTGAACAGCGTGCCGTGGCGCAGCGGATAATGCACCATGTGAAAGCCGGGCCCGCCCCACAGCGCAACAACGTCGCGCTGAACGTCGGCGGTGACCTCGCCCATTGGCACGATGGTGCGAAAGCCCATGAAGCCGTTGGGCAGTGGATCGCCGTCGGCCAGCATTTGGACACGCGTGCGCGAACGAATGCCATCGGCGCCGATAAGAAACGCGCCCTGGAAGTTGCGGCCATCTTCCGTCTTCACAGTGATGCCGTCGCCGGTTTCGTCGAAGCGCGTCACCATGGCGTCGCCCACCAGCGTGATCAGCGGATCGCGCCGGCAGGCATCGAGCAGAACGTTATGCAGATCGATGCGGTGAATGATAATGTAAGGATACTTAAAGCGAGCGCGGAATGCCGGGACGCCCGTCGTTACCCGAGTCACCTCTTTACCGTTGAGGGCGTCGATCATCAGGACAGCGGACGGCGTGTCTCCCCTTTCCAGCACCGCCGCGCTCACACCGACGCGATCCAACGCGTGAAAGACGTTGGGGCCGAACTGGATGCCGAAACCGATGGCGCCGAATTCGGGCGCGCCTTCGAGCACGCACACCGGCCAGCCACGGCGCGACAAGGCCAAGGCCGTCGTCAACCCGCCGAGTCCGCCGCCAACGATGATAACGGGATCATTCCGGTCCATGCGTCACCCGCACCGAGGGACAGAGGCTACCAGATCAAGCGGGTTGCTGCATCACAGCGAAAATAGGCCGGGGGGGTCTGCTTGGGGTCATCTACAGCCGTCGCCCGTTCGCACGAGCAATCGGCTGGCGACGGGAATACTTCGAAAGCCGACGCAAATTGACCGTGCCCGCCGAAGGGGACTATGTGCCAATTGCGGTCATCCGCCTGAACTCAACGAGCCGCCCCCTCGCCGACGACTTCGAACGGCGCCCAATAGGCCGGATAGGCGTTGCGCGGGTTGGAGGCGTCGCTCATATACGTGAGCATGGCGCGCCGCAGCGCTTCCGCGCGGCCGATGGTCTGATCGGCTTTAAGATTATCAAACGTCGCCGTCGTGAGCCGCGTCGCCGCGGCCGAGTCCACCGACCAGTGCGTCACCAGGAGCGCGCGGGCGCCAGCGTAGAAGAACGCGCGCGCCAGCCCCGACAGCGCCTCCGCGCCGGCTTTGTCGCCGGCGATCGTGTTGCAAGCAGAGAGCACCGCCCAGTCCGCATTAAGCTTGAGCTGCGCCACATCGCTGGCCGTCAGGAGGCCATAGTCGAACTCGCTCGGCTGCGGAGGAATGGAGAGGGCGAGCGATGGCTCTGCAAGACCCTTCACATCACCCGCCACCAGGCCGTGGGTCGCGAAGTAGACGATGCGGTAATCGGCCAGCGGCGTGCGCTTGACGGTCGTCACGCTCGCGTCGGCGCGCAGATGGATATCGCTCGCCGGGGCGCCGAGGTTCTTGGCAATCGCCTTCAGTTCATCGGCAGTGTCGGCCAGGCGCGGCAGGCTTGACAGCTTGGTCCTGTCGCCATCGACCCCTTGCCAGAAGTCCGTGAATGCCCGCGTGTTGAGGGAGTGGCTCGCCGTGCGTTGCCCTGACGGCTGCAAGCCCTCGTTGGGATTGAAGATCGGGTCGCCGAAGCCGACCAGCGGCTTGCCGGCGTGGTCCTTGCGCCCGAGCACGCGCAAGGCCTTGAGACTGGCGACCGACGGCAGCACGGTGACGGCCTGCCGCTTCAGTAGCCAAGCAGCCTCGCGATAGATCGCGAGGTCGCTGAGACTGCTGGACGCTGGTAACGCGGCAGCCGGTTTCTCCGTTACCAGCAGGTGGAAGGGAAGCGACGTGAGCGCACCGGTTGGGATGACGATCAATTGCCGCTTGTCCGTCAGCAGCGCGTCGACCGGTCCAAGCAGCGCCTCGTAGAGTTCGTGCGCGACCGCTAGGTCGAACAGGCCGTACCGGCACTCGACGCGACCGACGCCACGCCCATCGGAGCTGGCGTTGGCGCACTCGGTGGCGAGAGCCTTGTCGCACTCCAGCCGCGACAGCCCGCGCCTGTCGGCCTCTGCCTGTGTGCAGTCCACTCTTGCCAGACCGCGGCTGAGCGCGTCCACGTCGAGACCACGGCGGAAGGTTGCGACCTTATCCGACAGCGCCTGAGACCCGAGCGGGATCGATTTCCAGATGGAGGCGCCGCGTGTCAGGGCGAGGACGTAGCTCTCTGTGTTGCCAGACGACCACAGGACGAGCACCTCGTCGTCCGACAGAAAACCCTGGATGTCCTTGGCGGTCAGCGGCTGAGGGTTCGCGAGCGCGGCGTAGTCCGGGAACTCGGCGGCGAAGACCTTCTGTAGGGCCTCGCGCTCCGCAACGATCGCCGCGAGGCGGTCCCTGATCCGCTGCTCGGCAGCTCCGTCGCGCTTGGCCGGTTCCTTCGACACGGCCGCGATGATTGTCTTATCCAGGGTCTCAGTCTCGGCGGCAAGGTCCTGATCCTTGCGGACGAGCTGCGCCAGCCGCCCGCTGCCGGCCGACAGCCGGACCGCAAGCTTGTTGACGGCGGCGGCAGTCGACGATTGCGAGGCGCGCTGCACAACGTTGAGCGCGTCGTCCAGAGCTTGAGCAGCCGAGATCAGACCGTTGCCCTGAGCGCCGAGGAGCACCGGAAGGGCAACGGACGGATTGGCGCGGGCATGCGTGATCGTCGTTTGCACTATCGGCAAAGCGTCGGCGTAGCGGCCTTGTGTCCTGTAGAGAGCAGCCAAATCGTTCAGCGACTGCGCGACGTCGGCATGGTCGTGACCGAGCGTCTTCTCGCGGATCGCCAGCGCTCGCCGGTAGAGCGGCTCGGCGTCGACGTAGCGACCCTGATGATTGTAGAGCGCAGCCAGGTAGTAGAGCGACGTCGCGACGTAAAGATGGTCAGGACCGAGCGCCGTCTCGCGGATCGTCAGCGCTCGCCGAGCAAGGGGCTCCGCGTCGGCAACGCGACCTTGCGCGGTGTAGACCAAGAACAGGCTGTTGAGCGACGCCGCGACATCGGGATGGTCGGGACCGAGCGCTTTCACGTATGTCGCCAGCGCTCGCCGGAAGAGCGGCTCGGCCTCGGTGTAGCGACCTTGGTCATAGTAGAGCGTAGCCACCTGGTCGAGCGACGCCGCGACGTCGGGATGGTCGGGACCGAACGCTTTCTCTCTGATCGCGAGCGCGCGCTTGAGCAGGGCCTCCGCGTCGGCGTACTTGCCCTGGCTGTCATACACAGCGGCCAGGGCATTAAGGGCGATAGCATAGTTGGTGTGGGCAGTACCGAAACGCGTCTTGACCGCTTGTTCGAACTTTTGTGCTTCAACCTGCGCAGCGGGGTAGTTGCCGCGCGCATAGTTTTCCTGGAAGGCCTTGAGGATCGCATTGATATCGGCTTGCTGAGCCAAGGCCGGAGAAAACACGGCGCACACGGCGAGCACAAGCGGGAGAATAATCCCCGAAAGTCGTCCCAACCGTTGCGTCCTCACCGCAGCACCTCCGGGTCGAAAATGAGCTTCGCAGTCGGACTCAAAACGACAGACTGTCGCCCGTTCGTAAGCAGCCCGAGCAGAACAAATCCTGATGAACCATCTTTCCACAACGCCGAACCGGCCGGAAGCTCGCGCAAAGTATATCCCCTCATTCAGCCCGCCAAACGATTTGGAAGCGTGCCGCGGGTCAGCCGGACGAAGCAAGGGTGCCCCGCCCCCAGCACGCGGGCGACAAGAGCCGTAGCGAACGTGAGCAGGCGGCGCATCGCTTCCCTCATAAGTCGGGATCGAAATAGCTCGTGGATCGGCACAATTAGCGATCGGCTTCTTTACTGTGGCACATGCCGTTCGGCGCGCAAGGCGGTGCCCGCAAAACGGTTTGCCAGCTCTTGCGGCCGGCCGGTTGAGGGCGGCTATGGGTCAAAGGCGGCTGATGACCGTCGGCGTGGGTCGCCGCTCCAGGACAGGATTGGTCCGAAAGCCGACACGATCCCAATTCCCGGAGCATCAACCCGCTCCAATACACTGCGCAAAAGGGGCAGCG
>JBKQHQ010000065.1:0-20206 GCA_052148715.1 Xanthobacteraceae bacterium | reverse complement strand
CTTCATGCAGCAAGCTGCATGAGCCGACCTCCCCCACGAGGGGGGAGGTAAAGAATCTGCACTGCGATCGTTGTGCGGTCGCTCTGCCCCTTCATTGTGAGGGACGCGGCAAACTGAGCGGAACGTGCGCCAACGCTGGGCGACGCCCGTGAGTGAGCGACGGCTGCGCCTTGGCATCGCCGGATTGGGTCGCGCCTTCAGCCTGATGCTGCCCACCTTCGCGCGGCATCCGTTGGTTGAGGTGGTGGCCGGCGCTGACCCGCGCCCGGAAGCGCGCGCGCGCTTCGGCCGGGATTTTCGCGCGACCACGGCCTACGCAACGGTCGACGAACTGTGCCGCGATCGCGCGGTTGAGGCGGTCTACATCGCAACGCCGCATCAATTCCATGCCGACAATGTCGTGGCCGCGGCCGACAATGGCAAGCACGTCCTCGTCGAGAAGCCGATGGCGCTCACGCTCGCGCAGTGTCAGGCGATGATCGAGGCGGCGCGCCGCGCGGGCGTGTATTTGATCGTCGGGCACAGCCACAGTTTCGATGCACCGACCGGGCGCACGCGCGCGCTCGTTGCAGGCGGTACCTTCGGGCGCTTGCGGATGATCACCGCGCTCAACTACACGGACTTTCTCTACCGCCCGCGCCGACCTGAAGAGCTTGTGACCGCGCAAGGCGGTGGGGTCATCTTCAACCAAGCCCCGCATCAGGTCGACGTGGTGCGGCTGATCGGCGGCGGCCGCGTGCGCAGCGTTCGCGCCGCGGTCGGCGCCTGGGATCGGGAGCGTCCGACCGAAGGCGCATACAACGCTTGGCTCACCTTCGCCGACGGCGTCTCCGCCTCGCTGACCTATAGCGGCTACGCCCATTTCGATTCCGATGAGCTTTGCGAGTGGCTCGGGGAAAGTGGGGAGCGCAAGCACCCATCAGGCTACGGCGCCGCCCGCCGGGCGCTCGCGCGCGCCGGCACGCCGGACGCGGAGTTCAAGCTCAAGAGCGGCCGCAACTATGGGGGGATTGATTACCCCGCGCCGCCTTCCTCTGCGGCAAGCGAGCGGTGGCACCAACATTTCGGCGTGGTGATCGCCTCCTGCGAGCGGGCGGACCTGCGTCCGTTGCCGCGCGGCGTCATGATCTATGACGACACGGACGCACGGCTCGATGCCCTGGACCCGCCCGCCGTGCCGCGTTCGGAGGTGATCGATGAATTGTACGCCGCGATCGTCCACAGCCGCCCGCCGGGCCATAGCGGGGAATGGGGCATGGCAACGATGGAAGTGTGTTTGGCGATGCTCGAGTCGGCGCGCGAGCAGAGAGAGATCGCGCTGCAACACCAGATCGGATTAAACTGATGACAAAGGCGCAGCGTAGGGTGGGCAAAGGCGGCCGAGACCTCAGGGCATCGGCAGGGCGCGCATTCCGCCGTGCCCACGCGATGAAGCCCTTCCGCATGTGCCATTGGCAGATCGCGTGGGCACGGCGGACGAAGCGCGGTGCGTCAATCAACGCGTCGTGGCCGCCTTTGCCCACCCTACATGTCAGGTGAGATGGAAAAGATTGTGCGTCGATCGAAATCCTCTGCAGCCGCGGCCGGCACCGAGGCCATTTTGCGCCATTGGCGCGAAGCGGTTCCCAATGACCGCTTGGCGCATCTCGTCAAGGACGGCACGCGGGCCCTGTTGCGCGCGCTGCAGATGCGGCTGACGCAGCACTCGGTGTCGATCGGCCATTGGACATTCCTGCGCATTCTTTGGGAGACCGACGGCTTGACGCAGCGCGAGTTGAGCGAGCAGGCCGGGCTGATGGAGCCGACCACCTATTCGGCGCTCAACGCGATGGAGAAGCTTGGTTACATCACGCGTCGGCAACTGCCCGCAAGCCGTCGGAAGGTTTACGTCTTCCTGACGCCGAAGGGGAGGGCGCTGAAAAGCAAGCTCGTCCCGCTTGCCGAGGAGGTTAACGAGATTGCGGTGCGCGGCGTCAGCGCGCCGGACATTGCGGCGACCCGCAGGACGCTTCTCCTGATGCTCGAAAACCTTGCGCGCGACGAAGCCTCCGCAACCGGCAAGCGGCACCGCATTCCCTCGACGCGGGAGCTCGCGCGCCTGGTCGCGGCCTCGCGTACGCCGATTGCGCCGCGGACCCGCCGCCGCGCAACGGTGGCCGTGAGGTTTCGGAAGCGGGCTACTTGAAGTCGATGGCCTTGCGGAAGGCTTCTGCAGCGTTCTTCATTTTTGTGAAATAGGCGCGAAATGCTTGCTTGGGATCGGCGCCGGTACCCTCCATCAGCACGTCGACTTCGATACGTGCGTTGTTGGTGCGGTCCCGCTGCACATAGGTGTAGGCTTTGGCGTAGCGCTTTTCGGTATTCCACTTGTTGATGGTCTGCTGGGGGAATGTTTTTGCCACGTTGTAGCCCGAGTAGAACTGGAAGCTGACGCAGGTGCGCTCGGCGAGAGGGCCGGTGCCGCAATCGTAGAAATAGACCGACCAGTCATAGCCGTCGACCTTGGTATTCACGCGCGGGTCGCCACTCTCGTCCTGATCGATCTTGGCCGAGTAGCCCAAGTCCCGCAGCTCATCGGCGACGAGCCCGGCGCTGATGCGGTTGCCCGTTTCTTGCGCCTTGGATGCAGCGCCCATAAGCGCCAATGCGGCGGCAAGCAGCCCCAATGTCAATCGATTCATCAAAGCCCCCCAAGGTCCACAGCCGAGAACGCGACCAGATGGTTCGCATGCAAAGTAGCGGCTCCGAGCTTTTTGGCAAGGCGGAGCTCCGCCAGCGATTACCGCGAGGTTGCGGCAAGTCCCGTCGTTTCGCCGCCGGGTTGGTCGCTACGCCTAGTTCAGGGTAAGGTGTGGCCAAGCGATCGAGGCTTTGGGGCGCATCATGCAACGCAGCACGCAGCGGTTTTTGACGACGCACACCGGCAGCCTTCCGCGTCCGGACGATCTGATCAAGGTCATGTACGCCAAGGAGGAAGGTGTGCCGGTCGAGCCCTTCGCGCTCGCTGACATGATCCGCGCGGCGGTCGCGGCGGTGGTGCGCAAGCAGCTCGATGCCGGCATCGACCTCGTCAATGACGGCGAGATGTCGAAGCCGAGCTATGCCACCTACGTAAAGGACCGGCTCAACGGCTTCGGCGGCACCGGCAATTCCTTCGTGTACCAAGATTTGGCGGATTTCCCGAACCTGGCCAAGCGGGTATTCGGCGATCCCGGCCGCTCGCGCCGGAAAACCCCGCCTGCAACGCGCCGATCAGCGTGCGCGATGCGCAGGCGGCGAAGACGGATGTCGCTAACCTGAAGGGCGCTCTGGCGGGTAGTGGCGCCGAGGCGTTCATGAGCGCGGCCTCGCCCGGCGTCGTCTCGCTGTTCTTCCGTAACGACCACTATCCGAGCGCCGAAGCCTATCTTTTCGCCATTGCCGAGGCGATGCGGCACGAATACGAAACGATCGCCAAGGCCGGCGTGGTGCTGCAGATCGATTGCCCGGATCTCGCCATGGGCCGCCACATCCAGTACGCCGATCTGAGCCTGGAAGAATTCCGCAAGCGCGCGCGCATGCACGTGGAGGCGCTCAATCATGCGCTCGCCGGTATCGCGCCCGAGCAATTGCGCATGCATCTGTGCTGGGGCAATTACGAGGGCCCGCATCATTACGACGTGCCGGTCGCGGACATCCTCGACATTGTGTTTCTGGCACGGCCCAATGCGATCTCGTTCGAAGCCGCCAATCCGCGCCACGCCCACGAATGGACGCTGTTCGAGCGGCTCAAGCTGCCCGCCGGCAAGATCCTCATCCCCGGCGTCATCGAATCCAAGTCGAACTTCATCGAGCATCCGGAAGTGATAGCGCAGCGCATCGCGCGTTACGCCAAGCTCGTCGGGCGCGAAAACGTCGTCGCCGGCAGCGATTGCGGCTACGGCACTTGGGTTGGACAGGCGGCCGTCGACCCGGACGTGGTGTGGGCGAAGCTCGCGGCGCTATCCGAGGGCGCGCGGATCGCCTCCCGACAATTCTGGTAGCTCCCGTCCTCGAAATGGGATTCGGTGGCCAGCGCTTGGCGGGCAGTGGGAGGGGCGGCAACGGGGGGTAAGAACGCGCGCTGCAGCCTCTGTACCAATTGGCAATCTTGACCGGGTTCCATTAAAAGGCCCCGGGGGCCAGCCTTATCAGGCAACGCAACGCGGCACGGATCGACGTGCCGTTTTGCGCAATATCGCTCGCAAAATCGACCCGCAACGGGAGAGGAAAATGGTTCAGAATAGGCAAAGAAGAGGTGTGCTGGCCGGCGGTTTGGCCGTGCTGGCGGGGGCACTATTCGGTGCGCCCCATGCGCTGGCGCAGGACGCCGTGAAGGTCGGCCTGATCCTGCCAATGACCGGGCAGCAGGCCTCCACCGGCAAGCAGATCGACGCCGCGGTTCGCCTCTACGTGCAGCAGCATGGCGACACCGTCGCCGGGAAGAAGATCGAGGTCATTCTCAAGGACGACGGCGCGGTCCCGGACAACACCAAGCGCATCGCCCAAGAGCTTATCGTCAACGACAAGGTGAGCTTTGTCGCCGGCTTCGGCGTGACGCCGGCCGCATTGGCGGCGGCCCCACTGGCCACGCAGGGCAAGGTTCCCGAGGTGGTCATGGCGGCTGGCACCTCCATCATCACCGAGCGCTCACCGTATATCGTGCGGACCAGCTTCACGCTGCCCCAGTCCTCCGTGATCATTGCCGACTGGGCGGCCAAGAACGGCATCAAGAAGGTCGTCACTCTGGTCTCCGACTACGCGCCGGGCGGGGATGCGCAAAACTCGTTCAGGGACCGCTTCACCAAGGCCGGCGGGCAGGTCGTCGAGGAGATTAAGGTGCCGCTCGCCAATCCGGACTTCGCGCCGTTTCTGCAGCGCGCAAAAGACGCCGCGCCTGATGCGCTCTTCGTTTTCGTTCCGTCCGGGCAGGGCGCTACGTTCATGAAGCAATTCGTCGAGCGTGGTCTCGACCAGGCGGGCATCAAGGTGATCGGCCCCGGCGACGTGACCGACGACGATTTGCTCCCCTCCATGGGCGATCAGGTGATCGGCACCGTCACGGCGCACCTGTATTCGGCTTCGCATCCCTCGCCGATGAACAAGGAATACGTGGCCGCGTTCGAGAAGGCCAATAACTTCCGGCCGAACTTTATGTCGGTCGGCGGCTACGACGGTATGCACCTGATCTACGCGGCGCTCCAGAAGACCGGCGGCAACACCGACGGCGACGCGCTCATCGCCGCGATGAAGGGAATGGCGTGGGAAAGCCCGCGCGGTCCGATCTCGATCGATCCGGAAACTCGCGACATCGTGCAGAACATCTATATCCGCAAGGTCGAGAAGGTGAACGGCCAGCTCTATAATCAAGAGTTCGCAACCTTCGAGGCCGTGAAGGATCCGGCCAAAGAGAAGAAATAGCGCCAAGGCGCGCCGCGCGCCATTGCCGCGAACCGCAGCATCGGGGACGACGAGCATGATCGGAAGCCGGCTGGCAAGGGCTTGGCGCGCCGCCGAGTTGCTGGCGCTGGTCGGCTTCGCGGCTTTGGCCGCTTTCATGCCCGACGAGACCTTGGCGCAGGACACGGTCAAGATCGGGTTGATCTTGCCTATGACCGGCCAGCAGGCTCCGACCGGCAAGCAGGTCGATGCGGCCGTGCGCCTCTATATGCAGCAGCATGGCGACACCGTCGCCGGCAAGAAGATTCAGATCATCCTAAAGGATGACGTTGCGGTTCCCGACAACACCAAGCGCCTTGCCCAGGAGCTCATCGTCAACGACAAGGTGGACTTCATTGCCGGCTTCGGCGTCACGCCGACCGCGCTGGCGGCTGCGCCGCTCGCCACGCAGGCCAAGATCCCCGAGGTGGTGATGGCGGCCGGCACCTCCATCATCACCGAACGCTCACCTTATATCGTGCGCACGAGCTTCACGTTGCCGCAGTCGTCGGTGATCATCGCCGATTGGGCGGCGCAGAACGGCATCAAGAAGGTCGTGACTGTGGTCTCCGACTATGCGCCGGGGGCCGACGCGCAAGGCGCCTTCAAGGACCGCTATGGCAAGGACGGCGGGCAAATCGTCGACGAGATCAAGGTGCCGATGCTCAACCCCGACTTTGCCCCCTTCCTGCAGCGGGCGCGCGACGATGCGCCGGATGCGATCTTCGTGTTCGTGATGGCGGGCCAGGGCGGTACTTTCATGAAACAGTACGTGGAGCGGGGGCTCGACAAGGCCGGCATCAAGATCATCGGCCCCGGCGACGTGACCGACGACGATGTCCTCCCGGCGATGGGTGATCAGGTTCTCGGTACCGTCACGGCTCACATGTATTCGGCCTCGCATCCTTCGCCGATGAACAAGGACTATGTCGCGGCCTTCGAGAAGGATTTCGGCTTCCGGCCGAACTTCATGTCGGTCGGCGGCTACGACGGCATGCACCTGATCTATGAGGCCTTGAAGAAGACCGGCGGGAAGACCGAGGGTGACGCCGTCATCGCGGCGATGAAAGGGCTGACATGGGAGAGCCCGCGCGGCCCGATCTCGATCGATCCGGAGACCCGCGACATCGTGCAGAACATCTATATCCGCAAGGTCGAGCGGGTGAACGGCGCGCTCTACAACACCGAGTTCGCGACCTTCGAGGCGGTGAAGGATCCGGGCAAGGAGAAGAAATAATTTGGCCGCCTAAGCCCCCCACCGTCATCCCGGGCCTTGTGCCCGGGACCCATGGTGCAGCAAGCTTCGGCGACGATCGTCGGCACGCCCTGAGCTCAACGAATCAAATGACAACGTTCAGAGTGAGTGGAGAAATGGGTCCCGGGCACGCCGACATCGGGTGTTCCCGACTTCGGCAAATCATAATTGGCCCAAGTCGGAAACATTCGACTTGGGCTGCCCGGGATGACAGCGGGATTCCTGGCGCGGCGCCGTCGGGGGGCGGATCGGCATGCTGACCATTCTGTTCGACGGTATCGCCTACGGCATGTTGCTGTTCGTGCTGGCATGCGGTCTCGCCGTCACCCTCGGGCTCATGAATTTCGTCAATCTGGCGCACGGCTCGTTCGCCATGGCCGGCGGCTACATCACCGTCGTGGTGGTCAACCGGCTCGGCGTTCCGTTCTTCGCCGCACTGCCGATCGCTTTCATCGTCACTGCGCTGATCGGTGCCGTGTTCGAGCGCACACTTTATGTGCACGTCTACACCAAGAGCCATCTCGACCAGGTGCTTTTCACCATCGGCCTCGTCTTCATGTCGGTGGCGGCGGTCGACTACGTGATGGGATCGCAGCAGGTGTTCGTGCAGGTGCCGAGCATTCTACAGGGGCAGATCGAGCTGTTCGGCATCGGCATCGGCCGCTACCGGCTGCTGATCATCATCATCTGCGGGCTCTTGACCGTCGCCCTGCAACTGGTCTTGACCCGCACGCGTTTCGGCAGCCGGCTGCGCGCCGCCGTCGATGATCCGCGCGTGGCGCGCGGGCTCGGCATCAACGTGAATTCCGTCTTCGCCTCGACCTTCGCGGTCGGGTCCGGTTTGGCTGGGCTTGGGGGCGCGCTGGGCGCCGAGATTCTCGGCCTCGACCCGATCTTCCCGCTGAAATACATGATCTACTTCTTGATCGTGGTCACGGTCGGGGGCACATCGAGCATAACCGGCCCGTTCCTTGCCTCGCTGCTGCTCGGCGTCGCCGACGTGGCGGGCAAGTATTACTTTCCCAAGCTCGGCGCCTTCGTCATCTATACGATCATGATTATCGTCCTGATCTGGCGGCCGCAGGGCTTGTTCGCCCGCGGCCAGGCCCGTTGAACTCCGCGCCCATGCACCCGCGCGCGCCCGACGTGGCTCAATACCTCACCCGGCGGGCGCGCTGGCGCACCTTCGAATACGTGTTCTGGCTGGCCGCCCTGGCGTCGATCTTCCTGCTCCGCGGCCGGCATTTGATTCTGACCGAAGTCGCCATTACTGGCTTGTTCGCGCTCTCGCTCGATCTGATCCTCGGCTATGCGGGCATCATTTCCCTGGGGCACGCCGCTTTCTTTGGCTTCGGCGGCTACCTGGCCGGGATTCTCGCCGTGCACAATGTCGTCACCGAGCCTGTGCTGGCGCTATTGGTCGCCGGCCTCGCGGCGGCGCTGTTTGGTTTCGCGACGAGCTTCCTGGTGCTGCGCGGCTCTGATCTCACGCGCCTGATGGTGACGCTCGGCATCGCTTTGGTGATGCGCGAGCTCGCCAATCGGTTTGACTGGCTCACCGGCGGCGCTGATGGGCTCCAGGGGGTGGTCGTCAATCCGGTGCTCGGATTGTTTGCCTTCGATATCACCGGTCATACGGCTTATATTTATTGCCTCATCGTCACGTTCGTGCTGTTTCTGCTGGCGCGGCGCCTGGTCTATTCGCCCTTCGGATTGTCGCTGCGCTCGGTCAAAGGCAATCCGCTGCGCGCGGCAGCCATCGGCATCTCGGTCAATGCCAGGATGGTCGCGATCTACAGCATCGCCGCCGGCTATGCGGGCGTCGCCGGTGCCTTGCTGACCCAGAGCACGGCGTTCGTCTCGCTCGACGTGTTCTCGTTCGAGCGCTCGGCCGACCTCTTGCTGGTGCTGATCATCGGCGGCACCGGATATCTCTATGGTGGGCTGATCGGGGCGATCATTTTCAAGCTGATGCAGGATTATCTCGCCAATCTCACGCCGCAGTACTGGCAGTTTTGGATCGGCCTCGTGCTCGTGGCCATCGTCCTCGTCGGGCGCGAGCGCGCGAGTGCCTGGACGACGACGGGCGTCGCGCTGCTGAAGCGCACGGTCTGGCGCCAGAAGAGCGGACCGGTCCCTGCGCCGTCGACGGAAGGGTCCTGACGTGGCGTTGGCGCTGCAGACCACGGGCCTCGAGAAGCGTTTCGGCGGCATCGTCGCAGTCAACGACGTTTCGTTGCAGGTCGAGAAGGGCGCCCGCCACGCGCTGATTGGACCGAACGGCGCCGGCAAGACGACCGTGATCAATCTCCTCACCGGCGTGCTGCGCCCGAGCGCCGGCCGCATCCTCCTCGAGGGAACCGACATCACCGACCTCGAGGCCTATCGCCGCGTCCGCCTCGGCGTCGCCCGCACGTTTCAGATCAATCAATTGTTCGGGGACCTGACCCCGATCGAGACGATCGGGCTTGCGGTCTCCGAGCGCCTTGGCGGCGGCAAGGAATGGTGGCGCCTGGTCGGCAGCAAGGGCGAGGTGATCGACGAGATCGTCGAGATCCTCGACCGCTTCCATTTGACCGACGTGATGCATGAGCGCACCGCGACATTGCCCTACGGCCGGCAGCGCCTCCTCGAGATCGCGCTCGCCATCGCCTGCCGTCCTCGCGTGCTCCTGCTCGACGAGCCGGCCGCCGGCGTGCCGGAGGCCGAGCGGCACGATATTCTCGACAGCGTGGCGGCGCTCCCCGCCGACGTGACCGTGCTCCTGATCGAGCACGACATGGACCTGGTTTTTTCGTTCGCCGACCGCATCTCGGTTCTAGTCAACGGCGCGCTGTTCGTCGAAGGGCCGCCCGATGAGGTCGCGCGCGACCCGCGCGTCAAGGCCGTCTATCTCGGGGAGCAAGTCGATGCCTGACCTGCTCGCAATCGCCGGGCTGACGGCGGGCTACGGCGAGGCAATCGTGCTCTCGAACCTGTCGCTCACCATCGCCGAGGGCACGGCGCTGGCGCTGCTCGGCCGCAACGGCATGGGCAAGACCACGCTGGTCAACTCGATCGTCGGCGTCACCCGTTATCGCGGCGGAACGATCGCACTCGGCGGGCGGGAGATCAGCCGGCTGCGGCCGGATCAGCGGGCACTCGCCGGCGTCGGCTGGGTGCCGCAGGAACGCAACATCTTCAAGTCTCTCACGGTTGAAGAAAATCTGACCGCCATCGCGCGCCCCGGTCCGTGGACCGTGGCCCGCGTCTATGAGATGTTTCCTCGTCTCAAGGAGCGCTCGCGCAATCTCGGCACGCAGTTGTCGGGCGGCGAGCAGCAAATGCTCGCGGTCGGGCGCGCGCTCATCCTCAATCCGCGCATCCTGCTCCTCGACGAGCCGCTCGAAGGTCTGGCGCCGATCATCGTCGATGAGCTGCTTGCCGCGCTGCGCCGTCTCATTCGCGAGGAAGGGCTCTCCGCCATCCTGGTCGAGCAGAACGCGCAAAAAATTCTCGACGTGACGCATCGCGCCGCCATCATCGAGCGCGGCGGGATCGTCTACGAGGCCGACAGCGCCGCTCTCAAGGCCGACCGCGCGACGCTGGAGCACTATTTGGGCGTGACCCAGGCCGCCGGCTCCCGCCGCCCGCGCGCAAGCGGTAGGTTGGGTTAGCGCGGCCCGGACGTGTCGGTGGAACCGAGGAGCTTGAGCCGCGCGTAACCCAACGCCTCGCCCGGGATGTTGGGTTACGCGCGGAATATGCGTTGTGCCCTACTACGGGGACGCCCAGGCCGCGCTAACCCAACCTACTGGGTCCCCGCGCGCCTTTACAAAACTTTACCCGCCCGACATGGCACGGAAAACGCGCGCTCCTACCTTGTCGCGCACAGGCAGCGTTGCCTGCTCAGACCATAGGAGCGAAGAATGTCAGAGCAAACCAACGTGGAATCGTCGACCCCGCAGGCGGAACCGCCGCGCAATTGCCGCGGCCGCGGGCGCGGCCGGGCCGCGCTTGTCGCCATCGTGCTGCTGCTCGCGGGCGGCCTCGCCGGTGGGCTATTGTCCAAGGCCTTCGCCGAGGAATATGGCTGGCACCACTTCGGCTTCATGCACGGGCCCATGAGCCAGGCGCAGATCAACGATCGGATCGACCGCATGACCAAGCACCTGGCGATCGAGCTCGACGCGACCCCGGACCAGCAGGCGCGGCTCGCTGGCACCGCCAAGGCCGCCGTGAACGATCTCCTGCCGTTGCGTGAGAAAGCGCAAACGCTGCGGCAGCAGGGCATCGCCCTGTTGACGGCGCCGACCGTCGATCGCGCCGCCGTCGAGCGGGTCCGCTCCGACCAGATCGCGCTCGCCGAGACCGCGAGCAAGCGTATCGCCCAGGCGCTCGAGGATGCTTCCGATGTGCTGAGCCCCGAGCAGCGCCGCAAGATTGCGGACTTCATCACCTCGTTCCAAAACTCACCGTGGGCGCGTTGGCATCGAGGCTGATGTTTCCGTGACCGAGCGCGTCCTCCTGATCGAAGACGACTCCCGCCTTGCCGGCATGGTCCGCGAGTACCTCGGCAAGGCGGGCTTTCACGTCATCCTTGCGGAGAACGGAACGCGGGGCTTGGCGCTGCACGGTCGCGAGCCAGTCGACGCGGTCATCCTCGATCTGATGCTGCCGGACACCGACGGCCTGGAAGTGTGCCGGCAGATCCGCAAGCGCGCCGAAACGCCGATCCTGATGCTTACCGCGCGCGGCGACGCCATGGATCGGATCGTCGGCCTGGAGATGGGAGCCGACGATTATTTGCCGAAACCCTTCGAGCCGCGCGAGTTGCTCGCAAGGCTGCGCGCGATCCTGCGGCGCGGACGGGCCGGTGCCAAGGCCGATGTGCTTCGTTTCGGTCGGCTCGAGATCGACCGCGGGGCGCGCGAAGTGCGCCTCGACGGCGCGTCGTGCTCATTGACCGGCTATCAGTTCGCCTTGTTGCTGGCGCTTGCCGAGCATGCCGGCCGGGTGATGTCGCGCGATGCGTTGATGGACCTGCTCAAGGGCGAGCCGATCGAGGCGTTCGACCGGTCGATCGACGTGCACGTCTCGCGCATCCGCGCCGCTATCGAGGACGATCCAAGAAAACCGCGGCGCGTGATCACGGTGCGCGGTGCCGGCTATCTGTTCGCCAAGGCGCAGGCATGAGGCGCCTTTACCTCCAAGTCTACTTCACCATCGTCGGCAGCTTGGTTCTGGTCGTCCTCGCCGCCGGCCTGGTCTGGCACTTCATCGCCGATGTGCCGCCATTCGACCGGCCGTTCGAGCTCGCCGGCGAGGTCGCCGCCGAGTTCATTCCGCCGGCCGATGCGCCGCGCGAGGTCCAGCAGCGCGCCATCGCGCGGCTGGCCGCGCGGCTCGACGCCGACGTGGCGCTGTTCGGCCCGACCGGCGAGCAACTCGCCGCCGTCGGTCGGCCGCTGCCGTTTCCGGCGCGGAGCCGCGGCTTCGGCGGTTGGCTGCGCTCCTCCGCGGGTCCGGCGCTGTCGGTCCGGCTGCCGGACCAGCGCTGGCTCGTTTCCGGTATCCCGGCGCGTCATCGCCCTAGGGCGTGGGCGCTGATTGCGTTCCTGGGCGCCGTCGCGGTTGCGGTCGCGCTCGCGGCGCTCCCTATCGCCCGCCGGCTCACACGACGGCTCGAGCGGCTGCAGCGGGGCGTCGAGTCCCTCGGCGCCGGCGATCTGGGCGCGCGGGTCAAGGTCGAGGGCCGCGACGAGGTCGCGCAGCTCGCGCAAAGCTTCAACCATGCGGCGGCTCGGATCGAGGGCCTCATGAGCGCCCACAGGATGCTGCTCGCCAATGCATCGCACGAGTTGCGTACCCCGCTCACGCGCATCAGGCTCGGTCTCGAGCTCGCAGCCGTCGAGCCCGGCCGCAAGGCGGAGCTCGAGCGCGACATCGCCGAGCTCGATCAGCTCGTCGACGAGATTTTGCTCGCCAGCCGGCTCGACGCCACCGACAAGCTCAACGTCGATGAGGAGACCGACCTCGTCGCGCTCGCGGCGGAGGAATGCGCGCGCTATCCCGATTGCAGCCTCGAAGGCAAGGCCGTGACGGTGCGCGGCGACCCGACGCTGTTGCGCCGGATGATCCGCAACCTCCTGGAAAATGCGCAGCGTCACGGCAAGCCGCCGATCACGGTCCGTGTCGCGCGGAGTGACGGCATAGCCGAGGTCGCGGTCGCCGACCACGGCGACGTCATCGCGGAGGCCGAGCGCGAACATATGTTCGCGCCGTTCTACCGCGTTCCCGGAACATCAGGCGGGCAGGGCACCGGCCTCGGCCTTTCGCTCGTGCGCCAGATCGCGCGTCGGCACCGCGGCGACGTCGCCTACACGCCGGAGCAAGGCAGCTGTTTCACCGTGACCTTGCCGGCAGCGGATTGGTCGCACGAATAACCCCGCTCATCCCCGCGCAAGCGGGGATCCAGTTCTTGCTGTGAGTCAGCGATTATTTGCTGGATCCCCGCTTGCGCGGGGATGAGCGGTGAAGTCGCCGCTCACTTCCAAGGCAGCAGCGAGACATGGATCACGTCCTTCGTGCCCTCGCCGCCCACCGACTTGATGGCGTAGTCGGCGTCCTTGAGCCCAAACGTGTGGGTCGTGACGAGCTCCAGCGGAAAGCGGTGCGAGGCCAGCTGCCGCAAAGCGAGCTCGCAGGCCCGGTAGCTGTGGCCGCGGGCGCACTTGATGGTGATGTACTTGACCGTGACTCGGCCGATCGGAAAATTCGGGAAATCCGTCATCTCACCCTGGATCACCAGCGTCCCGGCCTTGCGCTTGAGCGCCTCGACGCCGAGCAGCACCGGCAGCGTCCCGGCGCCCGCGGTGCAATCGAGGGCTACATCGACGCCCTTGCCGCCGGTGATCTCCATGACGCGCGCCAGCGGATCTTCCGTCTGCACGTCGATCACGTAGTCGGCCCCGAGCTTCTTTGCGACCTCCATCCGCGCGGCGTCCTTGGAGGTGCCGGTGACGATGATGAGCGAGGCGCCGGCCTGCTTGCAGACCACGGCTTGCGACAGCCCCTGCTGACCCGGACCCTGAATCAGCACCGTGGAGTCATAGCCGACGCCGCCGTCGAACAGCGACCATTCGACGCCGTTCGCCATCGGCGTCACGATGCCCGCAAGCTCGGGCGTTACGTTCTTGGGCACGTGATGCAGGACCGCGTTCCACGGCAGATAAACGTACTGGCTAAAACCGCCCCAAAGATGCGGAGCCTTCTCGGCCGACGTATAGCCGTAGCGGATGGCGTCGGGATTATAGCGCCAGTCGGTGTTCTCGCAGTGGCGGTATTGGCCGAGGTGACACCACTCGCACTTGCCGCACATGACGTAGTGCTCGACGAACACCAGATCCCCTTCCTTGAAGCCCTTGCGTCGCGTGAATTCGCGGCCCGCCTTGGCAATGGTGCCGATATTCTCGTGGCCCATGATCACCGGGCTGTTGGAGGGCGGCTTCTTGTACAGCTTGACGTCGGTGCCGCAGATGCCGGCGACCTCCATCTTCATCAGGGCGCCGTCCTCCGGGATGTCCGGCATCGGATACTCGCGCAGCTCGGTCTTGCCCGGACCGACCCGCACCGCCGCCAGCACTTTTTCAACCACGATCACCTCCGCCGAGCGCCAATTCGGACGAAATTCGCTGTAGCATTCGGGCTTGGCCGGGCGCAATTTCCCCGGCCCCAATACCGCCGGACGGACCCGTGAGCGAATACGAAAACGCGCTACAACAATGGCGTTCCGCGCCGCCCGCGGACGCGTCCGCCAAGCTCGGGTTTGCCAAGAAAGACCCAAAGCACCTCGAGGCTCTCGAGCGCGTGCGGCGATGGACGCGCGAGCGCTTCAAGCTTCCGGACGAGGCGACGATCCTCGTTTCCGAGCTCGCTTGCGCCATCCCCGGCTGTCCGCCGCTCGAGACCGTCATCGCCTTCTGGACGGCCGACGCGACGCGGCATCACTTCAAGCTGTTCAAGCCGGTCGCGGAGGTGGTCTACGACGATCTCCCCTTCGCCTGGCTGATGGACTCGCTGGTCCTGCCCGAAGGCTTCGGCTGCGATTGTTGCTGAGTTTCAGGAGCGAAGGGTAGGGTGGGCAAAGGCGCGGAGCGCCGTGCCCACGTGAAACTCACGCCGCCGCAAATGGATTCGGACACAACGCGGTGGGCGCGCTTCGCTTCGCCCACCCTACGCGCTCGACGTGCGGCGCCCGTTTCGCCTAGACTGGGCGCTCAACCGGAGCGAAGCGCCGCCATGGCCGGACCCAAGCTGAAAACCGTCATCCGCACCCAAGGCAACAACCAGGCCCTCAAGGATGGCACCGTGCAGCCGAAGACTTTTGTCTTCGACTTCGAGGAGGTCCCGGTCCTCATCGACGCGTTCCGCCGCATGGTGCGGGGGCTCGAATTCGACATCAGCGAGATGGCGATCACGACCTATATCTGTGCCAATGCGCATGGGAAGCGGTTTACCGCCGTGCCGATCTTTCTGGTGCGGGCCTTCCATCACGGCGCCATCGTCTACAACACCAAGGCCGGCGTGCGCTCGCCTAAGGATCTGGAAGGCAAGCGGGTCGGCGTCAACCGCGGCTACACGGTCACCACCGGCCTGTGGGCGCGCAGCATTTTGCAGCAGGAATACGGCGTGGATCTAAGCCGGATCACCTGGGTGCTCTCCGGCGACGAGCACGTGGCCGAGTATCGGCCGCCCGCCAACGTGGTGCCGATCGAGAAAGGGAAGAAGATGGTGGACATGGTCGCTTCGGGCGAGTTGGCCGCCGCCATCGGCATCGAGGTCGACTCGCCGGACGTGAAGCCGCTCATCCCCAATGCGCTCGAGGCCGGCCTCGCGGCGCTGCGCAGCCGCGGCCACTACCCGATCAACCACACGATGGTGGTGAAGGATGACCTGCTGAATGCCCGCGCCGATCTCGCCCCGGATCTCTTCAACGCGTTTGCGCAAGCCAAGCGCCTCTACGTCGAGCGCCTGAAGGCCGGGAAGATCGAGAAGCCGACGCCGGTCGACGAACTGCACCGGCGGGTGATGGAGATCACCGGCGATCCGCTGCCCTACGGCATCGAGCCAAACCGGCGCGTGCTCGAGGATTTGATCGAGAGCAGCCTCGCGCAGGGCATCATCACCCGCCCGGTCACCGTGGACGAGCTGTTTCCCCGCAACACGCACGGCCTTGTCGCGTGATATATTTGGGCGGCATTGATTGCGTAGGTTGGGTTAGCGCGGCCCGGGCGTCCCGGTCATTGGGAGAGGGCATGCTCCGCGCGTAACCCGACATCCCGGCGCAGGCGTCGGGTTACGCGTGGCTCGATCTCCTCGATTTGACCGACGCGCAGGTGGCGGCGCTGACCCGACCTACGCGCTACGCACTCGTCTTATCCAAAAACTCCAGCAGCCGTGCCGGCACCGTCGCCTCCGTCTGCTCTGCCACCGGGACGTCCCAGTACTCGGCGCGCGGCAAGCACTCTTCCAGATACCGCGCCGCCGAGGTCGCATGCGAAGCGTCGCGGCCGGGGACGATGAGGGCAGGGATGTCGAGGCGCAAAAGATCTTCCGGTTCGGCGCCGGGCGCGGTGTCGCGGTCGTAGAGCGTGCGGGCCGTGCCGGTGACGATGAGCTTGTAGGCATCGACATTTTGCTGCCCAAAGGCTGAGGCGAAGACGCGGTCGTGGCGGATGACCGAGGCCCAGGGTCCGCCTTTGGGGTCCGCATTGAACGGCTTGCCGTCCTTGGCGACCAGCGCGACCACCGCTTCCAGTCCGTTCTGCTGCACGAAGGCGAGGTGCTCGGCAAAGCGCTGGTGGCTGGCGATCCGGTACTTGGCGCCGCCGACGGGCCAAAAGAGGGTCATGCTCAACGTGGCCTGCGGATGCGCTACGCCGAACGCCAGCACCGGGCAGCACCCCATGCAGCCGCCCATGATATGCGCGCGCTCGATGTTGAGGTGGTCGAGCAATCCTTTACCTTGCGCCACGTAGTGCGCCCAGGTCATGCGCTCGACCCGGCCGCCCGATTGGCCGCACTCGCGCCGGTCGAAAAGGATGCAGGTGTATTTTTTCGGCAAGTGGTCGAGCAGCTTGATCTTGGCGTAGACGCCGAGTGTGCTCCAGGCCTCGATGGTGGCGTTGAAGCCGCCGGGCGCGTACATCAGGAGCGGCGGGCCGGAGCCGACCACCTCATAGCGGGTCGTCATGCCGTCGATGACCGCGGTCGCCATGTCCGTTCAACCCTTGATCTGACGCCCGGCGCGCACGTCGCCGATCAGCGCCGTGAAAGCATCGAGGCTGATTTTTGCGACATTCGCGTAAGTCTGCATCTCGGAATCGATCCACTTCTCTCCGTAGCCGATCGCGGTGTGCGCTAGACGCACCCGCCCGTCGAGCCACGGCCCCCCGCCGAAACCGCCGACGACCGGGATCGCGACCGCCTGCACGACCGCGGCGCCGGCCACCGGTCCGGAATTGGTGAAGTCGAGCAGAGAGGCGCCCACATCTTCCAGAAGCTTTGCCGCCGCGACGAGCTTTGCCGTCATCTCCGGCGGCGCCAGCGCTCCGGCCGAAGCCTGCGCGCTGTATGGCACGCCGTATTTGAGCGCGGTCTGCGGAGTGAGGCCGAACTGCGCAAACACCGGAATGCCGGCGCGGACGAGGGCGCGAACCGCGTCGGGAAAGTCCGCCGCGCCGTCGAGCTTGATCATGTCCGCGCCCGCCTCCTTGACCAGCCGGATGGCGGCGTGCACGGCGCTCTCGGTCCCCTCCTGCAGCGGACCGAACGGGAAGTCGCAGCTGACGAGCGCCCGCTTCACGCCGCGGCGGACCGCCTTGCAGACGATCAGCATCTCCTCCATCGTGACTTCGAGCGGATTGGCATGGCCCCAGAGATTCACCCCGACCGAGTCGCCGACCGAGACGATGTCCACCCCGGCGCGGTCGGCGATCCGCGCGATCTGATAGTCCCACGCGACCACGCCGACGATCTTGCGCCCTTCGCGCTTCATCTGCTGCAGCGCCGGAATGGTGACGTTGCCCTCCATGGGTTTCTCCTCGCGCAGTCGGCGCGTACTATCGCACGCGCCTTACGGCGTTGCGACCGCGTGCCGTGCTGCTCCCGTGGCCAAATTCGTCCCGCCCCTGGCGAGCCGCTGCACGGCTTCGATCATGGCCTTGGGGCTGGCGATGCCTTTGCCGGCAATGTCGTGGGCGCTGCCATGGGCGACCGACGAGAAGAGGACCGGGCTGCCGATCGCCAGCGCGGCGGTGGCATCGGGCGCCAGGAGCTTGGCGGTGATGTGGCCCTGGTCGTGCAGCATGACGATGAAGGCGTCGAAACCCTGCCTGTGAAACATCGTGTCGGCGCCGAACGGGCCGGACACGGAAATGCCTTCGGCGGCGGCCTGCGCGATCGCGGGTGCGATGATATCGATCTCCTCGCGGCCGAACAGCCCGCCTTCGCCGGCGTGCGGATTGAGCCCGCCGACGGCGAGCTTTGGCGCCGGCGTGCCGAGGCGCTTCAGCGCCCGGTCGGCGGCGCGGATCACCTTGCCGACCCGCTCGCGCGTGATCAGGGCGAGCGCCTCCTTGATGCTGACATGCAGCGTGCAGTGGACGATCTTGGTGTCGCCGAAGCAGAGCATCAAATAGACGTCGTCGGGATCGAGGCCGGTCTGCCGCGCCACGAACGACGGATAGCCGTCGAAGGCGATGCCGGCGAGCGCGATCGACGTCTGATTATGCGGCGCGGCGACGACCGCGTCGACCTCACCGGCAAGCGCCGCGCGAATGGCGGCGCTGCAGAAGGCGAGCGCGGCGCGGCCGCTCGCGCCGCTGTTGGTGCCGAAGTCGAGCGCGGCGGCGCCGGGGGCAGGGCAGGCAAGGACGTGCAGGGGATGGGTCGACCAGTCCGCTTCGCTTAGGTTCGGCACCACGCGGATATCCGTTCCGATGCCGCAGGCGCGCGCGTGCTTCTCGATCACGTCGGGATCGCAGACCACGATCGGCCGGCAGACATCGCGCACGCCGGCGTCGAGCGCCGCCTTCATGCTGATCTCCGGGCCGATGCCGACGGCGTCGCCGGCCGCGATGGCGATGATCGGCTTCCGCTCCGCGCGCATCAGGGACCTCCGCTGCTTAGAGCGGCGGTCACTTGACCGGAGCCGCCGGGCGCATTCACACCGCTCGTCCCCGCAAAAGCGGGGACCCAGCGTCCAATCACCGACTCGCTGCAAGAACGGGATTCCCGCTTGCGCGGGAATGAGCGGGGAGAGGTCGTTGTCTTGAGCATGGACTGCGTAGGTCTTGCCGGCGGCTGTTGCCCGGCTTCGTTGACTTGTCGGCGCGCGCTTGCGTACACTGGAGCGGAACGCCGGTCCGCACAGCGGAACATAGACCGTCACCGGCCGCCGTCCAAGGCTTTCATCGCATGGATAAGCGCACGACAAAAGAGCGACCGGACGATGACGGCGCCCCGCATGGCCGGCTGTCCTCGGTGGCGGCCGCGGTGCATTTGCTGAAAGCCTTCTCCGAGGAGGAGGTCGAGCTCGGGATCAGCACGCTCGCCAAGCGTCTTGGCGTCGCCAAGAGCACGGCGCATCGCCTGGCGGTGACGCTGGTTGCCGAGGGCATGCTGGAGCAGAATTCCGAGAACGGCCGCTACCGGCTCGGTCTTGGCCTGTTCGGGCTCGGCGCGCTGGTGCGCCGGCGGATGGACGTGTCGAACGAGGCCAAGACCTACATTGCCGATCTGCGCGAACGGACCAACGAGACCGTGCACCTTGCCGTGCTCGACGGCAGCGAGATCATGTATGTGCGCAATCTGGAAAGCCGGCAGGCCATCCGCATGCGTTCCGATCTCGGCGAGCGCAAGCCCGCCTATTGCACGGCGGAGGGCCAGGCGATCCTCGCCTATCAGCGGCCTGAAGTGATCAACGCCGTGATCAAGCGCGGCCTGCGGCCGCGCACGCCGCAGACGATCGTCGACCCGGCGAAGCTGATCAAGGCGCTCGAGCTCGTGCGCCAGCGCGGCTGTGCGATCGAGGACGAGCAAAGCGAGATCGGGATGCGCTGCATCGCGGCGCCGGTCCACAACGACAGCGGCGAGGTGGTGGCCGCGGTCGGCGTCGCCGGTCCGGTGAGCCGGCTGACGAAGAAGGCGGCGATGTCCTTCCTGCCCTACGTGATCGAGACCGCCGCCGCCATCTCAGCCCGCCTCGGCCACCGCGCCCGCGCGACGGGGTAGCGATTGCATTTGGGGCACATTTTCACCTTCCCCCTCGTGGGGGAGGTCGACACATGCAGGCTCGCCTGCATGTGTTGGGAGAGGGGTCTCTTCGCAAAGATTCTTTTTCAAAATCCTATTTTGTCTGTGCCGATTCAGGTCGTAGCCCCTCAAACCGAACGCCAACCAGGTGGGAGTTTTTCGAAGAGACCCCCTCACCCGATCGCAGCGCAAATGCGC
>JBKQHQ010000064.1:0-31653 GCA_052148715.1 Xanthobacteraceae bacterium | reverse complement strand
CCCGATCGCAGCGCAATTGCGCTGCGATCGACCTCCCCCACGAGGGGGGAGGTGAAGATCACGGGACGCTGTTCTCACCTTCTGATTACTGATTATTGACAACTGACAACTGATCACTGATCCCTGTACGGGTAGCGCAAGGTGCCGGGGCCGCGGAGATCCTCCGGCGCCAGCACCACGTAGGTGCCGGGGCGGCGGAACTGGTCGAGGCCGTTGCCGGTGATACCCTGGTACTGGATGAACAGGACGCCGGGTTTGGACCACTCGCCGTCGGGGCCGAATTTGATGTCGCCGACGATGGTGTGCAGCGTGTTGGCGTGCAGATAGGCGGCAAGCCGGTCGGGATCGAGCGAGCCGGTCGCGGCGACCGCCTCGCCGATCACCTGCATGCGCGCATAGGCGTAGGGCGGCGCGTAGTAGCCGAGCGGGTCGTCGCCCGACGCCGCCGCGCGCGCCTGGTAGGCGGCGAGGAAGGCCTCGATGCCGGGATACATCAGCTTCGCATCGGGCACCCAGAAGTCGTGGTGGACGAGGCCGTTGAGCAGCGGGCCGAGCTGCATGCGCAGCGGCGTCGACTGCATCCCGACCATGCTGCCGCCGAACATTTTGGTGCGCAGCCGCAGCTCGCTCGCGGCCCGCACCAGGCCCGCGCCGTCGGCCGGATAGGACGCGACATAGACGATGTCCGGGCTCGCCGCCTGCACCGAGCGGATGATCGGCGAGAAGTCGACCGTGCCGGGCGGATAGGTGCGGTCGTAGACGATCGAAAAGCCGTGCTCTTTCAGATTCTCGCGCGCGCCCTGGGCCGCCCCCTGCGCGAATTCCGCGTCGGCGGAGACCACCGCGACGGTCGCCGGCTTCGGCGTCTGCGCCGCCGCGATGTCGAAGAAACCCTTCGACAGCGAAATCTTCGGCTGCGGCCCGAACGGCACCATGGAGAAATAGCGCGGATAGTGGAACTGCTCGTTCAGCGCCAGGCAGAAATAGCTGACAACGAGCAGATTGTGCGCGATCGCGGTCGGCATGTAGGGCGCGGTCATGTTGGTGGAGTAGCCCGGAATGGCGAGGTCCACTTTGTCGACATCGATGAGCTTCGAATAGATCCCCGGCACCAGCGCCGGATTGCTCTGATCGTCGTAGAACACGAGTTCGACCGGACGGCCGTTGAGCCCGCCCTGCGCGTTGACGGTCTCGGCCCAGATTTGGCTTGCCAAGAGCGCCGGCTTGCCGGTGACCGCAAGGCTCCCGGTAAGCGGCATGCTGAACCCGATGCGCACCGCCTCCGCCTGCGCCGGCCGCGCCGCGAGGCCGAGCAGCAGCAGGGTTGCGATGGCCAAACTGCAGCGGCGTAGGGTGGGCAAAGGCGGCCACGGCCTTGCCGCGCTGGCACGGTGCGCATTCCGCCGTGCCCACGCGCACAGGCCGGAGCGCCGCGTGGGCACGGCGGCCCCGGCGCGGTGCCTCAACCAAGACGGCGGGGCCGCCTTTGCCCACCCTACAAACGTTGCCACGTTTCGCGTCACTCCGGGAGCGGGATGAACTCGAAGTCGCCGGGGACCGGGGCGAAGCGGTTCATCTTCCAGTCCTCCTTGGCGGATTCGATGCGCTCGCGGCTCGAGGAGACGAAATTCCACCAGATGTAGCGCGGGCCTTCGAGCGCCGCGCCGCCCAGAAACATCAGCCGCGAGGGGCGCACGGCGGTGACGGTGATGCGGTCGCCCGGGCGGAAGACCAGGAGCCGCGGGCCCTCGAAGCGCTCGCCGGCGATGTCGACCTCGCCGTCGGCGACATAGACGGCCCGCTCCTCGTGGTCGAGGTCGAGCGGCGCCGCGGCGCCTTCGGCAAGCTTCACCTCGACATAGAACCAGTCGGAGAGCATGCCGACCGGCGCCTTGGCGCCGAACGCCGCACCCGCCACGACGCGCGCCCAGAGGCCGCCTTCCTCGACGACCGGCAGGGTGTCGGCGTCGAAATGCTGGAACGAGGGCGCGATCTCCTCCTGGCCCGCGGGCAGCGCGATCCAGCTCTGGATGCCGAACATCCCCTGCCCGAGCTCGCGCTCCTTGCCGGGCGTGCGCTCCGAATGGGCGATGCCGCGCCCGGCCGTCATCAGGTTCATGGCGCCCGGGATGATCTCCTGGATGTTGCCCTCGCTGTCGCGATGCATCATCCGGCCGTCGAACAGATAGGTGACGGTGGCGAGCCCGATATGCGGATGCGGCCGCACGTCAACCCCCTGCCCGGCCAAGAACTGCACCGGCCCCATCTGATCGAAGAAGATGAACGGCCCGACCATCTGCCGCTTGCCGTGCGGCAGCGCGCGCCGCACCGAAAAACCGCCGAGGTCGCGCGCCCGCGGCACGATGACGAGCTCGAGCGCATCGCACGTGCGGTGGTCGCCGAGGATAGGATCGTTGGAAGGAAGCCAGCTCATGACACGTCTCCTTGGGTCACCTCCTTGGGTGAGGTCCGCTGTTAATACAGCGAAAATACAGCGGGAAGGCCACGGCGCGCCCCTGCTTCGGTAAGACCCCGGCATCGACCACGTTGTTGCATGTTCACCCCTTTCATCGCCGGCGCCAGCCGAGCCGGCGCCTCTCGGCGTCTCCGTCACGGCCGAATATACATCCCCGGATCGATAGATATGCGCACGAATTTCTATCGAAACGGTGTCGGCTTTCTATCGAAACGGTGTCGGCCGCGGATTGCGCCTCACCGCTGCCAGGGCAGCGCGGCGATGCGCGGGTCGGCGGCGAAGGCTGCGCGGTCGAAGGCGATGGCCTGCGGCGGAAACGCGCGGATGGCGCGCACGCCACTGCCGTTGAAATGGAGGCGCCAGGTCTCGCGCGCCACCGCGTCGAAGATCGCTTATGGCTGTCGCTGATGCCCCAAGACAGTATGGGCAACGCCGAAAAGCGGGAGCCTGGTAAAAAGTATCGGAACAGAGGCGAATTCTAATCCTTAGACCGCTGAGCGAAATATTCCAAGTAATGGTCAAGCTCTTTTGGCAAATCATGCTTAGCCAACATCCCCGCGATGTCTCTAGCTTGTGAATACTCCAGCTGATAGGAATCAAATGCCTTTGGATCATCAGGCTCGAAACGAACAACACTAGTCACCGCACGAAATTGCGATTGCGGAATAGACAACGAGAACTTTTGTTCGTCGGTCTTACGATCGTAGCCGATGAGACGATGCGCGCCGATCATGGGTCTACCTTTCGGGTAGAAATAGCAGGCTTCAGCTGATCTCCCGTTATAGGGTCATATTCTTCACAATGGTTGCCTCTTCTGTCGTACTTTTCAAGCGTCCCGTGGCGAGAATCCCATTCATAAATCGTGCCGTCGGGCTCCTTCCACCGTGGTCGCTTTGCAGCACCGCGGCGGCCCGTTTTTGGGCGAACCCGCACAGCGTCCGGAAAGCCCGGAAGGCCCTCTGGAGGAGGCGTGTAGCCGGACCCGCCAGAACGCGTACGTGGCCCCCCAACTGCGCGCCATTCCAGTGCAAATCCCCTACGTGGCGGAATGAATGCGATCACAATCGGATAACAACTCGTAACCATACCGAAATCCGCCCGCTACTCAACTTGGGACACCCCTACAAGCATCGACAAAGCGTGCGCAATGCTCCCAGCCTCGCCCCCTTGCCGCCGCATAAGTTATAACTTATGTTATACCGCATTGCGGAGGACAGCATGATCGTTCTGAAGGTTCGCAAAGTCGGGAATTCGGTCGGCGTCCTGCTGCCGCAGGAGGTGACATCCGCGCTGAAAGTCGACGAGGGAGACATGCTCTTTCTTACCGAGGCCAAGGACGGGTTCCGTCTCACGCCCTACGACCCGGACTTCGAGCGCCAGATGCAGGTCGCGCAACGGGTCATGCGCCGGAACCGCAACGTCTTGCGGGCGCTGGCCAAGGCCTGATGCCCGAATGGATCGGCCTGAGCGTTGCGCTGGCGATCCATGACGCCCAGGTCGCCGAGCACGGTGGAGCGGCCGGCGTGCGGGACCTGGCTCTGCCTGAATCGGCCTTGGCGCGTCCGCAGAACCTCGCCGCCTACGGCGAAGCCGATGCGGACGTAGCCCGCCTCGCCGCTGCTTATGCCTGCGCGATCGCGCAGAACCACCCGTTCGTTGACGGCAACAAGCGGACCTCGCACGTCGTGACGCTCACCTTCCTCGAGCTCAACGGCTACGAGCTCACCGCCGGCGACGCCGAGCAGGTCGCCGTTTGGCTCCGGGTCGCCGACCGCTCGATGCTGGAGGCGGAGCTCGCCGCCTGGCTGCGGAAGAACGTCACGGCGCTCGCATGAGATCGCTCGTGCGGCGGTTTTGACGTTCGATTCGCTTGATCGTCTTTCCGGGGCGCCGCGAAGCGGCGAGCCCGGAATCCATACCCACAGTCAGTGATGAAGGGTTCTGGGGCCCTCGCTGTGCTCGCGGAGTCGGGTGTTTCCGACTTCGCCACAACCATAGTTGGCACAAGTCGGAAACATCCGACTTGAGCGCCCCCGACCTACCAAACAAACGGCACCAGCCGATACGTCACCCTGTCCCGATACTCCGCATAGCCCGGCAGGTTCCTGACGAGAAAAGTCTCCTCGTCGAGCAGTCTCCAGATGAGCGGCGGCAACATCAGGAGGACGGCCAAGAGTCCCCACCACGAGCCGAGCGCGATCGGGATGCCGAGCAGATAAATCAAGCCGCCGCAGTACATCGGGTGCCGCACGACGGCGTAGGGGCCGGTCGATATGACTTTCTGGTCGGCCGCCAGCTCGATGGTGGCGGCGCTGAAGGTATTCTCCTTGAAGACAAGGAAGATCACGAGCCAGCCGAGCGCGATCAGCGCATCTCCGGCAATCGCTCCGTAGGCGGGCACGCTCGACCAGTGCCAGCGGTGATCAAGCGCGGGGACAACGATCACCGCGATAAACCCTACCGACACGATCCACATGATGATCTTCTGGCTCGTCTCCTTCTCCGCCGTCGGCCCGCCGCGCATCCGCCGCTCCAGGAGCTTTGGGTCCTTTTTCATGAGGTACAGCGTGACCGCCAGCGCCAACACGGCCCACAGGGCCAGAAAGACCCACGCCTGCCAGTAGTCCAGCGTCCCTGCCGGAAGAAACAGCAGCGCTCCCATGACGAGGAGAAGGAAGAGAAGCCCGCCGAATGCCCTGATGCTCAAGCGCGTCATCGGGGGATGATAGCACGCAAGCCATAGGCAGGCTCCGTCCGGTGGGCGAGCTAAGGCGGATCTCACGCGCGATCCACAACCTTCGGCGTCATGGCCGTGCTTGTCACGGCCAACCACGTCTTACCGCCGGGAGAGACGTGGATACGCCGGACAAGCCCGCGCATGACGGAGTGATTCGATGCGAGCGGAACCCGCCCTAGCGGCCGTGGCAACGGAAATGAGGGATGATATGATGGCAGTGCCGGACAATACCCGAATACGCCTGATCTGAGGGCTTTCCATGCTTCGTCGCCTGACCTTCACGAATTTCAAGAGCTGGGAACGGGCCGATCTCCAATTCGGGAAGATCACCGGGCTGTTCGGCACGAACTCGTCAGGCAAGACGAGCCTGATCCAGTTCCCGTTGATGCTGAAGCAGACCAAGGAGGCTACGGACCGCGCGCTGTCGCTGGAGCTGAACGGGAATTACGTTAAGCTGGGGCTGCTCGGTGATGTGGTGTTCGCGCACGACGAACGTCGGTCGATCGACTGGTCGCTTTCATTCGATCGAGAAGAAGAGCTTGCGATCCTTGACCCGACTCAGAAGCGCGGTCAGGCATTCATTCGTTCAAAATCAATCAACATTCAGGGCTCGGTGTCCGGGAAGGACGGTGCTCCTGAAGCCCGGTTGCTGAAGTATCGTGTGGGCGGCGATTCGCAAGACGGGGCAAGTCAGACTGTTTCTTTGTCTCCGAAACCGGGAGAGAACGGATTCGAATTGACGGCCGAGGGCACGGATTTTCACTTCGTTCGCACACAGGGCCGCCCGTGGGTGCTTCCAGGTCCCGTCAAATCGTACGCCTTTCCGGACCAAGCGCGCACTTACTACCAGAATGCCTCGTTCCTTTCCGACCTTGAGGCGGCGTTCGAAGGCGCCCTCGACGACATCTACTATCTGGGCCCGCTGCGTGAATATCCGCAGCGAGACTATCTCTGGGCCCGATCGAAACCTCGCGACGTCGGCCTCAAGGGTGAAAAGGCGATCGACGCGATCCTCGCGGCGACGGCTGCTGGAGAGACGCGCAATATCAAGCATAAAGGCCACCACAAAAGCTTCCAGGAGGTGATTGCGTATTGGCTATCGGAAATGGGATTGATCAGCTCATTTGAGGTCGTCGAGATTGCAAAAGGCTCCAATCGCTGGCAGGCGCGGGTCAAGGTCCGTTCAAGCGGCGCCGAGGCGCTCCTGACCGATGTCGGGTTCGGAGTCTCGCAAGTTCTGCCGGTGATCACCTTGCTCAACTACGTTCCTTCGGGGGCGACTGTCATACTCGAGCAGCCGGAGATTCATCTGCATCCGCTGGCCCAGGCGCATCTCGCCGACGTCATCATCAACGTTGCGGAACGCCGCAATGTCCAGGTCATTCTGGAAAGCCACAGTGAGCATCTGTTGCTGCGACTGCAACGGCGGATCGCCGAGGAGGTGCTGCCGGCCGATGCCGTCAAGCTCTATTTCTGTGACGCCAAGGAGCCGGCATCGCATATCTCCCCATTGGAGCTGGATTTGTTTGGAAACATTGAGAATTGGCCGGAACATTTTATGGGGGACGCTTTCGGCGAGACCGCGGCGGCGGAAAAAGCGCGCCTCGAGCGAATGAGGGCCGCGGAATAGAATGGCATTCGTCGTGGACACGAATGTGCCGATCGTGGCGAATGGAGGGGATCGAGGCGCGGACGGCGGAAGCCGCCGCCCCTCGGTGGAGTGTCGGCTGCGTGCCATCGAATTCCTCGAAAGGTTGCTCCAAGGCGGCCGGATCGTCCTTGACCTCGGCGGGGAGATCGAGGCGGAGTACCGGCGCTATCTGCATGCGCGAGGGCAGCCCGGCGTCGGCGACCGCTTCTATCAGGAAGTGTTGAACAGCGCTCCCAAGCGCGTCCAGCGGATTCAACTGGACAAGTCGGGCGAGGATTTCGATGACTTCCCGAGTGACCCGCGGCTCGCGACTTTCGATCGAAGCGATCGCAAATTTGTCGCCGCAAGCCGCAAATCCGGGGCGCCTATCGCCAACGCCACCGACAGCGACTGGCTGGACCACCGTGAAGCACTCGAAGCAAACGGAGTCACGGTCGAATATGTTTGCGGATGCGATAGGGGCCAATGGTTCGAGGCGCGGCAGTGAGCACCGATATGGATACTACCTGCCGTTGCCAGAAGGGCTCATCACCTAGCCTCAGCCGGATTACGGATGTCGACGCGTGATGAACGCCGCACCATCTGCGTGTGCTCAGAAAGAGTGACGGGCGCGGTGCAGAGCGAGATTGGCACGATGCGTGTCGTGCAAGCCTAGGAGCGGCGGCGCGGCATCTACGCCGAGCGCCTTGCGCGCGGCGTCGCTGAGCGCGGGACTGGCGATTGGCGTGCCGTCGTCGGCAAAGCTGACAAGGCCCTTGTCAAATGCCGCATCCCAGAGTGCCGAGAGCAAAAGACCGTTGTGCACGTCGAGCCGCTGCTCGTTGCTGCACTCGGCCCAAGGCACGATGTGTGATGCGCGCAGGAGTGCGACGTCGGTAATGCCAGTCGTCGGGCAGCGGCTGCCCCAATAGTCCATGAGAGCACTGCGGAATATGTCTTGGCCGATGCGCTGGATGACCAAGCGCTCGACCTCAGTTGTTCGGGGTAAGCTTTCTGTCTCGGCGCGAAAGCGTGCAAGTGGTGCGTCGGGCAGACTGACGGCGAGCTTGTAGACGCGATCAAGCGCAGCGTAGAGCTGCGTCAATGTATCGAACATGAAAGTGGCGATGCCGGGCCCAGTGGCCGCCGGGGTCGTATGAGTGGGAAGTTCGGCCGCGACACCCCTATGATCGATTGCCAGTAACCAAGGCCCGCGCGGCGAGGCGCCGGCGATCCAAAGCTCGCCGGGCGCGGTCGTTGAGCCGTAGCGCAGCCAGCCGCGTTCCGCGCCGCGCTCAAGCCGATAACCGTTGTCCCATGCGGCTTTCTGTGCCTCCGTGCGCACCACAAAGCCAGGCGGGTCCTCCGGCGCAATCATTCTGCGGCGATCGGCTGCTTGGTCAATTGATCGTAGGCAGCGAGTACGAGCCGCGCTGTACGGTATTCGCGGAAGCGGGCAATCTCGTTCTTTTTCAGCACTCGGAAGGTCTCCGATGGATAATCCTGCCCTTTCACATCAGTGGGGTCGAGAACGTACCGGAGTTCGTCACGTGTAAGGCCGTAAGCGCGCGCATACCAGGCATCGAGTTCAGCACGCATATTGGCGCGTCGCAGTTCGTTCCAAACGAAGGGCGGCCCGTTATAACCCAAATCGCGTGCAAACGGCGCCATGGAGTGGCTGGTGTAGTTGAGCTCAAGCGAGCGGGGGACAATGAAGGCGAGATCATTGGGGGTATAGGTGGAGGGCGGAAGGATCGGCAGTTGCTTTACGACGTTGTACTTTAGGTGAAGACCACCGGTCTTCTGACGCGCACAGTAGTCGAGAACGAGTGAACAAAGGTTTGCTATGAGGCAGCTGTGCAACGCAGGCGGTTCCGCTGACGGGAAGATCAACAGCAGAGTATCGCCGCACCCCGCGCGAGGGAAAGCCGTCGAGATTAGCGTTCGTTCGTTGGTCGCATGTGTGATATCTCGCCATCCCATCAACCATCCGCGTGTCCAGCCCCTAGTAGCGAGACGTTGCGAGACGTGCTCATCTAACACCCAGTAGAAGGGCTCGACCTCGAAATTGGGGTTCGCGTGTTCCTCCTCCGTCGTCTGCGGAAGCACACGATACCCCCGACTATCGTTTACAGTCCCATAGGACGAGGCACGATGATCGAAAAAAGAGGTAAGTTTGGCTTCATAGAGCGGCAGATAGCGCTCAGGGTGACGTTGCTCCGAGCCGCCGCCAACTAGGTCGCGAGCTCCCTGCGCTGGACGATTTCCGAGAGGCTCTATCCACGCAGTTCCCGAGCGGAGGAAACCTGCCGCCCGCAATTGGGCAGCTGTGCGGAATAGGCCGCTGTCATTTGCCATGTGGAACATGGCCATGAACGATACGCCCCAGCGATTACCGGCCGCGCCTTGCTCGTCATCGATCAACACCGGCACGCGTCCGTGGATCGCGGCAGTGAGATCCGCGTCCGTGGTCGTTCGGAAAATTGGGGCAGTAACCGTATTCGGATTGATACGAGCAATTGCGTCCTGCGAGATCGAGAAGTGTCGACGCGGGTCCGCGAACTCCTCGATTGTTCGAGAGAAGAAGCTAAATTCCGGTTGATCTGGACCGGTCCCAGCCTGTCCCATTGTCAAGAGACAGAATTTGAATCGCGCATGACCGATACTGTCAAAGAAACCGTGTCCAGTTTGGAAGTCGTACAGACTGAACAGCCGCTTGTGCTTCAGTAGCGCACCAAAGAAGGGAGCCGTCGTAACGTCCGTGGCGATACCCGTTGGCACGATCACGCCGGCCCGACCGCGCCGGCTTGCAAGGTTCGCGAACAATTCAGCGAAAAGCGCATAGGTGTTGACGTCCCCGCGTCCGGTCAGTGGAAACCGGCCACCGGCCCGGGCAAACACCGAGGCTGCGTCGGCAGTGCGCTTCTCGGTTTCGAATTCATCGTACAGCGTCCGAGCCCGCGTGCCCGGCTCGGCATCTTTAAGCTTTGCAATCATGCGCCCGCGCGAGGCCGCGTTTGGCGCCTCTGCAATTTCCGGCTCGCGCGCGGCGAAGAACTCTTGCTCCTGGAGCTTGATCCGCTCCCAGGGCGGATTGCCAAGAACCACATCGAAGCCCCCCGCCGCGATAACATCGGGAAATTCCACCGGCCAGTGAAAGGCGCGGGCGAGACCGACGAGTTCTTGCGCCCGACCAATCAGCGGACCATACACGGAGCGTCCGGCGATCGCGTCCCACACATGCGCGGTGGTCGGGATAGTGACGGTGTTGCGGTTCGCGGGCGCGCCGCCGGCTTTCAGCGCTAGGAATGCAGCAATGTACAGATCGGCCGCGATCCGCAGGTTCCAGCGCCGTGGGTCGGCGCGCGCGGCGTCGAACCGCTTGCGCTTTGCTGCGATTTCTTCGGGGCTATCTTCGGGCATGGCGCGTAGTGCGCGCGCCTCGCCTACCATCGGAAAGGCGGCCGGCAGCCGTCCGCCGCCGGCAACAAAGTCGAGGCTGCCTTGGCCTTCGCGTTCCGCCTTATTACGCTTCGCGAAGTATTTGGCGGTTTCCTTGGCGTCGCCCGAAAGCGGCTTGTACGCGGCATCGGGGATGCCGTCTTGCAACGACTTCAGATCGAATAGGCCGAGGAGCGCGTCGCCACAACGAATGTTGGCATCAAGGAAACCGAGCGGTTTTCCTGGCTCGACAGTCTCGATCCACAGCGCCACCTTCGTGAGCTCGACCGCCATCGGGTTCCGATCGACACCGTGGACACAGGCGCGCACCACATCGCGAAGGGCATGGCGATAATCCGCCGGCGAGGCGACTCCGCCGGTACGGGCGCGGGCGAGCCGAGTTGCAATCCGCCGGGCAGCGGCAAGCAGGAAATGGCCTGAGCCGCACGCCGGGTCGACGACCGTCACCGAGAGGAGAGCCTCGGCCGCATCGTCCGCCTCGGCCTCGACGCGTTCTAGCACCGGGTCGAGTGCGCTATCGAGAAGGGCCTGCACGAGACTATCGGGCGTGTAGTAGCTTCCGCTCGTCTTGCGCGCATGGCCCTCGGCTTCGCGGCCCCGGGCAAAGGCAAAGCCGCGGCCATCGTCAGTAAGGCGTGGCGTGAGCTCCAGCAGGCTCTCATAGACGGAGCCTAGCTCCTCGGTCTCCATGTCGCGCCAGTTCACCGGGACAAGACCGGAGGCCTCCTTCAACCAAGCGAGCCGATAGATCGCTTCCATAAGGTTGCGATTGGCAAGCCTGGCGTTCTCGAGATCCCGGATGGTGCTGTGGCCGAACAGCCCATTGAGCGCCGGCAAACCTAGCCGCGGCTCACCGCTGGCGAGCGCGGCAAAAGCGATAAGCAGCCCTTCCCATCGGTCGTGATGCCGATCCCATGCGGCACGCCGGATTGCACGGTCGCGCAGACCCCCGACCGAGTATCCATCGGCATAGAGCTTCCGCGCTCTGGCGCTCGCACCGGGTGCATGCAGCAGATCGCGGTCCTCAGCAGCGAGCATGAAGATCAGTCGATAGACAAGCCGCAGCAATTGTCCAAAAAACTCTGGAAGCGCCAGCGCGCCCGTCCGAAGCCGCTCAACGAGCGCGGAATTTTGCGGATGGACCAAAAACCCATTGCCGAGGCTCTTGACTGCTGCCTCGACCCCACTGCTCAGCTCCTTCAATGCCCGTTCGCCTTCGCGCTGACCGGCATCGCGCCATCGTTCGAGCGCACAGTCGGTCGGCACTGTGCCGGGAACGCCGAAGCGGCTGGCATGAACCAGCAGCCACAGGGCCGCAAAATCAGAAAATGCTTCACTTTCGAAGATGCGCCGCAGGTTCGCTTCGATATAGGCGGGGCGGGTCAGGCTGGCGTTGTCGCGCACGAGGCGCAGCAACACTCCATTCGAGCATACGCCCCATTGGCTGTGTTCACTCGCGTTAAGCCAGTCCTGCAGGGCGGACGCGGCCGAGCGCCGGCGGCCTTCGGTCGGCAGGTGTGTGCTCGGGCGATCCAGGTCATCGGTCGGCGGCACGACTACCACCGGCACTCGACCGTCAAGCCCTTCGAGGGTGACGGCGAACTGTCGACCTCCGAGGGTGCGCGTCCCAACGCGGCGCAGATCGCCAAAACCGAATACATGGTGCAGCAGCTTTTCGATGAATCCAACCGTCGCGGCGGCGGACGGTGTGGGGCTTGCCATCAGCTCGGCCAACAGGGCTTGGCCGATGCGGAAATAGCGCGCGATCTCATCGCGTAGGGTAAGGCCCCTCGGAACTCCGTAATCGGCCTCGTCTTGTGCGCCCGCTTGATGGTGGGCAATCCGGCGAGCATCGCCGGTGCGATCAGAGCGCCTTCGATTGTGATGGCATCAAACACGAGTGCGGGAGTCCGACGGGTGCGCGCCATCGTTCACAGCCCCGCTGGAACCAAAACATAGAGGCCGATGATATCGACGGGGAGCACCGGCTCGACGGTAACGCGCGCGCCGCCCGTTGCCGCGATGCGGACGCGGGCGTGATCCTCGCTAAGCGTTGCCGCCCGCGCGCGGGCATATGCCCCGATCGATCCTTCCAAAGCTTTGGCAACCCGCTCGCGAGCCTGGTTGAGCAAACGTTGCCGTGCGCCGGGGGCAAGATCCCCGGTTGCCGAATGCTCTAACAGTTCTCGCGCTGTCTCACCTTCGCACGTTGGCTCGGCCGATGTGCCTGCAAAACCAAGCACTCCCGCTTCTTCTGCGAGCAACAGGCGCTCGCGCCGGCCATGAATCGTCAGTTTGTAGCGCAGCCTAAGCAGCGCGACCGTGGTGATGATCTTAACGGCCGAAGTCGGCCACGCGCCGGCGCGCCCCAGCGATGGGACAGGGCTCGAGGCAGGATCAAGAACGCTTTCCAGCAGACTCTCTGCAAGGGTCGCGGGCAACGGGTGGCAGCGACCAACCATTTCAGCACCAGTCGCCGGTGGCTCCTCGAAAGCCAGCCGCACGGTTCCTTCAAGCCCACGCGCCGATAGCCGCTCGGCGACTGCCGTGGGAAGGGCGGCGAGGTGCGCCCGCTCGGTGCCCGCCTTCGTCCGTTCCAGTGGCGCATCGAGTCGGCTCATTGCGCGCTCGACAAACCGGCGAACCTGATCTGGGCTGCCCAGCAGCTCGCGCCACCGCTGCCATTCAGGAATCACCTCCGCAGGCTTCAGCATGTTCTGAGCGAAGCGGGTGCGCGAACGCCGCTCTCCCTCCTCAGCGCTACGCCAGCACATCTCCATCGCCTTCGCGTCGGCCGCGAGGCCGAAATCAAGGCTTAGCTGTTGCGAACGTCCCTTGCGGAGCATCACCGCATTCATCAACGCGCCGGTGACGGCGCCGCGCTCCTCCGGTAACGGGACCATGACGCCCGTTGCTCTTCGGATCGCCTCTGCCTTGCGTAGGATCACATCGAGCACCGCGCCATCGATTGCGCTGTCCGGCGAGTACAGCAGAAGCGATCGAACGAGCGGCGTGGGTTGGCCGAAGCGGTCCACGCGGCCCTCGCGTTGCTGGTGGCGCGTCGGGTTCCACGAGAGGTCGTAATGGACGACCGTGTCAAACAAGCTCTGGAGATTGACACCTTCTGACAGGCAATCGGTGGCGACTAGGAGCCGCTGTTCCGCTTCGCCCATGGACTCGACGCGCGCGCGGCGGTCGTCGGCTGGGAGCTCGCCGGTAACTACTTCAATGCGAAGCTTCGGGAACGTCTTGCACAACCCCTTTGCCACGTGCTCGGCGGTAGCGATGAATCGGCAAAAGACGACGGGATTGGCGCCGGCTCCAATCAGCGGCCTCAGGGCATTCGCGACCGCATCGAGCTTCGGGTCAGCGGCCTTGGCGAGACGCTCCGCCTGCGCAAGCAGCCCGCCCAGCGGACTCGCTTCGTCGAACCCCGATGAGGGTTCAACATCGACGGCATCCGCATCATCCGCATCATCGTCGAAGACCTGTTCCTCGAGACGATCGGGATCGGCCGCGAGCCGGTTGCGAAGCGCACTCGCGGCTGCGGCCGGCGACGAGCCGACGCAGCGCATCAGGGCAAGCGTCCCCCAGAAGGCCAGCCGTCGCCGGCGCTGGTCGGGCCCGGCGCCCTCGACCACACCAAAACAATAGTCAAGCACGGCGTCGTGGAACCCACGGTGCGCAGCGCCGAGTTCGTAAAGACACTCTGCCGTTTCGTGGTGCGGGAACGCCCGCTCCTCCCCCCACTCGCGGCCCGTAATGTCGATCCGTCGGCGCTGCACGAAATGGCGGGCGAGGCGTATGCGCGAAGCATCGTCATCAAATGTTCCGCCGCCAAACCCTTCGTCGAGCAAGCTGAGGAGCCGGTCAAACGCTTCTTCGTCGCCGCTGTGCGGGGTGGCTGTAAGTAGGATCAAATGCCGATCACGATCATCAGCCAGACGCTTCAACAACTCGAAGCGTTGCTGTCGACTTTGATGGGTGCCGACGCAGGCGTGCGCTTCATCCACGACGGCGAGGGCCGGGCACGCTCGCGCGAAACCCTCTCGCCGACGCTCGGCCTTGATGTAATCGAGACTGACCACCGTGAAGGGATACGCATCAAACAGCGTCTGCGAGGCTGGTAGGCCGCGTTCGAGCCGAGAAGCCGACGTAGCCGTGACAGCGACAGCATCGAGATCGAACTTGGTCCTTAGTTCATCCGTCCATTGCTCGACCAGGTGGGGTGGACACAAAATGGCGAACCGATCCGCCTCGCCACGGTCGATCAGCTCGCGCAGGATCAGTCCTGCTTCGATGGTCTTCCCGATACCAACGTCATCGGCGATGAGGAGGCGAACGATAGGCAGTCGCAGCGCCATTAGCAGCGGAACTAGCTGATACGCGCGCGGCTCAAAGCCTAGACGAGCTGCCGAACGAAATGGTCCGGCACCTCGTCTAAGGGACATTCGCAACGCCTCCGAGAGCAGTCGCGCGCCCTCTTGGGTCGAGATTTCGTCCGTGGTCGGCATCGAAAACCGGGCCGCGCGCACCGGCTCACGCTCCAGCGCCGGGTGGATCACTTGCACATCGGCTTCGGCCCCGGAAAGCGGCCGCAAATGCAGGGTTTCGTCATCGGGAGAGGGAAGCGTGACCCACTCGCGGCCCCGTGCAAAGACCAGGTCTCCCGGTACGAACACGGTCATGCAGGCGCTCCAAGCAATTCTGCGAGCTCGGGCGGTGCCGTATCCCCTGGCGTCTCGGGCAGAAGTGCTACCGTGAAGCCCAGCGCCTCAGCCGCAGCGCGCGCTTCAGGATCGATTGACCCAATCGCCGCCGCGGTGAGATGCGCTCGCCAAGCAAGCGGGAGTATCGTCCCTTCTTTGACCGTGAGCGGATCGCCGTCAGGCGCAGGAAGACCCCACCGCGCCAGTGCCGCAGGCCAATCGCGGTTAAGGATTGGTGCTTGCTGTGGCTTTACTGGAACAACTTTGCTGCACGCGAGCCGCAACAAAATCGATCGCACCTCGTCATCGGTGCGGTCGATCAGCTCGTGATCCGGTTGGTTATAATAGGAAAGAAGACACCGGTAGCAGCCTTTGACACAATTCGCCTGTTCGTCTTCAATGAGACGGGATGGATCTGCCGACGTTACCGCCGCTTCGATGTCGGGGAAGTGCATCAGCTCAAGTGCCGTTCGTGCAACGCGCGCGACCGCCTCCGCATCCATTGCCACGCGCCCAAGCACGCCGGCGCCGCCCTCACTGGCCTCAAAGGCGAGAATAGCGCGTCGATTCTCGCGCGAAGGCACCGGCTCGGTCAATACCTCTCCTTCTTCAAGCTGGAAGACGAGCTCGAGGCCTCGAGCGAGTGCGTGCTGAAGCGTTGCCATCGCCGCTTTGGTCAATTGTGTTGGCAAACGCAGAAGCAGGGCGTTCTTATTGTCCCGGACTATCGGTACGATGCGCTGCGCAACCTGTCCATTCACAGAGCCATCATCGTCGCCCTCGGCTGGGCCCCCGGTCCAGCGACCGGTCGCGGGATCCATTGCAAAACCGAGAATACTCTTCGCCTTGCGCCGACGAAGACCCTTGTTCAAACGGCTGATGGTCGCGCCCGTCGCGTAAGCGAGAGACAGGACGGGCCCGTCCTCATCACTTGCGATAGAGGCCGCGATATCGAGCGCGCCATCGCGCCGCGGCCAAGCAAACACAGTCTGTATATCGAACCCTTGTCGCTGCCGATCCTCGTCGTTAGCAGTTATCCGCTCGGCAGGAAGCGTCTCTACATTGTCGATGCGAAGCACGTTGCGGATCGGATCGACGCTGCCCATCTGCGCGTCGCAGGCGTGACAGCGCTCGGGCTCGTTGGCCTCGTGCGCAGCACCGCATTCATCGCAGACGTACAGCACCGTCGTGACGAGGCGCCCGCCCTCCTCCGACCGAATTCCCGGCGGCAGCTTGGCCTTGTAGACCCGGTAGGCACGCCCCTCGTGATAGATCAGACTGCGCGGGCCGAACTCCGAGATCGCAAGAAAACGAGCACGTTGGAGATACGCGGCCTTCGGTCCGCCTCCACTCACGGCCGGCACATAGGCATACAGCGGCAGCCGCGGAAAATTATAGCCAGGGAGGAATCCTTCGGTCGCGAGATAGCGGTAGGTTGAGAAATCCGATCCGCCGGTCGCCGTGCCTCGCTCGAGCAACGCGAGCTGCTCGTTGGCCTGTGCTTGTTGGATCTTGGCTTCCCTACGCTCGGCTCCGGAGAGACCATGCATCTCGGACCGACGGTTTGCGTCCACCAATTGAGCCCGGGCGCCTTCGTAGAGCTGACGCCAGCGGGTGAATGCGCCAGAAAACCGGGTCGCGGCTGCGGCTGCAGTGGCCTCTGCCAGCGCCTTGCGATCAACTGCCCATGGCGCGGCAGTGTCCGTGAGCTCGCTTTCGACACTCCGCAAGATGCGCTGCATTGATATAGCTGCGCGGGCGCTCAAATCAACCGCCGAGAATGCCTCGGCGATGTCCGGCTGTACGGGCAGGCCGGAATCCTTAAGATCGAGAACATGCGGGATGTCCGCGGCGAGTTCACGTTTCGATTCGGCCAACCAAACCGCGTGGAGATGCGCTTCGATGAGGTCTCGGTTCGCAAGGTCGATCGCTGGCGGCCGCACAATACCCTTCACCATCGCTTGCGGCGTGCGAAAATAATATTGATCGTGCGGGCCTTGAGCCGAGCAATAGGTTACCACGAGCGCTCCCTGGCCTGAACGTCCAGCGCGACCCGAGCGTTGCGCGTAGTTGGCGGGTGTGGGCGGCATGTTCCGCATGTACACGGCGTTGAGCGCCGAGATGTCGACGCCAAGCTCCATGGTTGGCGAGCAAAAAAGCGCAGGTAGAAAGACATTCGGTTCACCGGCTTGGCGCAGGTCCTCCTTCGCTTGTATGAGCTTGGCACGATCGTCTTCGCCCCAGCGGAAGCGCCATTCGCGCCACTCACGGCGTGTCTGATCGACCTGCGCGGTGTGTTCCCGACCCTCCAGCCCGAACAATGCCTCACCACCGCTGGCCAGCTCGTCCGCGAGCGTCCGATAGAGTTCAATAAAGTAGGGATTCGAAGCCCGGCCGCCCGCACGGCCATCGGCGGCGACGAGACGCACGGCATTTGCAGCCAGACGCCACCCATCAATGTCGAAGGTCGTCGGAACCGATCGAACGAGCTGGTATTGCACCGCGGCCGCCAGCAGGGCGTTGATGACAGCTACGTATGATTTACTGTCCAGGCGGTTCCGCCCGCCCCAGAGAGTAGCACGCCCAAGCTGGCGGGCGAGGCCACTCCGCGGCCCTCCGCGCACGATCAGGGGTTCGCCCCGCAAGCCCGCCTCATCCCTCCTCGGAGCATCGACGATGAGCGCCGCAGTCACTCGCGGATTCTCTTGTTGCGAGATCGACCATGGCTCGCGCAGACTCTGCCGGGCCGCATTCGCCGTTGCTTCGACCGTTGCGGGATCAAGCGCATCCGTCGTCACCGCGAGCCCACGGCGAAGGGCATCCAGCAAGATCAGGAGCGCGGCACGCCGCGTCTTAGGAGCGGCAAGGCGAAGCTCCGGTGGGGCGTTGGCAAATGCGCTCTCATCTGAGGCAAGTTCATCGAGCGCGAGATATTCGGCGCGGACCAACCCAAGCTCCTCGAGGCTTGGGTTGGTGAAACGCCACCCACGCCGCTGGTCAGCCCACACACGATGAGCCAGGACGCGGGCAAGTGTTTTTTCCGCCTCGATCTGGCCAACCCCCTGATTTCCGGGTCGAGCATCCATTCCTGGCGACGCTGGCGATTGGCGGTTGTGAACCCCAGCGCCATTTGCACCCGGCGGCCCAATTCATCATCCGAGAGGCCATCTTGTCCCGCCCCGCGCACAGCGGCGAGAGTTGCCGCGCGCAGGAGGGCGACGAACATGAAGTCATTGAAATGGCCGGCCTGCAGCGCGGCATCCTGACGATTGTCGGTGAATCCCAGAACCTTGCGCCTTTCTGCGGGAAGTGACGCGCCGCTGCCGTTCATCCACCGCAGCGCGCTCGATACCAGCAGCGTCGTGGCCGAACTGCGGCCTTCGGCCGAGAGGCTCGCCACTTTGTTGATCTCACGCGCCTGTTGCGGCGGCTGATAGCCACATGCGGGGCAAAAACGAAACTTGCCTGGCAAGAACCAGGTTCGCCGGCCAGTGGTGCCGATTGCACCTGAAGGGTCCACCGTCAGCAGTTGGGGCGCGAACGGCCGGCGATCTTTGCGCAAGCGGGAATTGCCGTCGCGTCCGATCTCGAGCCATTCCTCGGGATAGGTATCGGGCGAGCCGTCGAACGCAAATCTCTCGTCGTTCTCTGGCTCGGGCATTAGATAACCCGGCTCGTCAGAGCTGTCAGGTTCATCGAGCGGCGTCTCGTCGATGTCCCGCGGTAGTGCGCGACGCACGCCACCCTCTTGGACCAGAACGACTGGATGGTGCTCCTGTCCACAGGCGCGGCAGAAGAAGGTCGAGTAGAGCCTCGCCTCGGAATCTTGGGGATCGAAGCGCTGACCATCGAGCGTTACCCGCCGCCGGCCTGCGCCGCGCAAGGTCGCGTAGACGTGACCGGCGCCAGAGATGAAGCGGTGAAGCTTGAAGGCCAGAAAAGTCCGGCCCCCCGTGCCACCGCGTTCCCTTTCCGGCCGACTCATTACTGTCAGCATGGCTTGAAGCTGAGATCGGCACCGTGCCTCCTCGCGCCCGGTCTGCGCGGCGAGGCGCTTGGCCGCTTCGGCTATGGTAATGGGCGGGCGGCGGGCAAGACGCTGACCGTCCATCAAGCCAACCTCAAGCTCGATCCAAACTGCCAGCGGGTGCGAACGCAGCGTAGCATTGTCGAGAAAGGCGGGAAGGTCGGCATCGATCGATGCCCCGAGCGCGTCCCCAAGCGTCGCCGCCTTGAGCGATGGGTCCGTCGCACGCTCGAGGCTCTCATCAATGACTCCATCCTCCGCGACGACCGTCCCAAATAGACGCGATGCAACCCGGGCCACTGCCGTGGCGAGATCAGTCGCGCTGCCCTCGCTAGCCATCGTCGCGGAAGTGCCGATGCAGATCGGTTCGCGATCGGGGCAGAGTCTATCGCGCACCCGACGTACGAGCATGGCGACGTCAGCGCCCTGGCGGCCGCGATACGTATGCAACTCGTCGAGCACGATAAAGTCGAGATCGTGTGCATTGGCGATGACAGCCCGGTCGAGCGCATTCTGCCGCGTCATCAACAGTTCGAGCATCATGAAGTTCGTGAGAAGAATGTCCGGCTTTGCCTGGCGGATGCGTTCGCGCTCATCGCCATCTTCTTGCCCAGTGTAGCGCGCGAAGGTCGGACGCAGCCCATCCGGCAGTCCGGACTGATCGATGAACTTTTCGAGCTCACTCAATTGGCTGTTTGCTAGCGCGTTCATCGGATAGATGATGATGGCGCGCGTGCGCTGCGCCTCCCCCGACATGCGCGCACGGATCGCCGCGTCGATGATCGGCACGAAGAAGCAGAGGGACTTGCCGGACCCTGTGCCGGTGGTGACCACAAAGCTCTGCCGCCCGACTGCCTTTGCCACCGCCTGCGCCTGATGACGATAGAGCGTGATCGGCCCCCCTTCGACTCGAAAGACCCGCGCGGTGTCGGAAAGGAGCGATCCGTCGGCGACCAGCGCTTCGATCGAGCCGCCGGTTTCGAAATGCGGGTTGATGCTGATGAGCGGCTCGGGCCAAAACCGGCCCGTCGCGTAGATTTGCTCGACCTGCGAGCGGATATCGGGCGCGCGGATCTGGGTGAACGAGCGGGCAAACCGCTCGTAGTCGGTCACGAGCACACGATCGAGATCAAAAACGTCCACGATAAGGAACCCCTCGGCGACAGCTTGGGGTTGATTTTAGTCGCTCGGACTACGAGAGCAAGTCCAAGAGGGTAGCAATCGCTCGCCTGCTCGCCTATCTGGCGGCGCCCACGAGTTAAGGAGTTGCGGTTTCCTCGCCGGCGCTGCCTGATCCGCCTCGATGATCAAACGCATATATTGGTAACATGAGTCATAGAGCCGAACCGCTCAGCATCCTCACCATCGGCCATTCCACGCACCCTTGGGAGCGCTTTGTTGCGCTCTTGCGCGGGGCCGGCGTGACCGCGCTTGCCGATGTCCGGACCGCACCTTATTCGCGGCGGTTCCCGCAGTTCGACCGGGACGAGCTGAGAGGAAGGCTAGACGAGGCGGGCATCAAGTATGTCTTCCTGGGGAAGGAGCTCGGCGGCAGGCCGAGCAACCCGCGTTTTTTCTGCGATGGTGTTGCCGACTATGAGAAAATGGCCGCTGCTCCCGAATTTCAACAAGGTCTTGAACGAGTCATCGAAGGGGCGCGCAAGTACCAGGTCGCCCTCCTCTGCTCGGAGCACGACCCGCTCGACTGCCATCGCTGCCTGCTGGTCGCGCGCGCCTTGGCGGGCCGGGGCGTGGATATCGGACACATTTTGCCCGGCGGCGAGACCGTGAGCCAAGCGCGGATCGAGGACAGGCTGCTCGAGCTTGCCGGGCGGAACGTCGGGGATTTGTTTGCTCCGCGGGATGAACGGTTGGCGTTGGCCTATCGAGACAGGGCGAGGAAGGTTGCGTTTGCTGAGCCGGATGCGAGGACGGATGGGCGCGTCGTGGTGGAGTGAGAGTTAGGGAGCGCGTGGCGACCGGATTTTCTCGCCTGCGCAGCAGTTAAAAGTTATGCGAAGCGACCCCCTCACCCGATCGCAGCGCAACGGCGCTGCGATCGACCTCCCCCGCGAGGTCCCCGCAAGGGGGGAGGTGAAGATGTGTGGCATCGGCTTCTGCGGGGTGGCCTTGTCGCTCTCGCTATGCGCCCGGCGCGCTACGGGGTCACGGGGCCGCCGGCGGTCCAGACGGCGCGCAGCGGCATCGGCTCCTGCGCGGCGATCTTGTCGCCGGGCGGGCCGAACTGATGCTCGAGCCAGGCGCCGCACTCCTTGGTGGCGGTCGTGGTGGCCTTTTGCGTGATCTCGTCAATCGAGGCGACCGCGGTCTCCGAGGAGGAGATCCGCTCCACGTTGTCCGACAGACAGTCGAACACGATGCGCTGCGCGCGATAGCGCAGCGCATATCGGTTCTCGTCGCGCTTGAGCGCCGCATCGTATTTTCTGACAGCCTCGTTCGCCGCCTTGGTGATGATCCGGTCGGCGTCCTCGCGCAGCTGATCGGGCAACTTGGCGCCATGCGCCTGATAGAGCCGCTGCACGAACAGGGCCGAGCCCTGATTGGCGGCCAGGAGCTCGGAGATCTCGAAAATCCGCTGATACATGGACGCGGCCACCTGCTGGATCAGCGCGTCGAGATCCTGCATCGGCGCATTGCCACGGTTGTTGCCGTCGAACAGACGGTCGAGCTCGGCGTAGACCCGCTTGAGAATGAGCACCCGCAGGCGCTCGGTCGTCCAGTTGTCGTCGCCGAGGCGCTCGAACACATCGAGCTTGGCGCTCTTGAAGGCCTTGTCGAGCGACTGCTCGATGGCGAGCCCGGTGACGTCGCCGTGGCTGTTGTCCCTCGCCTTCAGCTGCTCGTTCTTGAAGCGATCGATGATATTCTTGATCGGCTGGGTGTAATCGCGGTCGTCATCGGTCCCCGAGGCCCTTCCCAGCCGCGAGCGGTCGCTGTTCGAGCCCACCACGCCGAGCTCCGTGCTCGCCTGCACGCTCTTTAAAACCGCGGTCTCCTCCTGGCTGGACGGCGGGCCGCCGAGGGAAGCCAGCACGCTCTCGGACTCCCTTGAACGGGAGGGGGTATCTTCATCATCGGAGTCGTGACGGTGCCGACCCCGATAGCCCCCGTCGCCGCCTTGATAGGGGCGCGGAAAACGAAATCCGCCGAAACCGCCTGGAATCGGGATCACGAACTGGGCGCTGGCCGGCGCCGGCCGTGCCGCCTCGCCGCCGGCGAGCAACGCGACGGCGCAAGCCGTGAACATCAGGTGTTGCAGGTTGACGCGCATTTTTCAGCTCCAGCAGATGATGAGTCGTAATTCCCTTAATCGGCTGTCATCGCCCGCGCATGCGGGCGACCCAGTAACCACCGGAATAGGTTAAGAGTCACGCGCTTCCCTCCGTCCGCATAGCACGGCGTACTCGGTGCTCCGCTTTCGCGGAGCATGACGAACGGGAGGCCTAAGTCCGGCAATGACCGGCTGCGACTCATGCATCAACGCCTCCGCCTTCTCGGTTCGTCGGCGCTCTTGGCCGCCTGGGCGGTCTTGATCCTTTCGAAGATCAGGTCGGCGAAGGCGACCTTGTTCTTCTTGGCCTGCTCGAACACGTCGATCAAGGTTCGCCGCACCACGTCGGTTTCGGTGCAACCCGCCGAGCGCTCAAGGCTGCGGAACTGGGCTTCGGTCGGCGATTCCGCACGACCCCAATCCCAAACCCAGATCTCTTTTCTCGGCGGCCATCCGCAGTTCGCGATATACACGTCGAGCCGGCGGATCTTGACCTGCTTGGTGACGGGATCGACCGCCCCATAGGAGCGCTCCAGCCGGTCGATCTCGGCCACGCTCAGCATCGGCCGGCCGGCCGCGTCGACCGCCTCGCCGTTCTTGGCCATCTCGGCCAGAAGGTGGCCGGCGGCGATCTCATAGAACGGATTCCCTTCGGCCGTCGTCGGATCGGATTGCGTCGAAAGCCGGATCGCCCGATAGGCAAGCTTCATGGCCTCCAAGGGGTTCTTCTGCTCGCCGAATTCGCCCGCGCGGTAGATCTGGGCGAGGCCAAGCGCCGCGCTCGCGGACCCTTGGGCCATGGCGCGGCTGAGCAGCGTGATGATCTCGCCCTCGCCGTACTCCTGCTTCACCAGCACCAAGCCCTCGCGCAGCCGCTGGGCAAACTCGACCTGGGCGTTGCTGTTGCCGCCGTTGGCAGCGAGCCGCCAATAGCGCTCGGCGATCTCCGGCTGGCTGGGCACGCCGAGCCCGTACTCGATCATTTGCGCGAGATAATAATAGGCTTCGCTGTCGCCGGTCTCCGCCGCGCGGCCAAACCAAAGCAGCGCGAGGCCGAGGTCCTGCCGCACGGTATTGATGCCGGTGTTGTCGCGCAGATAAAGCCTGCCGAGCTCCAGCTTGGCGCGCGTCGAGCCGGCGTCGGCGGCCCGTTGCAACCATTCGACCGCGCGCCGCGGATCGGCGTGATCGAGGCCGCAGCCGCACCGAAGCCGCAGGCCATATTCGACCATGGCGGACACGAAACCCTTTTCGGCCGATTTACCGAACCACTGCGTGGCCTCGCGGAAGTCGCGCTTGATCGGGTAAGTGCCGTTGTAGTAGCGCAGCGCCAGGTTATACATCGCCAGCGGATGGCCCTGCTGCGCCGCCTTCTTGAGCAGATTGGCCGTTTCCTCGCCGCTCTGCTCGACGCCCTCCAGGTTCTCGATCAGCACCGCGAGATTGTTCAGCGCGCTGATATAGCCGCTCTTGGTCGCATCCTCGTAGATCAGCCGCGCCTTGCGCAGCACCTTGATCCGCTTGTCCTCGTCGAGCGACGGCTCCGCCGCCTGCTTCTGATAGGCACGGGCGAGATTGAACAGATAGCGGGGGACGCGCGGGTTATCGGCGATCGCCTTCTCACAGGCCGGGATCGCCTTGTCGACGTCCATGTCGTCGAAGGGAACGCCGGGAACGTCCGGCGGCCGGCGCTGGTCGAACTCGGATGCGGCCCAGCGGTCGCAGTCGTTGATCTTGCGCTCGACCACGGCGACAGGCACCTCGATCGGATCATCGGCGGTCAGGGCCAATTGCGAGAGGGCGCGACGGGCGAGCTCGGCGGTGCCGCAGCCATCGAAGCGCCGGCGATGCCGGTCGTACAGCTCACGCTTCTGCAGGTTCTTGATCCGGTCCCAATCCTGCTGGTCGCCGGCGCATTTGTCTTGCGAAAGCTGGAACCGCTCGGCGCCGATCGAGCCGACGAATAAGAAGTCCTCCACCCGCGACGCATTGGCCTTGTCGTAAACGAATTCCGGTTCCTGCTGCCTGCCTTTGCCCTGAGCAATGGCGCGCACCACGAGCCGCACGCGCTCGCCAAGCTCGACCAGCGACTGCCCGGGCCGTTGCACCTCGGAGCGCAGCACCTCGGTGAACAGCGAGTTGCGGCGCGCTTCCCCGGGAAAAGATTCAACCGCCTGCTCGCCGAACGAGGCCGAGTACAGGAGCATGAAACCGGGCAACGGCTCGTTCGACACCAGCCGGCTGCCCGAGGCGTCGATGCGCTTCAGGCGGGCCGGGTCGTTCGCATCGTTGGCGTCGGCCGAGACCAGGGAGCGGCACGCATCGAGGATCATGATCACGGTTTTCGGCTGGCGCTCGGCCAGTCGTTTTTCGATGTCGGTGGCCGACACGCCGGCGCGCGGGATCTCATTCTTCTGATAGGCATCGAGCTGCGCCGCGATGCCGAGCTGCACGATCGCCGCATCCGACCGCTTGCCGCGATCCGCCTCGGGCAATTGCGCTTTCGTGTAGGTGAAGGGGCTTTTGAGATCGCCAAGCAGCAGGTAGTTGGTCTGATCGGTCTCGACGCCGAAGCCGTGCCCCGAGAAGAAGAACAGCACCGTATCGCCGGGCTCGACGGTCTTGAGGAACGCGTTGAATTCCTTGTCGAAGGCCTCCTTGTTGCGGAGGTCGTTGGCGACCTTGATGTTCTTGCGATCGAACCCGACCTCCTCGAGGTCCCGCGCCAGATCATTGGCGTCGTTCAACGACAGGTTCAGCTTGCTGAGATAGCCGTCGTCGTAGCGCCGCATGCCGACGAGGAAGGCCCGGCGCGTGTCCGCCGCCGTTGCCGGCGCGGGCGCCCACAACGCGCCGACCACGATCGCCGCGAGCGTGATGATAAGGAGCGAAAGGCGCGGCAACCGCCCAATGCTCTTCGAGCAAGCCGAGGCGCGCCGCCTTCGGCCGGGTGCAGTTGCTTCAATGGGGAGGTTGCAAGGAGTGCTCATGTGACCGTTCCGGTGCTGCCGCAAGATTCTGCCTCGGTTGACTGGAGTTTCACGGGAGCGTCCGCGCGACGCGAAAGCCGATCTCCGCCCGCCGCTCGCCGACCACCTCCCAGCTGCGCTTGGCCGAGCGCAGATCCTTGGGCTCGTCGTGCCACGATCCGCCGCGGACCACGCGGCTGTTGCAGTCGCCCGCGGTGCGGGCGGCGCCGTCACGGGGCTGGCCGGCAAGATTAGGGTTCCAGCAGTCCGCCACCCACTCGCTGACATTGCCGAGCATGTGCAGGAGGCCGAATGGGTTGGGCTGGCCGGTGTCGATCGCCACAGTGCGTCGCGGCGACTGCGCCTTCGGGCTGCCGGCGTAGGAAATGCGCGAATCGTAGTTGGCGCGGGCGGAAGAGATCTCGTTGCCGAACCAGAACGGCGTCGAGGGGCAAGCCACGGCGCAGCCGCGGGCCGCATATTCCCACTCGGCCTCCGACAGCAGCCGATAGGTCGCCCCGGTCTTGCGCGACAGCCAGGTCACATAGGCGCTGGCGTCGGTCCACGACACGAGGATCACCGGGCTCTTGCCGTAGCCCCAGCCGTAGTCACCGGGGCGGTAGGCGTTGCAGCCGCCCTCGGCGACGCAGGCAAGCCACTCCTCGAACGAGACTTCGCTGCGCCCAACCGCAAGGGCCTGGCGGATCTCGATCGGCTGTTGCGGACCCTCGTCCTCGGAGCGGCCCTCCTCGCCCTTCGGCGAGCCCATGGTGAACGTTCCCGCCGACACGACGGTCATCTGCGGGCAGGTCTCGCATTCCTTGAAACTGTCCTTCGGCTTGAGCGCGCGGGCGCGCTCGGGCGCGAGCGGGCCGGGCGGGGCAATCAGGGTCGGGGGCGAAGCCTGCTCCGTGGAACCGACCGCGGCGGCGAGCTTTTGCCGCTCCTCTTCGGCCTTTTTCCGCGCCGCCTCCTGCTCGAGCAAGGCGATGCGGGCCTGCGCATCGCCTTTGTGCGTGCTCTGCGGCGATTCGGTCACGAACCGGCGCAACGCGACGACGTCGCTGGTGGCGCGCAAATACGACCAGGCGATTTCGTCGGCGGCTGGCCCCGTCGCCGCCGCAGCCGGCGTGCCCCCATCGGGCCGCGGCGCGCCGGCGAGATAGATGCGCCCGCCGATGGTCTGGTCGTAATACGCCGGGTTCTGGTCGTGATTGACCGAGGCCGCGAGCCGCGTCACCTCCTCGCGCACCTCGACCGCCAGGTCCCCGAGACCCATCCCGGGCTTGCTCAGCACCGGAACGAAGACGCGGGTGAAGACTGAGTTCGGGTTGGTGTCCGAATCACTGAGGCGGTCGAGCGCCGTCTGCCCGATCCCGGCCGAGTAGAGGGTGAACACGCCGCGCACCGGCTCGATGCGCTGGAGCCCCCGCTCGCCCCCGACGCTGCGCACGCCCGGTTGCTTGAACGGGTTGTTGCGGCAAGCATCGAGCACCACGACCGCAACGCGCACGCCGCGCGCCTGCAGGTCGGTAACGATGTCGCCCTCGCCGAGCGCGGCGTGCACGAGCCGCATGTCCTGCCCGGCCTCGATGTTGGGCACATCCGCCGGGAGGATGTAGTTGCCGCCGCCGACCGTCACGCCGTGGCCGGCGAAGAAGAAGAACGCGGTGTCGCCGCGGTCGAGCCGACGGAGCATTTCATCGAACCGATCGACCAGCGCCTGGCGGCCAAGATTGTCGCCGCGAAGGACCGCGAAGCCGAGGCCCTCGAGCGCATCGCCGACGGCGCGCGCATCGTTGACCGCCTTCTTCAGCTGCTGCTCGGCCGGCAGATTGGCGTAGCTGTCATTGCCGACGACCAGCGCGACCCGCTTGTCAGCCTGGCCGGGCCGGACGCCGAAGCAAAGCACCATCGCGGCGCAGGCGAGTATCGCAGCAACGCGCATCAAACCCCCGACGGAATTTCTCGAGCCCGCAATGTGCCACAACGCCGCACGCGTCGGAAGCCACGCGCGCGCGTTTTCCAATCAACTCTACCGGAGAGACAGCAATCGTGATGGCCCAACACGCCACGCTATGACGCCCGTACGGACGGCCATGACGTGGATGGGTGACTACATCAGCTCTAACCGCGCAGGTGGGGCATCACCTCGGCGGCGAAGAGCGCCATGTTGCGGCGGGTGAGATCGTCGGGGAGGACGCCGAACTGGAGCATGGCGACGAGGATGTTGAAGCCGGTGGCCTCGCGCATGCGCTCGATCTGGGCGCGCACCGTCTTCGGGCTGCCGACCACCGCGGTGCCGCTGCCGGTGAGCTCGTCGATGGTCATGTCGCGGGCGCGGGAGCCGAGCGCCTTGCGCATCTTCATCGTGTTCTTCATCGAGGTGAGCGACATGTAGCCGGGCGGCAGCAGCATCTCCCAGGGGTTATGCAGGTATTCGTTGAACAGGCTCTCGATGCCGGCCTTGGCCTCCGCCTTCGCCCGCTCGTCGGTGTCGGCGACGTAGATCGGGGCCGCCCAGCCGAGCTGATCGCCGGAGGCCTCGTAGCCGAATTGGCGCGCCTGCTCGCGGTAGAGGTTGAGATAGCGCGTCACCAGATCCTGCCCGCTGAAAGTGACCAGGAACGGGTATTTGCGCTCGGGCGCCGCCGCCCAGCGGATGGTCTCGGAGGAGCCCTGCGAGGGAATCCAGATCGGCGGGTGCGGGGTCTGATAGGGACGCGGCCACAGATTCACATAGCGGAAATTATAGTGCTCGCCTTCGAAGGCGAACGGGCCGGGCCTGGTCCAGGCGCCGACGATCAGATCATGCGCCTCGAGAAAGCGCTCGTGCGAGAAGGCGGGGTTGAGGCCGGTTGCGTGATACTCGGTGCCGATGCCGCGCACGAAGCCGGTGATGATGCGCCCCTTCGACAGATTGTCGAGCATGGCGAACTCTTCGGCGATGGTGACCGGATTGGCGGTGAGCGGCAGCGCGCGGCCGAGGATGGCGATCTTGACGGTCTTGGTGCGCTGGATGAGGGCGCTGGCGATCAGATTGGGCGCCGGCATCAGGCCGTAGGCGGTCTGATGATGCTCGTTGACCCCGATCGCGTCGAAGCCGAGCTCCTCCGCATAGACGAGCTGATCGATGTAGGAGGCGTATTCGTCGGCGCCCTTCTTCGGGTCGTAGAGGCTGTTGGGCAGCACCACCCAGGCGGCGCGATGCTTGGCCCGCTCGGCGAAATCGAGCGGACGGTAGGGCATCAGATGGAAGCAGACGAATTTCATAGGCTTGCTCCGGCCAAAAATTTCAAAATCTTCTCGGCGGAGATCTCGGGCTTCTCGACATGCGGCAGGTGCCCGCAGGCGTCGATGATCTCGACCCGCGCGCCGGGCACCCGCTCGCCCCAGCGCTTGGCGTAGGCGCTCGGCAACAGCTTGTCGTTTTCGCCCCAGAGCACGAAGGCCGGCACCTTGATGCGGTGCAGCCAGCGCTCGAGCGACAGACTAAACCAGCGTGGCTCCCAGCCGAGCCGCGCGGCCATGAAGCGGTTGACCAGCGCCCGGTCGGCCTCCTCCTCGGTGACGACCTGGGCGATCCGGCGCTCGGCGAGCGCCTGGTCGTAAAACAGGTTGCGCGCGGTCTCCTCCGGGCCCCACAGGAAATTGTCGCCGGAGGGGACGCCCTTCACCCGGATGCCGGCGGGCGCGATCAGGGTGAGGCTCAGCAACTGCGTGCAGTTACGCACCGCAAGCTCGGCCGCGATCCAACCGCCGAGCGAATGGCCGACGAGATGCACGGGCCCGGTCGCGAGCCCGTCGAGGAAGTCGAGATAATACATGGCGGCGTCGGCGACGCTGCGGATGGTGGCGGCATTCTCCGCCGTGCTGAAGCCCGGATGCTCCGGCACCAGCACGTCGTAGCGGCCGGCGAGCTTTTCGAAGAATACGTTCCACGGCGGCACGCCGGCGGCGCCATGCAGAAACAGCACCGGCTCCCCTGCCCCATCGCGAAACAACCGTACCGCGATATCGCCGACCTGATGCCTAAGCTCTCGAGCAGCCATGCGTTTCTCTCCCTCGGCCGGCGACCCTATAGCACGCGGGCGCCGGCGGATAGCGCCGCCCCGGCATGCGTGCCGCGCGCGGGCGGCAAAGGTGTGCAAGAATGGATCGGCGCAGCAATGAGGGGACGGCGGCATGCTGATGAGCGGGCGGGAGTATCTCGAAAGCATCCGCGACGGGCGCGTCCTCTATGTCGGCAAGGAGCGGATTGCGGATGCCACGGCGCATCCGGCGTTCGCGCAGGGCGCGCGCACCTATGCGGCGCTCTACGACATGAAGGCCGACCCGGCGCTGCGCGATCTCATGAGTTTTGAAGAGAACGGCGAGCGCTACAGCATGTATTTCCTGCAGCCGCGCATGCAGGAGGATCTGCGCCGGCGCAACCGCGCGCACCAGAAGATTGCCGATTTCGGCTTCGGGCTGCTCGGCCGCTCGCCGGACGCGGTCGCCGGCAACATCACCGGGCTGTCGATGAAGCCCGAGGTCTTCGACAGCGAGCCGGGCGGCCACCGCGAGAATCTGCTGAAGATCTATCAGCATCTGCGGCGCGACGATATCTTCGCCACCTACGCGCTGGTGCCGCCGCCGGCCGCGCGCAACCGCGACTACTACCAGTCGAAGGGGCTGCCGCAACCGGCGCTAAAAGTCACCGCCGAGGACGATGCCGGCGTCACGCTCAACGGCATGAAGATGCTGGCGACGGGGGCGGCCTACGCGCACGAGGCGCTGATCGGCAACGTGATGCCGCTCGCGCCCGACCAGCTCAAGGAATCGATCACCTGCGTGATCCCGCTCAATTTGCCGGGGCTGTCGCTGTGGGCGCGGCGGCCGTTCAACCGCGCGGGCGCGATCGAGTTCGACGCGCCGCTCACCTACCGCTTCGACGAATCCGACTGCATGCTGGTGTTCCGGGACGTGAAGGTGCCGTGGGAGAAGGTGATCGTGCACGACAACGCGGCGCTCTCGCGCAACATCTATGTGCAGACGCCCTCGCACGCGCTGGCGAACCACCAGTGCAACGTCCGCTTCCGCTCGAAGCTGCGCTTCCTCGTCGGCATCGCCAGCCTGGTCACGCGCGCGACCGGCGCGCGCGACATCCCGGCGGTACGCGACACGCTCGGCCGCCTCGCCGCCATGGAGGCAGGCTTCGAGGCGATGGTCGACGGGCAGATCGAGGCGTTTCAGGGCGTCGACCACGGCTACGTGCTCTACAACCGCCGCTATCTCTACGCCGCCATCAACTGGGCGATGGAGAACCACAGCGAGCTGATCGACATCGTGCGCGACCTGATGGGCGGCGGGCAGTTTCAGTTCCCCGCCAGCATCGACGTGCTCGAGGATGCTTCGCTGCGCGAGCTGTTCGAGACGTTTTGGACCGCGGGGGAGATGCGCGCGGCGGAGCGCATGCGGCTGTTCAAGCTCGCCTGGGACCTGATCGGCTCCGACCACGCGAGCCGCGCCACCTCCTACGAGAAATTTTTCGTCGGCCCGGGCTTCGCGGTGCGCAACTACAATTTTGTCAACGCCCCCTGGGACGAGCTGCACGCCATCGCCGAAGGGCTGATGGCAAGCTACCACGCCGAGCAGAGGAGCCTGTGATGAACGACTACCGCAAAGGCACCGCCATCGTGCTGGCGCCGGAGGAAGGCGAGGCGCTGTGGCAGCCGCTGCCCTCGACCGGCTACGTCATCAACAAGATCACGCCCTACAACTCGCCCTACGACACTTTCTCGACCGGCATCCAGGTGCTCGAGCCGGGCAAGCACGTCCGCCGCCACGCGCATGAGCGCAGCCACGAGCTCCTGTTCTGCTACCGCGGCTCGGGCTACGCCGAGATCGAGGAGCGCCGCTATGAGATCGCCGAGGAGTCGATGATCCTGGTCGGCCGCGGCGTGCAGCACAAGGTGGTCAATACCGGCGCCGAGCCGATGCGCCTCCTCTGGTTCATCTGCCCCGCCGGCCTCGAGGACTGGTTCCGCGCCATCGGCCGCCCCCGCCGCCCCGGCGAGCCGCGCCCCGCGGAATTCAACCGCCCCGACGACGTCGAGCAAATCCAAGCCCAGCAGCGCTTCCTCCCCCCGGAGCGGGAATAATCGAGGAGCCGGTCCGATTTCTGACCGGCGGGGCATGTGCACGTTCGCAGACGGGCACCACTTCTACCCTCCCGCCCGTTGGCGGGGAGGGTCGAGCGCCTGAGCGAAGCGAAGGCGATCGGGGTGGGGGGACTACGCTTGCGCCGAGCCTGCCAAAGTCCCCCCACCCGGCTCAGACCTCGCTGCGCTCGGTCTTCGCCACCCTCCC
>JBKQHQ010000063.1:0-16329 GCA_052148715.1 Xanthobacteraceae bacterium | reverse complement strand
CAATATTAATGATTCTATCTGGGCATGGATTCGGGTCGTGAAGCCTTTCCAAACGGCATCGAGGCGCTGAAGGCGGCGCTGGTCGCGGCGCGCGATGAGCGCATCGTCGAAGCGGCCAGAGCAGCATATGCGGAAGCGGAACTCGCCGTGGCCCGCGCCAAGGCTTCCGACGATCAAGCCCTGATCGCTCACCAGCAACTGCGAATCGAGAAGCTGACGCGCGAGCTCTATGGGCCGCGCTCAGAGCGCACGTCACGGATTCTCGACCAGATCGAGTTACAGTTCGAGGAGCTGGAGAGTTCCGCCACCGAGGACGAGATCGCCGCCGAGAGGGCGGTGGCCAAGACCACGACGGTGGCGGCGTTTACCCGCAAGCGGCCCGCCCGCAAGCCGTTCCCGGAGCATCTACCACGCGAGCGGGTGATCGTACCGGGACCGACAACGTGCCTTTGCTGCGGTGGGAGCCGGTTGCGCAGGCTGGGCGAGACCGTCACCGAGACCCTAGAAACGATTCCACGCCAATGGAAGGTCATCCAGCATGTTCGCGAGAAGTTCACTTGCCGGGACTGCGAGAAGATCAGCCAGGCGCCGGCGCCGTTCCACGTGATCGCCAGGGGCTGGGCCGGCCCCAGCCTGCTGGCGATGATCCTGTTCGAGAAGTTCGGGCAGCATCAGCCGCTCAACCGCCAAGCCGAACGCTATGCCAAGGAAGGCGTGCCGCTGAGCTTTGCGATCTCTGCCGTCTTCACCATCAACTACGTCGCCGAAATGCTCGGCGAGGATCCGGAGTGGCTGTGGGAGCTCCAAACCGACATGTTCCCGGAAGATGGCTCTCTGTGGGTCTACGGTGTCGGTGAGGACGGCGTACCCGGCGTCACCGAGTACGGCATCGAGTGCCTGAAGCAAATCATTGCCGATGAAAGGGCGGCCGGACGGGCGCCACCACAGATCCGACCCGCGAAGTAGGATCCCTGCGGTGTTCACCGAATGCTGTCGTATTTTCTCTGGTTTTCTATGTGGCGCACACCACCGACAGGATACGCTTGCGGCCGGCCGTCTCCAAGCGAGATGTCGGTGAACTGACGGGCCCGGTCGCCTTGCCGGGTGAGTTGATCAGAATAATCGCGCGCCGTTAACAAATGTGAGTCTGTACAAAAGTGACCACTTTCGGTGTGGTCGCGCCTTATGTTGGAATAGCTCGCAGTTGCGAACGGTTCATCCGAACCCGAACTCTCGTGAATCATACAGGGTCGAGGTGAGGTGCAATGTTAGGGCAATCTTTCCCGGCGACCCCGAGTGAGCAGTGAGCAGTCTAGACAGGTTAGAGTTAAACGCCGATTCTCTCCTGTCGAGGGGGCCAAGGGCAGCCGATGCCTCGATCGGCAATTCCTCACCAGTAGCCGCGACCGCGACCCCAGTACCCTCCGCCACCGAACAGCAGCACGAGTACGACGATAATCAGGATCATCTCCATAGGAAACCTCCGTTCAGGAATTCACGCGTCCGCCAGTTGCGCTTGTGTTAGGTTACTGCACGATTGTCTCTACGGCGCGACGGACTTCGTATATCTCAACGTCCGCCAGGCAAAAGTGTTCCAAATATTGTTAATGTTAGCCTGCGCGCTACTTTATTATGAGCGGCATTTGAGTCCATTTGCCAGACATAGGTCAGTGCGAATGCAATCGTTGCTGTCGCTCGTCTATGAGGTTAGGAGTCTGTATAAAATTGACCGTTGTTATCGGAAATGCGAATTAAATCGCATCCGCTGAACCTGCGATGATTTTGCCATTAGGTCTCGGAAACCAGGCGGATCAGTACGCCGTTTAACGAATCTCGGTCATGCAGGCTTTGACCCACTCGTTCACGACGATGGCGGAGTGCGGAACGCATCGGACTCCGCGTAGTTAACATATCAGTGGCACAATGCTTGGAAATAGGTCAAAGATGTTTATCCTATCACTTGCGTTTAAAAAACAATGGCTTCGTCGGCTTCAAGCTAACCACGACGGCCTATCGAAAACCCGGACGATGATTTGTAAACTAGCGCTAACCCTTTTTCTTTTCATCACTCTGCAACTGACAATTGTCAGCGTCGCGTTCGCCAATGCTCAGAGTGGCATCGCCTCGGTGTATTCCACAGATAGCGGATCCAAAACCGCAAGCGGTGTCAATTTGAACCCGGGTGCTTTGACCGCGGCCCATCGCTCGCTTCCGTTCGGATCGAAGGTCCGCGTCATCAATCACAAAAATGGGCGCTCGGTCGTCGTGACCATCAACGATCGGGGACCGTTCGTGCGCGGCCGCATCATCGACCTAACGCCGGCCGCGGCTCAAGCACTGGGCATATTCGGGCTTGCGTCCGTAACGATCGAACGCGAGACAATGGGCCTATCAATCGCTTCGAGTAGCGCCAGACACCGCACGAGACCGTCCAAGCTCTCGCGGGCACACCGGCTACGTAGGCATTTGCCAGCACAGCAGCGATCGGTGCGGGGCTACTAAGGTCCCTGAGGCCCCCGCCGCGTCGCTGTCCGGCACCGCGTTCGCTGATTTGTATTTTGGGCCGGCGAGACGAGAAAATGGCTGAGGAGCACCTGAAACAACTCTCTGCGGCAAGGGAGAAGCTCGTTGCCGATCGTCGCGAGCTGGCTGAGGCACTGGCCAAACCTTTCGAGCGCGGCCACACAGACAGCAGGGACAAGTTTGTGGCTGTCCAGGTGGCCATCGAGGCCATTGATCGCGCGCTTCTGGACGAACAGCCTGCCAGCAGGGCCTGGCATTACCGGTCCGAGCCTCCTGAAGTCTCCACGGTGACGGGAACGATCGCCCGCGCCGCATCCCGCTAGACAGCCGGCGCCCCACGTGTTTACGACCCATGGTCCCGACCGTTGGGGACTCTTTCTACCGCGCCTTCCCCAGCAGCCGGAGCCGCTTTTATTTCTAGGCCCTGCCTCGGGCGTAGGAACCAACCCCGAGACTGGAAATTAAAAGAATATCCGTCCGGGGAAATCGTGGTGTCCGCCAGGAAGGCGCGATCATGGATCTATTGAACGAGTTTCGAAGGCACGCCGGCGATTGTCGCAATATGGCCAAGCAGGCGCGAACGTCATCGGATCAAGAGATTTGGCAAGGCATGGCGGAGCGGTGGGTGCAGTGTGCCGAGATGATGGAGAGTGAGACCGTCGCAGCACACGCGGCGATCTTGCATCACCACCGCAAACGCCCTCAGCCCTGGCTCCATCGCTAGAGTCGTTGGGAGGCGGGGTTCATTGCTTCACCTCCGCGCGCCTTCCGGGTAGCCGAGCAAAGAAAAAAGTCGCCGAGTACCCACGGTTGGGATTGAGACCCCACTGAGGCTGAATCGTAAGGGCCCCGCCGGCTCATCCGACCAGCTGCACTTCAACGACTCTGGATTTGGTCGGGCCGCATTCATCGCAATTGAACGTGTGAATCTCCAACCCCGCGCGTGTCGGATGCGGCTCGATTACGGTGAGGGTCGTTGCCCGCAGACAAGCGGGGCAAACATCGTGGGTCGAATCGCGGAATAGCATAAAGCCTTCCCTTTCGCCCCGATTGGCGGACGTCGTCTGTATAATATTGCTCCACTGACCTCGTTCCCCACTGCATCGGTCGGCCACTCCCCACCATGGATGCGCCCCAGAGCCCGCCGAGAGGGTGATGCACTTGGTGGGTTTTTGCATTCACTGAGCGATATTGAGCAGCTTCATTCCGCCCGCGGGCGCACACTCAGCTTTGTTTCCTGTTACCACCGCCATCCTGAAGAATTTCCGGAATCTCCGGCCCATCCAGATGTGGATCGCTGGAAGTTATCGAACGGCCACACCGTCTGGGCTTGGAGGTTATCGTTGGGTGGGCGCACGACCAACAGCGGACGGGGCACCAACCGGAAGCGGGATTCTTTGATCTTTCCGCGTTCGTCCAGCCGTAGATACTCGACGAAAGCTCCTTTGTGGCGCGATGATTGGTTCTCGCCGCTTCCCAGATCGATCGGCACGGACGCGAGCTGACGCCGTGCTTCCGGAGAAGGTGGATCGAGCGGCACCTTCGGCACGCCGGACCTCCACGCAGCCTCGATGATCGATTGGAATATCGGCAACGCGACCCCGGCGCCGGTATTGCCGCCGCCCAGCGTCCTGCGCTTTCCGTCCGCATTGTCGTATCCGACCCATACGACGATCGTAATGTCGTTCGTGAAGCCGGCGAACCAGGTGTCGTTTTCGTCTTCCGAGGTGCCGGTCTTACCCCCCACATACGGTGAAAGTGAACTCGCGGCGCGGGCGGTCCCCCGCTCGACGACGCCCTGGAGCATGGTCTTGAGCTGGTAGAAGGAAACCCGATCCGCGGACCCGAGCTGGACCGGAGCCTTCGCTTCGTGCTTGTAGATCACGCTGCCGTTTTGCTCGACCGACTCGAGCAGGTAAGTCGCCGGCCGCGCACCCTCGTTGGCGATCGTTGCATAGAACAGCGCAAGGTCAATCGGGCGTACCGGCTGGGCGCCGAGAACGAATGGATAATAGCGCTCGCATTGGGAGTAGACCCGGACTTCCACGGCGAGCTCACACACGCGGTCAAGACTCGCCTCGGGAGTAGCCGCGATGCCCTCCAGCAGATGCGCGGTCACCAGATTCTTCGAGTTCTCGAGCCCGTGTCGCAAAGTCGTTATTCCCGACTCTCCCCCGCCGTAGTTCTTAGGGGACCAATAGTCCTCCTCACGCGCGTTGGCGGTCCCGCCGATCGGCGGCAGCGTGATCGACGAGTCCGGCACGAGCGTATTGGGCTGCAATCCGCTCTGCAGGGCCGCCAGATAGGTAAGCGGCTTGATCGCCGAGCCGGGCTGGCGCTGCGCCTGGCTGGCGCGGTTGAGCTGACTCAGCGGATAGGAAAAGCCGCCGGCCATCGCCAAAACGCGCCCCGTCTTGTTTTCCAGAATCACCGCGGCGCCCTGCACCATCGGGCGAACGCGGATTTCCACGCGCTCGCCCGACTTTGCCTCCGGCACCCGCACATAGACCACGTCGAATGGCTTTAGTCTGCTCCGGATGGATGCCGAGGAGCCCCCGAGCGGGAGAATACGCCCGTCCGCAAGCCCGACCCGGAAGCCATCGCTACCCTTCTTGCCACTTGCTTGGTCCACCACTACGGCCGGGGTCCAGTGCACGTCATAGAGCGGCAGACGCGCGCCTTGCAGCGCCAGTTGCCAGACCGGCACGCCGCTCGGAAGAGCTTTAGGGTCGGACTGAAGGCGGCGGACGGCATCGGCCAAATTCGCTTCCGGCCCTTGGAAATCCACGCGGTCGTTGTTCATTTCGTAGCGTGCCAAGCCCTCCTGCAGCGCCGTTTCTGTGGCGCGCTGCAGCGCCTGATCGATGGTCGAGCGGACCGTATAGGAGCTTGCTGTCAGGCTATCGATTCCCGCCAAGGCCTTGGCCTCGCGACCGAGCTGATCGACGAAATAGAGCCCGGAATCCCGCCGCGGGCGCTCGAAAGCCGCGATGCTCGGAGGCGCGCTCAACGCCTGCTTCATCTGCTCGGCGTCGATCACCCCGTCTTCCCGCATTCGGTTTAGCACATAGGCGCGACGCTCCCGCGCCCGCTCAGCGCTGCGGTCCGGACCGAAGTAGTTCGGCCCCTTGGTCAGACCCGCGAGCAGGGCGCCCTCGCCGAGCGTGAGATCCTTGGCCTTCTTGCCGAAATAGCTGCGCGCCGCCATCTCGATGCCCCAGGAGTTGCGGCCGAGATAGACCGAGTTGAGGTAAAGCCCGAGAATCTCGCCTTTGGTGAGCGATTGCTCGAGCCGCGACGCCACGATCATCTCGCGGATCTTGCGCTCATAGGTCACGTCGTCACCGACCAGCAGGTTCTTCGCCACCTGTTGCGTAATAGTCGATCCGCCTTGCGGACGGCCCGGCTGGGTCAAGTTGCCAACGAAGGCTCGGATCAGCCCCCGCTCGTCGATGCCGTGATGGTCAAAGAAGCGCTTGTCCTCTGCCGCCACGAATGCCCTCTGCACGCCCTCCGAAACGTCGCTCAGGGGCACCCAGGTACGGCGACGGTCGCCCTCATAAATCTCGGTAAAGCGCCCTCCCCGGCGATCGAGCATCACGCTGACGCCCGGAAGCTTTAGACCCTTGAGGATCATGTGGTCGGGAAGATCGACCGCCGCTCGATTGTAGAAGCCGATCACTTCGTTGATCGACACCGGGGAATTGGCGACTGTTTCGCCTTTGCAAAACTCGCGGTAGGTCGTGACCAGATCGTTGAGATTGAGGCCGCGCAGGGCTTTGACCTCCATCTCACCCGCGGCCGGTTTGGAATCATCCATCGCGGTCGCGATCAGATCGTCGAGATTGATGTTCTCGACATCGAAGGCCTTGCGCATCTGCAGGCACCCGTGACGCAAAAGCTGCGTAACCTCGGCCTGGTCATGCGCCGGATCGAACTGGGCCTTGATCGCATCCGGCCGGGTCGTGACCTGACTAAACGCGAGGGCCGTGGCAAAGATTTTGACGAGAATCGCGCTCATCGATCAGACCCCTGGCATATATCTTGTTGTACGAAGTGATGTATCAAATCGCGCCGCGGCGACTAGTTCCATTTCTGGTCCGATATGGCGCCGTGATACGAGTCGTCACTCCGCTTTCGAGCCCAACGTAGTGGCAGCGTCGATCCGCAATTGGGCGCTTCCAGATCAAGAGCATGTGGAAATAAGGATCCCGGACCATGTCGTTCCGGGATCCCCGCACCGAACGCTGACGTTTGGGGGAGCTGATGAGCGCGCGCGGTAGCCCTCGTACCTTACGACCACTTGCCTATTGGCGCTGTATACAATTGACCACGACCCGAGCACGCATCGGCTCGTTAGTGGTCGTGCTCTGGCTCGTCGCTGCGTTCCGCAGTTGCTGCGCCAGAACAAGCTTTACGCGCGTCAAGCACATCATCCGCGCCCGTTCATGCCGGAAACGTGATGGTGAAGCCGGTAAACATTCAGGCACCGAGGCGTTGTAGTCTTGACGATACGAATATCACATCGCTTTCACATAATATCCAAGGAGACAAAAGTCATGCTTAGTAAAGCAACTATCGCGGTCGCCGCTGCCCTGGCGTTAGGCAGTGCTTTCATTGCGACTGACGCTTTCGCTGCCAACAGAGGCCACTCGAACGGTGGTGTGCGCAGCGCGGGGGCTCATGCCGGCGGCCAGCGCGGAGCCGGGGGTCATCGCCATGTCGGTTATCGCGGCGGCTACGGGTCTGGATACAGCTACAACAGCGGCTATGATGGTCCGGGCTACGGCTATGAAGGCGATGCTTGCCTGCCGGTGCCGGTGCCCATCGTTGGTTGCTGGTAAGCCGACGGCGCAACCTTCCTATAAAGACCGATAGACCTAACGATAGGTCACGCGTTCGCTGCAGACCGCCGCTTCGAGCCAACAGTTTTCCGGCGTCTGTCGCTGTTCGTTGGACCTCGGTCCCTTGCACATCCTTGAGCGGACCAAGTTACGCAAAACGGATGATGGAGCTTGCCACGACCCGTTCCAGTTTGCCGAAATCATTCGGATTAAACGTGCAGATGTAGTCGGGCGCACCGGGCGTTTCGAATGTAGCTGAGCCGCGTTTCCGATATGGTTGGCGGCGGCAATGATGAGTGATTAGTTTTCTTCAATCCTGTAGCGCATCACCGCCGGCATGGCTGCCGGCGCTCACCGGGCCGAATGTGGACTGGCTTGGGAGGTGTTCATCCTCACGGCACCGACGCTGATTGCCGATTGCTCACATAGGTCCGCTTCATCGACGGCCCCGGCGATGGGTGCCCCAGGAGGCGCCACTGCCTGAACCTTGGATTTTGATCCAGAAGTTGCTCCATCCGCGTTCGGTCATCGAGGGAGCTTGTCAGAAAATAGAGTTGAAAATCAGGACATTTTTTAAGCTCCCGCTCCATCTTATCTCTTCTCGCCCGAGCAGACTCCAGCGCATCCTCGATATCAGTCATCATCGGTGGCCCTCGAATATATACTGCACAACCGGGCCTCCCGATCCAGCAAATCAGGTCAGCGGCTCAAGTAACCAAAACGCTAGATGCTAAGTTCGATGCCTGGTATTTCGTTCCCAGGGCTGGAATCGGCAGGTACAGCTGTTCAGTCCTTCGGTGCTGGGTCACATGGTCGTCGTCTAACTAGCCAAGGGCTCCGCCCTTGATATCCCTTGCGCCCCGGGCGTGACGAGGGGCCGAGGAGTCCGCCCAAACGGGAACAAAATTCGCGTTAGCGGCACGATAACGGTCTAACGAGCGTCCGGGCCTGAGGACCCCTGAGCGGATGCGAAAGACCGCCGGTGGTGGGGATGCCGACGGTCCTTCCAGTCGAACTGCCGGACCGAAACGCGCCCGGTTCTGCTCGATCTAAATGGCAACTCTGCAAGAGCGATTCCGTTCCGCAGTCTCAGCGTAGGCGCTGCCAAACGCAAAGAACGCAGCGCGCCATAACCATATCAGCCGCGCCACGAAGGTGGCCTGCGCTTCAAACATCAAGCCGCTTCGAGATCGCTCTCGTTGAGCACGCGGTCATACGGTTCGTCTGCGCTGCGGAGCCGATATTGCAACTCGCCGTCTCGTTCGGGAAGCTGATGTCGCACCTCGAAGACCCCTTTGGCGATCGATCGATAGCTGAGATGCACCGTGAGCCGAACCATCTGTCCCATTGCAAAGACATGTTCCGTGGCGCCCCATCTTACCAAGTCGCGCGTCATGATGGCACCTGCACGGGGGTGGTCGCAGATGGCCCCCGGGAGCCGGCGAGCCAATTCTCGTTTTCCGCAAGCGCGAGCCAGGACTGCTCCATACGCAAGAAGCGCGTACGATCAGGCTGGCAACTGGCGCCTTCCGCCAATCCGGAGCAGTTCGTCGCATAGATTTGGTATTGATCGGCGTTAGACACGGCCACCTCCCTTGTGTCAGGCGGGAGCACAAGCGGTCTCTCAGCCACGCCCATGCGTATCCGCTGATATATTCAATATAACGACGGGGAGGCCGAATTCAAAGACCGGATAGTAGCGTTATTCGGGTGACCGTGAGCTGTCGCCACAAACTCGTCCCGACATGGCTGCTGCCTTGTGGCAAAGGTACGGCGGAACGAAACAGCGCGCCAAGCATTGTATCAGCGAACCTTACCCATGCACAATTAACTAAAATATCGCCTAAGAAAGCATCCAATGGATCGCCTCAGCGCTCCTTTCGCCGTCTGTGTTTGGGCGGGGCCATGGCTTGCGAAGGGATGCCCTTCGAGCAAATACCGGCATCGTAAACCGCCGACAGATTATCCCGACTGACGAGGCTTTATTCATGGTACGTCTCGACGGGGCGGTTTCCGCATTCGGGACGAGAGTTCAATATTGTACAGACTCTGCCGAGCTCAGCGCTTAAGTCACCAGCCGGTCGTTTTGGAGCTACAAAATATGAAAATTGCCCAGATCGCGCCGCTGATGGAGAGCGTTCCACCGCGGCTTTATGGTGGAACCGAGCGAATCGTTTCCTATCTCACCGAAGAGCTGGTCCGACAAGGTCATGAGGTGACCTTGTTTGCAAGCGCGGACTCCATTACCGCCGCAAATCTGGTGGGCTGCGCTTCCACGGCATTGCGCCTCGACAGCAATGTCCGCGACCCGATCCCTTATTACATGCTGATGCTGGACAGGGTACGCCAGCTTGCAGAAGAATTCGACATTTTGCATTTCCACATCGACCAGTTTCATTTCCCGCTTTTCCGACCAATGGCCAACCGGACGGTGACCACTCTTCACGGCCGCCAAGACCTTCCCGATCTCAAGCCGCTTTATATCGGCTTCAGTGAAATGCCACTGGTGTCGATTTCCAACGACCAGCGGCGGCCTATTTCGAGCGCCAACGTCGTCGCCGCCATACATCACGGCATACCCGCAAATTTACACGAGCCGAACTACAACCCGCGCGGCGGCTATGTCGCGTTTCTCGGCCGCATCTCGCCGGAAAAGGGGCCGGAGCGCGCCATCAAGATCGCGCGGACGCTCGGCATTCCGCTGAAGATCGCTGCCAAAGTCGACAAGGTCGATGAAGCCTATTTTCGCGAGAAGATCGCACCGCTGCTGAGCGAGCCTGGCGTAGAGCTCATCGGGGAGATCAATGAACGCAACAAGAGTAAATTTTTGGGCGAAGCGGAAGCCCTTTTATTCCCCATCGATTGGCCGGAGCCATTCGGCTTGGTGATGATCGAGGCGATGGCGTGCGGCACACCCGTCCTTGCGTTCCGCCACGGCTCCGTTCCGGAAGTCGTCGACCAAGGCGTCACGGGCGCCATCGTTGATACGGTGGAGGAGGCGGTCGGGATGCTGCCGCAGGTGCTTGCGCTCGATCGCCGCGCTGTTAGGCAGCGGTTTGCGCAACGATTTTCCTCCACGCGCATGGCCACGGATTATGTCTCGCTCTACCGTTCGCTGCTCAAAGAGGTGTCGATTTCGGAACGCAAGGCGGTTCTACCAATGCGACGACCTGTTTCGAAAAAGGAGCTGAATGGCCAGGGCCCTCATGGTGATCCTGCGCCGCGCTCGGAAACGGTGGGTCTGCCCTGACTTAGCCGTTGCCCTGTGATAAGTCTTTTGAATTAACTCTGCACCTACACCCGCCCGGCCGACGATGCGGCAAGTGCATCAATCATCGATGAGAATCTTGTTATGCGTCTTCAGGGCGATCGACACGGTTTATTGCATGGCCACTTCAATCTTAAAGGAGCGTTCGTCGCGACCAAGCTCGCCCAGCCGATGAGCCAAGTGTCAGATATCGTCCAGGTTTCCCTCGGTGGCCAGCAAAAGCCCTCCATCCGGACTCGTCGGATTCCGACAGCAGAGGGCTAAGGGAGCGTGCGTGGCCAATAGCCGGAGTCCGAGCACAATGGTCATCACTGCGGATGCCGCGGGGGTCGCGGATGCAATTGAACCATCACCTTCCGATGCTAGCTTGGGCGGCCTTGACGCCGTCAACCTGTTTCTCGCCGGAGCATTGTCCGGCTTCGGCCCCTACGTCGCCGTGTTTCTAGCCGACCAAGAATGGACCCAACAGAATATCGGTTTTGTACTGACGGCAGCTGGGTTTGCAGGGCTGCTGAGTCAGGTACCCGGCGGTGAACTACTCGACGCCATCCGATCGAAGCGAATTGTGGTCGCGCTGGGTGCCGCCATGGTTGCAGCCGGCGCCGTGATTATTGCACTTTGGCCGAGTTTCCCGCTCGTGTTGGCCGCTCTAGTTCTCCAAGGGATCACCGGCGGGTTCCTAGGGCTGGGGATTGCTGCCGTCAGCCTTGGCCTAGTCGGTCACGGAGCGCTCGCCGAGCGGCTCGGACGCAATCAGCGCTTCGCCTCAGCGGGAGGGGTAGCGGCGGCCGGCCTGATGGGGCTCATCGGCTATTTACTGTCGTATCGCGCGATATTTCTCGTTGCCGCCGCCCTGGTGCTGCCGCTGCTCGCCGCTCTCGGCCGCATCCAGCCTTCAGACATCCACTTCGGCCACGCCCCGCGCCTCTCGGATCACCAAGGGCCGAGCACACGACCGCAAGCATCGCGCCGGAGCCTTTGGAAGAATCGCAGCCTGCTCACATTTGCCGGCTGCTTGTTCTTGTTCCAGATGGCCAACGCGTCGATGCTGCCGCTCGCCGGCGAGGCGCTTGCGTACGGGAAGGGAGCTCATTCCTCGCTCATCGTCTCAGCATTGATCATGGTCCCCCAGGTGATCGTGATGCTGATGGCACCATGGGCAGGACGCTGGGCCAACACGCTGGGCCGCCGGCCACTTCTGCTCGTCGGATTCGCGGCCTTGCCGATCCGTGCGCTGGTGTTTGCCTGGACCGCTGATCCAATGATGCTCATCGCCGCTCAGGTACTCGACGGCGTCGGTGGGACGATGCTGGGCGTGCTCACTGCGCTGATCGTCGCCGACCTCACAAGGGGTACTGGCCGGTTCAACTTGGCGCAGGGCTTCGTCGGGACCATGGCCGGGGTCGGCGCTTCGCTCAGCACGACACTTTCAGGCCTCGTGGCCGGGAGCCTCGGCCGCGCGGCGGGATTTCTGGGCATCGCCGCAGTGGCCCTGGCCGCAGTGCTCCTCGCGTGGCTGCTGATGCCGGAAACCAATCCGTCGAACAGGAGCGAGCACCGATGACCGGGTGCAGACGGCGCAGATCGTGCGCCGCTCTTACGCAGGAGCCGCACCAGCGCCTCGCGGCGGCTCTAATAGCATGCGCTCTTGCGCGGATCGCAGCCGCCGCGAGTTCGAGCAGATCAAGGGCGTACAGGACCGAGCCACCACGATGAGCTACCAGCGACCGATGATCCATTTCGCGCCGAGGATCTCCTCCCAGACCGCCGCGACCTCGACCGCCAGCACGATTACGGCGGCCAGCAGAGCGATCGAGAGCAGGAGCCCGTCCTCCTGGAGATATGCCAGCGAGATCAGGGCGATCACCAGGGCGGGGAGGACGTTGCCCAGGGGGAGCGGAGTGAACACCAAGGTGGTGTTCAGTATTACGACGACGACGCCGACAAGGCGCTTGGTCGCCTCCCCGTTCAGCAGCCGGATGGTCGCCACGTCCCGGCCGGCGCGGAAACGGACTTCACCGGTCGTTTCGCCAACTTTCGACGGTTTTTGCGTGTGGCGTACTTTGACGCCACTCTTCCTTGCGTCCACCTGGACACTTGACATTTCCATGTACTGCCACCTAACGTGGCATTCTCCGGAACCATCTTGGATCATTACAGGCCCGGCGAATCGCTCCCGCTAAAATCAGTGTAGGAGCGCTCTCCGACGGGGGCGCGTTCTTACACCGGGCGCCCGCCTCGGACCGTCTCGCATTGCCCCGATTATGGGGCGCCGGCGCGGCCGAACCAAATACCTCAGCCTTTGAGCACGTCGGCAATCAGCCGGTCAATATTGGCTGCATCAATGCCGCCGTTCGCTCCGTCTTGAGACAGGATCAAAATACCGCGCTCACCACCTTCTCCGGATGCGACCGCTGCTCGACGGGATTTTCCTTCTTGGTCAGACCCATCGCGCTGTTAATGAGCGCCACATGGGAGAAAGCCTGCGGAAAGTTGCCGACCAGCCGGCCGCCGCGGGGATCATACTGTTCGCTGAGCAAGCCCACGTCATTGCGTGGAGCCACCAGGCTGCGATGAGGGCAGCCGTCTCAAGCTAACCGTGGTCCGAAGAAACAGGACAGGCCACCTCCACTGAGGCTCAGGCTTGATCCATTGCTCCCGTCAAGTCATCCGGGACCAAAGCTCCGTAAAACTTGGAAGTCACTCCCGACCTAGCCCGCGTGCGCCCGATCAGATTACGCAGCAAAATGCGGCGCACCCACGCTTGAACTCTCGATTTCATTCTCGAACGCGGCGCCGAGGGAACCTTACAACGTCAAAGGCGCGCCTACTCGTCGCGCCCCATTTTGCTCGCGCCCAATCCGTATCGCGCGGGTGTCGGATGATTGCCATTTCGGCAGGCGGCTCACGCCCCAAGGCAAGCTGGAGCTTGGCTACTTTCTGTTCCGTGCCGAGCCTGCGATTGCGCCGCGACATCGGCAAGCGATGCCTTTTATTGGGATAGGACGCGTCACGAATATCCGTTACGTGATTTCGCCCTAGTAGCGGACCGTTCATGCACGCCCTCCAGGTCTCGTCCGTCACTATCGAAGGCGAGGCGGTAGTTTGCGACGCGATCGGCATTACCGACTTCGAGCCCCTCCATTTCGGCCTGGCCCGTCGGGCCACAGAGGCGTCTTCCCATACGCCTTTGACTCGGCTGGATCTGCGGCAAATCGCAGGGGAGGGTTTACGAGAATTACGGGGCTGGTGCCTAGCGGAGTGTCAGCCCGGTCCACTGGGGGCTCGCTCGGCGATCACCGCTCCCCGGCCCCATCATGAGGCCAACAAGAAATACAGCCCCGAAGGCCAGCGCCAAGATGAACGCACCCGACTCCCATCCTTTGCCAACGCATCGTCGCCGTCAACGTTCCAGGCATTCGTTGGTCGGATATCGGACGAAAATCAAAGGGTGGTCAATATTATACAGACTTCACTCCTGCATCCGCCCTACCATTAAACAGTATGGTCTAGACAGATCCTTACTCGCCAATCTGCCGTTGGCCCAGTAACTCCTACGGTCAGGGCGCTTATTGCGCAGCCGCGCGAAATGCGCCCCTGCGGGTAGATAAACTGGTCACCGATGCTGCCGAGGGCTGGAGGTTTTGTGGAACTCAACGGGTTCAGGAAGCAATTCACCAACGTCGAGGATGCGTGCGCACTCGCCCAAGCGATTGTTGACACCGTCGGCGAGCCTATTCTTGTGCTTCAGAAGGACCTGCGCGTGATAGCCGCGAGCCGCTCCTTTTATACCGTCTTCAAGGTTAGCCCCGAGGAGACCCAAGGCAGGCTTCTGTATGAGCTGGGCGATGGTCAATGGGATATTCCAAAGCTTCGATTGCTCTTGGAAAAGATCGTACCTGAGCATGGCGTCATGCAAGATTATGAGGTCGAGCACGAGTTCCCCAGTGTAGGACACCGCACGATGCGCTTGAACGCACGGCAGGTGTTCTACGAGAAAGGTGCCGATACGACCATTCTGCTTGGCATAGAGGACGTGACCCGGCAACGCGCCTTGGAGCGCGAAAGGGAGGAACTACTGCGGCAGAAGGACATACTGCTTGAGGAAATGCAGCATCGAGTCGCCAATAGCCTGCAAATCATCGCCAGCATAATTTTGATGAAGGCTCGGGCGGTACAATCGGAAGAGACGCGACTTCATCTGGAAGAAGCGCATTCGCGGGTCATCTCGATGGCGGCTCTCCAGCAACTCCTCCATGCCACGGGGGCCAGCGGGTCGATCGAAATAACGCCCTATCTCTCAAAGCTCTGCGAGACGCTCGCATCCTCGATGATTGGCGATATTCGACCAATCTCACTCAAGGTATGCGGCAACGGAGGAAGTGCGAATTCCCGTCAGGCAGAGTGCTTCGGGTTGATCGTCACGGAACTTGTCATAAATGCGTTGAAGCACGCATTCCCCAACGACAAGAGTGATGGTCAGATAATCGTCCAGTACGATGTCGCAGGAACGAACTGGAAGCTTTCGGTTACCGACAACGGATTTGGCAGACCGGACGGCGTCTTTGCCCAAGAAAAAACTGGGCTCGGCACGAGCATCGTCAAGGCACTCGCACATCAGCTGGATGCCCAGGTAGAAACCCTGGCGAGCCCAAACGGAACGAGCGTATCGATCACTCGCGCCACGTTTTCGACGAACGTGCGGGTCGCGTGAGCGGCGGTGGATAGGGGTTTGTCTTGTCGGAGCGAAGCTAAATGGGCTGTTCGCGTCACAGTCAGGGGCCGTGCGTGAAGGCGGTAGATCGAATTCGTCGTCGAACCCAGCCAATTCCGGGAGATTTTAAATGGATTTCAACACCGGTCACATCGCGCCGATCGTCGCTCTTGTCGCCGGCATTCTGATCCTGATCATGCCGAGGCTTTTGAACTACATCGTCGCCTTCTACCTCATCGTGGTAGGCTTGGTCGGACTCAACGGCATCTACCATTTCATGAGGTAATGGGCGAGTTGCGAGTGCCGGCACAGGCCTTGGTGCGGTCAATTTCACGCACTCTGGCAAACAAGCGTAGTATGGCAAGGGAGATAGACCATGTCCATCGGACTTATACTCGTCATCCTTCTCGTCATCTTCTTGTTTGGTGGCTTCAGTGGCCGCTTCGGCGGTTACGGCTACGGCTACGGTCACGGCGGCATTGGCATCATAGGCATCATCCTGATCGTCGTGGTCGTCCTGCTGCTCATGGGTCGGCTTTGATCTGACAGGCGAAATGTCGAACGCTGCGGCTTGAAGCAGGGTCAATTCGCGGCCCACGGATCGGCGTCTTGGCCTTGTTGATAGCCCAATTCCATACGGACCCGGCGGTGTCCTGGGATTGCCTACCGTGTTGCACGCATTACCGCCTCGGCGTGCTGGCTGGCTTGCGCAACAGCGGCCCCATGTCAGTCACGCCAATTGCATCGCATTCGGCGTCATCGGATTGCTTAGGCGCGACATCCTTGGGTAATCCTTGGGTGGTTGCCGGAACCCTCTTTTCATCCCTCAGTTGGTGTGGTGGGAGTGCGCGATGGGTGCCGTCCGGAATGTGGTTGGAATTCGTGACGCGATCTCCAGCAACGTAAAGCTATCCGATTATTGATCGGCGTTCAAAGGGACCTCACTCTGAAAGAGCGAGCCCGTAGGAAGCCCGCTGGCA
>JBKQHQ010000062.1:0-19819 GCA_052148715.1 Xanthobacteraceae bacterium | reverse complement strand
AATCGCAAAATTTCTCGCGACGGATTCTTGACAGAAAGTAGAAAAAATGCCCACCGCAGGAATCAAATCCCGGAATGCCGTAGCCCACGAGGGGGGAGGTGAAGAATGCCTGCCCGCCCTCCCCCGTCAGGTCTCGTCGGGGTCGGCTTGGTCGGGCAAGGGGGGCTCGGCCGGCTCCTCGACGGCGGCGTCGGTCGGCTCGGCCTCGTCGGTGCCGAGCCGGTAGCCGACGCCGAGCTCGGTGCGGATGACGCGCGGGCGGGTCGGGTCGGCTTCGATCTTCTTGCGCAGGTTACGGATCATGATGCGCAGGTAGTGCGTGTCGTTCAGATGGCTCGTACCCCACACCTCCTTGAGCAGATGCTGATGGGTGAGGACGTTGCCGGCGTGCTGGGCGAGGACCTGGATCAACCGGTACTCCTTGCGCGTCAGGCTGATGCGGCGGCCCTCGACCGACACCGAACGGGCCGCAAAGTCGAAGGTAACGCGGCCGATCTTGAGCACCGCGTCGCCGGTGGTCGTGCGCTGCTGCCGGCGCATGGCGGCGCGCGCGCGCGCCAACAGCTCGGCCATCCCGAACGGCTTGACGACATAATCGTCGGCGCCGAGCTCGAGCAGACGAACCTTCTCGTCCTCGTTCGATCGCGCCGAGAGCACGATGACCGGCACCTCCGACCATGAGCGGATGCGCTGCAGCACCTCGGCGCCGTCCATGTCGGGCAGCGCCAGATCGAGAATGATCAGGTCGGGAGAGCTCAACGTTGCCGAGCGGATTCCCTCTTCGGCGGTCTTCGCCTCGCGCACGTTGAAGCCGACGAGACCGAACCCGGATTGCAGAAACCGTCGGATCTGAACCTCATCATCGATCACGAGCACGGTCGGCGCAGCGCTATTCATCGGCTCCGTCCGTCAGGTCGGGAGCCGCGAGGCGGGACGCCGGCACGCGGATCGAGACCGTGGTGCCCCGGTCCGGACCGGCGCTCGTGGCCTCGATCGTGCCGTCGTTGGCGCTGATGAAGGCGTGCGCGATCCAGGAGCCCAGTCCCGAGCCGGTAACGGCGTCAAGATGGCGCGCGCCACGGAAGTATCGCTCCAACATTCGGCTCTGCTCCTCGCTCGTGAGCCCGACGCCGTGATCGCGCACCGCGATGACGACCGCATCATCCTGCTCGGATGCCGACACCTCGATGGTCGAGCCGACCGGCGAATATTTTGCGGCGTTGTCGAGGATCTGCCCGAGCGCCTGCTCAAGGAGCGTAGGATCGACATTCACCAAAGGCAAATCGTCCGCCATGCGGAACTCGAGCCGATGGGCGGACAGCCGGTCGCGCTTGCGCTCGACCGCGGCGTTGACGATGTCGACCGGATCCGACAATTCGCGGCGAGGCCGGATGCCCTTGCCCGTGATCCGGCTCGCATCGAACAGGTTCTGAATGTCGCTGAGGCGCTCGGCGTCATCCTTCAGATGACGGGCAACCGAGGCGAGGTCGGGTTGGCCGGCAATGGCCGCGGCCTGCGTCAAGGCCGTCGCGGCGCCGAGGATCGAGGTGAGCGGCGTGCGCAATTCGTGCGACACCGAGCCGATCAGGGCGTCGCGCAGGAGATCGGCCTCCGCCCGGACCCGGGCCTCGCTGATCGCATGGGTGATATCGAGATGCTCGAGCGTTGCCGTCGCGTCGATGAGGATGCGGTCGGCGCGCTGCTTGATCTCGTCGATGGCCTCGGGCGACCCGGTGCCGAGATCTACCGCAACCACGCCGAACTCCGGAGCCTGCGCCGATATCGCGCGCACCAGCCAGGTACGCTGGCTTTCGTCGGTAACGAGCGCCTCCACCTTCGGCTCGTTGCGGGCGAGAATCAGCGCGGCTTCGGCCCGCACCGGCGCCGGTATGGCCGGATCGTCGGGCGGCAGAGCTTCGCTTGCCCGGCCCGGCAGCGGCCCGATCAAAGCCGTGCGCGCCTGGATGATCTTGGACAGGTGCTCCTGGATCGCCGAATAGATGTCGGACGCCGAATCGCACACCGCCAGCTGACGCGAGAAGGCATAAAGGTCGCGGGTCTCCTTCTCGTGCCGGCGTGCGACCTCGACCTGGCGCTTGAGCCTCGTCGCGAGGTCACTGGTGACGATCGCCACGACGACCAGCAGCACCAGCTCGACGGCGCTCTGCAGGTCGGCGAGATCCAGACTGTAATAGGGAGGATAGAAGAAGAAATCAGCACAGAGGACGCCGGCGACGGTCGCGACGAGCGCCGGTCCAAGTCCCCACCGTGTCGCGGCAATAAGAACGGGAAGGAGATAGATGATCGATATGTGACGAAGGACAAAAAAGTGGTCCAGTAAGAAAACAAGACCCGTCACGCCCGCAACCATCGCCAAAGTCGCGGCCACGGCCCCCAGGTCGGTTTGCCGCAGTCGCGACGTCAGCCGTCCGACATCGAATTTTCCGCGCCGCATTGTTGTCCGTCTTGACGCTACGGTGCCTCCTCCGTTCGAGCGATCCGGCGAAGGCTCGGACCCGAACTTGGATACCGGTTCGCCCTCGAGAACATGCGCCAACGAACAACTCCAGACCCGCGACCGATTCCAATGGAACAGGACCATCTTCGAAGTATACCAGATGCCGGAACCGGCGGCCCTCGATTCAGACGCGAGATTTCCAACACTGCCACCCAATTGGGGACAACTTATTGCTTAATAGTGCGCCTGTTTGCAGTCCCCCTGCTCCGATCCCCACGCACCACGCCCAGGCGCGTCACCGTCATCCGGAAGCGGCTTTTTCGTTACCAAAGATTGCAACTCCTAACCGGAGATTGCTCCCCGCGCCTCATCCGCATCTCCCGCCTTCTCTAAGCAGTTGCGCCGCGGGAGCTTCCCCCCGCGGCGCAGCTTAAGCTTCTCATACACGCCGGCAACCGACACCCTCGGCCGCACAGCCCACGCGAACGACACGGTCCTCCAAATCAGAAGTGAAAGATCATGTCGGCGGAGCCAACGATTGAATAATTTTTACAGCTGGCAGGTATGGTACCCTGAACAGGGGTAGAGCAAGTGAATGTGCTACTCGACAGGGGATTGAAAACCCCGTCAAAAGCCGGCGTGTTAAACGAGTGGTAATACGCAACCTCCGGGCGGAACTCGATCTGCGGCGAGAGCCAATGCTGCAAGCCGATCGCGAGGTCTATATACCGCGTGGGTATGCTGATGCGCTGTCCCTCCTGGTCAACATAATACTCGGCGCGGAACGACCAGTTGTCCAAGGGGTTGGGCGAATAGTTCAGGTAGGTGAGAGCGGTATAGGATCGTGAGGTGCAGGTGAGCAGATTCGGGTTCGAGCAGTACGCAAAGTTTGGCTGCTGCGCGACGATGTTTGCCCCGGCTAACGGCGTAATGCCGTTGGGCAAGAGGGTATTAAAAACGGTCGGGTTATTCAGGTTCAGCACGTCATTCTGCGAAAGCGTGTAAAATTCCGACGAGATGTGCCACTGCTCGTTGAACCGGTGGTAATAGGTAAACCCGGTCCATTGCAGATTGTTGTAGCCCTGGAGGCCGTTGTTGAGGGCGTCCTCGCAGACATAGAGGTTGTCGTTGCCGCTGTTGGTTTGGTAGCGCAAGCAGGCGGTGAGAGATGGGACGGAGCCTGGGTCGAGGGGATAGCTACTGTTGGGGAACAGCGGGTTGTTCGGGAATGCTAGGTTCGGCGTCGTCTGGCCCCAGTGCCAGGGCATGGCTTCGGTGCCCACGGTCAGGCCCACCTGAACGAACAGGTTCTTATTGAGTGCCTGGGTGACCTGGATGCCGGTGTTGGTGTAGTTGTCCCAGCCATACGTCAGCGAGTGCGAGTACATGTAGTTGTTGGGGGCGAGCTGCGCCTCGATGTCCGGCAGCGAGATGAACCGCCCGACTCGGACCAAGGTGCCTTCCAAGAGTTGCGGGAAGAACAGTTCCCCGTACATCATCGGCGTATCGAACCCGTTCTGCAGGTTGCGCCCTTGGAACTGATAGCTCCACAGTCCGTAAGCCTCGGTGTAGCGGTAGTTCTCGCCGTACAGCCCGGAAAGCCGGAAGCCCCAGTCGATGTGGTCCTTCTGCACCGTGTCGGGCACGCGCTCGAAATACAGCACGGCCTGGTCCAGCTGCATCGAATTCGGGTTGGACATGTAGGCGGCGGGACTGTTACCGTTGAAGGTTCGGTTGGAGCTGATGTTGAAGCCGGCGTCGAACCAGCCGTAGACCTGGAGGCCGTGGTCGTTCAGGAACTCGCCTACGTCGGTCTTGGCGAGCGCCACCATCAAGGGGCTGTCGACCGCGCCGGTCCGGCTCACGCCGAGGACGGTCGAGCCGCCATAGGGCCATTCAGTGAACGGCAGCGGCGGCACGGTCCCCGGCGTCACCGGCCAATAGGCCCGGCGGCCCGGAAGCGCCTTCGGATCGGCCGGCGGCCCGGCCTGGCCCCATTCCAGCTTGTAGTAATTGACGAGGCGGGTCCAGATATCCTGGCCGAGATAGGCATCGAGACAGTTATAGTTCTTGTACGGATCGCAAACCGCCGCCTTGGCATCGGCCGCCCTGGCCGGACCGACCGCAGCCAACGCGAGGATCGCAACGCCGCCGAGTAGTACCGCTTTCATGATCTTCCCCCAATTCCCCAGTTCATCAACTCATCAACTCATCAGAACTTGTAGTTAAGGCCTGCGTGGAACATATGTCCCTTGAAGGCCGTGCTCGTCGTCATAAATCCGGCAGGGGTAAGATTATAAGTTTGAGAAAGCTTGCCGAGATCATAATATCCGTACTCGAGCTTTGCGCTCCATCGCGACCACAGCGGCTCGTCGGCGAAAAAGGCGTATTCCAGTCCGCCGCCCGCCGTCCAGCCGGTCAACAGGGCCGTCTTTTCGCTGAATCCGCTCGCGGCTCCGTTGTTCGACACCAGGAACGAGGACGCCGAGGCACCGCCATACGCAAAACCGCCGTCCGCATAGAGGAGGAGGGGTGCCCAGGGCAGGAAGCCAGCCCGGCCTGTCACTGTGCCGAGGTAATTCAGCGACTGCACAGCAGTCGTCGTCGTGGACGGGCTGAGAGGAAAGGTGAGAGGAACGATAGTGGTCAGGCTTGAGCTGACATGCCCATAGTCGAGATCCGTCTCGATGCCGTAGACGAACCGGCCGGCCTGAAGATTGTAGCCGACCTGCCCGCCACCAAGCGGACTATTCGACTGCCCCCACCCCCCCAACGAGGAGGGAATCGTTCCGTTGGCAATGAGTGCCTCCGTGGCGGGATTGCCGGAAAAGCTGGTGGAACCGCCGCCATATCCGTAACCCAAATTGCCGCCGATGTAGAACCCGGTCCAGCTATATGCCGCGGGCGCCTTGACCGTTAGATCCGCGGCAGCTGCGCCGGCCACCATGACCGACCCCACCGCAGCCAACGCAACGCCGCCGAGCAATACCGCTTTCATGATTTACCCCCAATTCCCCAGCAATGTAGCCACAAAGGTGTCTGAGTCGGCCGTTAAATATCCATGCAAAAGTTCGCAGTTGCACATAAGGAAGGTATAGGTTTCCGAGCTTTGCCGCTAACTGCTGCATAAACCATGATCAATCACAGTGGCTTATCGCTTAGTTCTTAAGCAGAGCCGGTTTCCGACTACCGAAGACGGGTATCGAACGACTCACCCCAGACCGTAGGCACCGTAGCGACAAAAAGGCAGCGCCGCGAGAGTTGCCTCCCGCGGCGCACACGTTTCGCACGGAGCCGGCAACCGCCAGGCTCAGTCACCCGGCGGATAGCCCCCCACCGCCGATCAGAAGTGCCAGATGATGTCCGACGCGCCGATCACCTGATAGCTCTTGGTGGGAGCGGCAGCCCCGAACGGGTTGAGGTTGGCATCGAAGGCCGGCGCGTTGAGCGAGCGCATGTAGGAAATTTCCGGGCGCAACTCGATCTGCGGCGAAAGCCAGTGCTGCAGGCCGAGGCCGATCTCGACATAGCGCGTTGCGGTGCCGGTGCGCTGGCCTTGCGCGTCATAGTAAAACGTATTGCGGAGCGACCAGTTGTCCAGCGGGTTGGGGCTGTAATTCAAGTAGGACACCGCCGTATACACCCTCGCCGTGCAGGTGAGCTGCGTAGGGTTGGAGCATTGCGCAAAGAACGGCCCATTGTTGGCAATGTTTAGTCCCCCGAGCGGAGTGATGCCGGGATTTTTCAACGCCCCGGTGAAGGCTTCGCCGGGTGTGCCGGCCGTCGTCCAAACCAAGGGGTTGTTGATGTTCAGCACGTCATTTTGCGAAAGCGTGTAAGCTTCCGTCGAGATATGCCACTGCTCGTTGAACTTGTGGTAATAGGTGCCCCCGAGCCATTGCAGATTGTTGAAGCCCTGGATGCCGGTGTTGAGGGCGTCGACACACAGATAGACGGTGTCCCAGCCTTTGTCGGTCGTGTAGCGCAGGCAGCCGGTGAAGGACGGCATGGAGCCCGGATCGACCGGGTAACTCGCGCCGGTGTACAGCGGGTTGCCGCCTGGAAACAGTAAGCCTAAATTCGGTGTCGTCTGGCCCCAGTGCCAGGGCATGGCCTCGGTGCCGACATTCACGCCCAACTGTACCAACCAGTTCTTGGTTACCGCGGTGGAGACCTGGATACCCGTGTTAGTGTAATTGTCCCAGTCATAGGTCAACGAGTGCGAGTACATGTAGTTGTTCGGGGCGAGTTGGGCCTCGATGTCCGGTATCGAGATGAAGCGCCCGATTCGGACCAAGACACCTTCGGCGAATTGCGGGAAGAAGAGCTCGCCGTACATCATCGGCGCGTCGAAGCCGTTGACGAGGCCATGCCCCTCGAACTGATAGCTCCACAGGCCATAGGCTTCGGTGTAGCGATAGTTCTCGCCGTAAATTCCCGATATTCTGAAGCCCCAGTCGATGTGGTCCTTCTGCACCGTGTCAGGCAGGCGCTCGACATACAACACGGCCTGATCGAGCTGCATCGTGTTCGGGGTGAACATGTAGGCGGCCGGATTGTTGCCGCCGAAATTCGAGCTTTGGTTGGTGCTGACGTTGAAGCCGCCGTTGACCCAGCCATAGATCTGGAGGCCGTGGTCGTTCAAGAACTCGCCGACGTCGGTCTTGGCGAGCGCCACCATCAAGGGGCTGTCGACCGAGCCGGTCCTGACCACGCCGATCGGGTTCGTGGCGCCATGCGGCCATTCGGTGAACGGCATTGGCGGCGTCGTTTGCGGCGTCCCCGGCCAATAGGACCGTCGACCGGGAGGCGCCTTCGGATCAGCCGGCGGTCCGGCCTGGCCCCATTCGAGCTTGTAATAGTTGACCAAGCGGCTCCAAATGTCCTGGCCGAGATAGGCGTCGAGACAGCTGTAGTTCTTGTAAGGATCGCAAGCCTTGGCGTCGGCCGCCTTGACCGGACTAACACTCATCGCGGACAGCGCAACGACCGCGACCCCCCCGAGCAATACCGCTTTCATGATTACCCCCAATTTCCCGTAATCAAGGCATAAAGGTGTCTGAGTCGGTCATTAAATATCCATGATGAACTTTGCGGTTGCACATAAGTAAGGTGTAGGTTTTTTGGCTTTGCACTAACTAATGCATCAACAATCGCCACCCGGCATAATTTTCTGATTAGTTTTTAATCAAGACCGCATATGGCCAATCTGCTCGAAATGACGACGCGAATCAGGTGTTCGAGACCGGCACGTGCGCGCCCTCTGTCAACAGATCTTCTTAAACGCTGGAAAAGATCCCTCGCTTAAAAGGTGTGGATGTCCGCGACGAGAACGGGCGCGATGTGATGAATGCCGCTTGTAAATACGCCCGTTATGGTTTTCTGGATGAAATTTATGTTTACTTTACGCAATCAATCGCCAATCGAACTCGAAATTTTACGCATCGATGAGTTACGTTCGTATGGGCTTTCTTGATCGGGGCGCAGCCGCTCGACAATGTCGCTCGCGGAAGAGGTTGGTATCGACGGCCGCACCGAGGCTTTGCACAGCAAGGCCGCGGATTTTGGGTTTTTGCCGACCGAGCTCGTTAAGAAATGTGGTCGGCTGATCCATGCGCGCCATCAGGCAGTCGGCTACGCGGCGCTCCCGGACCTGCTGTGGGACGAGCAGACGCGTGATTTCATAACCACCTATAAGAACCTGCAGGCGCTCTTGAAAAAGGCGTCGACGACCCGCAGTGCCAAGCGGGCCAACGCGGCCTATCTGCTGATCGCGACCGTCATCCTGTCGCTCGAGGCCTTGGCCAGTGACTTCGCCGGCTGGGGAACGCGTTTCCCCGCCGCGAAGCGGAAAGCGGCCGACATGGTGGCAGATTTCTTCCCAGGCTCGCGCACGCGGCTGATGGACATCTACCTGCCTCCGCGCGATGCGTCGACCCCCGGCCTGCTCAGCTCGATCTCGCCGGGCTGAGCTGCGGCAACCGTCCCACTGGTCATTCCGGGGCGCCGCGGAGCGGCGAGCCCGGATCCCATAACCCCGGTCCGTGACTATAGGTTCCAGGCTCGCGAGCTTCGCTCGCGCCCCGGAATGACAGCCCAAGGGTCGCCTTTGCGGGAATGAGCGGGTGCCCGCAGGTCGTCCAAGTCTACCAGCGGCTGAAATAGCGGTGCGGCTCCGGTGCGCCGTTGCGCGACGGGCCGGCGCTATATTCCTGCGGGACTTGCGCGTGCACATCGGCGCGCTCCGCATACCCGCAATGATGCCGGACGGTCCCGTGACGCCGGCAGGAAACGGTGTCCACCGAGCCAAGGCTTTCGATCGCCGGGCGCAGGCCCTGCCCCGCCAAAGTCCCCGCGCCAGCCGTGTTCGCGTTCAATGCTCCGGCGCCGACGACGGCCAACGCCATAGCCCCGGATAAAATGGTCTTGTGCATCACTTCCTCCATCAGGTGGCGCTTCAGTGGTGGCCGCGATCGCAGCAAAGACGGCCGTCACCGCCGCATTGACCCCACGTGGCCGAAATGGCCGCGTTTGAGCCCGATACGGATAACACCACGCCTATGGAGGTGAAGCCCCCGGAAAGGTGCAACGACCGATCACAAATTAGGGATGGCAAAAGCTACCGGCCCTGGCTGAGCATCAATCTCGCCAGGCCGAGGCCACGCAGATAGATATCCGACCGGTTGTCCGCTCACTCCCGCCCACGCGGGAATGAGCGGAATCCCCCGTCGTCATTGTTGAAGCTTTTCCGAAAACCGGTACCCACCCCCGGGTCAAGCCCGAGGGCAGGCTTTTTTCGGGATCATGCTCCAGGCCTACCAGCGGCTGAAATAGCGGTGCGGCACCGGTGCATCGGCGCGCGGGCGGTTTTCGGAGCTAAACTCCTGCGCGCTACGCTCCTGCGTCGAACTCCCGCAATGCTGCCGGACGGACCCATGCCGCCGGCATGAAATGGTGTCCACCGAGCCGAGGCTTTCGATCGCCGGGCGCAGGCTCGTTCCCGACAAGGTCACAGCGCCGGCGCCGCTCGCCGCAAATGCTCCGGCGCCGATGACGGCCAACGCCGCTGCGCCGGATAGGATGGTCTTGCGCATTACTTCCTCCATTCAGGTGATGTCGCAGTGATGGCCGCGATGTCCGCGCTTACAGTCGTCACTGCCGCGTTGATCCCTTCGGCCGAATGGCCGCTCTTCGCTCTCAAATCTTGGGTCGGGCTGCCCTCGCCTGCAAAGGCGCAAAGCCATTAAAAAATCTCAGCAATCGATCACAAATGAGCGAACACGCGATAAAACTAACAATAAACTAATAAGATGCGATCTGTTCCTTACATCTGTCATCTATCGTCCGTCGACTCACGACGGGGCGGCCGCTTCGGGCTCCGGCGCCGCGGACGCTGCGGCGTCGGCCAGCAGCGCCGGCTTGGTCGGCAAGCACACCGTGAACGTGGATCCCTTGCCTTCACTGCTCTCGACCACGATGCGGCCGCCGTGCAGCTCGACGACCATCTTGACGAGGTAAAGACCCACTCCGGTGCCGATGATGCCGGAGACGTTGCTGCCGCGGAAGTAACGCTCGAACAGCCGGTCGAAATCCTGCACCGGAATACCGAGCCCACGGTCCGCCACCGTGACCACGATATCGGCCTGCTCCTTGCGCGCGCTGATCTTGATGAGCCCGCCGCCGGGCGAGTACTTGATGGCGTTGGACAGGAGATTGCTGAACACCTGAAAAAGCAGCTTGGCGTCGCCGATCATCCGCAGCGGCTCGGCGCCGAACCGCTCCAGGATCTGCGTCTTCGGCGCGATTTCGCGGTGCAGCGAACACACCTCGTGCAGCAGCGCCGCCACGTCGATTTCGGCCGGATGGAAGTAGAGCTCGGCGCCGCCGTCCATCAGACGCGAGGAGTTGAGCAGGTTGTCGATCAAGTGGGTCATGCGCAGAACCGCGGCGCGAACCTTGCCGGCGCGTTCGATGATCTCCTCGTTGGCGAGACGGTCGATCATCTTGACCAGCCGCTGCGCGTGACCGTCGATGATAGTCAGCGGCGTGCGGAACTCGTGCGAGGCCATCGAGACGAAGTTGCGCTGAAGCAGCGTCAGGCGCCGCTCCGCGGCAAGCTTCTCCTCGAGCATCGAGGCTTGCTGCGCGAGCCCGCGCTGGCTCAGCATCAGCTCGATGGCGTTGTTGCGAAAGACGACGGTCGCGCGCGCCATCTCGCCGATCTCGTCACTGCGGTCCGTGCCTTCGATATCGACGGCCGTATCGTTGGCGGCAAGACGGTGCATGCAGCGGGCAAGGTGAAGCAGCGGATCCGATATCCAGCGGATGATGTAGAGCAGCGAGGCGATCACCATGACGACGGCGATCACCATGGCGATGCCGATCAGCCAGACCGCTTGCCAGTAGGTCGCAGCAACCCGGCCGCTCGCCGCTTGCGCGTTGGCGACGGTGCGATTGGTGAGCTGCCCGAGCGTATCACTGGCGGCGTTGTAGGCGGACCGTGAGGCGGTGACATAGAGCGCCGTCGCCTCCGGCTTTCGGTCGGCGCGCGAGAGCTCCATGATCTGGTCGACATCGGTTCGATAGGCGCTCCAACGCCGCTTGAACTGGGCGTAGAGATCGCCTTCGGTGGGGTCGTGCGCGATATGCTCGTAGCTTTGCTGGGCGTGCGCGATGGAGCCGTCGAGGTCCTCCATCTCCTTTTCGATGACACTGCCTCTGGTCGCGGTCGGCGAGAGAAGAATGCTTCCCTCCGCGGCGCGGAAGTCGGAAGTGAAATTGTTGAGATCACCGAGCAGGCGGGTCTTCGGCAACCAAAGATCGGTAATATCCGCTGACACCCGCTGGAATTCGCTCAGACGCGTGATGCTGAACAAGCCGAGAACGATCACCAGCAGGAAAAAGAGGAAAAAGACCCAAGACAGGTGGACCCGGATCGAACGCGGTTGTGGCATGGCAGCCGGCGGTTACCGTTGAAACAAAGCTTGAACCAACCGTATTTGACCACAATGCGTGCCGCCGCAACAGGGACCGGGTGCGTTTTCCGCTGCACGCCGGTACGGGCGTCTATCCGACCCCTCGTCAGCTTTATGAACATTTTATTTTTATTTTGCAGTGCAGCAAGGTATTTCTATTCCCATGTCTGATCATACCGCCACCGCCAAATGCATGGACTACGCACGCAAGCGGATCTTGTGCATCGAGGACGACCCCGAGTCGGCGGCGCTGATCGCCGAGGAGCTCGAGGACCGGGGTTACGAGGTCAGCATCGCCCACGACGGTCGCGAGGGCTTTGCGGCGATTCTCAAGGACGCGCCCGACCTGGTGCTCTCGGACATCAGCATGCCGGTGATGTCGGGCTTCGAATTGCTGGAGCGGCTGACCTCGCTCGTGCCCCGCTTCAGCAACATGCCGTTCGTGTTTCTAACGGCGTTGACCGATCGCAGTCACGAGCTCAAAGGGCGCCAACTCGGCGCCGACGATTTCGTCACCAAGCCGATCGATTTCGAGGTGCTCGACACGATCATCGCGGCGCGGCTCGCCGGCGTCGCCCGCACCGAGGTGTGGCCGAAGCTTGTCGACCTCAACGATCGCGAAGTGGAGACGCTGACCTGGGCGGCGCGCGGCAAGACCTCAGCTGAAATCGCGCAGATCCTCGGCGTGACCAAACGCACGGTCGACTTTCACATCGACAATGCGCGCATCAAGCTCGGCGCGGCGACGCGGATTCAAGCCGCCATCAAAGCCGCAACCGGCCGTCTGATCGAGCCGTAAAACCCCTATTTTTCGCGCATTATTAAGCCCATCACGGCCGTGCTCGTCACGGCCATCCACGGCTTACTAATTGCTGCTGGGACCAAAAAGTCCATAGCCGTCACAAGCACGGCGAGGACGCCTTGATGTTGCTTATCAGCTGCGGCTCGGGAGCCGCGGCGTGATCACCAGACGGCGACGCCGCAAATCAGCGCCAAGGGAATGAGCGCGGCCCCGAGATAGCCCCACGTTCGGTAACCGCCCGCATCCTTGGGAAGGATGAACAGGTGAACGAGGACCCACAGGCAGAACCCACAACCAACAATAGCCCTGACGAAATCACCGCGCGGAATATCGAGCCAGGTGCTGCCGATGTGCTGCGGCGCGCTCACCCGCGCGGCCACGACCAACAGAACAACCATGAATACTGACCGGCAAACGATGCCGACTATTCGCTGGCGGTTTGTTAGCTCGTCGCCCCGACCCTGACAGAAGGCCTTCGCGGCTCTCGGCGTGATCAATCTCGGAGTGGTAACTAGGCTCATCGTACCCTCCTTCGGTTCAGCCTCTTGACCGAACGGACCTCAAAAACGTTTCCCCACTGGCGTCTTTGACGCGCCTGATCACTAACCTAGTCTCGATTCCTTAATTGTGCAAGACCTCGGCAATATGCATAAGAATTAATCACGCCTCAATTTGCACCGCACAAGAAGCTCGTATTTACGGGGATTCGCCTAAACCGTATGCGGGAGCAATTTTGCTCATATTTTTAGCAAGCTGCGCTTATCGCTTGCACTTTATGGTCAACGGGATCATCTTTGAGTTGCCCGGGACGCAGGAAGACGCTCCGGGAGGGGAATCGCACCGTTGTTTCCGGCTCGAGGCCGGAACCCAAGGAGGATTTGATGCGTAAGAGCCTTCTCACCCTGACGGCGGCAATCGCGGCCCTGTCGGTTGGGGCATTCACGGCGAATGCCTCGTCGACCAATGCCTCACCCACCCGAATCACCCATCAAGAAACCGCGCAGACGACGCAGCATGCCCGGCACAACCGCAGCGGCCACGTCTCCGACTCGCAGGAATTCTCGAGCCGCGGGCGCACGGACGAATTCAGGGGCGTGCACGCACCGCGGAAATAGCGCGGTCTTCGGGTGATTCGTGGCTCTGGCCGGGCGGCGAACCGAAATCACCTCACCTCGGCGGAACGCGGGCATGCCCGCGTTGGCCACCCGGGATGTCACAGATTAGCGCTGGCGAGTTGTTAAAGCCTAGCAGCCGCCGAGACACCGCTTCGGGCGGATCGTCGTCCCGTTGATACCCGCCAAATTCTTGGGGGCACCCCCGATGGAACCTGGGCCCGGCCTGGGTCGGTTGACGTTCCCGCTGACAAAGGCGTTGTTCGCTCCGGAGCCTTCGGGGATGACCGCGCTGAAGCCTTGATGGCTCGGAGGGTTCGGGCTCGGATTGCCCGCTCCTTGATGGCTCAGGTCCGTGCCGGCCGCGACGCCGTCCGTTTTTCCGCCGACAGCGGCGGTATTTTTCGTGCCGAGGTCGATCGCCGGGCCTGTGCCCGTGTGCGGTGAGCCGGCACTCCCGTCCAAGGAGACGCCGACAGCGTTGCGCGCCGGGCCGAACTTGGCGGACGGTGCAAAGTTCTCTTTGTGCTTGTGAAAATTCCCGGTGGGACCCGCGATCGTGGTCTTCTTCGTGCCGGCCGGCTTGGGCCCTTTCTTGGACCAGCGCCCCGGCAGCACCGTAACGCTGAGATCGATGGGGTTCGCACCAGCCGCGCCCGCCTTGCTGCCACCGGCCCCGATGACGGGCGCTTGCGTCTGGAAATGAACCTGCCCTGGGGCGTCCGTATTTCCTTTGCCGAAGTCGCCGGACTTCTTGCCGGGACCCTTGTCGCCCGGGTCGGTCCCCTGCTTGGCCTGCTGGCTCAAATCCGGGCCCGGACCTGGCTGGTTGCCGCCCAGTTTCCCCGACGGCGGGTTCACGATCGCCGGCGTGGAGCCCTTCTTGGCATCGTTAGCCACGACGCCGCTCTTCCCGGAATGATGGTGATGGGGCCGGGCGAAGCTGACATCCGTCCCCAAGGCGAGGAACGCGATCCCGGCCAATAGGCAGCTACTCACTCTCAGGAGGTGTCTCGGCATGATGGAGGGCATATGACCTCACGTATCCGCTTCGGCAAGGCCTTCGGGCGGCACAGCCGGCGCCGGTGCTCCCTGCGGCTGCGGCTCGCCGCCGCTGCCGAGGAATAGTGTCTGCAAGGCCGGCACGACCACCAGCATGACCAGCGGCCCGAGCAGCATGCCGCCGACGACCACGGTGGCGAGGGGCCGCTGCACCTGACTGCCGATGCCGGTCGAGACCGCGGCCGGAAGCAGGCCGATGCAAGCAGACAGCGCCGTCATCAGCATCGGCCGCATCCGTTGCTCGGCGGCGTGATACATGGCCTCGATATTGTTCATCCCGCCGCGCATCCGCACCTGATTGTAATAGGTGATGATCAGGATGCCGTTCATGACCGAGACGCCGAACAGGGAGACGAATCCGATCGCGGCCGAGATGCTGAAGTCCAAGCCCGTGATATAGAGGGCTATGATGCCCCCTGAGATCGAGAACGGAATTCCCGCGAGCGCCAGGAGGCTGTCGCGCAGCGAATTGAAGAGGCCGTAAAGCAGCATCAGGATCAAGACGAGACTGATCGGGACGATCACCTCGAGGCGCGCCTTGGCCTGCTGCAGCTCCTCGAACTCGCCGGCCCAGTCGATGCGATACCCGTTCGGCAGGGTGATGTTCTTGGCGATCCGCTGCTGCGCCTCGGCCACGGTGCCGCCGAGATCGCGACCGCGGACGCTGAACTTGATCGGAATGAACCGCCGGTTGCGCTCGTGAAAGATGTAGGATGCGCCGGTATCGAGCGATATGGCCGCCAGCTCGCTCAAGGGAATGTAGGAATTGGTGCCGGCGGCATTCGTATAGCCGACCTTGATGTTGCCGACCGAGCCGATGCTGTCGCGGTATTCGGGCGCCAGGCGTACGGTCACGTTGAACTGGCGGTCGGCCTCGAGCAGCGTGGTCGCCACGTTGCCGCCCAGCGCGGCTTGAACGACGGTGTTGACGTCGCCGGAGTTGAGCCCGTAACGCGCGGCTTTGTCGCGATCCACCTTGATGTTCAGGTTGGGCTGGCCGAGAACGCGAAAAACCCCGAGATCGGCGACGCCGTTGACCTGGTCCATCTCATGCAGCACCTGGTCGGCGAGCCGCTCCAAGGTCGCCAGGTCGGGGCCGATGATCTTGACCGAATTGGCGCCCTTTACGCCCGAGAGGCCCTCCTCGATGTTGTCCTGGATGTACTGGGAGAAGTTGAAGCCGATGCCGGCGAACTCCTTGCCGAACTCAGCCTGCAGGTCATCGACCAGCTTTTCCTTCGTGTAGCCCGACGGCCACTCGTCGAACGGCTTGAGCGGCACGAAGAACTCGGCATTGAAGAAGCCGGAGGCGTCGCTGCCGTTGTCGGGCCGGCCGTGCTGGGAGACGACGGTGATGACTTCCGGATGGCTGAGCAGGATGTTACGCATCTTCGTCACCGCCGGCATGGCGGCCTCGAGCGAGATGGTCGGCGGCATCGCGGCACGGATCCAGAGATTGCCCTCCTCCAGCGCCGGCAGAAACTCTGTGCCGAGGTAAGGAGCGAGAGCGCCGGTCAGGATCAGAAGCCCCGCGCCGAACGCGACCATGCTCCAGCGATGGCCGAGCGCAAAACGCAAGGCGGGCGTATAGGCACCGCGCAGGACACGCACGACGATGGTTTCGGCTTCCGCGATATGCTGGGGCAGCAGCAGCGATGCCAGCACCGGCGTGATCGTGAACGTGGCGATCAGCGCGCCGGCCATGGCGAAGCCGTAGGTCCGCGCCATGGGATTGAAGATCTGACCTTCGACGCCTTGCATGGTGAACAGCGGAATGAACGCCGCGACCGTGATCGTGGCGGAGAAGAACACCGCCTTGTCGACCTGCATGGTGCTGATGAGGATCATGCGCAGCCGATCGGTCCACAATTGCCGATTGCCCGCATCATGGGTGCTGGTCGGATCGCTGCCCCATTGCTCCTCGGCCAGATGCTGGAGCAGCGTTTGCCGTTCCGCCGGCGATGCCTGGAAGTTGCGGAATATGTTCTCGACGACGATCACCGCGGAATCGACGATGATGCCAAAATCGACGGCACCGAGGGACAATAGATTGGCGTCCTCGCCGAGCAGCACGAGAATGATGATGCTGAAGAACAGCGCGAACGGGATGTTCACGCCGACGATGATGGCGCTGCGCAGGTCGCCCAGGAAGATCCACTGGATGAAGAAGACCAACAGGCAGCCGAAGACCAGATTGTGCAACACCGTATGCGTGGTGACGGAGACGAGGGTGGTGCGGTCGTAGAAGGGGACGATCTTGACGCCGGGCGGCAAGGTCCCGTCGCTGTTGATCTTCTCGACCTCGGCCTTGATCCGCGGGACGACGTCGTTGGTGTGCAGCGTCCGGTTCATGACCAGGATCGCCGCCACCACGTCGTCCTCCTTGTCGCGGCCGGCCTTGCCGAGTCGCGGCACGTTGCCGACATAGACCTTGGCCACGTCCTTGATCTGCACGGGCACGCCGTTCACTTGCGCCAGCGAGATGTTCTCGATGTCGTTGACCCGATAGCCCTGCGTCAAATCGGTCGTGCCGCCGCTATCGAGCAGGCCAACACCGCGGACATTCACCGATTGCTGGCCGAAATTGATCGTGCGACCGCCTACATTGATGTTCGAGTTGCCGAGGGCGTTGATGACCTGGGGGAGCGTGACGCTGTAGGCGTCAAGCTTGTGCAGGTCGATCTCGACCTCGTATTCCTTGGTCGTGCCGCCCCAGGTGTTGACTTGGATGACGCCGGGGACGGTCAGAAACCGGCGCTGCAGCACCCAGTCCTGAATCGTGCGCAGATTGGTCAAGCCGATGTGCTCGGGCCCGGAGACCTGGTAACGATAGATCTCGCCGACCAGGCTCGATCCTTGGATCTGCGCCTGCACATTGTTGGGAAGGCTGACGTTCTGCTGCAGGTTCAGCGCCGCCTGCGTCACGGCGAAATAATAGTCGATGCCGTACCTGAACGTGACGCGGACGAAGGAAAGACCATAGAAGGAGGTCGAGCGGATGATGTCGACGCCGGGCGTCGGGGCGAGGCCGACCTCCATCGGGATCGTGTAGTAGCGCTCCATCTCCTCGGCGGACAGGCCGGACGACTGGGCCGTGATCTCCAGGATCACCGGGGCCGGATTCGGGTAGGCCTCGATGTTCAGCTTCAAAAAGGCAATGATGCCGGCGCCGATAAAGACCACCAGGCACAAGAGAATGATCGGACGGCGGGTGAGGCCGAATGCCAGCAAGCCCTTCAGCACGGGCTACATCTCCATATGAGAGCGGTCGACGCTCCGGTTGACGCTGCTCAATCGAACAATTCTCAACGGGCTGCCGTAATCAGCGCGTTGCTCAAGTACAGCGCACCTTCGTTGGCGACGAGCTCGCCCGGCTGCAGGCCCTCCAGTATCTGGATGTTACCCGCCCGCTGCAGGCCGATCTTTACTGTGCGCTTCACGAAACGATGGCGGTCGGTAGTTACCCACACGACCATGGTGCCGTCGCCTTCGCGGACCAAGCCATCGAGCGGAATTCCGATCGAGGTCACGGGATCGCCGGTGCGGATGACGAAGTTCGCAAACATGCCCGAGCGCAGTTCGTGCTTGGGATCGTCGATCTCGGAGCGCACCAGGACCCGATGCGTGTTCGGATCGACGGTCGAGGCGATGGTGGAGATCCGCCCCTCAAACGTGCGGCCGGGATAGGCCATGACCGCAACCTTGACCTCTTGCCCCAGATGGAAAGCCGGGCTGTCGCTCTCGGCGACGTTCGCCAACATCCACATGGTGGAGATGTCGGCGACCGTGAAGGGCGCCGGCAGATTGCCGGGCTGGACCAGCAGCCCCGGAGCCGCATTGCGCGCGGTGATACGGCCGGAGATCGGGCTCGGCACAACCAAGATCGGATCGACACGGTGCTCCGTCACCATTTTGTCTATCTCGGCGTCGGTCTTGCCGAAAATGCGCACCGCATCGCGCGCGGCCCGCAGGTTGCCTTCCGCGGTCTGATGGTCGGAGACCGCCTGCTCCAGATCTTTTTGCGAGATCGCCCGCGTCTCATAGAGCTTGGTCAGACGCGCCAGGTTGCGCGCGGTCAGCTCCAAGACGCCCGCAGCCGCGATCAAATTCGACGACGCCTGGACGAGATCGGGGCTCTCGATGGTGAACAGGGTTTGGCCCTTCTTCACCTCATCGCCGACCGCGGCGAACAGCCCGACGATCCGTCCTTGATAGTTAGTGAAGACCTGGGTCAGCAGCTCTTCGTTGAAGTCGATACTGCCGACCGCGGCCTTCTCGATCGCGAAGGGACGCTCGGCCGCAGCCTCCACCTTGACCGAGGCCAACTGCGTATCGGACAGCTCAACGGTATTCGGGGGCAGCGCGGGTGTCGTCTTCGCCGAATCTTTTTCCGCCGCGTTGGCGCTCGCCTTAGCGGAGCCGACCCCAAGCTTCTTGGGCACGTCGGCCCAATTGCCGGCGAAATAGATGCCGGCCGCGAAGCTCAACAACGCGGCCGCGACGGCCGCGCTCACCTTGATGGTTCTTCTATCGGTTTCCATGGGACAGACCGTAGCGCAGAAATCTTGTTGAAGTCCTGATGCAGGCCGGTAGCACGATTGCGAATCGGCCGCCCCCAAGGGCCTAGTGCGACTGAGTTCTGATCTGGGCTGGTAGACGTTGGCCGATCGGCCGACCCTAGGTCTACTGTGACTAATCACAGTTCCCTGGCGGCGCGGCCGCGCCTAGCATCGGCCATAGTTCTGGTATCCTGGTACGCGCAATTGTTGTGTAGGAAAGCGTATGTCAGTAAAGCGTTGTTCCGGCGTCGCGGCCGCATTTATGGCCACTATTGTATCGAGTTGCGCGGTGGGGCCGGATTTCGCGCCGCCGGCCGCTCCGGATGTCAGCCGCTACACCAAGGAACCGCTCGCGACGCACACCAGCTCGACGGATGCGGCCTTCGGCAAGGCCCAGCACTTCGTGCAAGGCCACGAGATTTCCGCCGAGTGGTGGAAATTGTTCCACTCGCCGGGGCTCAATGCCCTGATCCAACGATCGCTCGAGGCCAATCCCAGCTTGCAGGCTGCCATCGCCGCGCTGCGCACCGCCAAGGAAGGCGTCTACGCGCAGCAGGGCAAGTACTTCCCGCTGGTGCAGGCCAATTTGAATCCGAGCCGAACGCTAACTCCCGGCGCCATATCTCCGACACTCAACTCCGCCGCCAACCCGTTCGATCTCTACACCGCCCAGGTGCAGGTGTCGTACACCTTCGACGTCTGGGGCCTCAACAGGCGCACGGTCGAATCGCTGCAGGCGCAGGCGGATTTTCAGAACTTCCAGGTCGAGGCGGCCTACCTGGCGCTCACCGCCAACGTGGTGGTGGCGGCAATCCAGGAAGCGTCGTTGCGCGGGCAAATCGACGCCACGA
>JBKQHQ010000061.1:0-4927 GCA_052148715.1 Xanthobacteraceae bacterium | reverse complement strand
CACGGCCACGCCGCTCCGAAGCATCAACTATATGGTCAACCATATATGCGAACCGATCTCGACAATCCGGCTTGCATCTTGCCGCTTAGGCCGCACACCGCAACGTGGGGGCAGAAGACCGCTTACGATTCAGAATGCCCTCGACTGTGTCGGGTCCCTGCCCTACCGAAAACGCCGCCGTGGTGACTCAGAAACAAGGCGCCGCTCGCGCGCGCCGGTTTCTCCGCTGTATGGGTGGGCCTCAAATGGTAGCACCGTGCAGGCTCACCAGCGGCCCGCCAGGGGCTTGCCCATGCGCGCGGATGCACCCCCTTTAGCCTATGGTTCGATCTGGGTTAGGGGGGCCAGCTAACTGTTGCTGTTTGCCGATCCCGCCCCTTGGCCGACTTCACACGTACGCAACAATATCGGACATCGTCGTAGCCCCAAAGCGTAAAACCATCGGCTGGATCATAGGATGGGCTTTTGGTACAACTATAACCTTTATACAATGATACAACACGTCGATAGGGCTTGTGTTGTGATTTATCATCTTGTCGCTTAGCGTTTTCATGGTCAGCATAGATTTGTTTGAATATAAAGCGATCTCCTTCTATGGATAAACCTTCATCTTTCATTTCTAGATCATAGGACAGCTCAACTCTTTTTGCATTATCCAAGACCTTCGCTCCCAATTTAGTCATTGCTTCCAGTAGAGAGCCAATATGAATTATGTCACCAGCTCCTTTTAGTAATTCTGCAGCACCTTTTGACGGCTTCACGTCAATATACGCAGTTACAATAAATTTAAGTTGGAGGGGCTCGCCGAAGCGGAACGCCTTGGGTTTTAATATTCCATCATTACACTGTTGTTTTACGAATCTGATAGATCCGTCATCTGAATTTGTGATCGATCCGTCACTTGGATTATAGCTGTATTCTACTATCTGATAAGTCTCGGATAACTGCCGAGGCGTTTTACCTGGCAATCTCTGCCTAATGTCAAGGGTTATATAGATTGTACGGACCGAGCTCAAGATATACGAGCCATACGATAGTCCGCTTCTAATCGAGTCTCCAATTGAGCCTTCTTCTTTCCAATTTTTTCCTAGAATAGCATAGACAACATCTTGGAACGGCGATCTCTGAAGTGCAATACAACGAATAGCTAGATCAAAGCGATCAGTTGGTTTACTATCATAATTCAATGGACCGTTTTTTAGCTCTGCGTCGAGAGCTTTACAAATTTCAGTAGCCACTTCGGATATATTTTTTTCTGTTGTCTTCTCTGCAGCAATATCGGGGAGCGCAACATCAGTTGTTTTGCATTCGGCCGCCGCTGCTTGAACCCCCACCGCCCAAATACTTAACGAGCACAGAACCAAGCACGCGAACCTACTCATGGCCCCACTCCCAAACGATCAAAATTCACATGCTTGAAATTGTGCACGAGGAGTGTGATCAAGCCAAGACAAAATTCCGGTCATCGAGAGAGACCCGATAGCGACACTCATCGCCGAACGGTGCACGGCCTTCGGGCTCAGCCGTGCTGACTTGGTGAGACGTGCTGGCAACAGGAACGTCGCAAAAGCCACCATCGCGGTCAGCTCAGCAACGCTTACGACCTCTCGGGCCTTGTGGCCAAGCTCAAGGCTCTTGAGCCCGATTTCCGCAAGGCCGAGGAGGCGGCCCGAGAAGGCCGCCTCCAAGCTGTTCGCCGCGGGCCCGGCTGCGCCAGTCCCTTCCGGGATCGGCGGCATGACAGTTACGCGGTGTAGCTCAGCCGGATAGAGCGCCCTGCTATCTTCATACAGTGGATGTCGCAATCTCACTGTATTGGTAGGGAGGCCGCAGGTTCAAGTCCTGCCACCGCGCCCGGCTATTCCGCCGCCGCGCTTCGCTGCTCGGGCCAGCGGATTCTCCTCGCGCGCCATTTTGACTCACGCGGTCGTATAGGCGGCCAGTTTCGCACTAGTGTCTTTACTCACAACGACACTAGTGTATGCCTTTCATACTTTCGAGAAGAGAGCATTACCGCTACCCAGAATAAGGGAAAATCCCATATGACCGACGACCACGCGCTGGTCCCTCTGCACCAGGTCAAGACCCTTGCCGGACATCATGGCGGAGCTCGAGCAGCGCGCGAGCGCCTATGCCGAGCAGGCCAGCCGCCGCCGCGAAGCCGAACATGCTAGGCCTTCTGGGGGCGCGCTTCGCCTGGCTGCTCATTTGCGGCCCCTACCTTTGCGGGTCGGGGCCGCCCGCTTCGGTCGGGTGTGGGATAAGAACGCGAGGCGCGCTTTCGCGATGTCCTTTGCGGGTTGTGCGCCGTTCGTGGCGATGAACCCGAGCATTTGACGCAGTCCTTGAAGCGACTTCCCATCGCGCGACAACACGTCGCGAACGAGCTTAGGATCGAGTCCGGTCACGGGGTCACCGTGCAGCCGCCATTTCGCCCGGACGCCAATCTCGTTCCGACCTTCTTCTGGCGGGGCGCCTGGCGCCCTGAGCGTCATGAGGCGATAGACCATCTCGCCATCCGGCGCTTCGTCTGCACGCGAGATCAGCACTGATGCCTCGCGATGATTGCGCAGCAGGGCGTGGGCGAGGCGGATTAACTTTCCGACTAGCTCTACCATACCAAGCCCGATACTCTCCTCAGCGAGAGCATCGAGACACGCACGCAACACCTCATGGCCAAGCGTCTTGCCGTCCGCTTCGCCCCATTTTTCGGCCAGATGTCTTGCGACTGAGGTGCGCAATCGCCCGCTTAGAAGGCCCCGCTGCGCTGGGTCGAGCGGCTTCTCCGAGGAACGCTGTGCTTTCTCCGCACCGTTCCCGCCAACATCGAGTGCGGCGATGAGGGCTGCATCATGTTCGCGGAGTTTTTCTGGCAGCCTGTAATCAAGCATGCCAGCGAGAATCTCGGCTGCAGTTTCGACAGCGTGGACGCCCCGTTCAATCTCCCCGCGATCCTCGCTCGAGATTGCCCAAAGAAGCTCTTGGACTTGATTGCAGAATCGAATTGCTACGAGCCGTGTACGCGATGCGCGGGCAGGATGAAGGGTGGCTGCAGCGAGCTCCGCAAGCTTGACATCGTCGCCTTGCAGGAAGCGCAGCGCTAGGGCAAGCGCGTAGTCGGGCTCGGCATTACGAAGATAGTGCGCCATGTCGCCGAGGTCACCGATCAGATCCTCAAAGATCGGCATCGCAACGATATCAACAAGTGCGGGAAACTGGCGCACCGCATGGCTTTCCTTGCTCGCGTGCATGGCCGCCCGCGCACTTGCCCGCGCTCGGGCGAATTCTGCGGCTGCATTGCAGCGGAAAGCCGCCTGCTCCTCCATGAAAGCAAGGTCGGAGCGGTACTCGCGCAGACGCTCCCGCTCCAACACACGGTCTTTCTCGCTGCAGTGTAGCAGGTCGGAGTGGCGGCGCCTCGTCTCTTCGCGCCAGCGCAGACGAGCGAAGCGGGCCCAGGCCTCGCGCGAGCGGAGGTGATAGTCGTAGCGCGCCGCGCCACCATTTCGCGCTTGGCCTCCTCTCGGTGCAGCGTCGTCGCTCGGCACCGGCATCGCCTGAAGTTCCCTGAGCGCGCGTTGCAGTAGCGCCTCTGCCCGTCCTGCCATCCCGGACTGCTGTGCCAGTGCCGCGGCATAGGCGTATCCGAAGTCGTTGGCGGAATGGCCGGCGGTAGGACCGCGCGTCTCTGAGCTCTGCACCTCATCGGCGGTGCTCGCTAACGGCCCAATGCCGCGCTGTACACCAGGGCGATCACCTGTCACCAGTGCGCGGAGCGCTTGCATGTGCTCCAGACGCCAGAGGTCGGCCGGGTCCAGGGAGTCGGCCCGAAGCGCCCGAACGAGCTGATCGAGCAGGTCATGGCGGCCTTCGACGGCAAGTTTTGGACCGAGTCCCAAAGCAATGCCCCGACAACTTTTCTCAATTACGCGGCATTCGGCGGCCGTGAGCGAGTCGGAGTTATTTTCAGCGGCCGTTGGCCACTTGGAAAGGTCGGGCAGGAGCACGAGCACAAGTGCGTTGGTCAGGCGGGAAAGAGCCTCATCGCTTAGGGACACGCGAAAACGCAACGCGATATCGACAAGCCGGCGCACGTGGCTGAGTGTTGCCCGCAGCCGTTCACGCACCCCATCGTAACTCGGGTCCCCGCTGAGCGGCCGCAGCCGCGGGTAGTCTCTCAGTTGGTCGCCAAGAAAGGCCGACAGTGATCTCACCCAAATTGCACTGCTCTCGCAAAGCCTGCGGCTGACCTCCTTGTCAAGATTGTCAACCGGCAATGCGAGCCATCCCGGATAGCTTGTATCGAGCGTTTCCCAAGCTTTCATCTCCTGCAAAGCCGTCGCCCACCAAAGATCAAAGGTTCCGTTCCCCAGACCAGGATACTCGTGGTTCGGATTCGACCCCTTCGGCGGTCGGCGCATTATGTCTGGCGGGTCCGCCCCAACGGGCGGAGGCACAACATGCGGCCACGCATGAGTCAGGTCCTCATTGTCCTCCAACGCTTCAAGAAAACGCCATATGGCGCGCGTCTCCGCCGTCTCCGCCATCGGTTCGCCGCGTAGGCCCTCGATCATCGGACTAAGATCGATGATCGTGAGCCCCTTGTTTTCGAGATACCGTCGACGTGCGCCGCTTAGCGCCTCGACGGTGACTAGTACGGGCCGGTTGGCATATTTCTGCAACCGGTCGCGTACCCAGCCGTGCCATTGGATAAAGTTTGGGTCGGCGCCTGAGAAGCCGATAATGCAAAGAGTATTCTCCATAAGCGACGTTCGCATGAGGTCAACGAAGGGGGCGTGCTGCAGGGGAATCGGGTGAAGAGATCATGCGGCAATGAGGGTTGCGAGGAAGTCGTCGTCCCACGCGGCGACTTTGCGTTTGAGGCGCAGAGAGTCTTTTCCTGGGGCTATTCGGATCAGATTGTGCG
>JBKQHQ010000060.1:0-2947 GCA_052148715.1 Xanthobacteraceae bacterium | reverse complement strand
GTACCGGCGAGATCCCAACCGCGGCACCATATGATGACGTCGCTCGTATGCCCGCGCATGCCAATGCGGTCAGGGCTGAACATCTCGCCCTCGTCGGGGACGGGGTTCTGGTCGTATAGCGCGCTCCAGTCCCGCGCGCTGGTGTTGGCTCGAATACGGTCGAGCGACACCTTGTCGAAATGCTCGGGCCACAGCGGCGCGCCAACCATGCGCCCCATCGGATCGTTCTCGTGCGCGAAGGCTGGCAGCTCGACGATTTCCCACTGGTCTGCGTCGCTGTCGTTGGATCGCATCTTCTCTTCGAGCCAGCCCTGCAGATCGTCCTCGTGCATGCGGTGGCCAATGATGCAGATCGTGCCGTCTGGCTCCAACCGGTTGTAGAGCGTCCCCGTGTACCAGTCCCTGACCTTCTTGCGGATGACGTCGGACCTGGCGTCCTCCATTGACCCGTACGGATCATCGATCATGGCGTCATGCGCGCCGCGGCCAAGGACGGCCCCGCCAACGCCGACGCTATACCAGCAGCCACCCTCGCTCGTATTCCACTTGCCGGCGGCCTTCGAGTCCTCGGCGAGGCGTGTGTTGAACACCGCCTGATACTGCTCGCTGGCGACGATGTTGCGGACCTGGCGGCCAAAGTCCTGCGCCAATGGCACCGACGCGGACGCCGCAATGAAGTCCCGCTCCGGATGCCGCCCAAGCGCGAAGGCGGGATAGCTCTTTGAGGCTACCTCCGATTTCCCATGCCGGGGAGGAAGCCGCAGCATGAGCCGCGTACACCGTCGATCGGTCAGTCGCTCCAGATGCTCGCAGATGAAGTGGTGGACCTTGCTCGGGCGGTAGCGCGGCATCCGATATTGCGTGAAGCCGATAAGGGTCGAGCACTGCTGCTTGAGCTGCTGGATCTCGGCATCGTTTCCGAGCTGCTGCTCCTCGACGGCCCGGCGCACCAGAATGTCGTTTACCTGCTGAAGCGTTGGAAGCGCGCCGAACTGCTCAAGGATGGACGAGGATTCCATCTTCAGTCCGTATCGCCATGCCCGTCGCTCGCCTTCCGTAGGATTGCCGCCAGCGCGTGGAGCTCATCCGATGGCAGCGCTTCGAGATTGTAGTTGCCGACCGCGCCGCTATGGCGAACTTCCTGCGCCGGCTTACCGAACCCGCGATCAAGCACCGCATTGGCGGCGGAAACGATGCTGGCCGGCGGGGTGTTCTTGTCCAACGCCAGCTTGGCGAGCGCCTCGACGAGCTTGAACCCATGCTTGGCGGCAGCCGAACGCAGCTCCTTGGCGGGCCGGTCCAGCCCCCCTCGCTTGCGCCCTGCGCCTGGTCTTGCTCCGCCTCTTGGCATGATTGAATGTTTTCAGACTTTGATTTTACCGTCAAGGTTCAAAGAATTGGCGGTTGTGGCCAGCGTGTCCGGTTAATCCGGTGACCACTTCGAGGTGAAACCGGCCGGTCGCTCCTGGGGCAGGCGGTAAAGATCGTTGCCGTGCCGGTCCAGCAGCCCGGTCCGCCGCGGCTCCTTCTCGGAGACGATGACGTCGATTGAGGCTCTGTCGATCTTCCAATAGTCGTCGCCGACGTAGGATCGCTCGGGGCGCCGTTCGCGGCGCATGGCGATATAGCACGACACGGTCGCTCCTATGTTTCTTGTCGTGAAATAGGCTCATCGGTGAGCCTATTTCGAAAAGCTTCGCCGGCGCCCACGGGAAAGGTCTGGCGTGCGCTGCGATGTCGTGGAGCCCGCGCGATCCCTGTTGCTCTTATCGATCCATCGCAGCCTGGGCTGGCCACGCTCGGTACGGTCGATCTTTCAGAGCCGTCGTCGCGCGAATCGGTTGTAGTTCCCTTAGGATACGTTCGTCAAGACGTCATGTGGCTCAAGGTGGTCGATCGGGATCGAGATCGGAAATGTGGCGTAGTCGGCGGAGATCTTCACGCGAACGGCCGCCTTGCTGATGATCTTGATGATTGTGCCGCGTGTCCCGCGAAACGCCCCCTCTATGACCATCACTGCGGCTTCTCGTCGCACCCACCGCGGCAGATAGAACCGCCCCCCAGGGTCCATGACCGTCTCGTCGAACTCCCCGGCCCTCTCGCGCGCCTGGAGATCCGTGACCACGACCGAGGCGACATTCGCCGGCCGACCGCCCGAAGCGACCCAGGCCAGAGCGCCATCAATTGGATGCTGCTCTTTGAGAATGGGCCCAAATATGAAATCGCCGACCTCAATCGTCCCGAGCGGGACTGGATGCTCCCGCCATCGGGTGTCTGGCGTGAATAAGTCGTAGTGCGGGCCGGCGGGAAAGGAGATGAACATATAGCCCGGCATGGCCGGCAGGCGGACGACAACCTGGCGGCGATCGCCGAAGCGGCTCCGGCGCGTCGAGAGGCGCGCACCTAGCGGATAGTAGGATGAGAAGCCCAGCTCGTCACATTGCCGGCGGACCTTCTGCTCGCAATTCGGGGCTACGCGCAGCAGGTTCCATAGCGGCGATGGTGACGCGTCCATGATGGGAAGGCTCCACGAATTCTGGGAGGTTGGCGGCAGACCTTTTCACCACCTTCTCGGCCATGGTGCAAGAAAAGCATACCGGCACCCCTTGCCGCTGACGCCCGACGCGCCTATATCTAGATTGAAGGCAGATAGCCGGGCGCGCTGATTGCGCGCTGCGGTTATCCAGAGCGATCAAACTCTAAACTGAGGATCAAGACCATGTACGCCATCATCATCGAATATGGCGAGACGCCAACCGAAGTGATCGGACCGTTCGATAGCGAAGGGAAAGCGCAAGGCTTCGCCGATCGCCACGAGCTTGGCGGCTATTCTATCATCGGCATGGGCGCACCTGACGGCTATGAGCCTATGGCCGATTGCGAGACCTATGCCTTTCTCACAGTGGAGGACTGAGGCCATGAGCAGCCGTATCCTGCACTATCCGAC
>JBKQHQ010000059.1:0-5659 GCA_052148715.1 Xanthobacteraceae bacterium | reverse complement strand
GGCCGGGGCGTCGCGCCCGGTGAAGATCAGCCGCGAAAGTCTCATCGTTGAAGGCAGGTTGACGGTCGGCGATCGATTGCTGCCGGTGGCTATTAAACAATACCGCCCGCGCGTTGGGAAGGCCCTGGCCCGGCTATCGACGCGGGCGAATTAAGGTCGTATATGTAAGACCATATCTGGCTTATCATCGCTTATATGAGACCGTAGTATGAGATCGACCGTCACCGACACGCTGCCTCCGGGGGTCAAGCGCGCGCTCGCGAAGTTGGGCGCGGACGTCGCGCTCGCCCGCAAAAAGCGGAACCTGACGACCATGATGATGGCCGAGCGGATCGGCGTCGCGAAGAGCACCTATCTCAAGGTCGAAAAAGGCGATCCCACGGTGGCGCTCGGGACCTACGCCATGACCTTCTTCGTTCTGGGCTTTGGCGACGTTTTGGGTGAGATGCTGGACGCCCGGCGCGACGATCAGGGGCTTCTCCTCGACGCCGAGCGCATGCCCCAGCGGGTGCGCACGCCAAAGTCGCCGAGGGCGCTTTGAAACGGACGATCAGCGTCCATATTGGCGACGCGGCGCGTCTGGTCGGCACGCTGCGCTACGACCAGCAGGGCGCGCGAGAGAGCGCCGTCTTTGAATATGATGCGACCTGGCTCGCCGACGCCGCACGCTTCGCCATTGCGCCCGCCCTGGCCCTGGTGGCCGGCCCACAGTTTCATCGCAAAACCCGCGACGGGTCAGTTTTCCATGCCGTGATCGCTGACACTGAGCCCGACGGCTGGGGGCGACGCGTTATCCAGCGCGACCATGCCAAGCGTCGCCAGGAAGCGCGGCGTGTTGGCGAGGCGGCCCCGCCGCGCCCGCTCAATTCACTGGATTATCTGCTCGCCGTCGATGACGTGAGCCGCGTTGGCGCCCTGCGCCTCCAGGACGAGAACGGGCGATTCCAGCGCGCATCCGAGGACGGGCGTCGAACCGCGCCGCCTTTGATCGAACTCGCCCATCTTCTCGCGGCCTCACGAGCGGTTGAGACCAATACCGAGACCGCGGCGGATCTGGCTTATCTTCGTGGACGTGGCACCTCGCTCGGCGGCCTACGCCCGAAATGCTCGGTGATCGACGACGATGGCCAACTCTCGATCGGCAAATTCCCCAGTGTGGCGGACGAACGGCCGGTGACCAAGGGCGAGGTGCTGGCCATGCGCCTGGCCAAACGCGCCGGGATCGATGCGGCCGAGGCCCGATTGGTCGAGAGCGACGGCACGCCGGTCGCGCTGATCCAGCGATTTGATCGTCCCCCCGGCGGTGGCCGACTGATGTATGTGTCGGCCGCCACGATGCTGGGCGCCGAACCAGGCGATCCGGGTGAGCATGCCTATACCGAGCTGGTCGACGCCCTGCGCCAGAATGGCGCGACCCCGCCAGCCGACATTGAGGAGTTGTGGCGGCGGATCGCTTTCTCGATCCTGATCACCAATGTCGATGATCACCTGCTGAACCACGGCTTTTTGCACGTTGAGCGGGGACTTTGGCGCTTGGCGCCGGCCTTCGACATTAACCCGTTTCCCGAGCGGGTGCGTGAGCTGAAGACTTGGATCTCCGAGGAAGCCGGCCCAGAAGCGACCATTGAGGCGCTGATGTCGGTGGTTCCCTATTTCCGGCTCAACCTGGCCAGGGCCAAGGCGATCCTGGCTGAGGTAGAACGGGGCGTCGCGGCTTGGCGCGACGAGGGGCAGACTCTCGGGATGACTGAGGTCGAGCTGGAGAGCTTCGCTGACGCATTTGAGCACGGCGAGCGTGTTGCTGCCCGGCGGGTGATCGGATGACTGCTGGCGTCGCCGTCAAGGAACTGCCATGTTCCATATATGTTCTACTCGTGCTAAATTGTGGTGAGATTGGATGGTGCGCGCATGGCTGACAAAAGCGCGATAGAGTGGACGGATGCGACGTGGAATCCGGTGACGGGCTGCACGAAGATCACTCGTGGGTGCGACAATTGCTATGCGGCCCGTTTCGCCGAGCGGTGGCGAGGCATACCGGATCACCCTTTTTCGACCGGGTTCGATCTAACACTTCGGCCTGAACGTCTGGAGCAGCCGATCAAGTGGAAGCGGCCCAGGATGATCTTCGTCAATTCGATGAGTGACTTGTTCCACAAAGAGGTACCGAGCTCGTTTGTTGATCAGGTCTTCGACACCATGGAGGCAGCCGACTGGCATATCTTTCAGGTGTTGACCAAACGTAGCTCCTTGATGCGGGACTATTTACGCGAACGCTATGGAGACGCTCGGGGTCCAGGGCATATCTGGTGTGGCGTGTCGGTCGAGGATGCGCAGGCCAAGGCGAGGATCTTGCACCTGCGGAAAAGTCCCGCGGGGGTGCGGTTCCTCTCCATTGAGCCGCTGATCGGCGCCATGGGAGCCGTGAACCTTAGCGGTATCGACTGGGTCATCGCCGGCGGCGAGTCTGGTCCCGGAGCACGGCCCATTCATTTGGAGTGGGTGCGTGAAATTCGCGATCAGTGCCAAGCGCAGAACGTTGCATTTTTCTTCAAACAATGGGGCGGGTTGAGGCCGAAGTCGGGCGGGCGAGAGTTGGATGGTCGGGAATGGAGTGAGTTTCCGGCCACCTTGGCGAGTGCGCTGTAATGGCCGGCGTTGCGGTCGTCGGCCCCTGGGCAAAGGAAAAGCTCGATGCGCTCGGCCGCTATCTGGATTTCTACACCAAGGTTTTGAAGAATCAGAGCTGGCGCACGGTTTATGTCGATGCCTTCGCGGGCGGAGGCCGTGCGATTGTGCGCAGCGAACCGAAACGCGAGGCTGAAGGCCCTTCGCTCTTTCTCGACGACCAACAGGTCGATGCTGAACAACGCGAACTGGTGGATGGCTCGCCCCGCGTGGCGCTCGACGTCGCCAACCCCTTTTCACGCTATATTTTCATAGACCCTGATCCAGCGCGGGGCGATGAGCTGGAGGCCATGCGGCGCGAATATGGAGACTCTCGCCAGATCGATGTGCTGCGAACCGACGCCGCCGCCGGAATCGCGTGGGTCGTCTCCAAGCCGATTTCCAAGGCCTCACATCGAGGGGTCGCCTTTCTCGATCCGTTCGGCGCCAAGCTTAACTGGTCCAGCGTTCAGCAACTCGCCGACACCGGCCTCTTTGAAGTCGTGGTCAATTTTGGATTGAACATGGCGATTCAACGGATGCTTCCGAATTCCGGCGAGGTGCCTGATGGATGGGCAAAGACGCTGGACGCCTATTTCGGTACGCGAGCCTGGTTCGACGAAGTCTACCACGAGCGTGGTGGCGGTCTGTTCGAGACGTCTGGATTCGAGAAGCACCCTGACTACTCCGAGCGCCTCCTTGAACTCTACCGGGCGCGCTTGAAGTCAGCCTTTGGCCATGTGTCAACGCCACGGCTCATCCGAAATACGAAAGGTGTGCCGCTCTACTATCTGCTCTGGGCCGGCCCTCATCCAAAAGGCTTGGAAGGTGCTGACTACATTCTGAAAATGGGTGAGCGGTTGTGCGTTCGCGGCGGCAGGCGGAAGAGCGCATGAGCAGCAAGCCCTACGATTGGCGGATCGGCGAAAGTCCGCCTGTGCTGGGTGAACACAGTGTCGCCAAGCATGAGATCTTCGAGCAATATTTGGGTATCTATATCGAGCGGCTGACCCGCACGCCCAGCCAAACCATGCTCAATCTGACCGTGGTTGACGGCTTTTGCGGTGGCGGCGTCTATCGGAATGGACAATCCGAGGCCGAAGGTTCTCCTCTACGCCTGCTTCGCGCGGTCGAGCGCGCGGATGCGGCATTGAACGCCGCGCGCACCAAGGGCTTCAAGGTTCGCGCCGACTTCGTTTTTGTCGATGAGAACGCCGACCATGTTGCTTACCTCCGTGACGTTCTGATCCGTCGCGGATATGGCGCGCGCCTGGATAGCGATATCTTTCTCATCTGCTCCACCTTCGAAGATGCCTGCCCAGGCATTGTCGAACGCATCCAGCGGAAGGGAACCGCGCATCGCTCGCTGTTCTTTCTTGATCAGTACGGGTGGAGCGATGTGCGCCTGGCGACGATCCACGGTCTTCTGGCCAGCCTGCGCAATCCCGAAATCTTGTTGACGTTCGCGGTCGATGCCCTGATCAATTTTCTTTCGGTGAAAACTGCCGAGACCGAGGCTCTGCTGGCGATCGAATTGGGTCGCGAGGACGTCCGGGCCCTGATGGATATGAGACACGGTGAGGGCTGGCGTTACCTGATTCAGAACGGGCTCTATCGGCATATTCAGGACCGCACCGGTGCCAAATTCTACACTCCATTCTTCATCCACTCGACGGAGAGCCATCGCTCTTACTGGCTGTTGCATCTGTCGAACCATCGCCAGGCCCGCGATGAGATGGGAAAGCTGCATTGGCGGCTCAACAATCATTTTCAGCATCACGGGGGAGCCGGCTTTCATGCCTTGGGCTTCGATCCGTCGAAGGATCTACGCCAGGGCTTGCTGAACTTCATGTTCGATGACGACGCGATGAAGCGGTCCGAAGCCGCCGTGCTCGAGCAGCTGCCTCGCATGATCCATGCCGCCAACCGGGATGGCGGTGTCGGGCTTGCTGTCGAGGCTTTATTCGCCGGGAACTGCAACGACACGCCGGTCACCTCCGACATTCTGTCGCGCCAACTGCTGTTCTTGCGACAAGAAGGTGAGCTGTCGATCGTGGCGGATGACGGTGCCCAAAAGCCACGCGCTCGGACTGTTGCGTGGACTGATCTGCTCGTTCTGCCTCAGCAACGGTCAATCTTCAGCCGGCTCGGCTGGTGATGGCCATTCAGCAGCGTTTCAGTCCCGGCGGTCTCGGGGTGGGCTTAGGCGGGCCGTTCGATGCCGCCATCGCGCGCCGGCCGCCCCGGTTGCTCACAGAGTCCCGCGGGCAGCAGTTACTGGTCGCCTGCGATATTGGCGGAAGTCAAAAGGCCCAGCGCTACGAAACCTACGCCTTTCTCATCCTCGATCTGGACCGCAACGCGCCTTGGCTAGCCGGGCAAGCAGGCTTTCGAACTGTCGTATTGCCTCATCGTCGGCGCATGGCTTTCAAGGCGATGAACGATGCCTTCCGTCGACGGGCGCTCACTCCATTCATGGAACTGGCCGATCATCTGAACGGCGTGCTCGTGACGTTCGCGGTCGATAAGCTTCAGCGGCCCAGAATTGGGTTCGACGAGCCCTTAGGGGGTGAACTCGGCACGCTTTGGAAAGCTTCAGTCATCGATCGCATGATGTGGGTCATCCACCTCAGCGTCTTTCTCGTCAGCGGCTTTGCCGCGCCGGGGCAAGATGTCATGTTCATCATCGACGAAGACGAGGTCGCGGCCAACGTCCCGCAGCTCACCAAGCTGACGGAGCTGTTCGGGCGGGCCCACAGCAATCAGGGCGGCCCGATGATAAGGCACCTGCGCTGCGGGACGACCAAGTCCGACGACGGCAGCCTGGCGCTCGAAGACATGGTGGCGATCCCGGACCTTGCGGCCGGCGCCATTGGTGAGTTTACGGATGTGCTTGATCGAGAAGGCGCTGGGCCGCTGGCAGGCATCCTTCAACGTCTTCCCGGAGGCCTGACTTGGAAGACTCAAATGATCATGCCTTGGCTCTTGCGGGAAG
>JBKQHQ010000058.1:0-3076 GCA_052148715.1 Xanthobacteraceae bacterium | reverse complement strand
GTCCCATAGGTAATTGCAAGAGGCTTGCCGACACCCGGCAGACGAAGGGGAGAAAGCGCAGCAACTTCCTTATCGGTCAATTTGAGGCGCTCGTTGTGCGGATTCCGACGAAGTCGCCCAGGCATTCCGAGATGATGTCGCCCGGCGTTCCGAAATGATGTCGCCCGGGTGTGATGCCTCTGTGGCGGCTGATTTTTGGCATTCGATCGCGGAACGGTCAATTGTCTCTGGGCGAGCGGAATGATCGTGTGTGGCGACCACAGTGCTGCGCGCTCGCCGTCGTGAGGGGCAAGGAGGTCGGCAAGCCGCGAGCGAGCGCGCCCTCAGGTAGCGCCGTAGCGAGCGAGCGGCTTGCTGTGACGAGCCTGCAGGCGGGAGGAGAAGAGAGCAAGGGTCACTCCTTTGATGTTTTGCCGGCGCGCGAGCGGCGCAGGCTGTGGCCGGTGAGATTGATGCGGTGGGCGTTGTGGACGACGCGATCGAGGATGGCATCGGCGTAAGTGGGATCGCCGATCAGATCATGCCATTTGTCCACGGGGATTTGGCTGGTGATGATGGTCGATCGCCGGCCGTAGCGTTCTTCGAGGATTTCGAGGAGATCGTGACGAGCGGCGGCATTGAGCGGTTCGAGGCCCCAGTCGTCGAGGATGAGCAGTTGGACGCCGCCGAGCGCCCGTAGGATGCGGGCGTAGCGGCCATCACCGCGGGCGAGGGCGAGATCGGCAAACAGTTTTGGAATGCGTTGATAGAGCACGGAACGGTTGTCACGACAGGCTTTGTGGCCGAGCGCCGAGGCGAGCCAACTCTTGCCGACGCCGGTCGGCCCGCACAGGATCAAATTGTCATGGGCCTCGATCCAGCTGCCCTCGGCGAGCTTGCTGAACAGTGCGCGATCGAGGCCGCGCGCGGCGCGGTAATCGACATCCTCGACGGCGGCTTGATGGCGCAGCTTGGCGTAACGCAAGCGTGCGAGAAGCCTTCTGTCGCGGCGACAAGTAACCTCGCAATCGAGCAGCAGGCCGAGCCATTCCGGATGTGTCAAAGCGGCAGCTTCGCCGGATGCTTCGATTTCGCCGAACGCTTTGGCCATGCCGTTGAGGCCGAGCTGATGCAGCAGGTCGAGAGTCGGATGGGTGAGCACGTTTGATCTCCTAATGGTAGTAGCGCGCGCCGCGGATGTTGGCGTGAACGATCGGCGCGCCGTCCGCGGGGCGCTGCTGCGCGGCTTGCCGATCGAGCTTGTGATCGAGAATGGAGCGGACTGATCCGTAGCTCAGCGCGCCGATCTCGATGGCGTGCGCGGCGGCGGCTTCGAGACGTTCGACACCGAACGAGCGCACTAGGCGCAGGATGCCGATGCAGGCGCGGAAGCCCTGCTCAGGATGGGGCCGACGTTCGAGGATGAGTTCGCACAGCGCCGTTGTTGCCGGCCCGATGCTGACGGCGTCGCGGCGGATGCGATCGATGGTCCAGTCGGCATAGCGGCGGTGGCTGGACGGCATGTGATCGGGAACGGTGGTGTGCTTGTGATCGCCGCTTCCTCGCAGATGGGCAGCGATCCGCTCACCGCTGGCGAAAATCTCCACGGTGCGCGTGGTGAGGCGCACTTCGACTTCGGCACGGGCGAAGCGATGGGGCACGCTGTAGAAGTGGCTTTCGATGTCGACGTGGTAATCGATGCCGACGCGGCGCGCCCGCCATTCGGCGAACACGTAAGGCTCGATCGGCAACGGTTTGAGCGCCGGCCGGTCGAGTTCTTCCAACAGTTGACGGCGGGTGCGGCCGAGGCGACGGATCGGCCGCTCCTCGTTGAGCCGTCGCAGCAGGTCGCCGATCGCCGCGTTCAACTCGGCAAGACTGTAAAACACGCGATTGCGCAGCCGGCCGATCAGCCAGCGCTCAACGATCAGCACGCAGGCCTCGACCTTGGCCTTGTCGCGCGGTCGATAAGGCCGCGCCGGCAGCACGGCAGCGCCGTAATGGGCCGCCATCTCGGCATAGGTTCGATTGACCTGCGGCTCGTACAAGCAGGCCTTGATGACAGCGACCTTGGTGTTGTCGGGAACGAGGAGATGCGGCACGCCGTCGATCGCTGCAAAGGCGCGCGTATGCGACGTGATCCAATCGCCGAGCCCCTGGGTCCAGGTCGCTTCGACGTAAGTGAAGTTCGACGCACCCATCACGGCGACAAAGATTTGCGCCTGGCGTGTCTCGCCGGTCAGCCGGTCGATGACGACAGGCACGGTGTCGCCGGCGTAATCGATAAACAGCTTGTCGCCGCCCACATGGGTCTGGCGCATGGTGACCGAGAGCTTGGATTCCCAGCTGCGATAGAGTTCGCAGAAGCGCGAGTAGCGATAGCCTTCGGGATCACGCGCGATGTACTCGTCCCACAGAATCGACAGCGTGACGTGCTTGCGCTTGAGCTCGCGATGGATCGCCGCCCAGTCGGGCTCGGCTTGACGACGGTGACCTTGCTTCGTCCCGGCCGCAGTGAACAGCCTCGCCTCCAGCGCTGCATCGGTCATGTCATCCGGCGGCGGCCAGCTCAGGCCGGCAGCCTGCAAGCGCTTGAGCGTTGAGCGCACCGTCGAGGGCGCCACGCCAAGGCGACGGGCGATCTCGTGGTTCGACAAGCCACCGACAAACTTCAATCGAAGAACTTCGCGCACTTGGCGCATGGTCGTTCTCTCTGCTGGCATCCGGTCCCTCCCTTGGACAGCCAAGAGAGCGGACCTGAGTCGGCCAGCAGAGGCACCCGTCACCCGGGCGAAATCATCCCGGAACAGTGGGCGAGATCATCTCGGAATGGTGGGCGGAATTATCCCGGAATGGTGGGCGACATCGCCCGGAATCGGCATCGATTGATCGCTGAGCGCCGTCTTCGCGGCGAATTGAGTGACATGGCGAGGTCCGGGGCTCTGCGCATCGATGTTGCGCAAAGGAGGATCTAGTCATGAAAACGGCCAATCAATCCCTCTTAGGAGGACCGGCTTTATCGTTTCGTCGGCTCATCCATTGGAACATTTCAACCGGCCCACCCAGTCGCCACTTTAACTCGGCCGACCAAGCCTAC
>JBKQHQ010000057.1:0-4331 GCA_052148715.1 Xanthobacteraceae bacterium | reverse complement strand
CTGGACGGCGGGGTCGACGCCCTCGGACATGAGCTTCTTGGCCTCGTCGCGTTTGGTGCGCGCCGCGGCGAGGGACACGGTGGGGTCCCCGCCGAAGGACAGCGAGCGCTCCGTGCCCTGGTGGCGGTATTTCAAGCGCCAGAGCTTGCTGCCGCTCGGCTGAATGAGCAGGAAAAGTCCGCCGCTATCGGCCAGTTTGTAAAGCTTTTGCTGGAGCTTGGCGGCCTGGATGTCGAAGTGGGTCAGGGGCAGCGGGGGTATCGACCTTGGGGGTATCTTGGGGGCGCCCCGAATTCTACCCCCATTTTGGCGCGCAGCAACGTGCCCCAATGAGGCGGTAGGTTCGCGTTTTCCAGGTTAAGTCTTTGATTTTAAGCGGTAAATGTGCCGCTATATTCCGCAGTGAAAAGGTGTGATGGTGCCCAGGGGGGAATCGAACCACCGACACTGCGATTTTCAGTCACGTAACCCCGAACTCTAGCGAACTCCGGTGAACTCGTCGTCACTCTGTGCTCTATTGAAATATCTATCTTTATCGTCCATACGAGTTCCTACCCGTCCGTCAACAGCCAGGCCATTTTGTGCCCCCGGCGTGCCCCCGACCACGCTCCATAGAGTTTTGGTAGATGCGGAAGCTCCTAACCCGACTTCACCAACTCGCGCCAATTTCTGCGATTTTCGAGGCTTCCGAGCGCTATAAGATATTGATTTGATTTGGTTGTATGCCTGGGAATCGGCTGTAGTGCCGACCAAGGCCCTTGCGCGGCGGTGGACGGGGCGCGATTCTGGGGCATGTTTTTGCGCCACAAGATTCGCCGCAAGGACGGCAAGGAGCATCGGGCCTGGTCGGTGGTCGAGAACCGGCGCGTCGAAGGCGGGCGCGTGGTTCAGCGCCAGGTGCTCTATCTCGGGGAGATCAACGACAGCCAGCGGGCGGGATGGAGCCGCGCGGTCGAGGCATTCGACGACAAAGGGCAATCGACCCAGATCGCGCTTTTTCCCGAGGATCGCGTCGCGCCGGTTCTCGACTGCGACGTGGTTTCGATCAGGCTGAGCCAGATGCGGCTGCGTCGCCCTCGTCAGTGGGGCGCCTGTTGGCTGGCCGTGGTCCTCTGGGATCAGCTTCGGTTGGACGATTTTTGGGCCAAGGCGCTGCCGTCCTCGCGCGAGGGCACGAGCTGGTTGAACATCTTGAAGACGCTGGCGAGCTATCAGTTGATCTCGCCGGGCAGCGAGTGGCGGCTGCATCGGCAATGGTTCGATGAGAGTGCGATGGGCGACCTGCTCGGCGAGGATTTCGCGCTCGTGCTGCCCAACAATCTCTATCGTTGCCTGGACAAGCTGACCGAGCTCGAGAAAGACCTCTTCACGTTTTTGCGTGATCGCTGGAAGGACCTGTTCCAGGCCGATTTCGAAGTGCTGCTCTACGATCTGACCAGCACGTATTTCGAGTGCGATCCGCCCGGCGAGGGCAAACGGAAGTTCGGCTATAGTCGCGACAAGCGCTCCGATTGCGTGCAGGTCGTGATCGCGTTGATAGTTACCCCGAACGGACTGCCCCTGGCCTACGAGGTCATGGACGGCAACACTTCGGACAAGACGACGCTGAAGGCGTTCCTGGCCAAGATCGAGGCGCAATATGGCGCGGCCAAGCGTACGTGGGTGATGGATCGCGGTATTCCGACCGAGGAGGTCCTGGCCGAAATGCGCGGCTCGTCGACGCCGATCCATTATCTCGTGGGCACGCCACGCGGGCGGCTGACCAAGCTCGAAAAGGCGCTCACGTCGAAGCCGTGGGAAGACGTGCGCGAGAACGTGCGGGTCAAATTGATCGAGGACGGTGAAGAGACCTACGTCTTGGCGCGCAGCCAAGCCCGGCGTGAGAAAGAACAGGCGATGCGCCGGCGTCGGCTGCGCAAACTGATCAAGCGCCTGCGTGAGTTGCAACGCCAGGAGCTGACGCGCGACGCGTTGTTGCTCAAGCTCGGCGCCGCCAAGAAGGAGGCTGGCGGGGCCTATGGCCTGCTGAAGATCCACAAGCCGAAGAAGGATCAGCCGGTCACGCCGGGAACCTTCCATTTCGCGATCGACCGCAAGAAGCTCCGCTCGGCGCGGCGGCGCGAGGGCGGCTATCTCCTGCGCTCCAACATCAAGGGCGACGACCCCAGCCATCTATGGCGGCTATATTTGCAATTGGTCGAAATCGAGCAGGCGTTCAAGGAACTGAAGAACGATCTTTCGGTGCGGCCCATTCATCACCAACTCGAAACCCGCATCGAGGCCCACATCTTCGTAGCGTTCCTCGCCTACTGCCTGATGGTCACGCTGAAGCAACGGCTGAAGGCGCTGGCCAAGGGACTGACGCCCAAGGCTGTGTTCGAAAAGCTCGCCGCGATCCAGATGATCGACGTCGAACTTCCCACGACCGACGGTCGAACGATCGCCCTCTCCCGTCATACCGAGCCGGAAAGCGAACACCTGCTTCTGCTGCAGCGCCTCAAGCTCGAACTCCCCGCGCAGCCGCCGCCGAAAATCATGGCCCCGACCGGCATCCAAGCCGCCTGATCTCCCCCATCCTTGTAGTGCCGACTTTCGGACTCGCGCCCAAGCGATTTCAATACGTTCGACTCCGCCTATAGCCCCAGTTGGTGAAGTCGGGCTAATCGCCAAGAGCCGTCTCAAGTACGACAAGATCGATGCGAAGATTCTCGCCGAGCTGCTCCACATCGGGTACCTGCCGGAGGCGTACCTCGCGCCCCGGGACACGCGAGAGCTTCGGGAACTCCTGCGCACGCGCCTCTCGCTCGTCGGCACGAGGACGAAGCTCAAGAACCGCATCCACACCGTGCTCTCCAAGAACGGTCTCTCGAATCCGGTGACAGACCTCTTCGGCAAGAAGGGACTCGCATGGCTTCAGGAACAGACGCTCCGCCCCGTGTACCGCGCCGAAGTGGATTCTTGCCTTCGCCTCATCGCCGCGGTGAATGCGGAGATGGCATCTCTCGAAAAGGATATCGGGCTTCGAGCGAAGCACGATGCCGAGACCAAACTCTTGATGACGACGCCGGGCGTCGGATCGTTCACGGCGCTCCTTCTCAAGGCGGAGATCGGTGACTTCTCGCGCTTCCCCTCGCCGGAGTCGCTCGCATCGTTTTCTGGATTGATCGCGTCTTCGCGTTCGTCCGGAGGCAAACTCAAGTATGGCAACATCACCAAGCAGGGGTCGAAGTACCTGCGCTGGGGGATGGTGCAAGCAGCCGCGCGAGTGCGGCCGGCATGGGGAGACTTGTATCAATTTCACGAACGCATCAAAGCGAAGAAAGGGTCGAAGATTGCACGAGTTGCCTTGGCGAGAAAGATGCTGACGATCGCCTGGTACCTCATCAAAAAACAGGAAGCATTCTCTCTTGGAAATTCCGGCGGCGCGAAGCGGTGACCTTGGTAACGGGACTGGCTCGTCTGTGACGAAGCCGCGCAACTGATTGAACCTAGAAACCGCAGTTGACCCGTGAGGTTGGGGCTGTTGGCTTCGGTTTTGCGCGCGCTGGTTGCATCAGCTTGGCGCGAGGCGGGGCGGCGGGCGTACGAGACGGCCATTGAGGAAGGCCTGGAAGGCGCGAGAGAGAATCGCGCTCCATGTTTGCGACCGCGCCAACTGCTCCGCACTTTCCGCCAGGCCGCGCAAGAACTCGGCGACGGCGGCGAGTGCGCGGGCGGCCGGCATGGCTTTGGCGTGCGAACTCGTGACGCGGATTGTTGTCTGTCGCGCATGCCGCGTGCGCGTTGCGATGGCCGACAGGAACAGGGGCCGGCTGGTGATGGCCTCGCGATGCAGGTCCGGCTCTGCTAGACGCACGAAGATGTTCCACCAATCAAAGACCAGCGCGAGCAGTCGCGCCGCCAGCCGGCAACGCGCCAGATCCTGTGTCGTGAAGCCGCCCCAGCCCCACTGGTTCTTCATCTCATCGAAGATATTTTCTCCGTCGCCGCGATCACGATAGAGCTGACCGAACGTCTCTGTTTCCTCGTCGAGCGAAGTGGCCAGAACCGAGTATTCGTAGACTTCCGTCGCCTCGCCGATCTCAGCGAAGGAGAGTTGCGCCGCGCCGCTTTCGTCATCTCGCGAAAGCGCCACAGCGCCCTTCAGACGCCGGCGCAGCACGATCGTGCGCCGCCCTCGGCTCCAGCCCACGAGCCGAACCGCGCTCTCCTTCGCCTCGAAGCCTTGACCGGCGTCCACCCAATCGCGCTCGCTCGCGAGCTTCTCGATCATGCGCCTGACGTTCTTGGTCAGGCGCAGCTTGAACAAATAAGCAAGCCCCCGCGCCTCG
>JBKQHQ010000056.1:0-5168 GCA_052148715.1 Xanthobacteraceae bacterium | reverse complement strand
CCGCGTTCCTGCAAGCGGCGAATGAGATCAAGCGATTTATAGGCGGCAATGCCGCCGCCGATGATGATGAGGACGCGTCGGGATTGCAGCATCAGCTCTCATCGCTCCAGGGATCGATGACCTCGATTCCGCTATCCGCAAAATCAACCGCGTTGCGGGTGGCGACTGTCATGCCACGCGACTTCGCGATGGCCGCGATTTGAACGTCGAGCGCATCGAATGTAAGGCCCTTTCTGCGCCGAACCGTCATGATGTCGGCAAACACCGCGGCGGCCGCTTCGTCGAACGGCAGAATTCGCTGCGGAAATACGGTCGAAAATATCTTGTCAGCCGCTTCCCGCATCTCGATTCTGCGCTTTCCCTGCGGCAGCATCGCGATACCGGCGAGCACTTCAGCAAGCGAAATGGTCGTCGTGAACACTTCAGCCGTCTGGTACGACCGCAGCCATGCGGAAACTTTGGCCGATCGCGACGCGGGCGGCTTCATGACTTCGGAAACGACATTGGTGTCGAGAACGATCATGTCGCATCGGGCCAATCGTCGAAACGAGGCGGCTCGCTCGTCGGGCTGCGCGGAGGAAGATCAAGCTCGATGCCGCCGATCGGATCAACAATTGCGGCAATTGCATCGGCGACGTTCCCCGCCGCGGGTGGCGTGCGTTTCAGCCCGGCAGCGAGCAGCAATCGTGCTTCCTCCTCCATGGAACGTCCATGCCGCGCGGCCTGAAGACGCAAACGTTTCTTCAAGTTCTCGTCCAGCTTGCGGATCGTCAAACTCGCCATTTGAACCTCTTTCGCGATATCATAGGCGCTGATTGCATTGCAATCAATGCAATCATCGGCTGCGCAAGACGATCCAGAGCAGCAGCGCTGCGATCAGCCAGAGCGCCACGACCGCCCAGCGGTTGCGGCGTGCTTCGGCTTTGCCGATCTCGGCGATGGTTTGCGGCGACAGCACGAGGCCGTCGCGGGTGATCTCGTCGAGCTGATCGAGCACGCGGGCGCCGCGCGTGAGCAAGCCCGGCGCGTGGCCGATGAAGCGTCCGATCTCGAGCGCGCCCTGCGCCGCGCTTTCGAGCTTGCCGGCCGGGCCGAGATTGCGCGTCATCCATTCGCGCACGACCGGCGCGGCGGTGGTCCACATGTCGAGCTTTGGATCGAACGAGCGCGCCACGCCTTCGACCACCACCATCGTCTTCTGCAGCAGCAGCAGTTCCGGCCGCGTGCGCATGTCGAACAGGCCGGTCACCTCGAACAACAAGGTGAGGAGCCGGGCCATCGAGATTTCCTCGGCGGTGCGATTGTGGATCGGCTCGCCGATCGCGCGGATCGCCTGGGCGAAGCTGTCGATCGAATGATGCGGCGGCACATAGCCGGCCTCGAAGTGCACCTCGGCGGTGCGGCGATAGTCGCGCAGGATGAAGCCGTAGAGGATCTCGGCGAGAAACCGCCGCTCTTTCACGCTGAGCCGGCCCATGATGCCGAAATCAACGGCGACGAGCCGTGCGGCATCGTCGACGAACAAGTTGCCGGGGTGCATGTCGGCATGAAAGAAGCCGTCGCGCAACGCATGGCGCAGAAACGTCTGGATCACCGCGCGGGCGAGTGGCGGCAGATCGAATCCCTTGGCTTGCAGCGCCGCCCGTTGCGAGAGCGGCGTCCCGTCGACCCATTCAAGCGTGAGCACCTCGCGCGCGGTACGGTCCCAGTCGACGGCCGGAACGCGAAAATCAGGATCGTTCTTGGTATTCTCCGCCATTTCCGACAGCGCCGCCGCCTCCAGACGGAAATCCATTTCGATGGCGACGGAGCGCGCCAGCGTATCGACGACCTCGACCAGGCGCAGGCGCCGTGCCTCCGCCGAGAACGCTTCCGCCTTGCTGGCGGCAAAATAGAAAGCATCGAGGTCGAGCCGGAACCGCCGCTCCACCCCGGGCCGCAGGATTTTCACGGCCACGGCGCGCGGGCCTGAAGCGCTTGTGGTCGCGGCCCGATGCACTTGCGCAATGGAGGCGGCCGCCACCGCCGGACCGAACGTCGCGAAGACCTCCGCCACGGGCTTGCCGAGGGCATGCACAATGACGGCCTCGGCTTGCGCCTGCGCGAAGGGCGGCATGTTGTCCTGCAGCTGCTCGAGATCGCGCGCTAAGGCGATGCCGACCACGTCCGGACGCGTTGCCAGAAACTGGCCGAGCTTGACGTAGCTCGGCCCGAGCCGCGTGAGCGCGAGCGCCAGACGATTGGCCTTCGCGTCGGTCGTGCGCCGTTCCAACAGGCGCGCGAGGGAGATCGCCGTCCGCGCCGAGAGTGGCAACGGCGCGGGATCGATCAAGCTCAGTACGCCCTCGCGCGCAAAGACAAACCCGGCACGCGCCAGGCGGGCAAGATGACCAAATGCGGCGATCACAAGCGCCAGCCGGAATGCAAGGCCACCACCCCGCCGCTCATTTGCCGATGGCTTACGCGACGGAATCCAGCTTCGCGCAGCATCGCGGCGAACGCCTCCGGCCGCGGAAAGCCGCGAATGGATTCCACGAGATATTGGTAGGCCTCGCCGTCACCGGTCACGATCCGGCCAAGGACGGGAATGACGTTGAACGAATAGAGCTCGTAGAGCGCATCGAGCCCGGGCACGTCGACCGCCGAGAATTCGAGGCAGACAAAGCGGCCGCCGATCTTCAGCACGCGAAAGGCCTCGGCGAGCGCGTGCTCGATGCGCGGCACGTTGCGGATTCCGAAGGCAATGGCGACCGCGTCGTAGGTCGCGTCAGCGAGCGGCAGCGCTTCAGCATTACCGACCAGGAAGGTCACGCCGTCTGCGACGCCCAACTGGGCGGCGCGCGCGCGGCCAACATCGAGCATGTCGGAATTGGTATCGACCACCGTCACGCGCGTGCCCGCGCCGCCCGCCGCCAAAGTGCGAAAGGCGATGTCGCCCGTGCCACCTGCCACGTCGAGCAAGGCGAAGGGGCGATCGCTGCGCGGCGGATGGATCGCCGTCACCAGCGCATCCTTCCAGAGGCGATGCAATCCGCCGGACATCAGGTCGTTCATCAGGTCGTAGCGTCGCGCCACGCTGTGGAATACGTCGTCGACCAGCGCCTGCTTCTGCTCGAGCGGCACTCGACGGTAGCCGAAATAGCTTTCGCGTGGGCCGGTTTCGGGCATCTTTGATCCTTTCGCGAGCGGACCATAGCGCGGCGGTATGGCGGGCGCTACAAATCGAGTCCCCCGCTTCCTGCAAGAAATGATCCCGTCGATGCCTGAGCTCCCCGAGGTCGAAACCGTGCGCCGCGGTCTCCAGCCGGTCATGGAGGGCGCGCGGTTCCTGTCGGTCGTGGCGCGCCGGCCGGATCTGCGTTTTGCCTTGCCACGCGACTTCGCCAAACGGCTCGAAGGCAAGTCGATCATCGGGCTCGGCCGGCGGGCAAAATATTTGCTCGCCGATTTGTCCTCCGGTGACGTGCTGCTGATGCACCTCGGCATGTCCGGATCGTTCCGCGTCTCGCACGAGGCAGCGGCGTCGGTGCCCGGCGCCTTCCACCATCCGCGATCAAAGGATGATCGGCACGATCACATTGTATTCGCGATGTCATCGGGCGCGACCGTCACGTTCAACGATCCGCGCCGGTTCGGTTACATGAAGCTCGTGCGGCGCGCCGAGCTTGAGGATGAGCCGCTGTTGCGTGCGCTTGGTCCAGAGCCGCTCGGCAATGCCTTCGACGCGGCGATGTTGGCGCATAGCTGTGCCAACAAGAAAACAAGCCTAAAAGCCGCCTTGAGCGACCAACGCGTCGTTGCCGGTCTCGGCAATATCTATGTGTGCGAGGCGTTGCATCGGGCCCGCCTCTCGCCGAAGCGCGCCGCTTCGACCTTGGCGACGCGATCGGGGGCGCCGACCGAGCGCGCCGAGCGTCTGGTCCAGGCCATCAAGGAGGTGCTCAACGAAGCGATCAAGGCTGGCGGCTCGTCGCTGCGCGACCACCGCCGTACCGACGGCGAGCTTGGCCTGTTCCAGCACAATTTTCGCGTCTACGACCGCGAAGGCGAGCGTTGTCCCACGCCCGGGTGTCGAGGACTGGTGCGCCGGATCGTTCAGGGCGGACGTTCGACATTCTGGTGCCCGGTCTGTCAGAAGTGAGGAGAAATGACATGAGCTACGAGAACATCCTGGTCGAAACACGCGGCAGGGTCGGCATCATCCGGCTCAACCGGCCGCAGGCGCTCAACGCCCTCAACGCGGCTTTGATGCGCGAGCTCGCCACCGCAATCGACGCTTTCGAGGCCGATGCGGGGATCGGTTGCGTTCTCATCACCGGCTCGGAGAAAGCCTTTGCGGCGGGCGCCGACATCAAGGAGATGGCGGACAAGTCCTTCTTCGATGCACTGACCGGCGATTTCGCCGCCACCTGGGACCGGACGGCGCAGGCGCGCAAGCCGGTCGTGGCCGCGGTTGCGGGCTTTGCGCTCGGCGGCGGCTGCGAGCTTGCCATGCATTGCGATCTCATCATCGCCGCCGACAATGCGAAGTTCGGTCAACCCGAGATCAAGCTCGGCGTCATCCCCGGTATCGGCGGCACCCAGCGGCTCACCCGCGCGGTCGGCAAGGCCAAGGCCATGGACTTGATCCTCACCGGCCGCATGATGGATGCGGCCGAGGCGGAGCGCTCCGGCCTCGTCGCCCGTGTAGTCCCGGCCGCAAATCTGATGGAGGAGGCGATGAAGGCCGCCGACACCATTGCGTCGATGTCGCTGCCGTCGGTGCTGCTCGCCAAAGAAAGCGTGAACCGTGCCTTCGAGACGTCGCTCGCCGAAGGCGTGCGCTTCGAGCGGCGCGTCTTCCACTCTCTGTTCGCAACGCAGGATCAGAAGGAAGGCATGGCGGCCTTTGTCGAGAAGCGCCCGCCAAAGTTCACGAACAGATAGCGGCCGCAGGCGCCGGCAAGCCTGTCCTCCAGACGGTTCACGCGCGTTCTTACTTGCGCACGCAAATGATCCGGACGATTGACTCCTTTATGTCGTCGCTGCCGGCGCGTTCCGGCAGCGACACACGGTTGGCTGCGGCGAACCCGCGGATTGCGTCGACCCTAATGGCGGGCGCCAGCGAGCGGGCCGGTGCGGCGCCGGCGACCACGGAGGGCCGCAGCGTGACCATGCCGATCAGCCGC
>JBKQHQ010000055.1:0-91656 GCA_052148715.1 Xanthobacteraceae bacterium | reverse complement strand
TTCGAGCGCGGCGCGCAGGCCCTCGGGCTGCTGCGACGACAATTCGATCAGCACGTACCAGGCGTGCGGGCTCGACAGCGGATCGCGGCAGCCTTCGCCGAATTCCAGGACCAGTTCGATGCCGCGCCGCGTCATCAACTCGAAACTCGTGACGTCGCCGCCGGTGAAGTCCTGCGCCAGGCCTAGAAGCTCGAGCGCGGCCTCCGCCGAGGTGACGCCGACAAAGGCGGTCTCGACCGAGCGCGGCCGCGGCACCAGCCGCAGCACCGCGGCGGTGATGATGCCGAGCGTGCCTTCGGCGCCGATGAACAGGTTCTTGAGGTCGTAGCCGGTATTGTCCTTCTTCAGCTTGTTGAGGCCACGCAGCACGCGGCCGTCGGCGAGCACCACTTCGAGGCCGAGCACCAGATCCCGCGCCACGCCGTAGACCAGGGCGCCGGTGCCGCCCGCATTGGTGGACAGATTGCCGCCGATCGTGCAGCTGCCTTCGGCGCCGAGCGACAACGGAAACAGGCGGTTGGCGGCTTGTGCGGCTGCTTGCGCATTGGCGAGCACCACGCCGGCCTCGCAGGTCATCGTGTTCGAGGCGGCGTCCACTTCCCGGATGCGGTCGAGCCGCGTGAGCGACAGCACGATCTCCCCGTTAAGGGGCGTCTGTCCGCCGACGAGGCCGGTATTGCCGCCCTGCGGCACGATGGCGGTTGCCGTCTCGGAGGCAAGCTTAAGGATGGCCGCCACCTCGCCGACCGAGCCCGGCCGCAGCACCAAAGGCGAGCGGCCATGATAGAGGCCGCGCTGCTCGATCAGATACGGCGCGATCGCATGCGGATCCCGGATCGCGTATTTCTCGCCGACGATCGCGGCGAAGCGGACGAGAAGCTCGGGCGCGAGCGCTGAGGTCTGCCAAACGTCATGCATGAGGTCGAAGGGCTCCGGATTGCCGGTTGCGACGGTGGGGGGTATGGCGAGGTATTATGTGCGCGGAGCCGCGGCGCGCCGCAAGCGGTCGTTGATCGCCTCGCCCAAGCTCTCGTTGGGCACCGGCATGACCGCGATCGAATGGACGTTCTCGGCATCGAGCGCACGCAACTGCGAAAACAGGTTGGCGGCCGCCTCGATCAAATCGCCGCCGGGCGAGAGGTTGAGCACGGCGGCGGCGCGCGCAGCACTCTCCGGCAAGGCCGGGCCGAAGGCGAGCAGTGCCTCGCCGGCCTCGACCTGTGTGGCCTCGAGCCGCAGCCGCGCTCGCGGCGCGTAGTGCGAGGCGAGCATGCCGGGGGCGAGCGGCGCATCGTCACGGCGCGCCGCGTCACCTGCGGCAGCGGCGAGCGAAGATCCGAGCACGCGCTCGATCTGATCGCGGGCTATGCCGCCGGGACGCATCAGCGTCGGCTGGGCGAGGCAGGCGATGATGGTCGATTCAACGCCGATCGGCGTTGCGCCGCCGTCGAGGACGAGATCGACCCGGCCGCGCAGGTCGGCGAGCACATGCGAAGCCAACGTCGGCGAAACATGGCCGGAGCGGTTCGCCGAGGGTGCGACCACAGGCTTGCCGCAGGCGACGAGCAACGCGCGCGCGACCGGATGCGCCGGGACACGCACGGCGATGGTGTCGAGACCGGCGGTGGCAAGCTCGGCGACCGGGCAGTCGGCCGCCTTGGGCAGGACAAGGGTGAGCGCGCCCGGCCAAAAGGCCTGCGCCAACCGCTCCGCGGCGGCGTCGAGGCGCGCGATGCCGTGTGCCACGTCAACGTCGGCGACATGGGCGATGAGCGGATTGAATGCCGGCCGTCCCTTCGCGGCATAGAGCCTGGCGACGGCGGCGCCGTTCGTCGCATCCGCGCCGAGGCCGTAGACGGTCTCGGTCGGGAACGCCACAAGCCCGCCGGCCGCGAGGCAGCGCGCCGCCGTCTCGATGGCCTCGGCATCGGCCGCCAGCACGCGCGTCGTGGGCCCGGTTTTCACGTCAGGACGGTCGCAAGTGGGGCTTGGCTTGCCCAGAATGTGCTCGCTTGATTTCTACGGAGTATTGATTGCGGTGACAGGATTTGAACCTGCGACCCCCTCGCCCCGAACGAGCAAGGCTATCTCAGAAACTAATGATCTCCAGCAATTTTGACAAGCCTTGCGCCCGTTCGTTCGTGATTGGTTGCGTTTGATCTGTCGAGCTTTCGACAAGGCCTGCTGTAGGGCGTTCACGTATTCGCCGGTAATCTGCTCAGCTGGTGATACGCATCCGCTCAGATACATCAGGGTGACACCGAAGCATTTCGACGACGCTTTCGACCCCGGGCCGATCACCTTCGCCAGCAGGTGGCGCTGATGTGACACGTCGTCCGCAGCCACCCAAGACGAGTGGCCGCGGACGCGTACCGGCCTATCGCTGATCTGACCGTCTTCACCTAGACTCCGGCGCCGCCTGCTCCGAACAGGCCGCCGAAGAGCTGCTGATTGAATTGGGCCTGGTAGAGCGAGATGGCCGCCGCAATATCGGGGCTGGTTGCGGCGCCGCTCCCCGATGTGCTGCCGGAACTGTTCGATGATGTGCTGTTGGCTTGCAGCAATGCGAGCACGGCGTCTTGCGCGGTATTGCCGGACGCGTTGAGGCCGGAAATTCCGCTATTGCTCAGGAGCGCGAGGAATGCGTCCTGTGCCGAGTTTCCACTGCCGAAGGCATTGCTCTCGGAGCCGTTGAAGTTTTGCAGCAGTGCCGCGATCGCGTCTTGCGCCGTGTTTCCGCTGCTCGACGGCGTGGTCGAGCTGACGGCAGTGGTGCTGGCGGACGCCGAGGACGGATTGGCCGTGCTCTGCGTCACGGAATCAAGCAGTGCGAGCACTGCGTCCTGGGCGGTGGTGCCGGATGCGGAGGGCGGCTGCAGAGCCTGGACGAATTGCTGCTCGGTCACGCTGCCGGTGTTGTTGGGGTCGAGCTGCGCGTAAAGGGCATCTGCTCCCTGGGTCGTGCCGCCAGCCGCCGTGACCGCCTGCTCCAACTCGGTCTGCGTGATCGATCCGGTGCCATTGGTGTCGATCTGCGAGAAAATGTTCTGAGCGATTTGGGTAGGCGAGCTCCCGGCCGCGCTGCTGCCGCTATCCGCATCGAACAGCGAAGCCAACGCACCGTCGGCAGTATTGCTATTGGTCGAATCCGCCGCCTCCGCTCCGCCCCCATGATGATGGCCGTGATGGTGCGGCAGGATCTGAGACAGGCCTTGGGCGAATTGCTGCTCGCTCACGCTGCCGGTGTTGTTGGGGTCGAGCTTCGCATAGAGCGCATCGGCCGCCTGGGTGGTGCCGCCGGCCGCCGTGACGGCCTGCTCGAGCTCCGACTGCGTGATCGATCCGTCGCCGTTGGTGTCGATCTGCGAGAACAAACTCTGCGCGAGCCCTCCGCCGGGACCGGTGGTTCCGGGGCCGGGCCAACCTTGTGCCTGATAGCCGATCAGCTGGGCTTGTGTTTGATCGCTGAAGGATGGACCCGGAAAAGCTTGGGCGAATTGTTGCTCGCTCACGCTGCCGGTGTTGTTGGGGTCGAGCTGTGAAAAGAGCGCGTCGGCTGCCTGCTTGGTGCCGCCGTCCGCCGTTACCGCCTGCTCGAGCTCCGCCTGCGTGATCGATCCGTCGCCGTTGGTATCGATTTGGTTGAACAGGTTTTGTTGATATTGCTGGAGGGCATACGGGTTGTACCCGCCGGGACCAATTCCACTTAGGCCACTCATCGCATATCTCCTCCTGCGTTTTCAGGCTACGCTTGGCGGCGGCACATCGCGTCGTCACCGCTGGACTTGCGGATACCACGCTATGCATTTCAAGAAACAGGTTAAGCAAACAGCGTGCCACGCCGGGCCAGAAAAATAGTTCAGCGAATTCCACGTATTGTCCGCCTCTTGCCGCGTGAAGTTTGTCCGCGGCGTGGTCTCGAGGGAGGTTTCTGCCGCCACCGGCCCTTTTCGGCAGGCAACATTTGCCTGCCCCGCGGCATCGCGACGTTGGCCCAAGCTTGCGAGCGGGCACCGACGTGCAAACTGGCACCCACGTTCAGAGTCTGCGCCAGACATTGAAAGTGACCGGCGTCCTGATCGGTGCCGATCTGAATCCCAGGTGATGCCAAATCTGACAGCCGCTCGCGGATGCAAGCAGGGTGGCCGCGGTCCTTGATGATGGAGACGGCCGGCGCCTCGAATCGGGCCATCGGCTCGACTCGACAAATCTCCGTGCCGTCTAAACGTTCGGAGCGTCAGGCCCACCGAGCGGTTCCGACAGCGGATCTCGCCCACGGTTGACCACTATCATCGATCTTGAGGTTCCGGCGGTTGAATGCAGCGCCAAGGTATGATCAGGCCCCGTCAGGAAAAAAGACCGCTGCGGTCGAGATAGATGCTAAGTGCCGTGCCTGCTTGGTGGGCGTCCAAGACGAGATTCAGTCAAGAACACCCCTGTTCTTGATGCACCTTTGAATCTCGGCGTTGCGCATGGCGGTCGACATGACGCCCGGTCCGCGGCGCGCGAAGGACGCCGCCTTGCACTTGGCGGGGTAATTCTGGACATTGATGTTTGTGTCCGCAGCCGCGGGCCTGGCAATGCTTACGAGCGCCAAAACGATCGATGCGACGATGAAGGTGACGTGCATGCGCATATATTGGCCTCCGAATCGACGTGAAACTGATGCAATCTAGTACATCCTCGACAAAGTGCCGCGCAATCTCACGGTCGCCGGCCGGTCTGCCCGACAAGCAAGCTATAACGAGGTGTGCGATATTGAGGTGCGATAGGGTGGCACGGAGCGAAGGGGAATGTTGACGAAATTTCGATCCGATCTGGCCGACGCAATCATGCGCCGCCGGTATGATTCTGCTCGTGGCGCTCGACGCGGCTCGTTCCCCTTGGCGGCTTTCGCTTGCGCGTTCGTATTGGGCTTTTGGAGCCCGGTAGTCTTCGCCCAGACGGCGAAGCGGGGGGACGTCTTTAAGGACTGCGCCAAGTGCCCGGAGATGGTGGTGGTTCCGCCGGGCAGCTTCGCGATGGGCTCGCCGGCGAGTGAGGAGGGTCGCATCAGCGATGAAAGCCCGCAGCACTCGGTGACGATATCGAGTCCGTTCGCGGTAGGCCGGTTTGCGGTGACTTTCGACGAGTGGGACGCGTGCGTGGCCGACGGCGGCTGCAATGGTTACAAGCCAACGGACTACTGGGGCCGCGGCCGCCAGCCGGTGATCAACGTGTCGTGGGACGATGCCAAGGCTTACGTGGCTTGGCTTTCAAGAAAAACGGGCAAGGCATACCGTTTGCTGAGCGAGGCGGAGCGGGAGTACGTGACGCGAGCAGGTACAACCGCACCGTTTTGGTGGGGCGCGTCGATGTCAGTGACCCAGGCCAACGGCGACGGGCGTACGCCCTATGCCGGTGGTCCGATAGGCGAATATCGGCAAAAGACGGTTCCGGTCGATTCATTCCAGCCGAATCCTTGGGGCCTCTACCAAGTGCATGGCAACGTCTACGACTGGGTGGAGGATTGCTGGCACAACAACTACGCAGGAGCGCCCACCGACGGTTCGGCCTGGGTATCCGGGGACTGCAGTCGCCGAGTGCTTCGCGGCGGTTCCTGGGGCAACGTTCCGCGGGACCTTCGCTCGGCGATTCGCTTCAGGGACATTTCCGCCGACCGGCTCGCCAGCGTCGGCTTCCGGGTGGGGAGGGGGCTCTGAGGTCCGTGTCGAGCGTTGCGGCCGGGCAAATACTCCAATCAGGCTCTGCGATCTGCCGCGCCGCGTTTGGCCACATCGCCCGGCTGCAATCTCGTCCGATATTTGTGCTAGATCAATGCCCATCCGCTGAAAAGACAGAAGATGGCATGGTGACGAGGAGGCACCATGCAGTCCTACGACGACTTGGTAAATCTAGCCCGTATTTGTATCAAGCAAGCGCGCGAAGCGACAGACCAGCCCGTGAGTGCTAGACTTATGCTCCTGGCGAAAGAGTATCAGGAACGGGCTGCCGAACTGGACAAAGGCAAGCTTCCCGACATCGGCGAAGAGTAGATCGTCTTTGTTTGGAGGCTTTGGCCTTCGAGTTCGAGCTAAGGTGCGAGGAGCGTCATGATCACAGTGCTCCGCACATGTATGCCTACTCCGCTATTTCGTTGCGCAGCTTTGCTGAGGTCAAAGCCCGGCGTTCAGCAATCAGGAAGGCGAAGCCGCCGTTGCCCCCGAGGGCCGCTCGCTGATTTCCTGCTCAACGTAAGCTGGCGTTGATCTTCTCGAGCGCCGTCGAGCCCGGGCAAAGCTCCTTCTCGGCGAGCGCATTGAGCGGCGCCTCGACGGTGTTGAGGTGCTTATGTAGGTCGTCGGCTTCGCGCTCGATATAGAGCACGCCGGTGACGATCTGGCCACGCGAGGCGTGATGTTGCAGGAAGGTCATGGCGGCATTGCGGTCGTGCACGTCGTATTCGGCGGCGAGCTTGCGCAGCGCGAGCGTTGTGCCGTCGTGCTGCTCGACGAGCTCAACCGAACCTGGTTGGTAGTCGACTGTGATCGGCGCGCGGCCGGTGATGAAATCGAGCCGGTTCACGGCCTCATTGTGCTCGCGCACATAGTCAAAGCTCTTGGTCGAGCCGGCGTGATTGTTGAAAGCGACGCAAGGCGAGATCACGTCGATGAAGGCGGCGCCCTCATGCTCGATTGCCGCCTTGATGATCGGCACGAGCTGCGTCTTGTCGCCGGAGAACGAGCGCGCCACGAAGGTCGAGCCGAGCTGGAGCGCCATGGCGACGAGATCGATGGCGTTGTCGCTGTTAATGACCCCGCGCTTCGACTTCGAGCCGCGGTCGGCGGTGGCTGAGAACTGGCCTTTGGTCAGGCCATACACGCCGTTGTTCTCGACGATGTAGACCATGTTGACGCCGCGCCGCAGCGCGTGCGCGAATTGGCCAAGCCCGATCGAAGCGCTGTCGCCGTCGCCGGAGACGCCGAGGTAGATGAGCTCGCGATTAGCCAGGTTCGCCCCGGTCAGCACCGAGGGCATGCGCCCGTGCACCGAATTGAAGCCGTGCGAGTTGCCGAGGAAATAGGTCGGCGTCTTCGACGAGCAGCCGATGCCGGAGAGCTTGGCGACGCGGTGCGGCTCGATCGACAGCTCGAAGCAGGCCTCGATGATGGCCGCCGAGATCGAATCGTGGCCGCAGCCGGCGCACAGCGTCGAAACCGAACCTTCATAATCGCGGTGGGTATAGCCGAGTGTGTTCTTCGGCAGCGCCGGATGATGGAATTTGGGCTTGGCGAGATAGGTCATAACCGTATCCAACTAATCGATGGCATTCCGAGACCGCCTACCGGTCGCGGAACGAGGGCTGCGATTGCGACGACATGGCCTTGCGCAGCGGAGTGACCTTGCGCGAGTCGAGTTCGTCGCCGATGGCATGCGCGATGAAGCGAGCGGTGATCGGCGTCCCGTCGAAGTGCAGGATCGGCATCAAGCGCGCCGGATCGACGCCGCATTCGTTGACGATCAGCATGCGCAGTTGCGCGTCGCGGTTCTGCTCGACCACGAACACGAATTCGTGCTCGGCGATGAAATCGGGAACGTCCTTGTGGAACGGAAAGGCGCGCACGCGCAGCATGTCGAGGGAGAGGCCGCGCGCCTCCAGCATCCCGATCGCCTCGTCCATCGCGGGAGCCGTCGATCCGAAATAGAGCACGCCGGCCTTGCTCGGTCTGTCCGCATTGCGACGGATGGGACGCGGCACCAAATCCTTGGCGGTCTCGAACTTGCGCAGGAGGCGCTGCATGTTGTCCGCGTAGGGCCCGCCTTCTTCGGTGTAGCGTGCGTAGCGGTCGCGCGAGGTGCCGCGGGTAAAGAACGAGCCTTTGCTCGGATGCGTGCCCGGATAGGTGCGGTAGGGAATGCCGTCGCCGTCCACGTCGAGATAGCGGCCGAAATCCTTGCCGGCTTCGAGCTCAGCAGCAGTCATAACCTTGCCGCGGTCGTAACGGCGCGTGTCGTCCCACTTCAGCGCGCGACACAGCCGGTGATTCATGCCGATGTCGAGGTCGAGCATGACGAAGATCGGGGTCTGCAGCCGGTCGGCGAGATCGAAGGCTTGCGCGCCGAACTCGAACGCTTCGGCCGGATCCTCGGGAAACAGCAGCACGTGCTTCGTGTCGCCGTGCGAGGCGTAGGCACAGGAAGTGATGTCGCATTGCTGGGTGCGGGTCGGCATGCCGGTCGAAGGGCCGGCGCGCTGCACATCAAAGATCACCGCCGGGATCTCGGCGAAATAGGCGAGGCCCAAAAATTCCTGCATGAGCGAGATGCCGGGTCCCGAGGTCGCCGTGAAGGCGCGCGCGCCGTTCCACCCGGCGCCGATCACCATGCCGATCGAGGCGAGCTCGTCCTCGGCTTGAACGATGGCGTATTTGCTCTTCTTCGTCGCCGGATCGGCGCGCAACCTTGCGCAATGGCGAGTGAAGGCGTCGGCAAGCGAGGACGACGGCGTGATCGGATACCAGGCGCACACAGTGGCGCCGCCATAGACCGCGCCCAAAGCCGCCGCCGAATTCCCTTCGATGAAGATCCGGTCGCCGACCGCATCGGCGCGGCGCAGCCTCACACCGATCGGGCAGGCGACATTGGCGAGCGTGTAATCGCGGCCGAGCTGCAGCGCATGCATGTTGGGCGCGATCAGCTTGTCCTTGCTCTTGAACTGGTCGCCGATCAGTCTTTCGATCTCCTTGATATCCATGTCGAGGAGCGCGGACAGCGCGCCGAGATAGATGATGTTCTTGAAAAGCTGACGCTGGCGCGGATCGGTATATTCGCGATTGCAGATAGCCGTGAGCGGAATGCCGATGACCGTGATGTCGCTACGGAACTTCGACAGCGGCATGGGCTTCGTCGAGTCGTAGAACAGGTATCCCCCGGGCTCGATCGAGGCCACGTCCTTGTCCCAGGTCTGCGGATTCATTGCGACCATCAGATCGACACCGCCGCGCGCCCCGAGATGGCCGGCCTCGGAGATACGCACTTCGTACCAGGTCGGCAGGCCCTGGATGTTGGAGGGAAAGATGTTGCGCGGTGCCACCGGGACGCCCATGCGCATCACCGCGCGAGCAAACAGCTCGTTGGCGCTCGCCGAGCCCGATCCGTTGACGTTGGCGAACCGGACGACGAAGTCGTTCACACTTTGGAGTGGCATGCTGGTCCTGCGTAGGTCATTTCAATAAGGAATTTCTGCATATCCCAGGCGCCGGTCGGACACCGCTCGGCGCAGAGCCCGCAGTGTAGGCACACGTCCTCGTCCTTCACCATGACGCGACCGGTCTTGAGCTCATTAACGACGTAGAGGTCCTGCGTGAGATTTTTTGCCGGTGCCTGCAGCCGGCCGCGCAGATCGGCCTCCTCGCCGTTCTCCGTGAACGTGATGCAGTCCATCGGACAGATGTCGACGCAGGCGTCGCATTCGATGCACAGCGACGAGGCGAACACGGTCTGAACGTCGCAATTGAGACAGCGATAGGCCTCGCCGAGCGCGAGCTTGGGGTCGTAGCCGAGTTCCACCTCCGCCTTGATGTCGCGTAGTGCCACCACCTTGTCGCGCAACGGCACCCGGTAGCGCTTGTCGAGCGTGATCTCGTTGTCGTAGCTCCACTCGTGGATGCCCATCTTCTGGCTGATCGTCTCGACGGCGGGCAAAGGACGGTCGTTGATGTCCTCGCCGCTCAACAGCTTATCGATCGAAACCGCGGCCTCATGGCCATGCGCCACCGCCCAGATGATGTTCTTCGGGCCGAACGCCGCGTCACCGCCGAAGAAGATCTTCGGATGCGTCGAACCCATTGTCTTCGCGTCGACGATCGGCATGCTCCATTTGTTGAATTCGATCCCGATGTCGCGCTCGATCCAGGGAAAGGCGTTCTCCTGGCCGACCGCCACCAGCACGTCGTCGCATGCCATATGCTCGTCGGGCTCGCCGGTCGGAACGAGATCGCGCCGGCCCTTGGCGTCACGCACCGCCTTCACCTTCTCGAACAACAGGCCGGTGAGGCGGCCGCCCTGGTGCGTGAATTCCTTCGGCACCAGATAATTGAAGATCGGGATGTCCTCGTGCATCGCGTCCTCCTTCTCCCAAGGAGACGCCTTCATCTCCTCGAAGCCGGAGCGCACGACCACTTTTACATCCTCGCCGCCGAGGCGGCGTGAAGAACGGCAGCAATCCATGGCGGTGTTGCCGCCGCCGAGCACGATGACGCGCTTGCCGATCTTGTTGACGTGGCCGAACGAGACACTGGAGAGCCAGTCGATGCCGATATGAATGTTGCTCGCGGCTTCCTTGCGGCCGGGAATATCCAGATCGCGTCCGCGCGGCGCGCCGGAACCGACGAAGATCGCGTCCCATCCCTCGGCGAGCAGCGCCTTCATGCTGTCGATGCGTTTGCCGGCGCGAAAGTCGACGCCGAGATCGAGGATGTAACCGCACTCCTCGTCGATCACCACGTCGGGCAAGCGGAATTTTGGAATCTGCGACCGCATCATTCCGCCGGCCCGCGGGTCCGCATCGAACACGACGCATTCGTAGCCGAGCGGCGCGAGATCACGCGCCACGGTGAGCGAGGCGGGGCCACCGCCGATGAGCGCAATGCGCTTGCCCTTCCTGACGGAAGCCGGCTTCGGCAGGCGGTCGCGGATGTCGTCTTTGTAGTCGGCGGCGACACGCTTCAAACGACAGATGGCTACCGGATCCTTTTCGACCCGGCCACGCCGGCACGCCGGCTCGCAAGGGCGATCGCAGGTGCGGCCAAGAATTCCCGGAAACACATTCGAATGCCAGTTGATCATATAGGCGTCGCTGTAGCGGCCCGCCGCGATCAAACGGATGTACTCAGGAACCGGCGTGTGCGCCGGACAGGCCCACTGGCAGTCGACGACTTTATGGAAATAGTCCGGCGCCGAAATGTCGGTAGGCTTCATTCACACCTCGTGCCCCACATCTAACGCGGGGCCATCAGTTTCGGGTCTCTGAGGGCCTGGCCTTGCAGCCGGGTTCACGCCGGATGTATTTATATGACGCTGGTTTCTGTCCACCACTGGCGCTGGCACATGGCAGCGATTTGATAACCGCGGCGCTGAGGGGCCTATTCCCGCCGAACAGGCGGACCGCAGATATGCCATATTGGCGACCGCAGGTCACTTGCATCGTACACATACCCCCGTGAAAAAAAATTAATGTCCACATATGGAATCTTACGCAACGTTAAGGCTCTATTGCGGCGCACAAATTGCCGCCGCGGGTAGCGCATTCCGCCTCGCCACGACTTACCAAATGTGGCAAGGCTGATGCGCGATCTATTGGAGGATATCTCCGAGGGGGAGCCGCCCGATCCCGTCGAGGCGACGCGGCGTGCCATGCGCTTGCCGCAGCGTCGGCGCTTTTATGAGCAAGCCGATGTCAGCGCGTGCACGGAGGGCTTTGCGGTTCTGCTCGACGGCAAGCCGACCAGGACCCCGGCGAGTCGCCTTTTGGCCGCACCGAGCTGCGAGCTCGCGCAGGCGATGGCGGCGGAGTGGAACGCGCAGGGCGAGTTCATCGAGTTCGCCCGCATGCCGCTTACCCGGCTGGCCAATACGATCATCGACGGCATCGTTAATGCACCGCAACCGGTCGCCGACGAGATCGCCAAATATCTCGCGACCGATCTCGTGCTCTATCGCGCGGCCGAACCCGCGGGCCTGGTGGCGCGGCAAGCGCAGCATTGGGATCCGGTGCTCGCTTGGGCGGCCGAAGCACTTGGCGTGCGATTCGCGCTGGCCGAGGGCGTGATCTTCGTTCCGCAGCCCGAGTCGGCGCTTGCGGCGGCGCGGGCGGCAATACCGGGCGATGCCTGGCGCACCGCGGCGCTGCATTCGGTCACGACCTTGACGGGCTCAGCCCTGCTCGCGCTTGCGCTTGCTGCCGACCAAATCTCCGTCGATGCCGCCTGGACCGCAGCGCATGTCGACGAGGATTGGAACATGGAGCAGTGGGGGCGCGACGCGCCAGCCCTCGAACGCCGGGCCTTCCGTTTCGCCGAATTGCAAGCCGCCGCGACGGTGCTGCGGCTCCTCGGTTGAGTTGTAGTATGGCTGAACTCTTCGCGAAACTTATCTGTTGCGGAATCAGAAACAGATGATTGTTATCCGTCACCATCGTGACGGGCTGTGCTGCGCTTTACCCATCGCAGGTCCCGGTGCTCGTCACGTCGCCTGATCCGACTCCATCAGTTCGATGCGGTTGCCGAAGGGATCGTCGACGTATACGCGGGAATAGCCGGCGAGCGGCTCGTCGGTCTTAGCCTTATAGCCGGCCCGGTCGAGAGCCGACGACAGCGCGGCCAGGTCTTCGACGATGAAGGCCGGATGCGCCTTGCGGGCAGGGCGGAAATCCGCCTCGACCCCGAGGTGAACCTTGAGCGGTCCGCGCTCGAACCAACAGCCCCCGCGTCGCGCCAGGTTTTCAGGCTTGGCCACCTCAGGGATGCCGAGGACGCCCGTGTAGAAGGCACGCGCCTCCGCCTCGCGCCCGGTCGGCATGGCGAGCTGAACGTGATCGAGCGATTTGATCATCACGGGTTGCGCCTCCGTCGGCCTTGCTTCCAAACTTAGATCGCACCGGAATCTCAGGAATATCTCAACCTAATCGCGGAAGCCTCTGAAACACGACATGATAGATGACCTCTTGACCAGTCTGCGGATCTCTTGCCGGCGCTCCCCGGATCGCCAGGGTATCGCCGTCGATCTTGTAGAATCGAACCTGGTCGGTCCCGGTCCAAGCTTCGTTCCAGGAGGTGTCGATGTGGTGGACGATTTTCTCGGCATCAACCGTGTAGGTCCCAGCATAAGCCATCATGCTGTCGAACAGTCCGACCTTCTCTCGCTCGCTTGGGACGGCGGCCTGCGGGGCCGGGCGATCTCGGCCCACGATCAGCAGCAGCACGCGGCCGTCATCCCCGTAGCTGATGTAGCCGATCGGGTCGCGGCCGAGCGCGTCTAGCCTTTCCCCGGTCGCAACGATCTCACGTTGCCAGGAAACCATCTTCCAGGTGCCGAGTAGGGCCACTGACGTTGGCGGTGCATCTGTCATGGGCCGAGCTCCGTGCGTTGCGGCGGCGGCAAGCTAGACGCAATTGCGGCCGCAGCGGAGCGAAAAATCGCGCCAGCCCGCGTTGACATGAAGAACAAAAAAGGAACATGGTTCGCGCCCCGGCAGTCATCGATTCTGGCGGTGCGGCATGCTCCCACGGAACGAACGGATGGGCCTGCTTGCCGCCATCCTCTCGAGCGCGCTCGGTGGCATGGCGGCTGCGGCCACCCGCTTCGTCGTCGGTGCGGTTGATCCGGTGACAATCGCGGCATTTCGCTTTGGCGGCGGCTTCCTGCTCCTGCTGCCGCTTGCCCTCATGCTGCGCAGCCGTTGGCCGCGGGGGCGCGATTGGATCGTCGTGGCGCCGCTCGGATTGATGTTCTTCGGGCTCTTCTTTGTACTCTACAACATCGCGCTCACGCACACGACCGTCGCTCGCGGCACGCTCGCGCTGTCGACGCTGCCGTTGATGACCATGTTGGCGGCGGCGCTGTTGCGAGCCAAGCGTTTGACCGCGCGCAAGACGCTCGGCGTGCTGCTGGCAATGGGCGGTGTCGCGGTCGCGCTGCTGAGCAGCCTGGGCGACGCGCCGGCCGGCTTTTGGCGCGGCGATCTGCTGATGCTTGGCGCGACGCTGTGCATGGCGCTCTACAATGTGTGGTCGCGCCCTTTTATCCGCCGATCGAGCGCGCTGGGCTTCGTGACCGCGTGTATGGCCTTCGGCGGGGCGGCGGTCGTGGTCTTGGCCGGCGCAACGAACGGGTTTGCGGTGGTCCGCGGGTTTGGCGCCCCGCAATGGCTTGCTGTCGCCTATCTCGGCATCTTCGGCGGCGCTGCCGCCTTCTACTTATGGGTCTTTGCGCTCGAGCGGACCACCCCGACCCGGGTCGCCAACACCATGACCGTCAATCCGCTTGCGGCTTCAATCGTTGCAGCCATCATCCTCAACGAGCCGATTGGGCTCAATCTGATTATCGGCCTCGCGGCGGTCTTCGCCGGTATTTTTATCGCTTCGACGGAAGCGTCGCGCGCGTGAAGCGCAGCAAATATTTACCTCCGATGCCGGGCGCCATCAAATTACTTGGGACTAACGAGCAAACGCCTTTCAGATATGCTTTCCGCACTATTGGCGGTGTGGCAAGCTCGCGGTCCAGGTCAAATCGCCGAGAACAATCATGCTGACCTTTTGGGGCACGAGATGAATACAAATATCGCGCTAGGAGTGGCAGCGCTCGTCGGTGTGATCGTGGGAGCGGGGGCGGTCGGCCTATACGCCAAGGTCAGGGCGACGGGCGAGGCTGACTCACAAGTGGCACGCGGCAAATACTTGGTCGCGGTCGCTGGCTGCAACGATTGCCATACCCCCGGATATTTCTTGGGCAAGCCGGATATGGCGCGCTTCCTCGGCGGCTCCGAAGTGGGCTTCGAGCTTCCAGGCCTCGGCGTTTTCCACGGTCCAAATCTGACGCCGGATAAGGAAACCGGTTTGGGCAACTGGACCAACGAGCAGATCGTGACCGCGATCCAAACCGGCTTCCGCCCCGACGGGCGCGGGCTCGCGCCGATCATGCCGTGGCGCGCCTTTGCGGATCTCTCGAAATCGGATGCGCAAGCGATCGCGGCCTTCCTCAAGACGTTGCCGCCGGTCAAGAACAAGGTTCCCGGACCGTTTGGTGCGAACGAGAAGCCGACGCAGTTCGTGATGAAGGTCGTTCCGCCCGCCGGGGCCGCGCCGCCGAAATGACGGGTGCCGCGAGGTTCGCTGCACAGAGAGGCCCCCGAAATCTTCCAGCCACGGCCGGGGATAAGGCGGCCGGCGTGAGTTGACCCGGAACTCTCTTATTCGGCGCGGGCCGGGACGATGCGATGGCGGCGCGCGATGCTGAAGAAGGCCGCGGCCAACAGCGTCAACGAGCCGATCACGCCGTAATGCACCGAAGAGTTCGCGTTGATGAACGATGACGCGCTTGAGACCGCCTGCACCAGCGCGGCGCCCATGAGCGTGCACAGGAACGAGCCGCGTCCGCCGGAGATGCTGGCGCCGCCCAAAACCACGACGGTGATGCTCATCAGCGTGTAGTCAGTACCGGTGCTGGGCGAGCCGATGCCAACCTGGCCTGCCAGCATGAGGCCGCCGATCCCGGTCAGGAACCCCGAGACGGCGAAGGCCAGAATGGTGAGATGGCGGCTGTTGATGCCGAGCCGATGGCTGGCCAGCGGATTGGAGCCGACGGCGCGAAACCGCCTGCCGATATCGGTACGGTAGAGCAGCAACTCGGCGCCCGCGACCATCGCCAGCGTGAGCACGATGCCGAAAGGCACGACCCAGATCCGGAACTGCGTCAGGTCGGACAGCACATCGCTGATCGAGCCGGCGGCGGTCGGCCGCAGCAGCAGCGAGATGCCCTGTAGCCCGATGAACGTGGCGATCGTCACAACGATCGCCGGCAGTCGCAGGCCGGTGATCAGCAGGCCCTGCAGCAGGCCGAAGCCGACGGTGAACAGGAGAATCAGCACCATGCCGCCGGCGATCGCGCCGGCGGAGGCGCCGTCCGGGGTCAGGAATGAAGCGAGCACGACGCAGAGCCCGGCGAGTGCGCCGATCGAAAGATCGATGGCGCCGACCAGGATCGTCGCCAACTGTGCGCTCGAGAGGAAGGTGAGAATGGCGACGAAGGAGAGGATGCTCTTGACGCTGAACGGCGACAGGAAATAGGCGTTGAGCGCCTGCGTCCCGCCGAGAATGAAGACGGTAAGCACCGCCAGCACGATGGCAGGAAAGTGGTCGCTCGCGAGCAGCTTGTGCCAGCGGCGGCCGGTGGCGTGCACGGTCGAGTCGCCGACGCGCGATACGGTCGCGGTGAGATTGGCCTCGGTGATGGCGGCGTCGGTCACCTCATCACCCTTCAATTCGCGCACGATATGGCCGCGCGCGAAGATCAGCACCCGGTCGCAAATGCCCTCGAGCTCGATCCCGTCCGAGGACTGCACTGCAACCGCAAGACCCTGGTCAGCGGCAGCTCGGAGCCGCTGATAGATCTCGCTGCGCGAGCCGATATCGACGCCCTTGGTCGGCTCGTCCACCAGCAAGGCCGTCGGCTGTGCCGCCATCTCGCGGCCGAACAGCACCTTTTGCTGGTTTCCGCCCGACAACTCCAAGAGCTTGGACTCGATCGAGGCCGCGCGAATCCGCAAGCTCGCGGTGATCTCCTTGGCCCGCTGCGCTTCTTCCGCGCGATCGATCACGCCATGGTGCGAGATCGCCCCCAACATACCGAGGCCGAGATTTTCGCGCAGCGTCAGACTAAGAAAAACACCCTCCGCATGGCGGTCGTCCGAGATGAAGCCGATGCCGGCCTGGCGAAAGACGCCCGGACTATCGCCCATGAGCGGCTTGCCCTTGACGCGCACTTCACCCGCCGTCCGGGGATCGATGCCGGCGGCGGTGCGAATGAACTCGCGCTGCCCCTCTCCCTCGACGCCGGCGAGGCCGACGATCTCGCCGGCATGGGCAGTGAGGTCGACCTTGTCGAAGCCGCGCCCGCTCAAGCCTTTGACCTCGAGCAACGGCTCGCCGATCCGCGTCGCCTTGGCCGGGAAGATCTGGCCTATGGGCCGCCCGGCGATCAACGTCACAATCTCGCCTGGCGTGAACGAGCGCGCGGGCCGGCTGTCGACGATCTCGCCGTCGCGCATGACCGAGATGCGGTCGGCAAGCTCGTCGACCTCGTGCAGTCGGTGCGAGACATAGGCGACGGCAACGCCGTCGCCTATCAGTTCCCCGACCAGATCGAACAGCTTGCGGACGTCAGCCTGTTGCAGAGGTTCGGTCGGTTCGTCGAGAAAAAGCACCTTGGGCCGGGTGGCGAGCGCGCGCGCCACCTCGACGATATGCCGCTGCGCCAACGTCAATTCCGCCACCCGTTGGTGCACCGGCATCCGCAGCTGGTCGGTGGCGATGCGCGCCAGAATCTGCTCGGCCGCGGCGACGCCGTCCGGTCCGGCCAACGGTGCCGCGAGCTGCAGATTCTCCAGCACCGTCAAATCGGGTGCCAGCGCCGGATGCTGATACACCGTCGAAATTCCGATCTCGCGCAGATGGCGTGGATGCGGCGCGGTCACGTCCTGGCCGTTGTAGTGGATCGTGCCAGCGTCGGCTCTGAGCACGCCGCAGGCAATGCCGATGAGCGTGGATTTGCCGGCGCCGTTCTCGCCGACGATGGCATGGACCTCACCTGGCGTGATGGCAAGATCGACGCCCTTGAGCGCGTGCACCGGGCCGAAGCTTTTGTGCACGCCGTGCAGCGCCATCACCGGCGCCAGCGCGGCGTGGACGAACGGCGTCGCCTCGATCGGATCGCTACGCATACCGAAACCGTCGCGACAATTCAGGTAGCGCCACGCCGCCGATGACGATGACGGCGTCGGCGAGATCCTCAGCTGCACCCCCGAAACCGAGGGCGGTCACGAGCTGCGCCAGATAGGTCAGGAAGAATGCCCCGATCACGGTGGCGACGACGCTGCCCTTGGTCATTCCGCCCAAGGAGTTACCTCCAACCACCACCGCGGCGATGGTGCCGAGAAGATAGGGCAGACCACATAATACGGTGGGTGAGACGAGGTAGCCCGACAACATGATCGCGGCCGTGGCGTAGATGAAGCCGGCCAGCGCATAGGTCGCAATGCTGTAGATTTTGAGCGGGACGCCGACCGCATGCGCGGCCGCGGGGTTGACGCTGATGGCGATAAAGCGGCGGCCAACGGTCGTGTACGTCAGCACGAAAACGGTAGCTCCCGCGACCAAAAGCAGCACCCATACCGTGCTCGGCACGTAGAGGAAGCGCGCGACGAAGAAGTTCATCAGCATCGGCGGCACCTGGACCGAGGCGCCGGTCGAGACATAGTAGGTGAGGCCGAACAGGATGGCGTTGACGCCGATCGTCGTGACCAGCGGCGGCACGTGCAGCAGCGTCACGATGAGCCCGGTGACAGCGCCGATCGCGGCACCGACCGCCAAGGCAAGCAGCACGTAGAAAATGACAATGCCGAAGTCGGTGCTGCCTGCGGGCAGCTTGGTCACCACCACGGCGGCGAAGGATATGATGCCGGCGGTGGAGAGGTCGAGCCCGCGCTGCTGGACCACCAGATGCTGACCGATCGAGGCCACCGCCAGGATCGCGAAATAGGGCAGCGTGGAGAGAATCGCGGCGGAGTTGACGGTGCTCGGCGCCGCGATGCCGCCGATCAGGACGAGGAGCGCGGTGGCCAGGAACGACCTCGCCGCCAACGGCAGCTCGGTGAAGTTTTGGCCGAAGCTCGGCATGCGCAGACGCAGTTTCAATTCGTCTGGCATCGCCAAACGAGGCTCCTACGCTCGGATGAGATTGAACCTACATCTTGCGCCCCTCCCTTGAAAAGGGGAGGAGCGGGGGTGGAGATCGCGCCGCACACCGCAAGGCCGCGATTCGTGGCACGCGATTCCCTCATCGCTGCACCATCTTCCAACCCCTCTCCGCCTCGATGGGCGGAGAGGAATTTTGCGGCTGCGCGCCGCTCCTTTTGCAGGGGAGCGGGCGCACGCGAGGCTCACTTGCCGCCGAGCGCCGCCACCTGTTGTGCCTTCGTCAGCATCGACGAGGGGATCGAGTCCTTCGGCGCCGCCTTGTCACATTTCACGGCGAGGTCGCGATCGTCCACGGTGGTGTCCTCGGTGAAGGGGAGCGTGATCAGGCTGGGCTCGGTGTTGTTGATGCCCTGGGCCGCTGCCACCGCCTTGCGCAAGGCGAGCCGTACCATCCAAGTATGCGCGTCCATGCTCGCCATCTTGAAGCCCGGGTTATCGGCCGCCAAGCAGCTCAGGTCCATCAGCGACTGGCCGACATACGCGGGAAGCGGCTTGCCGGCTGCGAGGAAGGCGCGGATTGGACCCGTGGTCTCGCTATAGACGCCATCGATCTGCGGGTATTTGGCAATGAGCGCCGCGGTCTTTTGCTGCGCCATTGCGGGGTCCCAATTGGTCGGCACGGGATCGGCCTCCAGCACCTTGATGCCCGGATATTTCTTGAACACGGGTTGCCAGCCGCCGATCTGCGCCTGTGTCATCGGATTGCCCGGCGTGCCGCCGAACATAATGACGTTGCCCTTGCCGTGCAGAGTTTTCGCCAGCCACTCGGCGAATTGCTGGCCGACCCTGGTTTGGCTTTCAGTGACGTAACCGACATAGTCCTTGCCGAGCACGCCCGGGAAATTGTCGCCGGTGTCATAGGGCACGACCGCGATGCCGGCCGCGGTCGCCTCGCGTGTCGCTTTCAAGATCGCCGCGCCGCCATCCAGAAAGGTGACGATGACGTCGAACTTCTGCGCGATCAGCCCCTCGATATCGGCGATCTGCTTCTCGGGCTTGAACTCGCCGTCGGTATAGCGGGTCTCGGTGATGTTCTTACATTTGGAGGCTTCGTCCTCAAACTCGGCGCGGACGATATGGCGCCAGTAATTGCCGCCCCAGCCATCTGACAGCGCCACCTTGATCGGCTTGGTGCCGCAGAATTTCGACATCGGCTGAAAATCGTTGACGGTGCCAACCTTGTTCGGGTCCAGATCGATGCCGGCGAACTTGCTCGCTTGCGCGCCGGCGGGAATTGTGCCGGCGATCTGCATTGCAAGGCCGAACGCGGCCGCCCCTAAAAGTCCAGTCAATCTACGAGACATGCATTCCTCCCTAGTGTGTGAACGTCGTTGCGGACGTGAAAGCCGCGCGGCCCTTTAGACCACGCACCAAAGCCGACAGCGCTGCCGATCAAGCCCTCTGCATTCCTACCCGGTTTCACGGCAACTGTGATTGTTTCGGAGCGTTGCCTTTCAACAGTATGCGCCATGCCCGAGTTTAAGTCGAGTCAGCTCGGGCAGGCATCAAAATCAGCTAAGACCACCTTGTTGTTTGATGGGCACGGGGGCTGCTGCCCACGGTAACCTTCATCGCGCGTTGGGCAAAGTCACACGCGCGGACGGCAACTTGACGGAGCCGACGTCCTGTCAGTACGGTGCTCGCAGGTGGACACGCGGCGATCGCAGACGCCGCATCGACCCCAGGTGGCGTCAAAAGCCTAGCAGCACGGGAGGAAGGAATCATGCACAAGAGCACGGATCGCATATTGGTGACACACGTCGGCAGCTTGCCACGTGGCGAGGAGCTTGGCGAGCTGCTGATCGAGGACGAGCTCGGTCAATCCGTCGACAAGGGCAAGCTCGCCGCAATGGTGGAGCAGCGGGTCCGGCACGTGCTGCAGAAGCAGCGCGAGGCTGGCGTCGATATTGCCAACGACGGCGAGCAAGGGCGCGTCGGTTTCCAGACCTACGTGCCACAGCGGATGTCCGGCTTCGGCGGCAAGTCGACGCGGCCGTATGCCCAGGAGTTCATCGAGTTTCCGTTGTTCACGAAGAAGATGCTCTCGCGCATTCCGAAGACCGGCAAGGTTTTCGACGCGCCGCAGGCGGTCAGCGAGCTGCACTACCACGACAAGACGGGCATCGATACCGAGGTAGCCATGCTGAAACGGCTCGCCGCGGAGGTGAAGCCGCCGTTCCCCGAGTGCTTCAAGAGCGAGCCTTCGCCGGGGATCATCGCCACGACGATGCTCAACGCCTACTACCCCTCGCACGAGGCGTATCTCGACGCGATCGCCCGCGAGATGCGCTACGAATACAAGGCGGTGGTCGATGCGGGCTTCGTCCTGCAGATCGACGCGCCGGATCTGGCGATGGAACGCGTCCTGCTCTATCAGGACAAGTCCGATGCGGAATTCGTCAAAATCATCGAGCAGCACATTGCGGCGCTCAACAAGGCGCTTACCGGCATCCCGCGCGACCGGGTGCGCCTGCACATCTGCTGGGGCAACTGGGAGGGGCCGCACCTTTACGATGTGGCGCTCGAGCTGCTGCTGCCGGTTCTCTACCAGGCCAATGTCGGGGGGCTCAGCATCGAGTTCGCCAATCCGCGCCGCCAGCATGAGATCTCGGTGTTGCGCCGGCACAAGTTGCCCGACCATATGGTGCTGCTCCCGGGCGTAATCGATTCGAAAAGCAACTTTGTCGAGCATCCCGAGGTGGTCGCCCAGCGGCTCGAGGCGGCGGTCGCCGCGGTCGGCGATCGCGAGCGGGTCATTGCGAGCTCGGACTGCGGCTTTGGCACGTTCGCCGGGTGGGAGTGGGTGACCGAGGATGTCGTGTGGGCGAAGCTGAAAGCCTGCCGCCAGGGCGCCGATCTCGCCTCCTCACGCCTCTGGGGCAAGAAGGCGGCCTAGTGTCCCGATCCGAGGTTCGTGTCAGTCAGCAGCACGCTTTGCACGAGCTTCGGGTCATCGCTAGACGGTGCGTAAGGCGATTGGCCTCGATACGGAACGGCAACTATGAGAATGAGTCGTGATCACATCCTGACGACTCAGGCCGGGAGCCTGCCGCGTCCGGATGATTTGATCGAGGCCAATCGCGCGCGCGAGGCGGGCGAGACGGCCGACGAGCAGCGCTTCCAAGAGCAGCTCCGATCGGCCGTCGTGGACGTCGTCCGCCGGCAGCAGAACATCGGCATCGATGTCCCAGGTGACGGTGAGTTCGGCAAAGCCATGGGGCACCAGGTGAACTACCGGGCCTGGTGGAGCTACTCGTTCAATCGCCTCAGCGGGCTCGACCTTGGGGGGCCAGGGATGTACGAGGCTCCGCCGAAGCGGCATCGGCCCGGCGAGGTCGTGCTCACAAGCTTCGCTGACCGCCGCGATCGGACGAAGTTCTTGGCGGTCTACACCGATCCGGAGGGCGGGGTTTATACCGGCCCGCGGGCGACTGCTTGGCCGGTGTGCGTGGGCCCGGTATTTTACAAGGGAAAGGAGGCGATCCAGGCCGACATCGCGCATTTCAAGGCCGCGCTGGAAACTTGCGGGGTCGAGGAGGGCTTCATGACTTCGGTCGCTCCGGGGAGCGCCTCGCGGCTTGCCAACGCGTACTACAAGACCGACGAAGAGTTCCTGTTCGCCTGCGCCGATGCGATGCGCGAAGAGTACAAGGCCATCATCGATGCCGGATTGGTCCTCCAGCTTGACGACCCGTCAATCGCCGAGAATTGGGACATGATCAATCCGGAGCCGAGCGTGGAGGATTACAAAAGGTTCTCGATGGTCCGGGTCGAGGCGCTCAATCACGCCATCAAGGGCCTGCCCGAAAGCCGGATCCGGTTTCATTTGTGCTGGGGCAGCTGGCACGGCCCGCACACGACCGATATCCCACTGCGTGACATCGTCGACGTCATGTTGGCGGTCAATTGCCAGGCCTACTCGTTTGAAGCCGGCAACGTCCGGCATGAGCACGAATGGACCGTATGGCAGGACGTCAAGCTGCCCGACGGCAAGCTCATTTTGCCCGGCGTGGTGAGCCACGCCACGAACGTGGTGGAGCACCCCGAACTCGTCGCTCAGCGCATCCTTCGGTTTGCCAACATCGTCGGCAGGGAGCGCGTCATCGCGTCGACTGATTGCGGCCTCGGTGGCCGCATCCATCCTCTGGTCGCCTGGGCAAAGCTCGAAGCGCTTGCTGAGGGCGCGGCGCTGGCGAGCCGCGAGCTTTGGGGCTGAACGCCGGGCCGGCGGGCCCGGCGCGCATCGCCGCACCTCAAGGCGTGACGAACTTCTGGCCCTTCAAGGACGCAACGAATCCGTTAAACGTCTCGTTCACCTTCGGCCAAGTGCGCAGCTTCTTCACATTGTCGAGCCAGCGCTTCACATTCGGATAGGCCGAGAAATCGACGCCGATGAAGTCGCCGATCGTCACGATCCCGGCCGCAAAGTAGTCAGCGATCGTGATCGTATTGCCACACAGATAGGACTTATTCGCCCCAATCCAGTAGTCGTTGAGGACTTGCAGCCAGCGCTTGGCGCCCTCCTTGCCCATTTCCAAGGTTGCCGACTGCGCCTCGTCGCTGCGCCGCTTCAGGTTGGGGAAGAGCTGGGGGTAGCAGAGATCGTAGCCGAAGCTGCGATAGAAGTTTGTGTTCACCCAGTCCATGACCTCGTTGACCTTGGCGCGTTCCTTGAGATCCTTCGGGTAGGACGGCAGGTTGTTCTTGTCGGCGAGATATTTGAGGATTGCCGAGCTTTCCGTCAGGCGGAAACCGTCATCATCGAGCATCGGTATCAACTTGTTGGGGTTGAGCGAGGCGTACGGCTCCTGATAATGCGCGCCTTTGAGGATATCGACGACCTCCTCGTCGCACTTGATGCCGTTTTCGGCGATGAAGAGCATCACCGGACGGCATGCGGTCGAGACCGGGTGCATGTAAAGCTTCATGAAAAACCTCCCTCCGACGGTCCGTCGGCTTCTGCCGAGCGGCGATTGCTACGACGTTCGTCGACTTCAGTTGAACCACTTACAGCCGTCTGTCAACGGCGCGTCCTGGCAAACGAAATCTCTCTTCCAGCTTCCAGGATCGTCTTCCAGGATTGTCTTGTGGACTGATTCGCACGCTCACGTGAAGCGCAGCGAAACGGGGTTCTCGCCCGCGTTCCGCTCCGCTCCACGCGGGCTACCGCCCATCGATGGGAACTACATGGGCGGCGTCAGCCCGTCCTTGCCATAATTGACGCGGGCGGCTTTCAAGCTCCCGTCGGGTTGCTTTTCGGCGACGGCGAAGATCTTCACTCCGGGCTTGAGCTCGCCGCGGTCGCCGGGAGCGAAGGCGACGATCTGGGCGTCCGTCGGCACGATGATTTTCTTCTCGCCATCCTTGTATTTGAGAGTCAACGTCTGGCCGTCAGCCGCCGTGACCGCCTGCTCGACATTGGCGTTGGTCATGGTGCTTTGCGGTAGCAGGTCCCACGGGCGGTGCCCTTCGCCAAGTCCGCGCAAGGCCTCGGGAAAGATGTGCACCTCGACCGCCTTCTGGCTGCCGTCGGGCTGCGGCATGGCGGTGACCCCGACATAGCCGCCTTGCTTGACGTCGGCGAGCGACGCCTTCACGATCGCGGCAGCTTTTGCGTCCGGGGCGAGTACGATCGTCAACTCGGTCCCGTCTCGAGACTTTACCATCAATGTATCGCCATCGACCTTGTCGATCGTGCCGCGCACCCGCACCGGTGGGTTCTGTGCCCAAGCCACGGACGCCGCAAGAGCCATGGCAATGCCTGCGGCGGCGAGTGAACGTCGTATCATTGTCTGCACGTTTATCTCTCCAATGTTAGCAGGCGGCCCTGGGCCGCCGCGTTCCAGTGAAATCAAGTCTTTCGGGCATGCGTAGGTCTGCGCAGCCCCATAGCGCGCCAGTCAACAGCCCCGGGCCCGTCCCGTTCCTTTGGAACCGGGACAGGCTCCCCGTGCGCTGTCGAGGGTTAGAACAATGGTGAGGCGACTTTAGTTCACGCTCCGGTGCAAAGTTTTTGGCGCGCGAGCATTGCGGGTTCGGCGGGCGCCGCGGGGCGTGTAGTCCTGGGTGCAGGTGCGGTAATCCGAGCCACCAGGTTGCATGTCGCCGCTCCGCGCCGCGTGCTATGCAGAGCGGGGAGAGATGCAGGCCGGGCAGGGGCATGAAAGAGATTCTCGACAGGCTGGAGTTGCGCCGTGCCGACGCACGGGCCGGCGGGGGCGCGAAGCGCGTCGAGGCGCAGCACCGGCGCGGCAAGCTCACCGCGCGCGAGCGCATCGAGCTCTTGCTCGACAAGGGCTCGTTCGAGGAGCTCGATATGTTCGTCGAGCACCGCTCGCATGAATTCGGCATGGAGCGCACGAAAATCCCCGGCGATGGGGTCGTCACCGGCTGGGGCACGGTCAACGGGCGCGCGGTCTTTTTGTTCTCCAAGGATTTTACCGTGTTCGGCGGCTCGCTGTCGGAGACCCATGCGCAGAAGATCATCAAGGTGCAGGATATGGCGATGCGCGCCCGCGCGCCGATCGTTGGCCTGTTCGATGCCGGCGGCGCGCGTATCCAGGAAGGTGTCGCCGCGCTCGGCGGCTACGGCGAGGTGTTTCGGCGCAACGTCATCGCCTCCGGCGTGATCCCGCAGATCTCGGTGATCATGGGCCCCTGCGCCGGCGGCGACGTCTATTCGCCGGCCATGACCGACTTCATCTTCATGGTGAAGGACACGAGCTACATGTTCGTCACCGGTCCCGACGTGGTGAAGACGGTGACCAACGAGGTCGTCACCGCCGAGGAGCTCGGCGGCGCCTCGGTGCACACGGTGAAATCCGCGGTCGCCGACGGCGCTTATGAGAACGACGTCGAGGCGTTGCTGCAGATGCGCCGGCTGATCGATTTCCTGCCGGCCAACAGCGAGGCCGGCGTCCCCGAATGGCCCTCGCAGGACGATCCCGATCGGGTCGAGAATTCGCTCGACACCCTCGTCCCGGACCATCCCATCAAGCCTTACGACATCAAGGAGCTGATCCTGAAAGTCGTCGATGAGGGCGACTTTTTCGAGATTCAGGAAGCCTTTGCCAAGAACATGGTGGTGGGCTTCGGCCGCATTGCTGGACGCAGCGTCGGCTTCGTCGCCAATCAGCCGATGGTGCTTGCCGGCGTGCTCGACAGCGACGCCTCGCGCAAGGCCGCGCGCTTCGTGCGCTTTTGCGATGCCTTCAACATCCCGATCGTCACCTTCGTCGATGTGCCGGGATTTCTGCCCGGCACCGCCCAGGAGTACGGCGGGCTGATCAAGCACGGCGCCAAGCTGCTGTTCGCCTATTCGCAAGCGACCGTGCCGCTCGTCACCGTGATCACGCGCAAAGCGTTCGGCGGCGCCTATGACGTGATGGCCTCCAAGCATGTAGGCGGCGATCTGAACTATGCCTGGCCGACTGCGCAGATTGCCGTGATGGGCGCCAAGGGAGCCGTCGAGATCATTTTCCGTGCCGACCTCGGCGACCCGGAAAAGATCGCCGCCCGCACGCGCGAATACGAGGAACGCTTCCTCTCCCCCTTCGCCGCGGCGGAGCGCGGCTACATCGACGACGTGATCATGCCGCACTCTACTCGCCGCCGCGTCGCCCGGGCGCTAGCCCTTCTGCGCGGCAAGAAGGTGGAGATGCCGGCGCGCAAGCACGATAATCTGCCGCTGTGACGCGGGTCCATCAGGGTGAGCGGCATCATATCGGGTTTGCCGCGTACGAGATTGGCGCTATAGGGTGGCACGCATCGCCGCAGCGATTAGTTACCCGCACAATGAGCCGCATCATGACCCTTGACCACGTCGGCATCGCGGTTGCGGATTTTGCCCGCAGCCTTGCGTTCTACACCCAGGCTTTGGCACCGCTCGGTATCACGGCGGTCATGGAGGGGCCCGGCTCCGTCGGCTTCGGCAAAGACGGCAAGCCGCAATTCTGGCTCGCCGGACGGGGCAATCCGACGCCCGACATCCACATCGCGTTCGTGGCCGAGAACCGCGCGCAGGTTCGCGCTTTCTACGACGCGGCCTTGAAGGCCGGCGGTCGCGACAACGGTGCGCCCGGCATCCGCGCGCACTATCACCCTAACTATTACGGGGCCTTCGTCCTCGACCCTGATGGTCACAACGTCGAGGCGGTCTGCCATCGGCCGGAGTGAACGGGCGGTCAGACCGCCTGCCGGTCGTCATAGGCCGCGCGCGCGGCCTCGATCGCCCGCTGATGGTCGGCGCCCCACTTGGTGAGTGCACGGATTGGCACGGCGAGGGAGCGGCCGAGCTTGGTCAGCGCATATTCCACCTGCGCCGGCATGGTCGGGCGCGCGTGGCGGCCGACGAGGCCGTCGCGCTCAAGCTTGCGCAACGTCAGTGTCAACATACGCTGCGAGATCCCATCGATCCGTTGACGCAAGGCACTGAACTCTTGTGGCCCGCTGCCGAGGTGCATGATCACGAGGACGCACCAGGCATCGCTCAGGCGATCGAGCATCTGACGTACCGGGTGCTGGTCGTGGCCTTCCATCCCCTTGGAAGATTTCCGGGGGACCCGGGTGCTGGTCTTGCGAGGTTTGCGCGGCGCAGCGCGCATGGGTGGCTCCTATCAGGGATCAGTGGTCAGTAATCAGTGATATGGCTTGATTCTTCTCTACCCTGACCTCTGGTCCCTGTCTCAATAGACCACCACGCTGCGGATCGACTCGCGGGCGTGCATCAGGTCAAACGCCTTGTTGATGTCGGCGAGCGGCAGGGTGTGGGTGATCATCGGATCGATCGCGATCTTGCCTTCCATGTACCAGTCGACGATTTTCGGCACGTCGGTACGGCCGCGCGCGCCACCGAAAGCGGAGCCGCGCCAAACGCGCCCGGTGACGAGCTGAAACGGGCGGGTCTTGATCTCGGCGCCGGCGGGCGCGACGCCGATGATCACGCTCTCGCCCCAGCCCTTGTGGCAGCACTCAAGCGCGGCCCGCATCAAATCGACGTTGCCGACGCATTCGAACGAATAGTCGGCGCCGCCGCCGGTGAGATCAACGAGATATTTGATAAGGTCGCCGCCTGCTTCGTTCGGATTGACGAAATGCGTCATGCCGAAGCGCTCGCCCCAGGCTTTCTTGTCGGGATTGAGATCGACCCCGATGATCTTGTTGGCGCCGACGAGACGCAGGCCCTGTATCACGTTGAGCCCGATCCCGCCGAGGCCGAACACCACGCAATTGGCGCCGGGCTCAACCTTGGCGGTGTTGATGACCGCGCCGATGCCGGTCGTCACGCCGCAGCCGACATAGCAGACCTTGTCGAAGGGCGCGTCCTCGCGGATCTTGGCCACCGCAATCTCGGGCAGCACGGTGAAATTCGCAAAGGTCGAGGTGCCCATATAGTGATAGAGCCTCCTGCCCTCGAGCGAGAACCGCGAGGTGCCGTCGGGCATGACTCCGGCGCCCTGGGTGGTGCGGATTTTTTGACAGAGATTGGTCTTGCGCGAGAGGCAGTATTCGCATTCCCGGCATTCCGGCGTGTAGAGCGGAATGACGTGATCGCCCTTTCGCACGGAGGTGACGCCTGCACCCACATCGACCACCACGCCCGCGCCTTCATGGCCAAGGATCGCCGGAAACAGGCCTTCGGGATCCTTGCCGGAGAGCGTGTAGGCGTCGGTGTGACAGATACCGGTCGCCTTGATCTCCACCAGCACCTCGTAGGTCTTTGGTCCTTCGAGCTGGACCTTTGTCACCTCGAGCGGCCGGCCGGCTTCGAACGCTATGGCGGCTCGCACATCCATGTGTTGCTCCGTTCTCAGCGAGATCGACTACGGTGGCGCTCTCGGTCGGGGGCGCCAAGCCTACTTCGCGGCTCGTGCCGGAAACACCAACTGCGTCTGCGTCACCAGCGCGGCGAGCTTGCCGTCATTGCGAGTGATCTTGGTCTGCCAGACCATGGTGGTGCGGCCGCGATGCAGAGGGGTGCATTCGGCGCGCGCGGTGTCACCGACCGGGATCGCGCTGAAGAAATTGGTTTTGCTCTCGATGGTGGTGGTCTGCATCCCCTCCGGCAAATTGACCGTCGTGGCGGTGCCGCCGAGGTTGTCGGCCAAGGCCATGATGGCCCCGCCGTGCAGGATGCCAAATCGGTTGCTGAGCTCTTCGCGAACCAAGAGCTCGGCCTCCACCCGATCGGACGACAAATGGGTGATCTGCATGCCGAGGAGGTCGGCAAACGGCGGCTGCTGGTCGGCGCGCATCGGGACCTCGGTGGATTGAGCTTTGGTCCGTAGCTCTTAGCCTCCGCCTCGCCCCCAGCCAAGGCATCGGCGCGCGCCAGCGCGGGAAAGGTCAAGAAGGCAGGTGCTTAGGCCTTGCGCCACAGCCGGTCGAGGCTGAAGCGTCCGCCGCCAACGGCAACCAGCAGCAGCAGGCCGCCGACGATGCAGACGTTCTTGTCGAAATGGATTTCCTGCCCTCGGCGCGCTTCACCGGCGAACTCCCAGAAGCGGTGCGAGGTCGCGGTCGCCACGATGACGAACAGGACCAGCAGCCCCGCCGCATAGCGCGTCTGGAAGCCGAGCAGGATCGCAAGACCGCCGAAGAATTCAACGCAAGGCGCGACGACGCCAAGCACCGAGGCGAGCGGAACGCCCTTGCCGTCCAGGGCCGCCGTGAAGCTGCCGATGTCCATGAGCTTGCCAAAACCGCTCTGGACGAAGATGTAGGCCATGAGGACGCGGGCGATCAGCAGGATGGCGTCATGGCCGTGGGCGGCGAAGCCCTCCGCCGGAGACAGCAACGGGCCGGCGGAGCCTGCCGCTCCGGCAGACGCCGACGTACGAAAGTAGTGCAGATTGGCAGACGGCGCGGACATGGCATCTCCTGTAGTCGCAATTCCCGAGCCATTACCCGGGCGATCTTAGCGCCGATGTGGGGAGCGTCGGTGACGAAAAGCTCAATATTACAGCAAAGTGATGATAGTGGAAATCAATTTGGTGCGGCGCGACATGGCGCAGCTAAGGTGCGCCCGCTCGGTTCGGCCCGCCACGGCGCGGTCCTGGCGCCGCGCCCGCGTGAATTCTTGTGGGCTCGGCGCTCAGCATCTGGCACCCGGCCGGTCAGTCACGCGGCTGGGGGACGATGCGGATGTAGGGCCGCGGCGCCTTCCAGCCTTGCGGATAGGTCTTCTTCGCGTCTTCGTCCGAGACGGAGCCGGCGATGATCACGTCCTCGCCCTGCTTCCATTGCGCGGGCGTCGCCACCTTGTGCTTCGCCGTCAGCTGCAGCGAGTCGATCACCCGCAGCACCTCGTCGAAATTGCGCCCGGTAGTCATCGGATAGACGAGAATCAGCTTGACCTTCTTGTCCGGGCCGATGACGAACACGTTGCGCACGGTTTGATTGTCGGTGGCGGTGCGCTTGGACGCGTCTCCGGTCGAACTCGCGGGCAGCATGCCGTAGAGCTTGGCTACCTTCAGATCGGGGTCGCCGATCATCGGGTAGTTCGGCGCAAAGCCCTGCGTCTCCTTGATGTCATTTGCCCATTGCGAATGTCTGTCGACGGGATCGACGCTGATCCCGATGATCTTGACGTTGCGCTTGTCGAATTCGGGCTTGATCCGCGCCATATAGCCGAGCTCGGTGGTGCAGACCGGGGTAAAGTCCTTCGGATGGGAGAACAGGACCGCCCACGAATTGCCGATCCAATCGTGAAAGCGTATCCGCCCTTCGGTGGTCTCCGCTTCGAAATCCGGGGCCGTATCGCCAATCGAGAGTGCCATGGACACCTCCTGCGGTTCAATTCTGCCGCGACCGCCCGTCGATCGGCCGCCAGAAGATTATAGGATGTGCGACTGGGTATCGTAAGAGGCGGCACGTTTCAAAGATAGGCCGCCGAAAGAAAGCCCATCACTCATTGGCCCGCAACTTTAGCATAAGCCCTTCAATGCGTTGTATTGCGTCGCCGGCATAATGATCTAGAAACCGATCGACCCATTTTGGCCGCCCCGATCCGCTCGCACCATCCAAGGAATAGCTCGCGCGCATGTTCAAACGCATTCTGATCGCCAACCGCGGGGAGATCGCCTGCCGGATCATCAAGACCGCGCGCCGCATGGGTATCCAGACGGTTGCCGTCTATTCCGAAGCCGACCGGGACGCGCTTCATGTGGAGATGGCGGACGCGGCGGTGCCGATTGGTCCGGCGCCGGCGGCGGCGAGCTACCTGGTGATCGACAACATCGTCGAGGCCTGCCGCAAGAGCAACGCGCAAGCGGTGCATCCGGGCTACGGCTTTCTGTCCGAACGTGCGGCCTTTGCGGCGGCGCTCGAACGGGCCGGCATCGTCTTCATCGGGCCGAACCAGCACGCCATGGCGGCCATGGGCGACAAGATCGAATCCAAGCGCCTTGCCGCCGCCGCCAAGGTGTCGACCGTTCCGGGCTCGCCGAATGTCATCGAGAGCGAGCAGCAGGCGCTGCGGATTGCGCAGGAGATCGGCTTTCCGGTCATGATCAAGGCCTCCGCCGGCGGCGGAGGCAAGGGCATGCGGATCGCCCACGGCGCTGCCGAGGTCGCCGAGGGCTTTTTGCGGGCACGCTCGGAGGCCAAGTCCTCTTTCGGCGATGATCGCGTGTTCATCGAGAAATTCATCACCGACCCGCGCCATATCGAGATTCAGGTGCTCGGCGACAAGCACGGCAACGTCATCCATCTCGGCGAGCGCGAATGCTCGATCCAGCGCCGTAACCAGAAGATCGTCGAGGAATCGCCGTCGCCGCTCGTCGATCCTGCCACTCGCAAGCGCATGGGCGAGCAGGCGGTCGCGCTCGCCAGGGCGGTCGGTTATGATTCCGCCGGCACGGTGGAGTTCGTCGCCGGCCAGGACAAGAGCTTCTATTTCCTCGAGATGAACACGCGGCTGCAGGTCGAGCATCCGGTCACCGAGCTCGTCACCGGCATCGACCTCGTCGAGCAGATGATCCGGATCGCCGCGGGGGAGCGGCTCGCGCTTGCGCAAAAGGATGTTCAGCAGCAAGGCTTCGCAATCGAGACCCGCGTTTACGCCGAGGACCCTTACCGCAATTTTCTTCCCTCGACCGGACGGCTGGTGCGCTATCGGCCGCCGGCCGAGGGCAAGGCCGACGGCGTGACGTTGCGCATCGACACGGGTGCCGCAGAAGGCGGCGAGATTTCCCTCTACTACGATCCGATGATCGCCAAGGTCGTGACGCACGCCGCGACCCGCGCGGCGGCGATCGATGCGCAGGCGAACGCGCTCGACGCCTTTACGATCGACGGCATCCGCCACAACATCCCGTTTCTCGCCGCGCTGATGCAGCATCCGCGCTGGCGCTCGGGCAAGCTCTCCACCGCCTTCGTTGCCGAGGAATACCCGCAGGGGTTCCACGGCGTCACTCCAACCGGCGCCGTCGCACACCGGCTTGCCGCCGTCGCCGCCGCGATCGATCACCTCGGCAATGAACGCAAGCGCAAGATTTCCGGGCAATTGCCTGGAAGGCCCGTTCGTTTCGACCGTGCGCGGATCGTGCGGCTCGGCGAGGCCGAGTATTTCTGCGAGGTGGCGCAGGCTGGCGAAGGGATTGCCGTCACGTTCGAAGACGGCGGCGAATTCATGCTGCAGTCCACCTGGAAGCTCGGCGAGCGGCTGTGGCTAGGGGCCGTCGACGGCGTGCCGATCGCGGTGCAGGTGCGCGTGATCCCCAACGGCTTTGTCATTGGCCATCACGGGATCGAGGCCAAGGCCCATGTATTCACGCACGCGGAGGCTGCGGCGGCGCGGCTGATGCCGGTCAAGCAATCGGCCAACGGCGGCAAGGCCGTGCGCTGCCCGATGCCGGGTCTTGTCCTTTCGATCGCCGTAGCGCCGGGCCAAGAAATCAAGGCCGGCGAGACGCTCGCGGTGGTTGAAGCCATGAAAATGGAAAACGTGCTGCGCGCCGAGCGCGACGGTGTGGTGAGGGCGATCTACGCCAAGCCCGGCGACAGCCTGGCCGTCGACGCCGTCGTCTTGGAATTCGCCTGATCGCGCCATCGGCCCCGAATCGGGCATCCTGATGTTGTGACGGTGGTCAATGGTCCCGCCCCTCGGCAGTCATTCCGGCGCCCCGGAATGGCGAGCGTGGAGCAAGCGCCGGAACCGCGCCAGCATGGCGTGCTGCCGGGTGCGCCGCGGGGGGAGAATGCAATGCGTGCGCTTGGTCTGTTCTTCGCCTCATCCGGACGCGTCGGGAAGCGGGACTTCGCACTCGCCGCCATGGTGCTCTACGCCGCCGTCATCGCCTCGCAGATGCTGACCCTCCAATGGGCCGTCATGCACATCGGCGTTTGGCCGTTTGCGATCGCGCAGGCGGGCCTGCTTTGGCTGTGGTTCGCGCTCCACGCCAATCGTCTGCGCGACGCCGGCCGCTCGCCCGCGCCGGCCGTTGGTGTTGCCGTCATCGATGCGCTCGCGATGATCATGTTGATCGTGGCGGTCGCGTTTTTCGTCCCCGCTGCGAGCGATGCAACGGCGGATCCGCAGACCGCGTCGCTGCAGAACATCCTCCTCTTCTACGTCGTCTTCTACTTGATCGGCGCCTTCAGTGCGCCGAGCCAGTTCGACCTCCTGCACGTCGTCTTGATGATGTTGGTGCTGATCGCCTGCATCCCGGTTCTGATCACGTTCGCGCTTTCGTTGTGGGCGGGCACGCGCCCGAGCGCGCCGGCCCCCGTGCCGGCCGCGCCCTTGAATCCATGAGCTGCGTCCTATGAACGCGTGCTTCGCCTATGGATCGAATATGAGCCGTGAAGCGATGGGTCGGCGCTGTCCCGGCGCGCACGTGCTCGGTCGCGCCCGACTCGATGGTTGGGGCTTCATCATCACCGCCGACGGCTATGCTTCGATCCGCCCGCACCCCGGCCGCACGGTGCACGGCGTGCTTTGGCGCGTCGGCCCGCGCGAGCTCGCTGCGCTCAATGCCTATGAGAGCGTGGCGTCGGGGCTCTACCGGCGCTGCATGCTGCCGGTTTGCCAGGACGGGAAGCGCCGAGCCGCACTGATCTATATTGGCCGCGACGACGTGCCCGGGCGGCCGCGTCCCGGCTATCTGCAGATCGTCATCAAGGCGGCGCGCGACTGGGATCTGCCGAATTCCTATATCCGCGAGCTTGCGCGCTGGTCGGGCTCGGACCGGCATGGCGTGCGCGCCGTCGAGACTGGAGCGCTGGCGTGAGCGCGGCCGAGACCATTCGCCACGTGATCATCCGCGGCCGCGTGCAGGGTATCGGCTATCGCGCCTGGACCGAATACGCGGCGCTCACGCGAGGCCTCGAAGGTTTTGTCCGCAACCGGCGCGACGGCTCGGTCGAGGCCGTCTTCGCTGGGCCGGCGGAGGCGGTCGCCGCGATGGTCGAGGCTTGCCGGCTTGGCCCGCCCGGTGCGCGCGTCACGGCGGTTGACATCAACGAGGCGGGACCCGAGGCAATCTCGCGACGACGGCCCGGCGAGCGGTTCTCGGTGTTGCCGACGGTGTGAAGACTACGCCGCGTCCGTGGGCTGCGACTCAGTGGTAGCCGATGTCGGCGCGCACCTTGCCGCGGAAAAGCCAATAGGACCACGCGGTGTAGATGAAGATCACCGGCAGGAGGGCGAGCGTTCCGATCAGCAGGAAGGCCTGCGTGCTCTCGGAAGCGGCGGCCTGCTCCAGCGTAAAGTGTCTTGGCACGATCATCGGCCAGAGACTGATGGCGATGCCGAGATAGCACATACCGAACAGCGCGAGCGCCGCGAGGAACGGCGCATACTCGGAGGCGTCGTGCAGCGACCGCCATTCGTACCAGACCAAGGCGGCCGTGATGAGCGGCACCGGGGCGAGCAGCGCGATGTTCGGCCAGCCGAACCAGCGGCTCGCAATCTGTGCATCGGCTAATGGCGTCCATAGGCTGACGACCAGAACGCCCAGCACGACGCCGATCAGGGCGCGCCTGCCGAGGCGCCGCGCCCAAGCCTGCAGCGCGCCCTCTGTCTTGATGATCAGCCAGCCTGCCCCGAGCAGCGCGTAACCGAACACCAAGGCCAGCCCCGTCACCAGGGCGAACGGGGTCGCCCAATCGAACGAGCTGCCGGCAAACTGCCGCCCTTCGACATGGAAGCCTTGGATGAACGCGCCGAGGACGCACCCCTGCGCAAACGTGGCCAGCAGCGATCCGTAACAGAACCCGTGATCCCAGAATCCGCGGTGCTCGGCGTCGCGATAGCGAAACTCGAAAGCGAGCCCGCGGAAGATCAAGCCAAGCAGCATGAGGAGAATGGGGAAGTAGACGGCGGGGATGATGATGGCGAACGCCAGTGGGAAGGCCGCCAGCAGGCCGAGGCCGCCGAGGATCAGCCAGGTCTCGTTGCCGTCCCAGATCGGCGCAATGGAGTTCATGATGGCGTTGCGCGCGTCCCGATCCGGCGCGAATTGATAGAGGATGCCGATGCCGAGATCGAAACCGTCGAGGGCGACATAGAAGAAAACGCCGGCCGCAAGGATTGCGGTCCAGATCGGGATCAGGCTGAGCGACGGCAGCATCACGCTCGCCCCTCGGACGACGACGGCATGGCTTCAACGGGCCCCAGCAGCCGGCTGCCTGCGACCGGAGTGCCGCCGTCCGGAGCTTGCGCGCCGGGGCCCGCCCAAACGAGCCGGAGCATCAGGGTCAGCCCCACCGGATAGATGATCAGGTAGACGGCGACGTAGAGCAGCAGCGACAGCAGCACGTCGAAGCCGGTCAGCGACGGCGAGACCGAATCGGCCGTTCGCAGCAAACCGTAGATGGTCCAAGGCTGCCGCCCGACCTCCGTCGTCGTCCAGCCGGCGATCACGGCGATGAAGCCGACCGGAAAAGCGAGCTGACAGAGTTTTAGATACCAAGCACTCGTATCGACCTGCCGTCGCCACAGCAGCACCATTCCGCACACGACGATGGCGAGCATCAGCAGGCCGATGCCGACCATGATGCGGAAGGCGAAATAAGGCACGGCCACCGGAGGACGCTGATCCGGCGGGAAATCCTTCAATCCCTTCACCTCGCCGTCCCACGAATGGGTCAGGTAAAGGCTGCCGAGCTTTGGGATCGCAATCTCGAAATCGTTGCGTTCGGCCTGCATGTTGGGCCAGCCGATGATCGAGGCGGGCACGCCCTTGCCGGTCTCCCACAGGCCCTCGATCGCGGCGAGCTTGGCGGGCTGATACTTCGCGGTGTTGAGGCCGTGCAGATCGCCGAGCACCATCTGCAGCGGCATGAAAATGATGAGGAACCAAAGCGCCAGCCGCAGCATCACCCGACCTTCCTTGACGAAGCGGCCGCGGCGCAGCGTATAAGCCGCGACGCCCAGCACGACGAACGCCGTCGTGACGTAGAACGCCGAGACGGTGTGCGCGAGGCGGTAAACGAAAGACGGGCTGAAGACGATCGCGGCCCAGCTCTCGGGGAAGAAACGCCCGTCGATCAGCGTGTAGCCGGCCGGCGTTTGCATCCAGCTGTTGGTGGCGAGAATCCAGAAGGATGAGAACAGCGTCCCGGCGGCAACAAGGAACGCCGCGACGAAGTGGATGGCGGGCGGCACCAGCTTGCGCCCGAACATTAGAATGCCGAGAAAGGTCGCTTCCAGAAAGAAGGCTGTGAGGCCCTCATAGGCGAGAAGCGGCGAGATGATGTTCGCGGCCGTATCGGAGTAGCGACTCCAGTTCGTGCCGATCTGGAACGGCATGACAATGCCGGTGACGACTCCCATGCCGAACGAAATGGCGAAAATCTTGAGCCAAAACTGAGAAATCCGCAGAAACACGGGATTCCTCGTCGCCACATGGACACCCTCCAAGAGCGCGATGAAGGAGGCCAGTCCCACCGTGAACGCCGGCAAGAGAATGTGCCAGCCGATCACCCAGGCGAATTGCAGCCGCGAAAGCAGAACCGGATCGAGGTCCATCGGTCGCGTCCTTCCTGGAATTCCTCATCCAAATAAAGCATCGGCGTGCTCGGTTCCATAGCCGATGGCGCCGAGCTTTTGGCGTGCAGCGCGCCGGGCGTGTGAAACCGAAACTCGAAGCGTCCGCTTAGCGGGCAGCGGATGTGGCTTCGTCGGCTATTGCGGGGTCGCGATCCGCCGTCCGTGTCGGCCCGAAGAGCGCCTCAAACTCCTGCCGCAGCACGAGATCCACGTCGGGCATCGTCACCGGCAGGCCGAGATCGACGAGGCTCGTCACGCCGTAGCGAGGCTCGGCGACGCCGCAGGGGACGATGCCGGAGAAGTGGCTGAGGTCGCAGTCGACGTTGAGTGCGATGCCGTGCAGGCTTACCCAGCGCTTCAGGCGGATGCCGATTGCGGCAATCTTGTCCTCGTGCAGGGCCCCCTTGTCGGGGCGGCGCACCCAGACCCCGACCCGGTCCTCCCGCCGCTCGCCGCGGATATTGAAGGCGGCCAGCGAGCGGATCAGCCATTCCTCGAGCGTTGCCACGAAACGCCGCACGTCGGGCCCCCGACGCCTGAGGTCGAGCATCAGGTAGGCAACCCGCTGGCCGGGGCCGTGGTAGGTGAACTGCCCCCCGCGACCGGTCCAATGCACCGGAAACCGCGCCTCGATCAGCTCCTGCGGCTTGGCGCTGGTGCCGGCGGTGTAGAGGGGAGGGTGCTCGACGAGCCATACAAGCTCGGGCGCGGCCCCTTCCGCAATGGCGGCCGCGCGCGCCTCCATGGCGGAAAGGGCTGTTGCATAGGCCACGCGGCCCTCGCCGACGCGCCACTCGACTGGCGGCGATCCCGCGCGCGGAGGCAGGCCTGGCGGCAAATCGTTGCGTTCGTTAACCACTCGTTCACCATAGCATGTTGACGTGGGCGCCATCGGTTCGGTCAAGGACAGCGCATGCCCACTCTGGATAAGGTTGCTCTCGATATCGCCGTCGTACTCGGCACCACCTCGATGCCCGTCCATCAAGTATTGCGGCTCGGCCGCGGCGCCATCATCGAGCTCGATTCCGAGGAGAACGACGAGGTCAAGATCATGGCCAACAACCTGCCGATCGCCAAAGGAACGGTGGTGGTCAGCGGCAACCGCATCCAGGTCGAGGTCAAGGAATTGCTGCCGCGCGCGGTCGAAGGCCGCTGAGGCGAGGCCCACCTCCGCAGGTCCCTTGCCGGAGAGGGTGTTCGGCTTCGCTCAGGCGCCCGCCGCTCACCGTGCCGGCCCAAGGCTTGTGCGCGCAGGGCCCATTTGTTACATGCACGCCGCTCGCTTCGACGCCGGCTCCTCGCCGGCATTCCCACCTTGCGGTCGTGGCGGAATTGGTAGACGCGCTAGCTTGAGGTGCTAGTGGGGAAACCCGTGGAGGTTCGAGTCCTCTCGACCGCACCAAGCCCTCGTCGCTGCGCGGCGATCAGCAGCATATATCATCAAACGTCCTGCATGAATTTGGTGCGCGCCAGGAGGGAAGCCGCATGAAAATTGACGGACGCTGCCATTGCGGAGAGATCACCTTTGAGGCCGAGGTTGATCCGCACGCGATGCTCATTTGTCATTGTACCGACTGCCAAACGCTCACCGGCTCCGCTTATCGCGCCGTCGTCCCCGCTCCGGCAGCGCATTTTGTGCTCGTACCGGTACGCCAAAAAGTTATGTGAAGACCGCCGAAAGCGGCAACAAACGTCGCCACGCTTTCTGCGGCAATTGCGGCGCACCCATCTACCCCTGCGCGTTAGATGATCCGCAGAGCTACTCCCTGCGCATCGGTCCTATCACTCAGCGCGCGGCCTTTTCACCGCAGCGGCAAATCTGGCGGCGCTCTGCGCTCGAATGGGTGGATACGCTCACCGCCGTGCCGGCCACCCAGAAAGGATAGGGCGGTCATTAGGCTGCGTACGGGGGCGCGCTTTCGGGCCCCACAAGACGCCTACCCGACGATCCGCATCACCGCCTCGATCTCGACCGTCATGCCGTTCGGCAGCGAGCCCATGCCGACGGCGGAGCGGGCGTGGCGGCCGCGCTCGCCCAACAGCTCGACGAAAAGGTCCGAACAGCCGTTGATGACCTTTGGTTGGTCGCCGAATTCGGGGATGGCGTTGACCATGCCGAGCACCTTTAGCACTTCCAGCTTGCCGAGATCGCCGGCGGCCGTCTTGGCGGCGGAGAGGAGGCCGAGGCCGACAAGCTTGGCGTGCTCATAGGCTTGCTCCGAGGTCACGTCGCGGCCCACCTTGCCGGTGTAATACGAGCCGTCGGGCTTGCGCGGGCCCTGACCCGACAAATAGAGGGTCTTGCCGTCGAGCCGGAACGGCAAGTAGTTGGCGATCGGAGTCGGCAGGGTTGGCAGGGTCAGGCCGAGCTGCTTGAGCTTCTCCTCCGGCGTCATCGGGCATTCTCCTCGCACATGTCTCGGGTTGGATCAGGTCGGAATAGACAAAGGCCGCCGGATTGCGCCGGGCGGCCTTGGTCTTGGGTTTAATGTGCCCCTATGGACCCTATGGATACGAAAACAGCGAATTCGCCGCGACCCGCGCCGGTTTTGCGCGCTTGGCCGCCGGGTGCTTCACGTACCTGGCATGCTTGGTGGGTGTCGGATCGGGCGCAGGGTGCGAAAAGCGCTTCGGCGTCAACATGTAAGCCGGGCTGTCGGGGGACTCGAGGCTTTGCTGGCTGGGCTCAGGCAGCTCGTCCGTATTCACCGGCAGCGCCGCCCCCTCGCCATGCGGCCAGGCTGAGTGTGATGAAAGCCGGACGATGGTGCCTTGAACCTCGTCGTTGCCGGCCCCCACCGTGCCCACCGGCTTCGCGCCCGTCGGACGGGAGACCGGCGAATTTGGCAGCGCCGATACCGGCAGCACGACGATGCCGAGATCCGCGATTTGCGGCCAAAGCAGCTTTTCCGCCTTGTGGGTCGCCCACAGCTGCGGGTCGGTCGCCGTCTTGGGCAAATCGGGCGTCGCTGGCATGACATGAACGACGTGAAATCCGCGCGCCTTCAGTTCGTGCAGAATCGTGGGAAACGCAGCGACCGTCTTGGGATGGATGTCGTGCAGCAGCAGGATGCCCCTGCCGGCGGCCTCCAGCCGCGAGACTGCCCGCTTGGCGATCTCCGCCGAACTGATGCCGTGGAACCAGTCATCCGCATCGACATCGGCGCTCCAGGTTACAAGCGAGCGCGACGCGAGATAGGCCTCGACCGGGTCGGCGCGCAAAAGCCCGGGGATGCGGAAGAACGGCGCGACCTCGCTCGGATCGCCTAGCGCCGTCGCGACGCTGGCGATGCCCCCCTCGATCTCCTGTTGCGCGCGCTCGATCGGCATCCGGTGGAAGGTCAGCGGATGGGTCTGGCTGTGGGTTCCGATCGTGTGGCCGGCCTCGAAGAGTTCGCGAACCGTTTCCGGATAGGCGTGCGCCATGCTGCCCACCAGGAAATAGGTCACCTTCACGCACTCGGCCGCCAGCATGCCCAAAATCTGCTTGGTGTAGGGTGGCAAGGGGCCGTCGTCGAAGGTGATCACCACCTCCTTGGGCCCAAGCGGCAAGGTCTCCGGATACTGCATAGAGCCGAGCCGGCGATGCTCGGTCGGGTCGATCACGAGCGTGCGACTAGTGCCAAGGGCGTCCGGATTGCCCGGGCAATCCGCGGCATGCGCGGTGCTCACGAGGACATTGGCAAGAAACGCGCAGGATACGGCGGCAACGCAGCGCAGCATTGAAACCCCCAGGATGTACAGAGGTACGCGAGAAAAGTCTCGGCACCGGTAGCGGCCGACCCTACGGAGGATCGAATTAACGACGCCTTACCGGGCGGTGGCGTCCATCACCTAAGTGACGCAGTCCATTACCGCCCTGTCAAGGAACAATTGCGTCAAAGCGGCGGCGTCAATGCGGAATCTGCCGCCGCCGGCGTCGGCACTGGCTGCACGATACGGTAGCCTTGCCGCTTCAGCTCGCGCAGAAATATCGGCAGCATCGCCGCGGTCTGCGCCCTCGTGTCGTGCAACAAGATGATGCCCCGCCCAGCCGTCTGCAGGCGAGCGAGCAGCAGCCGAAGCTCGGCGTCGGGGGACATGCGGATCCAGTCGCTCGCCCACAGATCGGTGCCGAACACCAAAATCTTGCGCTTTTCCAACCAGTCGAGCAGGTCGGGCCGCGAGGCAAATCCGGGAAACCGAAAGAACGGCGTCACCGGCTTGGCGGCGGCACCGCCATAGAGCGCCTGCTCGACGGCGGCGATGCCGCGGTCGATCTCGGCTTCGGCGGCCGCGGTCGGAAGGCGGTCCAGCAATCGATGCGAATAGGTGTGGTGGCCGACGACGTGCCCGGCCTCGCGCACAGCGCGGGCGAGCTCCGGATGCGCTTCGATATTGCGCCCGAGCATGAAGAACGTGGCCTTGACGCATTCGTGCCCGAGGGCATCTAGGATTTTGCGGGTCGTTCCCGGCCACGGGCCGTCGTCGAAGGTCAGAACGACCTCCTTGGCCTCGAGCGGCAGCGTCTGCGGGAATTGCTTGAGACCGACACGCGGCATGGTCGCTGAATCGAGCGCGAGCGTGCGCTCGGTGCCGAGCGCGTCGGCGTTGCCGGGGCAGGGGGCCGCCCCGCTCGCGCCGACGATCGAGCTCGACAGGGCCACCGCGAACAATGTTTGTTTCATCATAAGCGCATCCGGCTAATCAAAGATTCATCTAGGCGCGGCTTCATGCCCGATCGATTTGCTCCATGCCAGGCGCAAGCGTAGAAGCACTCAACTTCTCTTTATCTTCCTATCCGTTAGCCGAGGCGCGGCATGCTTGAAGAACACGACATTGCCGAAGCCCCGGTGCCCGGCTTCGACCTGCGTGACGAGCAGGGTGCTTTGCGCGAAGAGGCCGTCGAGCGCATCCGGCAGACCATCGAAGCAGGCGATGCGCAGGCTTTGCGTGGGCTCCTTGGCGATGTGCATGAAGCGGACGTAGGCGACGTCATCGAGGCGCTCGACCCGGAGCTGCGGCCGCGGCTGGTCGAGCTGATGGGCGACGCCTTCGACTTCACGGCCTTGACGCAAGTCGATGACACGGTCCGCGAGGAGATTCTCGAGGAACTGCCCGCCGAGGCTGTTGCCGAGGGCGTCAAGAATCTCGATTCCGACGACGCCGTCACCATCCTCCAGGACCTGCCGAAGGAGGATCAGGAGGAGATTCTCGAGCAATTGCCGGCGACCGAGCGGGTCGTACTCGCCCGCAGCCTGGATTATCCGGAAGGCTCGGCTGGCCGGCGGATGCAGACCGAGCTCATCGCAGTCGCGCCCTCCTGGACGGTCGGCCAGACCATCGACTTCCTGCGCGAGACCGCGGACTTGCCGGAGCGCTTCTATGAAATCTACGTCGTCGATCCGGAGCAACGGCTGCAAGGCGCGGTGGCGCTCGACCGCCTGCTGCGGACCAAGCGGCCGAACCGCATTGCCGAGCTCATGGAGCCCGAGCGCCGGCGGGTGCAGGCGACCGAGGACCAGTACGAGGTGGCGCGTCTGTTCGAGCGATACGATCTCGTCGCCATGCCGGTGGTCGATGCCGATTCCCGGCTCGTCGGCATGATCACCGTCGACGACGTCGTCGACGTGATCGAGCAGGGGGCGGACGAGGAGATCAAGGCGCTCGGCGGTGTGCGCGGCGAGGAGGAATTGTCCGACTCGGTGTGGACGATCGCCAAAGGTCGTTTCAATTGGCTTGTGGTGAATCTGGCGACCGCCTTCCTGGCGTCGGGCGTCTTGGGCCTGTTCGAAGGGCAATTGCAGAAAATGGTGGCGCTGGCGGTGCTCGCGCCCATCGTCGCGAGCCAGGGCGGCAACGCCGCGACGCAGACCATGACCGTCGCCGTGCGGGCGCTCGCCACCCGCGACCTGACGGACGCCAATGCGTGGCGCGTGATCATGCGCGAGCTGATGGTGGGATTGCTCAACGGCCTCGGCTTCGCCGTCATCACCGGCGTCGCGGCCTATCTGTGGTTCAGAGTCGCCGACCTCGGCGTGGTGATCGGGCTTGCGATGATCTGCAATCTCGTGGCCGCGGCGCTGGGCGGCATTCTGATCCCTCTGGTGCTTGACCGCTTCCGCGCCGACCCGGCGGTCTCCTCCGGCGTGTTCGTCACGACCATCACCGACGTGGTCGGCTTCTTCTCCTTCCTCGGCATCGCCACGCTGTGGTTCGGGCTGCGGTGAGGAGGGCACTTTCGATTGCCGGAGTGAGTTCGATTGCTACCGCGAGGTTCAAAATTGCAGTATGAAGGCAGCGTCACGTGGGAGCGCGTAGCGTACACCGAATAGGGAGGGAATCATGAACGCGGTCATTAAGTCGGCTTCCCTCCCGAACAGCGGCCGGAGGCAGCAAGAGCCGGCCCGTCCTTTAACACTCATGTAGGAGACAAACCATGAGGAAATTCCTCATCGGCCTCGCCGCGGCTTCTTTCGTCGGCGCGGTTTCAGTAGCCGGCGCGAGTGCACAGGTCACCGGCATCCGGCATGCCGACGGTTCTTGGACCTATGTGGACAAGAACGGTCGCGACATCCACGCGGACTACTACGCCAGAGGAATGGCGGAGTACAATGCGAGGCACGGTTACCAAGACGACTGGAACGAGCACGCCTATGCGCCGCGCCGGCATAGAGCGCACCATAAGGCCGGCTCGCCACAATAAGAAATAGCTCCCTCTGCTGCGCGACGGCGCTCCGGTTTATGGGCGCCGTTAGTTTGCTGCCTGTTGGGTCACAGCCGCCACCGAGCTTCACGCGCACTTGCCTGTCCGAGAAGTCCGGCCATGAACGATACCCGGTCCGAAGACATCGATCTCGAAGCTTCTGCCGCATCATCCAGCCCCGTCGGGTCCACTAACTCCACGCCTGAGCCGGGCGGGAATCAGCGGGCGCAGCACGTCGACGTGCTCGTGGTAGGGGCCGGGCTATCCGGCATCGGCGCAGGGTACTATCTGCAGACGCGCTGCCCGAGCAAAAGCTATGTGATCCTGGAGACGCGCGCCGCGATGGGCGGGACGTGGGACTTGTTTCGCTATCCGGGCGTCCGCTCGGACTCGGACATGTACACGCTCGGCTACAGCTTCCGGCCATGGCGAAGCGAGAAGTCCATTACCGACGGTCCCTCGATACTCCGTTATATTCGGGACACCGCCGAACAATACGGCATCAAGCGCAAGATAAAGTATGGGCATCGCGTCACGCGTGCAACGTGGAGCTCGACCGACTCCATGTGGACCGTGGAGGCGCAGGCCGGGCCGGAGCGGACGGTCGTCCGTTACGCCTGCAACTTTCTCTACGTGTGCAGCGGCTACTATGACTATGAGCAAGGCTACATGCCCGGTTGGCCAGGCATGGAGCGTTTCCGCGGCCGCATCGTGCATCCCCAGCAATGGCCGGACAACCTCGACTATTCGGGCCGCCGGGTTGTGATCATCGGAAGCGGCGCGACGGCCGTGACGCTGCTTCCGGCGATGGCGGAGACCGCCGCGCACGTCACCATGCTGCAGCGCTCGCCGACCTACATCGTCGCGCGTCCGGCCCGCGACGAGCTCGCCCAGTGGCTGCACCGGCGGCTCCCGTCCCAGCTGGCGCACCGCTTGGCGCGTTGGAAGAACGTGCTCCTGACGATGTATTTTTATAATCTTTCACGGCGCAAGCCCGACCTCATGAAGCGGATGATTTTGGGCGGGGTGCGCAACGAGCTCGGTCCGAGTTACGACGTCGGAAAACATTTCACGCCCACCTACAATCCCTGGGACCAGCGGCTGTGCCTTGTTCCGGACGCCGACTTCTTCAAGGCGATCCGCTCGGGCAGAGCGTCGGTCGTGACCGACGAGATCGACAGCTTCACCGAGACGGGACTGCAACTGCACTCGGGGGAAAAGCTCGAGACCGACATCGTGATCACCGCGACGGGTCTTGCCGTGAAGCTGCTCGGAGGCATGCAGGTCGTCGTGGACGGCACCGCGGTCGACCTGTCGAAGGCCCTGACCTACAAGGGCATGATGTTCAGCGACGTTCCGAATCTCGCCTATGCGCTCGGCTATACCAACGCGTCTTGGACGCTGAAGTGCGAGCTGACCTCGGCCTATGTGTGCCGTCTCATCAACCATATGGCGGCGCGCGGCTACGCCTGGTGCACGCCGCGCCGGCGGGACGCTTCGATTATCGAGGAGCCGGCGGTCGGCCTGACCTCCGGCTATATCCAGCGAGCGAGCGCGATCTTGCCCAAGCAAGGATCGAAGCGGCCGTGGCGGCTTTATCAGAACTATGCCTTCGACACCGCGACGCTCCGCTTCGGGGCCTTGCGCGACGGCACGATGGAATTCTCAAGGCGCGGGCCCGCATGCGAGGTTGCCTAAAGCGCGGCGCCAAGAATAAAGCATGGACAAGATGCGATTAGAGAACCGGACGGCGGTCGTCACCGGCGCGGCGGGAGGCATCGGTCGCGCCATCGCGGCCTCGCTGTCGCGGCGCGGCTGTCATCTCGCGCTGGCGGATGTCAACGAGGCGGGACTGGCGGAGACGGCGGATATGATTGCGGCGAACCGCGTGCGCGTCAGCCGGCATCGGCTCGACGTGTCCGATCGAGCGGCCGTCGCCGCATTTCCGGCAATCGTTCGGGCCGCACATCCAGGCGTCGATCTTCTGGTCAACAATGCCGGAGTCGCGATCGCCGGCACGTTTGACGAGGTGAGCGAGGAAGATTTCGAATGGCTGTTCGGCATCAATTTCTGGGGCGTCGTACGCATGACCCGCGCATTTCTGCCGGTGCTCCGGTCGAGCGACGACGCCCGCATCGTGAACTTGTCGAGTATCTACGGCATCATCGCGCCGCCGGGCCAGACGGCGTACGCGGCGAGCAAGTTCGCCGTGCGCGGCTTCTCCCAGGCGTTGCGCCATGAATTGCAAGGAAGCCGAATCGGCGTGACGGTCGTGCATCCGGGCGGCGTCGCGACCTCGATTGCAAGGAACGCTCGCTTTCCCGCCGGCGCATCCGCGGAGGACATTGTCCGGGCTCAGGAGTTGGCGCGCAAGGTTCTGACGCTGCCGCCGGGGACGGCGGGCGAGACTATCGTCGAGGCCATCGAGCGCCGGAGGCCACGCGTGCTCGTCGGCTCCGATGCCAAGCTCATTTCGCTTATCGAGCGCTTGCTGCCGGTCTCGTACTGGCGAATGCTCGACCAGCTGAGGCGGCGCCTATGAGCTTGCTACTGAGCGTCTTGCTTGTCTCGGGAGTGCTCGTGGTGGCGGGGCTGGTCCTCTTCACGGCGATCATCGCCCGTGCAGTCGAGAAAGCGGTGCCGCCGCTCGGACAGTTCATCGAGATCGACGGTAATCGCATCCACTATTTGGATAAGGGCGACGGTCCGGTGATCATCATGATCCACGGTCTGAGCGGCCAACTGAAGAATTTCACTCACTCGCTGTTCGATCTCTTGACGGGTGAATTTCGTGTGATCGTGGTCGACCGGCCCGGCTCCGGCTACTCCACCCGCGCCCCTGGCGCGTCCGCGCGGTTGAAGGCGCAAGGTGATGTGCTCGCCAAATTCATTAGCGCGATGGGCCTCAAGCGACCGCTGTTGGTCGGTCACTCCCTCGGCGGCGCCATCGCGCTTTCGGTTGCGCTCGACCATCCGGAATGTGCCGGCGGCCTGGCGCTGATCGCGCCGCTGACGCAGGTCGAGAAGACGCCGCCGGCGCCGTTCGGGATGCTCGCTATCCGCTCGGAGACGCTTCGCCGAATCGTCGCCTGGACCGTTGCGACGCCGGCAGGGATCCTCACGGGCAAGGAGAAGCTCGCCACCGTATTCCGCCCCGAGGCGCCGCCGCCGGACTTTGCCACCAAGGGAGGCAGCCTGCTTGGGCTGCGGCCGCGCAGCTTCTATGCTGCCTCATCGGACATGATGGCGGTGCGCGACGATCTTCCCGGCATGATCGATCGCTATCCTTCCCTCACCCTACCGGTCGGCATTCTGTTTGGGACCGACGACCATATCCTGAGCTACCAGAAGCACGGCGTGGCGATGAAGGAGAGGATTGCGACCGTGAGTCTCGAGCTGATCCCCGGGGGCCATATGCCCACGGTGTCGGCTGCGAGAAAAACCGCAGAATGGCTTGCGGCCGCGGCGCGGAAGCTTGCGTGAGTTTTAGTTGAGGAATTTTTCCAGGTTGACCTTGGAGACTGCGCCCTCGCGCAGATCGCCTGTGGCGGTCTTCCCAATTTGGATTCGAACCAGTCGACACGGCGCGGGCGCCGCTGCGTGAACGCGACCGGCCTGACGGCTGACCTGGGGGATAGCGAGCTCTCCCACGCTGAACGTGAGCGGATTTCGACACCGCTGACACGGCGAGCGGCCACCTCTATAACGGGGCTCGACAGAACCGCGTCCGGCGAGTGCCGGCGACCGCGGCAGAGGAGGGCCCGATGATCCCGAACGCATGGGCTGGTTTCGATTTCGGCCTCGGCGCCGATGTCGACGCCTTACGCGACAGCGTCTCTCGCTTTGCCCAGGACAAGATCGCGCCGCGCGCCGAAGAGATCGATCGCTCGAATCTATTTCCGCGCGACCTGTGGCCGCAGCTCGGGGAGCTCGGGCTCCTCGGCATTACGGTCGAGGAGGAGTGGGGCGGCGCGGGCTTCGGCTATCTCGAGCACTGCGTCGCCATGGAGGAGGTTTCGCGGGCATCGGCGGCCATCGGCCTCTCCTATGGCGCGCACTCGAACCTCTGCGTCAATCAGATCAGACGCAACGGCAGCGATGAGCAGAAGCGCCGCTATCTGCCAAAGCTGATCTCCGGCGAGCATGTCGGGGCGCTGGCGATGTCCGAGGCCGGCGCGGGGTCCGACGTGGTGTCGATGCGCACCCAGGCGATCAAGCAGGGCGACCGCTACGTCCTCAACGGCACCAAGATGTGGATCACCAACGCTCCGGAAGCCGACACGTTGGTGATCTACGCCAAGACCGATCCGGCGGCCGGGTCGCGGGGCATTTCGGCCTTCCTCGTGGAGCGCGGATTCAAGGGCTTCTCCACCGCACAAAAGCTCGACAAGCTCGGCATGCGCGGCTCCGACACCAGCGAGATCGTGCTGCAGGATTGCGAGGTGCCGGCGGAGAATCTGCTCGGCGCCGTCGGCAACGGCGTCAAGATCCTGATGTCGGGGCTCGATTACGAGCGCGCGGTGCTCGCGGCCGGACCGCTCGGCATCATGCAAGCCTGTTTCGACGTGGTCATTCCCTACCTGCACGAACGCTCGCAGTTCGGTCAGCCGATCGGCCGTTTCCAGCTGATGCAGGCCAAGCTCGCCGACATGTATGTGAGCATGAACGCCGCCAAGGCTTACGTGTATGCGGTAGCGAAAGCCTGCGACCGCGGCGCGACCACCCGCGAGGACGCCGCCGGCGCCATCCTCTACGCGGCCGAGCGCGCGACCTGGATGGCGCTCGAAGCGATCCAATGCCTCGGCGGCAACGGCTACATCCAGGACTATCCGACCGGCCGCCTCTTACGCGACGCCAAGCTGTACGAGATCGGGGCCGGCACCAGCGAAATCCGTCGCATGCTGATCGGGCGGGAACTGTTCGAGAAGACCGCGTAATTTCGCGAATAGTCGTTCCGCTACAGCTCGACGTGGCGGCCGCATCGCGCTCACGCGACCAGCCTGCTCGATGCCATGGCCGAGCATGGCGGGGCCGGCGCCTGTCAGGCGAATGCCGACGTGCAGCCTAACCCGCCCGGAAGACGCCAGCGCAACCGCATTAACCGATGCCTTACCGAATCAGCTGCTCAATGGCAGCGGGGACGAGGGCACAAGTTATGCGCGTGCGGCGGAAGGCGGATGGGCGGATCGTCGAGATCCTCGCCGATGGTAGCGAACGTGCGCTGCCGGTGTCGGGCGATCCGCAGGGCGTCGCGGTCCAAGCCAAATCGCCAGGGCCGGGCCGGAACGGCCGCGCGCGCGACCCGGCGGCCGACATTGCCCACTATTCGCGCACGCTGCGCGGGCGCACGAAGCTGACCCAGGCCGAATTCGCGGCCCGCATCGGCGTGCCGATCGAGACCGTGCGCAATTGGGAGCAAGGTAAACGCTCGCCGCGCGGTCCGGCGCGGGCGCTGCTGAAGATCATCGACAAGGCGCCGGAGCTCGCCTTCGCGGCGCTCGCCGACGATAGCTAGGCACTCTTGCGCGTCTGGAGGCTGTCCTCTGGCCCGAAGGGACCCGGGAATCCGACCTCCCAGGACTAAAATCTAGGGACCGACCCACCTACTTGCGAAAAAGACGGATGAGCGGGTCAGGCCCGCGGTGAGGTTTGTGTCTGGGGTGTTTGGCCCGGCACGATTTCGGCTTGAATCGTCAATATAGGTTCTGAGATGGTATGTCCGGTCGTCAAGAGGAACCTGCTCATTCATTCGGAGACCATGATGCAGTTCGTTGCAGCCAACGGCGCCCACATTCCGGCGATCGGTCTTGGCACGATGACGCTGAAGGAGGCGACTTGCGCCGAGACCGTCGCGCAGGCGCTAGGAGCTGGTTTTGGGTATTTAGATACGGGTAATAGGGTCGGGACAGGGGCTCAAAACTTCCGGCGTGGCCTGCCATGCAGCTGATCGAGGCGAACGGCGCGCATATTCCGGCGATCGGAATTGGCACCTGGGAGGTGCGCGGGCGCACCTGCTCGCGCGTCGTCGAGCAGGCGTTGCGGCTCGGCTATCGCCATGTCGACACCGCGGAGATGTATGCAAACGAACGCGAGGTCGGGGAGGGCCTGCGCGCATCCGGCGTGAAACGGGACGAGGTGTTCATGGTCACCAAGATCTGGCCCTCGCATTTCGCGCCGCACGATCTCGAACGCAGTGCCAAGGAACGGCTGGTCCAGCTGCGGCTTACTGACGTTGATCTGCTGCTGCTGCACTGGCCGAGCCCGCAGATCCCGCTGGCCGAGACCGTGGGCGCGCTTTGCAAGGTCAAGCGCGCCGGCATCGCGCGCCACATCGGGGTCTCGAACTTTACCGTGTCGCTGCTCGACGAGGCGAACCGGCTGGCGACCGAGCCGCTCGTCTGCAACCAGATCGAGGTGCATCCCTTCCTGGATCAGTCGACGATCATTGCCGCGACCAGGCGACACGGCATGGCTGTCATCGCCTACAGCCCGATCGCGCGCGGCAGCGCCAAGAACGACCCCGTGCTTGCGGGCATCGGCAAGGCACACGGCAAGAGTGCCGCGCAGGTCTGCCTGCGCTTTCTCGTGCAGCAGGAGATCGCCGTCATCCCGCGCACCAGCAAGATCGAACGGCTTTCGGAGAACCTGGCCATCTTCGATTTCGAGCTGTCGCCGCAGGAGATGGCGCAAATCGCCCAACTGGCACGGGATGACGGCCGCATCGTCGACATGGCCAGCGGGCCCGACTGGGATTGAAGCCCTTGCTTGAAAGCCGGATGCGGGTATTCCGTCGGACGCGGGGCGATTCCTCGATCGACCGTGGTCCGGATCGATCCTGGGCTAAACGGGCGTGTCTTTCCTGGCGAACGCGGCGCGCAATTCACGCCTGAGCACCTTGCCGTAGGCGTTCTTGGGCAATTCGGCGACAATGTGGACGACTTTCGGACGCTTGAATCGCGCCAAGTAGTCGTTACAGAAGTCGACCAGTTCGCGCTCCGAGAGCCTAGCCTCCGGACGCGGGACGATCGCCGCCGCGACGCTTTCGCCCCATTCGGTGTCCGGAACGCCGAACACGATGGCCTCCTTGACGGCCGGGTGTTTCGTCAACACCTCCTCGACCTCGCGCGGATAGATGTTCGATCCGCCGCTGATGATCGTATCGTGCTTGCGCTCGAGGAGGAAAAGCCGGCCGTCGGCGCCGAAGCGGCCGATATCGCCGGTTCGCAGCCAGCCTTCGTGAAACGCCTCGGCGTTGGCCTTCTCGTCGTGCCAGTACCCCGTCATCACGACATCGCCGCGCACGGCAATTTCGCCGGCCTCGCCGTGCGGCAGGGCGCGGCCTTCCGCGTCGAGGATCGACACCTCCACGCCGGTTCTAACAAATCCGGCCGAGCGCAGGAGATCATCGTCGTCCGAAAGGTGGGCCGCGGCTGAAAGGTAGGAGATCGTCATCGGGGCCTCGCCTTGGCCGTACAGCTGAACAAGGATGGGGCCGAAATGACGCACGGCCGCGCGCAGATGTTCGAGATGAATCGGCGCGCCGCCATAGACGATGCAACGCAGCGAGGAGAGGTCGTGGCCTTGCGCGCCGTCGAGCAGCCGAACGATCATCGTCGGCGCGACGAAGGGAAGAACCGTGATCTGCTCCCGCGCGATGAAGGCGAGAACGAGATCCGGATCGAATCTGGCGCCGTCGAAGATGATGTTCTCGGTACCGCGCGCCAGTGACGGGAGCAGATAAATGCCGCTGCCATGCGACAAGGGCGCAACGTGCAGCGCGCGATCCTCCGGCTGAAACGGAAAGATGTCGGCCAGGCAGTTGACCGCCATGGCGATGATGTTGCGATGACTGAGAACGGCCCCCTTCGGCCGGCCTGTCGTTCCGGACGTGTAGAAGAGCCAAGCCGGCTGCTCGCTCGAAACCTCGCTCGCCAGGTTGCGATGAAGGCGGCCGTTGTTGACCACCCTTTCGAACGAATGTTCGCTGCCCGCGTCCCCGACGACGATCAGGCGCAGCGCGCTCCCGGCGACCTCGCCGATCGCCGCCGCCATATCCGCGTCCGTCACCAAGACCTCGGCGCCGCAATTCTCGATGATGTAGGCGACTTCGCGCGGGTGCAGCTTGGCATTGACCGGCACGGCGATCAGGCCGGCGCCGATCAAGCCGAACAGCACCGCCGCGAACTCGAGCCCGTTGCGCAGGAAAATGACGACGCGGTCGCCTTCGCCAAGGCCGTCGCGCCGCAACGCCACGCCGAACGCCGTGGCCTCGGCCGTCAGTTCGGCGTAGGTGCGCTTGCGATCACCGTATCGGATCGCAATCTTGCCAGACCATCGCCGGCTCGCGTTCGATAAAAGGCCGAAGACGTTCATGGGACCGGCTTCGATAGGGCGGGCGGCCGGGGCCGGCCGCCCTTCGATGCGTTCCCTGCGCTCCCGGGGAGGCGCGGTCAAGGCGCCGGCTTGGCGTCGATCAGGACGGCGGCCAGCAGGCAGGGGCGGCCGCTCCTATTGACCCAAGCGTGATTGGTTCCGCGCTGGATGATGCAGTCACCTGCGCGCAGCAAGACCTCGCCTTCCTCCATCACCATCCACATCTCGCCCGACATGACAACCAGATAGTCGACCGAGTTGGTTTTGTGCATGGACGGATGTTTTGACGAATCCTTGGCAGTCGGCTTGTTGGCGCTCCCCAGTGCCTCGAAGGCCGCGTTGGCATCGATCGGCGTGCCGGACGATTCCGGCGGAATCTCGACGACGCGAAAGATCGTGCCGTTGGGCGTCGGATCATGGCGCATGGGTCGCGCGGCTTGGTCCGTCTTTCCGACATTGTCGACCGGCATTTCGCTGGTCACCCATAGCTCGGTGACGCAAAGACCCGGCCAGCCCTTGATCTCCGTCGCGTTCGGCGCGAGATCGTTGATCGTGACAACGGCCTTTCCCTTGCCGTCGCGACCGGTGACGAAGCGACGAATTTTTTGACCCACGGCGTTTCTCCCTTTCGATCTTGTGACCCGGCTCTTCAGCGTCGCATGACGCGATTTCGCAAGATTCCGATTCCGTCGACTTCGAGCTCGACGACGTCGCCCGATTGCAGGAATCGCATCTGCTCAAGACCACAGCCGTTGCCGACAGTGCCGGATGCAAGGAACTCGCCTGGATAAAGCGTTTCCGAGCGGGAGACGTGGGCGATGCAGTCGGCGAATTTCCAGTGCATTTCGCTGGTATTTCCGCGTCCCCATTCCTCGCCGTTGACTTTGGCAATCATCGTCAACCGGTAGGGGTCGGGAATTTCATCGGCCGTCACGAGACAAGGCCCCATGGCGTTGCCCAAATCGAAATCCTTGCCTTTGCCAGGGCCTAATTGGCCCGGCATTTCCTTCGTCTGCTCGTCGCGCGCCGAAAAATCATTGAAGATCGTGTAGCCAAAGACGTGCTCGTGCGCTTTTTCTTTTGGAATATCGCGGCCGCGTTTGCTGACGTAGAAACCAAATTCCAACTCGAAATCCATCAGCTGGGAATATTGGGGCCAGACGACGTCTTCATCGGTGCCGATCACATCGAGCCGGTTCGGGTGATAATAGAGCGGCCGCTCGTACCAGACTTTGGGAATCGACAAGGTTCCATTTTCCTCCATCTCGCGCAGCGCAGCTTCGGGATCGGGAAATTGCTTCGAGCGCACGATGCGGGCCTGCTTGAACGCCTGCAGCAGATGCTTTTCGAAGCACAGGAAGTCGCGCATCTGCGGCGGCCGAGGAATCGGCGCCAAAAGCTTCACCTTGTCGCGATCGACGATAGCGCTGGGCGAGGCCTTGATAGCCTCCTTTACGGTTTCGGCAGCGAGGTCGAGCGCGTCTTGTCCGCCCTCGACGATGGCAAGCACGCTTGCGAGCACCGGTGAATCCTGCCCCCAACGGTCGTGATAAGCAACCTGAAGATTGACGATACGGCGCTCGCCGTCGATGAAGGCACCGGCGCGGGGAACGCCGTTAGGCGCTGCGAACGTTACGAGCTTCATGAGACAGCCTCCCTTTTTGGTTATGTAACGTCTTGTGGCGACCCGTCTTCTTTTTCGGCTCGCTGCCTTGCAGGGCGCGCGCGACAAAACGAACGATCTCGCCGACCACGTCCTTGCGTCCGTCGAGATCGAAAAAGCTGCCCGACAGTCGCCGCGTGCGCTCAGGGTTGACCATGACCAGCAGTAGGGCACCTATGAAGAAGTGATAGGCCCAGTGGACATCGGCTAGCGAATGGTCGGGCAGAACTCGTTCCATGGCGGCGATGAACTCGCGCGCGATCGGGTCGAGCATCTCTTCGACGATGCCGCGATGCCGTTCGCGCGGGTCGTTGACCTCGCGCGCGATCAGCCGCGTGTAATTGCGCCCCTCGGGACTGTCGCGCAGCTCCACCCACGGTCGCGCCAGCGCATCGAGAACGTCTTCGATCGTCGCAGGCGGCGCCGTGCGCGTCAGCACTTGATGCAGCGCATCCAACCGCTGGCGCGACACCGGATCGAGCCGACGTTTGAACACCGCGCGATATAGCCGTTCCTTGGTACCGAAGTAATAGCTGATCAAGGCTATTTGCGCCTTTGCGGCAGCGCCGATCTGGCGCATCGAAACGCCGTCATAGCCGTGCTCGGAGAACAGCCGCTCCGCCGCCCCGAGGATGCGATCCTTAGTGCGGTCGCTCTTCTTGGTCATTTTCGTCGCAGGCGCGGGCATGACCTTATCTCCTGATTTTTATTAGACGACTGATAAATTCTGTTGTCAACGTCCGGAGCGCGGTCTATCATTGACAAAAATGGTAACGACCATTCGTCAACGCACTGAAAGGCGTTCGGGCGCGAACGTGACCGGCGCATGTTCACGTCGCGACTGGCGGTCCATACGAGAATCCCCAAAACGACGGGGTCACGGGAGGAAAAGATGATGAACTCGGTTCGGGTGCGACGATTGATCAGGTCCGCCGCAATCGCGACGGTCGCCGTCGCGGCGCCACTGGCGGCGCCGACGCAGGCCGCCGATCCGCTCAAGATCGGCTTCAGCATGGCGCAAACCGGGCCCCTTGCCGGCAGCGGAAAATCCGCACTGCTCGCGATGAAGATATGGGCCGAGGACGTCAACGCCAAGGGCGGTCTCCTCGGCCGTCCAGTGCAGCTCGTTTACTACGACGACCAAAGCAATCCGACGACGGTCCCGGCGATCTATACCAAGCTGCTGGAGATCGACAGGGTCGATCTCATCAACAGCGGCTATGCGACGCCGATCATCGCCGCAGCGATCCCGATCGCCATGCAGCGGAACCTGGTGTTGATGGGACTATTCGGTCTCGCCGCGAATTCGCATTTCAAATACGACAAATATTTCGGCATCGCGCCGATCGGGCAAAATCCCTCGTCGGCCAACACCAGGCCGATGTTCGAGCTGGCCATGACTATGAACCCCAAGCCGAAGACCGTGGCGGTGATCGCCCCCGACATGGATTTCGGCCGCTCCGTCGTCGAGGGCGTCCGGGCGAACGCGAAAGCCTACGGCCTGCAGGTTGTGTTCGATCAGGGGTTTCCCCCGACGACCACGGACTTCTCCACCATCATCCGTCAGGTCCAGACGACCAATCCCGACATGGTGGTTATCGGAACCCAGCCCGGTCAAACGGTCGGCGTCGTCCGTGCTATCAACGAGGTCGGCCTCAAGGCCATGCTCGTCGGCGGCAGCATGACGGGCCTGCAGACCACGGATATCGAAACCCTCCTCGGCCCGCAGCTCAACGGCCTCGTGAATTTCAATTATTGGATCCCCGCGCCGAAGCTGCAATTTCCCGGCGCGATCGACTTCCTCAAGAAGTACCAGGAGCGCGCCGCCAGCGAGGGTGTCGATCCGCTCGGCTACTATATCGCGCCGTGGGCCTATTCGGATCTGCAAATCCTCGGACAAGCGGTCGAGGCCACCAAGAGCCTCGATGGCGACAAGCTCGGAAATTACATCAGAGACACGACCTTCAAGACCCTCATCGGCGACGTGAAGTTCGGTGCCGACGGTGAATGGGCCGTTCCCCGCGTCTTCATGGCTCAGTTCCAGCATGTGGCCGGAAACGGCGTAGACCAGTTCAAGGGGACGGACAAGCTCGTGATCGTCGGACCGGACGAGTACAAGTCCGGAACTCTGATCTATCCCTTCGAGAGCGGCCGCAACTGAGTCAGTGGATCGCGCTGGCGTTTTATGTCTTTTTCGTCATTCCGGGACGCGTAGCGCGCGCCCGGAGTGACGGCGGACCGATATTGCAGAGCGGTGGCCTCGGGGAGCAGAGATTGGCGATTTCCGTCGACCTCGTCATCAATGCCGCCATTGCCGGATTGCTGTTGGGTGTCTTTTACGCCGCGGTCGCGGCAGGCGCGTCGATCTCGTTCGGCCTGCTCGATATCGTGAACATCGCCCACCCGGCGTTCGTCATCGTCGGCGCCTATGCGGCCTATTTGGCGAACCAATGGCTGCATCTCGATCCGATCCTGGCCGGAATCGTGCTGTCTCCTGCTTTTTATGGCCTCGGTCTGTTGATCTACCAAGTCTACCATTGGTCGTTCGAGCGCCATGGCGGCGACACCATGCGCGGGCTCGCGTTCTTTTTCGGCATCATGTTCGTCACCGAGGTCGCGCTGACCCTGACCTTCGGAGTCAATTACCGTTATGTGTCGGCCTCTTACGTCACGACGACCTACCATCTCGGACCGATCGGCTTGCCGATGCGGCTGATCGTGCCGTTTGCGGCGTCGCTGGTCCTGCTGGGATGCATGTACCTGTATCTCGCCAAGACGTTCAACGGCCGCGCCATTCTCGGCGTATCGCAAGATCAGATGGCGTTGCGGCTCTTGTCCATCGATCCGGACAAGCTCAAGTCGTTGGCGTTTGCCATGTCGATTGCAAGCGCGGGCATCGTCGGATCCCTCCTGATCATCGTCCAGCCGGTCGAGCCGTTTGCCGGCCGGGAATTCATCGGCCGGGTGTTCGCGATCATTGTGCTCGGCGGCATGGGGAGCGTGCCCGGCGCGGTGATCGCCGCGATTCTTCTCGGCATAGTCGAGAATATGACCTCGATCGTGATCGGTGCATCTTGGGCGCCGGCCGTTTCCTTCAGCTTCTTGCTGCTGACGCTCGCAGTCAGGCCGACCGGACTGTTGGGGAGGTAGGGCGCGTGCGCGGATGGAGCTTCCCGCTTTTGGCGTTGGGCACCGCAGCCGTATTCTTCGCCGCGACACACGCACTTCACTCCTATTACGTTTTTTTCGCTGGTTACTTCGTGCTGCAGTACATCGTCCTGGCCATCGCCTGGAACATTCTCGGCGGTTACACCGGTTACATGAATTTTGGCGTCTCGGCGTTCCTGGCGTTGGGAGCGTACGCCGGCGTCGCCGTGAACAAAGCTTGTCCGCTGCCGTTGCCTGTGCTCATGCTCGCCGGCGGTTGCGTCTCCGGCTTGGTCGGCTTCGGGATGGGTTATCTGACCCTGCGGCTGAAGGGGATATTCTTTGCGATCGCGACCTTCGCGCTGGCGGTCGTTGCGCAGACGCTCATCACCAATTGGGAATATGTGGGGGGAACCGGCGGCACTTACGCCATCAGCCCGCAGCGCGTTCCGCTGCTCGGAAGCTATATCGAATACATGTTCCTGCTGATGCTGGTGCTGGTGGTAGTCGTTGTCGTCGTTGCCCGAACGATCGAGCAGTCGCAGATCGGATACGGTCTTTCGGCGATCCGCGACGATGAAGTCGCCGCGGAGGCGAGCGGCGTTCCGACGCTGAAGCTGAAATTGTTCGCGACGACGTTGAGCGGCGCGTTCATGGGGATGGCGGGGGCACCGCTTCCCTATTACGTGACGTTTCTCGAGCCGACGTCGGCTTTTAGCCTGTCGTACGCCGTTAACGCCATCGCCATGGCGATGATCGGCGGCACCGCGACGTGGCTTGGCCCTTTCCTCGGTGCGGTTCTGCTCGGCACCGTGCAACAGGTCGCCACGGTGACCATCGCTTCCGAGATCAATCTGCTAATCGTGGGATTGATGCTGATCGGCTTCGTCGTCCTGGCGCCCAAGGGCATAATCGGGCTGATGCCGCTGCGGCTGAAGGCGTCGTGACACGCGGCGCGTTGCCGCTTCTCGAAGTTGCCTCGTTCAGCCGGCGCTTCAGCAGCTGCGTCACGGCGGACAACGTCGACGTTACGGTGGCTGCGGCCTGCCTCCCGTGAGGGTGCGACGTGCTACCATGGCCAGGAGCAACCATATTGCCGGCGGAAGCAGTAATTCCAAAGCTGTCATGATTTGAAAGAAGGGATTTGGAGGGCCGACGAATATTATCGAGATAAGCCGCGCACATCCGCCAAGGAAGAACAGCGAGACCAGGAAGCGTATGACCTGAGCTCTGTGCTCGATCGAACCGGCGCACCAAAGGAGCGTGACGCCAAATCCCAAGAAGATGGTGGCGTAAAACCGGTCCTCGCTATCCATCGTGGGGTTGACGGGCACGGACCCAGGGATGAACGCCGGACCTAACGCGATGTGACCCGACGCGATGAGAACTGCGGCGATCCCTCCGATGATCAAGATGGCTTGCAGAGCTGACCTCATACCGAAAGCCTACCGCATGTCCCGACTCCAATTGAACGGGATATACTGTAACGCGCGGCCGGCTTTCTTTCAAAAAAGAAGTCGCGGCATGTTTCGGCCGCCGGAGCGCAATCACTGTCGCGCTCATGACCGTTGGAATCGACCGCGGTCGTACCGGACGCAAGACGACGTACACTTGCCTGCGTCCGCCGATATTCGTGCTGGGAAGAACCAACTCGCCTCGCCGCGCGGCTCCCGCTATGGTCGTTGCGTTTCCCGCGAAAGGTGATCCAATGACACTATCCGCCAATGTCCTCGCCGCGTTGCGTGCGACTTCCGCCGCGACCATCAGCACGGTCTTGATCAAGAAGGGGATCCGCCGCGCTTACCTGCATGGTCCAAAGCCGCTCGGCGGTGATCATGGCCGCATCGTCGGCCGCGCTTTCACCATGCGCTTCGTCCCCGCCCGCGAAGACCTCGCGACCCCGGAAAGCTGGGCGAGCCCGCGCTCCACCAGGGCCGCCATCGAGGAGATGCCCGAGGGCGCGGTAGCGGTCGCCGATGCGCGCGGGCTCACCGAGGCGGCGATTTTTGGCGATATTCTCACCATCCGCATGCAGAAGCGCGGTGTCGCTGGCCTCGTCACCGACGGCACCGTGCGCGACGGCGCCGGGGTCGTAGCCTCGAACCTGCCGGTTTGGTGCGGGGGCGTTGTCGCGCCGGCGTCCGTCATCGGCCACACCTTCGTCGGCTGGCAGGAGCCGATCGGCTGCGGTGGCGTCGCGATCTTCCCCGACGACGTGATCGTTGCCGACGGGGACGGGGCCGTGGTCATCCCGGCGGCTTTGGTCGAGGAGGTGGCGAGGCTCGGCCCGGAGCAGGAGCGCTACGAGGATTGGGTCGTCGGCGAAGTGCGCAAGGGGCTGCCGCTGCCGGGCCTCTATCCGCCCAATGAAGCGACCCGCGCGCGCTACGAGGCGGAGAAGAAACGCGGGTGACCTGACGACGGCGCGCAAGTCGAAGGCGTGGCCTGCAGCGCGGGACTCGTTCCGCTCCGGTCTCGGCGTACGGACATTAGGGTTTCGATCGTGAAGGCGAGCATGAGCGCTGCCGCTCCAAACCCAAAGAGCAGGACATAAGCGCCTCCCGTCTGCGCGAAGATGTATGCGAGACCGTAGGCTCCGCCGGCCTGTCCGAGGGCGAAGGCCGTCATGCATAAACTCCAGGCCCTCTTTTGGCGATGGGCGTCTCCATGGGTCAGTTCCTGCACGCGCCCCAGGACGAGTGGCACAATGCCGGGGACAAAGGCGCCAACGACGATGCTTGAGAGGGTCAACGATAGTGGGCTCGATGCCATGGCGAGCATTCCAACGGCGACGGCCTGAACCAAGAATGCCAACCGCAACGCCAAACCAAAGCCGATGCGATCAGCGGTATATCCGGCAATCATGGGACCGGCCATCGCTCCCACGCCGAACAGCACCCAGTATCGCGCACCGGTTTCGAGCCCTTTACCAAGTCCTCGTGTCACGAAATCGACCAGAAAGACCATGTGAGGCACGAGGCCGAACGCATTGAGCGCGTATTCGAGATAAAGCGTCACCAAGGCTCGGCTTCGAGGGCATTTGAATCGAGGCCTTCGTTCCTGCGTTCGCCGCACGCTCGAAGGGGCGTCGGGCCATCCGTTCCATGCAATGACGCTCAGGACTAGTGCGAAGGTGCCTAGCCCGCACCACGTTGGTACGAGACCCCACCGCAAGAGAGCCGGCACCAAGGTGCCGGAAGCGACGATGCCGCACCCGACGCCGACAAAGATGGCGCCGCCGGCAGGCCCACGACGTGATGGCGGGACACCGGGCAGCACGGTGGGAGCAACGAGCACCATGAGCACACCGCCCGAGAGTCCAGACGCAAAGCGCCAGAGGAAGAACCAGAGAAACGAGAGCGGGAAGGCGCAGGCAAAAAAGGTTGCGGTCGCCATGATCATCATGACTCTCAGGACGACGACCGCGGATGTGCGCGCCGCCATTGGTTGAGCCAGAAGCGCGCCGACGAGATAGCCGGCAAGGTTCGCCGCGCCGAGATAGGTCGCTTGGGAAGGGGCGAACCAGTGCGCGGCAACAAGCTCCGGGAGAAGCGGTGTGTAGGCAAAACGCGCGAGGCCGATTCCGATAAAGCTCGCGCATAGCCCAGAGAGCGCCATTCGCCAGACGCTCACGGAGTCTCCTAGATAGATCACGGAAAGGAGCCGTCCCATTCTTTCTCCGCCAATGGGCAGCGGAGACGCTAGGGTGGCCAACCGATCAACAAAAGCGATTTTAAACGATCAATGTCATCTGCTTTGCAGATATCGACGTCCGAACGTTTTCGATGAAATTGACGCGGCGTCGCGTGCGACCCCGCGGCCAGCAAAAAGCCCCGCTGGAGCGGGGCCGAGTTGCTGCTTGGTCGCTCGCGCTGGCGTTGCTTGCAATCCAGGGCGCGGCGCGAGGCCGACCCTTGGAGCCTGCAGGGATCGTTATCAGAATCGGAAGTTGACGCCGACGATGCCCATCTGCACGTTCTGAGTGGTGCTGATTGGGAGTGTTGGCGCCGGAGTGAAAGTCGGCGTTTGGTTGCCGAAGCCCACATAGTCGTATTCGACGAACACCGACCAATGGGGCATAAACATGTGCTCGAAGCCGCCGCCGACGGTCCAGCCACTGGGCGTGTAGCCGGTTGATGCACTGGGCAAGCCGGTTGAGGCAACCGTCGTGGAGATGTTGTCTCGCACCCAGGCGGCGCCGCCCTTGGCGTAGACCAGCGTCGTCGGCAACACGGTAAACCCGATCCGGCCGGTCGCCGTGGCGAGCCAAGGAATCGTGCTGCTGTTCGTAAACACGCCATCCTGCGACGTGCCGCTGCCCTTGATGCTCGTCCCATCGAACAGACCTTGAACACCGAATACGAAGGAGCCTACCTGGTAGTCGCACCCGACCTGGCCGCCGCCGACGACGCCGGCGCCGTTAGAGCTGCCGTAGCTGTATCCTGACGTGTCGGAAGCGGAGGTCGTGGTCCAACCGCCGCCGACGTTGCCGCCGATATAGCAGCCGGTCCAGCTCCACGCCGGCGGCGGGGCCTTACTGTAAACCGGAGCTGGCCGGGGTGCGGGCGGTAGGTCGGCAGCTGCGGCACCAGCGACCGCGGCCAGTGAAATCGCGGTCCCAATTATCAGCGTCTTCATGCTTCCCCTCACTTGTTGATCCGGCATGCTCTAAGGCAACCGGCTTCGCCGCCCCCGGCTGAACTCATGCGTAACCAAATACCGTCAACGCGCGTCGTCAATGTGACGGCACCAGTCTCTTTTCATTAGTTTTCCCCTGGTTTTTCGGCCCTATTGTGACGACATCTGGGTGAACTGCGGTTTGGCCGTGGCACCCCACATTACAGTTTCTTAATGATTTGTTCGTGGCCAGATTATGCGGAAGGGACTCAGGCGCCGGAAGGGCGGCATCGAAGCGCTTTGTGTTGAGGGGCCGCGGAAATCAATGCTGCTTGCGCAAGCTCAAGAGATAGGCCGTCACCTGCGCAATCTGAAAGTCCAGCAATTGGGGGTTCGGCATGCCCGTGGCGTTGCCGATGTCCATATGCGTCGTGGTCAGAAACTTCCGTATGGAATCGGCGCTGATGTCGTTGCGTTGGGCGATTGAACTGAACGACGGCGCGGGCGGCCGCAAGATAGGATTTATTTCCTGATCGGGCGCGGCGACATGACAAAGTGAGCAAACGGCGACGGCGAGGCGATGGCCTTCCCGCAAATCGTCGGCGACGCCGGCGTCCTGGGCCCTAGTCGAACCGGCGACAACGGCAACGGCGACAAGCCACCCGGCTGCAATTTGCAATTTCATGGAAGAATCCGTTATTCCCACATTTTAGCAAGCGTCGGCGGAATGTGCGGCTTCCGCCGGCCCATTCATTGATCATTGTCAAAAAATCACGCGATGCCACAAGCCGCCGAAGCGGCTTTGCTTTTCATCAACTCTCTCGTTTCTGCGCTCCGTGGGCGAGAGCTATGCTTATGTTCGAAAGCGGACATTGCGATCCACTGCTCGTGCTTCAAGGGAGGCGCAAATGGAAGGGTTCGTCCACCGCCAAAACCCGGATCATTACTGAAAGCTGCTTGCCGAGACGACCGGTGAGACGCAACGCCGATCGCTCGCCAAGCTGATCGGCGAAGGAGACGCCAAGGAACCAAAGCTGCCAAACGCCCGGTAGTCTCACCACGTCACTTGCTCGATCTGCCGCACCGCCGATGAGCGGCCCGGACCTTAGGGTGCCCCGCGCTTCGCTACGGTCTCTTCGAGCCCTATTCGCATAAGCTAGGTAGTTTTCCGTAGGGAAGGCAATCTGCTGGTTGATCTAGCTCAAGGAAGACCTGCTCCCAGCACGTAATCGTCTCAAGCAAGTCGGTTGCCCGCCGGCCCAATTGTTTCTTGAAGGCGCCGCCGTCATGAGTTCCGGGCAATGCTGAAGATGAGGACACTTGCGATGTTTGATCAATCCCACGTCGTCGCGCAATCGCCTGCCAAGCCCGACTTGCTGTCGATCTATCGGGAAATGGCAGCGCGACATCTGCGACTTGCCCAAGCAGCTCCTGACAAGGACCTACAACGGTATTACACGCAAAGAGGGGCATACTGGGCAAGGCGGGTCGAAAAACTCTCGAGCCGTTCAGCGTCTTGAGTTGTCTTGTTGCCACGTGCGCCCCATGCCGACAGACGAGGAAAAGCTACCTGTTTCGGAGAAAAGGATGAATAGACTTCTGATCGGCATTCTGGCGGCATTGATTGCGACCGGGCCGGCACCGTTGGCCAATGCCGAAGATGCTCACGATGAGGTTGTTGCCGGTCGGGATCTTGCGCTACTAGTTTGTTCGATCTGTCACATCGTCGCTGCTGATCAGAGATTTGCACCACGTCTTGAACAGCGCACTCCCAGCTTCGAAGAAATTGCCAACAGGCCGAATACGTCTGCGGGATCCTTGCGCCAGTTCGTGACCACGACGCACTGGGACGGGCGGACAATCCCAATGACGATGCCGGACCCGATGCTTGTAGAATATCAGATATCTCAAGTGACTAGCTATATCCTAAGTCTGCGCAAGCATCCCTGATCCAAATCACGCGGTCGGGTTCACTTCAAACGATGAGGAAAATATCGGTGTCGCCGGTCTGTTCGCCGGCGGCCGTGATCATGGCGTGCGCCTGGCCGCGGTGATGGGTTTGGTGATTGAAGAAATGCACGATGAGCATGCCGCGCGCCATCGTTATCTCGCGCCCGGCAGCCCCACTGAACCAGACGAGATCTTGCTGCAGCCAGTCCTCGCTCATGCGTTCCGCCCAGGCCGAAATGCGCTCGTCCGCTGCAACGCGCGCCTGGCGTAGCGCGTCGAAATCGCCGATCAGAGTGGGGCTCTCTTTCAGGCCGACCGGGGGCTTGGCCCAGCCGTCAAAGCGCGACATCCACATCTGGTCGCCCCAGAGAAGATGACAGAGGGTTCCGTGGATCGACCGCCAGAAGGCGCCGCGTTGCCTTTGCCGTTCCGCTTCAGGAAGCCGCTGCGCCGCGGCATAAATGCGCCGATTCATTTCGGCGTTATAAGCCGCCATGGTCCGGACGAAAGCGGGGCGGACCAAGACGTCTGAAGCCGACAGTGATGCTGGCATGCTGGCCTCCGGAGCACGATTTTCCTGGTTAAAACATGTTCTTCATCCTTACGAAAGTGCTGGGCTTCTTCGCGCTCCCGTCCAATCTCATGGTCGTCTCGGGATTGATCGGCCTTGGCCTCACGCTCACGCGCTGGGCGCGGGCCGGTCGCCGGCTCGCGGCCTCGAGCCTGCTGCTCTTGGCCGTTGCCGGGTGGTCGCCGCTCGGCAATCTCCTGCTGCTGCCGCTCGAGGAGCGGTTCCCGGCCTGGGATCCGGCGCACGGCGCACCCGACGGGATCATCGTCCTCGGCGGGGCGATCGATATACAGCCATCGGTTGTGCGGGGCGTTCCCGAGCTCAACGAAGCGGCCGAACGGATGACGGCCGCGGTCGAACTCGCCCGGAAATACCCCGCGGCGCGCATCATGTTCAGCGGCGGTGAGGCGAGCCTTATCCTGCGCGGCGCCAACGAAGCCGACTTTGCGATCGCATTTTTCGAGGGCCTGGGCTTGCCGCACGAGCGCGTGCTCTTGGAAAACCGCTCGCGCAACACCATCGAGAACGCCGAGTTCAGCAAGGCATTGGCCCAACCAAAGCCGGGTGAGCGCTGGCTGCTGGTCACCTCCGCCTATCATATGCCGCGCGCGGTCGGCGCCTTTCGCGCCGTGGGCTTTGCGGTCGAGCCTTATCCGGTGGATTGGCGCACGCGCGGGATCGAAGGGGCCGTAATCCCGTTCAGCAGCGCCGCCGATGGCCTGAAGCGAACCGACACCGCATCGCGCGAATGGGTCGGGCTGCTCGCTTACCGGCTGGCTGGGCGCACGCCGGAGCTATTTCCGGCGCCCCGGGATGAAGCCGGAAATTAGCGCGTTGGCAAAGATTACCACAGTCAAGCGGTATCTTCTCACGAGTATTTGCCGATCCTTTACGAACTAAGGCGAGACTGTGGAAGAAAGCCGCTCGCGAATTGAAGCGAATCGAGGATGGCGGTAGCGTAATGCCGTCCTGACGATTCGTACCGAGTTCTGCGTTCTCGGACGGACATCGATGATGAAGTTGTCATCAACGGGAGAGAATCGTCCGATGTCGATCGATATTCATTCGGACCTGATCGGTTCGGACTTGACTGGTTTGGCGCCGCCGCGCCCCGAGGTTGAGGCGTTCGATGACGGGAGCGAGCCGACGAGTTGGGTCGAGACGGCGGTTACTGTGGTGGCGGCGGCCGTCGCAGTCCTGTTGGTCTCCTTCGTGTCGGTCATCACGGCCTTCGCCTAGCCCCGGTTCCCCTCCGTTTCTCCTGTGAGCCGACCGCGGGCCAAGCGCTCTGCCTTGGCCCTCCATTCTTGCATCGGCCGCGAACATTCGCCGCGATGATGTTCGCGATCAGGACATTTGACTTGTGGCATCTGGGGTCCGCGTGGAAGCTTGTCGGGCAGCGGGAGCACTTCCATGGCGCTGATGCTCATTATCGGCAACAAGAACTACTCGTCTTGGTCGTTGCGGCCATGGCTCGCCATGAAGGTCGCCGGGATCGCCTTCGCGGAGACGGTGATCTCGCTTGACGATCCGGATTTCAAGGCGGCGGTTCTGAAATACTCCCCGGTCGGCAAGGTGCCGATCTTGGTCGACGGCGATGTCAGGGTGTGGGAGTCGACCGCCATCCTGGAATATCTGGCGGAGAAATTTCCGCAGGCCGGCTTGTGGCCCGTAAGCCCGCACGCCCGCGCGCATGCCCGCGCCATCATCGCCGAGATGCACGCCGGATTCCTGCCGCTCCGGCGCGAGTACCCGATGAATTTCTGGCGCCCCGTGCGAACACGGGTGCGCACGCCCGAGGCGCAGGCGAATGTCGACCGCATCGACGCCATGTGGACCGAGTGTCGCGCACGCTTCGGCGAGAGCGGGCCCTTCCTGTTCGGCGCCTTCAGTGCGGCGGATGCGATGTACGGCCCTGTCGTCTCGCGCTTCCATACCTACGCGGTCGAGGTCGGCGCGGCCGCGCGCGCGTACATGCAGGCAGTCATGGAATTGCCCGCCTGGGCACAATGGCGTAGCGCCGCGCTCCGCGAGCCTTGGGTTCTGGCGCAGGATGAGCCGGATTGGCCGCTGGTGCCGCGCGTCGATAATTGAATGTCTATTAATTATCTAATTAAATCATATAGTTAATTACGATGAGGGGGCGCCGCGAGGCGTCTGCAGAGGATCTGCTGAAGCTCGATCAGGAACGGTTGCTGATAGGCGATGATCTTGGTCAAAGCTTCCGGCATGGCAAACCATGCGAGCTGGTCGATTTCAGGAAAGGTCTGCAATTGCCCCGACTTCGGCGGCCATTCCATCTCAAATGGGTTACTGGTGAACGCTTGCGCCGCGAAATCCGCTTCGACCGCGAATGCGTGCACGACTTTGCCGCTCTTCTGCTTCACCGGACGCAAGGGAACGAAATTGCCGGTCGCCGTGAACCCGGTTTCTTCGGTGAACTCGCGCTCCGCCGTCGCCAATACGTCAGCCCCGGGTTCCAGCAATCCCTTGGGAATGGTCCAGGCGCCCGCGTCGCGTTTCTTCCAAAAAGGTCCTCCGGGATGCGCGAGCAGCACTTCGAGCGCGGCGGCGTTCTGGGGCCAGGATGCCGCCGGTTTGACGGCGCCGACATTACCGCCATCGGCCGCGCCCGGCGTCGTCGACGGCACGGGGGCGCGCTTTGGCCGCAGGCGGAAGGCGAGCAGTCCCGCGCTGATCTGCGATCGGCGTGCCATGGCCCTTTGCCTCGGTTCCCGGTTGACAAATGCATCGCGCCTGGCACAAACGTTAGGCCCACGTCAAAAAAATTCCACGGCGGTGCGCTTTTTTGTCATGATCGCGGGAAAAATTCTCCTATCTCGACCACACCGCCTAGCGTAGGAGTGAGTGGGCTCTCTACAACATTGTGTCGACTTCGCGTGGAGATGACGCATGCGCACTGCTTTATTCGCCTTCTGCTCTTTGGTCTTTATGGTCGGGGCTGCCGCTGGCGCGCCCGACGCCCCCAAGGACGTGAAGGGGCTTTACCTGCTGACCGACTATCCGGCCGTCAGCGTGCGTCCGGGCACCACCGCCAATATCAGTCTGCGGCTACAGAACTACGATGTGGCCCCCGAACGCTTTGCGCTGTCGGTCGACGGCGTTCCGTCGGGTTGGACCGCGACCTTGTTGGGCGGCGGGCAACCGGTTGCCGCGGCCATGCCGGCCACGAATTCCGGCGTGTCGCTCGAGTTGCGCCTCGAAGTGCCGCGTGAGGCGCCGATCGGCACGCAGACGCTTACGATCAATGCGCAAGGGCAAGGCACGAAGCTGAGCCTTCCGATCGATGTCAAGCTGGCCAAGGAGCTTCCTGCCAAACTGTCGTTGCAGCCGCAATTGCCACAGCTGCGCGGCAGCCCCCGCTCGAGCTTCGACTTCCAGATCAGCATCAAGAACGACAGCGGCAAGCGGCTCGTGGTCAACCTCGCGGCGCAGGCGCCACAGAACTTTCAGACCTCGTTCACGGAATCCTACGGTAGTCAAGAGCTCAGCGCCGTTCCGATCGAAGCGGGACAGTCCAAGGACGTTAAGCTGCACGTCCAGCCGCCGAACACGGTCACGCCAGGCCAATACAAGGTCTCGATGCGTGCCACCGCCGAGGACGTGACCGCGAGTACCGAGCTCACGGTCGAGATCACCGGGCAGCCGAAGCTCGACGTGAGCGGTCGCAACGACATGCTCAACGCCGAGGCGACCGCCGGCAAGGACAGCATCATTCCGATCGTGGTGCGCAATACCGGCACGGCTCCGGCGGAGAACCTGGAGCTGTCCGGTTCCGGGCCGAGCAACTGGCAGATCACCATGGAGCCGAAGAACATCGACCGCATTGCGCCGGACGAGCGAAAAGAGGTGCAGGCGCACGTGACACCGCCGGCCCAGGCCATTGCCGGCGATTACATCGTCACCATACGTGCCTCGGCGCGCGGCGACGCAGCTTCCAACAACTTCCGCACGACCGTCATCACCTCGACCGTATGGGGCATCGTCGGCGTCGGCATTATCGGCGCCGCGCTGCTGATCATGGTCGGCGCGGTGGCCAGGTTCGGGCGCCGATGAACGACATCGTCATCGAAACAAAAAATCTCAGCAAGCGCTACGGCAGTGCCAAGGCCGTCGACGGCATTACCTTCACCGTGACCAAGGGCGAGATTTTCGGTCTATTGGGCCCGAACGGCGCCGGGAAGACCACGACGATCCTGATGCTTCTGGGCCTGAGCGAAATCTCGGACGGAACGGCGCGGGTGCTCGGCCACGATCCGGCGCGCGAGCCGCTCGCGGTGAAACGTCGCGTCGGCTACTTGCCGGATACGGTGGGCTTCTACGACTATCTGAGCGCGGCCGACAATCTGTACTACACGGCGCGCCTGATTGGGATTCCCTCGGCCGAGCGCGACGCGCGGATCCGTACGTCGTTGGTGCGCGTTGGCCTTGGAGAGTTTGCCGACAAACGGGTGGCAACGTTCTCCCGCGGCATGCGGCAGCGGTTGGGTCTCGCCGAGATCGTGATGAAGAACGCGCAGATCGCCATTCTCGACGAGCCGACCTCGGGTCTCGATCCGCAAGCCACCGACGAGCTCCTCGCCATGATTCGCGAGCTCAAGCGCGACGGGGTGAGCGTGCTGGTATCGTCGCATCTGCTACAGCGCGTACAGAGCGTGTGCGATCGCGTCGCGCTGTTCCAGTCCGGTCGGATCGTGCTGATGGGCACCGTTGCCGAGCTCGGCCGCCAAGTGCTCGGCGGCGGCCACGCCATCGATATCGAGGTGGAGGGCGCGGGTTTCGCGCAGCGGTTGGCGCTCATCCCGGGCGTGAGCGGCGTTGAGGAACTCGGCGGCGGGCGTATCCGGCTCGTGGCGGACCGCGACGTCCGCGCCGAGGCAGCGGCGGAGATCGTTGCCGCCGGCGGGAGGCTCAAGCTCTTGTCGATGGAAGCCCTTAGTCTCGAAGCGATCTATGCCCGCTATTTCCAAGGAGCGGCACGAGGAGGGCAGCTGCATGCGGCGTGAAGGCTCGGCTTTGAGCGGGGTCGGCGTGGTCTTCCTGAAGGAACTCGCCGATCACCTGACGGGCGCGCGTGTGCTGGTGCTCGAGTGCTTGATCGCCATTGTCGCCTTCGTTGCGCTCTATGGCGGGATTCAGGAGATCCGGGCCGGCACCCCCGAGGACCCATTCTTGTTTCTGCACCTCTTCAACAAAGCGCATCCGCCTGTGCCGGATCTGGTGTCGCTTCTCAGCATTCTGGTGCCGGTGTTGGCGATCGGGATCGGCTTTGATGCGGTGAACAGCGAGCACAGCCGACGCACATTGTCGCGCATTTTGGCGCAGCCGATTTACCGCGACGCCCTGCTGTTCGGCAAGTTCCTCGCCGGTCTCGCGACGCTGTCGATCAGTCTGGCGGCACTGTGGCTGCTTGTCATCGGTGTCGGGCTTTGTTGGCTTGGCGTGCCGCCGGGGCCGCAGGAAATTGCGCGTGGCCTAGCCTTCCTCGTCGCGACGGTGGCCTATGCGAGCGTCTGGCTCGCGCTCGCCATGCTGTGCTCGATCCTATTCCGTTCGGCTGCGACCGCCGCGCTTGTCGCCTTCGGCCTATGGCTGGTTTTCACCGTTCTGTGGCGTTTCGTGGCTCAGGCGATCGCCGGCGCGATACTGACGGCAGACGATTCGGATACCGCCGCCATGGTCGTGCAAGCACTGGCCCGGCTGTCGCCGAGCACGCTGTTCGCCGAGATCATGCTGCCGATCCTTGACCCGACGCGCGGGTTCTCCGACCTCAATCCATTAATTCAGCTGTACATGGCACAGGCGCTTCGCATCATGCCCAATGCGCCGCTGCCGCTCGGCGAGAGCATTATGATCGCGCTCCCCCAGTTCGTCGGACTGGTTGCCGGCGCAATCCTACTGTTCGTCATCGGCTACGTCGTGTTCCAGCGCCAAGAAGTGCGCGCCTAGGGGGGAGCTGGCGGCGATTCGGGTCACCCGACCCCAGCGAAGCCCTGAACGCCCGGCGCTGCATCGAGGTTCGCACGATCATGATGTGTCGCAACGGGCGGCGGCTGCGAGCTGCAACTATACCTGTGCTTTTTGCGAAAGTGTGGAGCGGCCGCGGAGGGTAGGCGCGCGCGCCGCGCAAGCGACGCTGACGATGGTGTGTACGAGCGGGTTCACTATGACGATCGGGTTACTGAGCGTCTGTGCTTGCGCCGAGGCACGCTCGCGCAAAGGGGAAGCTTGGTGCCGATACTGACATCGACCGTCGATCGCGACAGCGAAGAGTTTCGCCGCAACGCGGTGCGCATGCGGGAGCTTGCCGAGGAACTCCGCACGCGTCGCGCCGAGGCCGCCGACGGCGGCCCCGCGCGGGCGCGAGAGCGCCACGCAGGGCGCGGTAAGTTATTGCCGCGCGACCGCGTGATAACGCTGCTCGATCCCGGGGCACCGTTCTTAGAGTTGTCGCCGCTGGCCGCGAACGGCATGTATGGCGAGCCGATCCACGGTGCCGGCATCATTACCGGCATCGGCCGGGTGGAGGGCCGCGAATGCGTCATCGTGGCGAACGATGCCACCATCAAGGGCGGTACCTACTATCCGATGACCGTCAAAAAGCATCTGCGCGCGCAGGAGATCGCCCGCGAGAACCGGCTGCCCTGCGTCTATCTGGTTGATTCCGGGGGCGCCAACCTGCCGCATCAGACGGAGGTGTTTCCCGACCGCGAGCATTTCGGCCGCATCTTCTACAACCAGGCCACCCTGTCGGCCGCCGGCATTCCGCAGATTGCCGTGGTGATGGGATCATGCACGGCCGGGGGTGCCTACGTGCCGGCGATGTCGGACGAGACCGTGATCGTGCGACATCAAGGCACCATCTTTCTCGGCGGCCCGCCGCTCCTGAAGGCCGCGACCGGGGAGGTGGTGTCGGCGGAGGACTTGGGCGGTGCCGACGTGCACGCGCGGCAATCGGGGGTCGCCGATCATTACGCCGCAGACGACCGCGATGCGCTCGCGCTCGCGCGGCGCATCATCGGCCATCTGAACACGAAGAAGACGATTGATATTGCGCTCAAGCCGCCGCGCGAGCCCGTGCTCGACGCGGACGATCTCGACGGTATCGTGCCCGCCGACCTGCGCAAGCAATACGACGTGCGCGAGGTGATCGCGCGCCTGGTCGACGGCTCTGAATTCGATGAGTTCAAGAAGCTTTACGCAACGACGATTGTCACCGGCTTTGCGCATTTGCACGGCATGCCGATTGGTATTCTCGGCAACAATGGAATTTTGTTCTCTGAATCCGCGCTCAAGGCCGCGCATTTCATCGAGCTTTGCTGTCAGCGTCGAATCCCGCTGCTGTTCTTGCAAAACATTTCTGGCTTCATGGTGGGGCGGCAGTATGAGGCCGGCGGCATTGCCAAGGACGGCGCCAAGATGGTGACTGCGGTGGCCTGCGCGCAGGTGCCGAAGATCACGCTGATCATTGGCGGGTCCTACGGTGCCGGTAACTACGGCATGTGCGGGCGCGCCTACGGCCCACGGTTTCTGTTCACTTGGCCCAACGCGCGCATCTCGGTCATGGGCGGCGAGCAGGCGGCCTCGGTGCTGGCAACAGTACGGCGGGATAATATCGAGGCCGCGGGCAAGGCCTGGAGCGCAGCGGAGGAGGAGCCCTTCAAGCAGCCGGTGCGTGCTCAGTTCGAGGCCGAGGGCAATCCTTTTTACGCGACCGCGCGGCTGTGGGACGACGGCATAATCACCCCGCAGGAAACGCGCCGCGTGCTGGCTCTGTGCTTCTCTGTGGCCTTGAATGCGCCGATACCGCCGACACGCTTCGGCGTTTTCCGGATGTGAGGTCGGTGACGCAGCCGAGCCGCAACACGATGTTTGCCCGCGCCAAGTCAAGGCGCCGTGATATGGCCCCAAAGTCAAGCTGAAACAGCCGGCTTCGCGTAGTCTCAAGAGGAAAAAAATGCTTCGACATCTAACGGTGGTCACGCTCGCACTCGCCTTCTTGCCGTCGGCGAGCTTTGCCCAATCCCATTCTGGCAGTGCGGGGGAGCAACGGGCTTGCCGCGCGGACGTGGTGCGATATTGCCGCACGAGTTTGGACGGCGGTGATCTTGCCATTGCGAATTGCTTGAGTGCGCATCGTGATAGGCTGAACCACGCCTGTCGCGCGGTGCTGAGCAATCATGGCCTGTGAGCGCGTGCCGACACTTCGCCGCGAGACATGTTGTTCGGCAAGATGATATTGGGTTTGCGGTAGAAGCAACGACGCAAAAACGACGCCCCGGGTGCGGGGCGTAACGCCCAAAGGAGGCGGTCTCGTGTCGTACGCTCGATATCAGAGTGCGCTGATCGTCGGGGCCGGCTCGGGCTTGAGCGCGGCGCTGGCCCGTGCCCTCGCCAAGGAAGGCATCAAAGTCGCGCTGGCGGCGCGCGATCCGGGCGATCTCGCGCCTTTGGTGCAGGAAATCGGCGGAAAAGCCTATGCTTGCGATGCGGCGCAACGTCGGGATGTTGCCCAGCTGTTCGCCGATGTCGAGGCCTGGATCGGCGCGCCAGAGGTGGTGGTCTACAACGCTAGCTACCGGGTGCGCGGTCCGCTGGTCGAGCTTGATCCCGCCGAGGTGGAAAAGTCCCTCGCTGTCTCTGCCTATGGTGGGTTCCTCGTCGCGCAAGAAGCCGCCCGGCGCATGCTGCCTAATCGCCGCGGCGCCATCCTGTTCACCGGAGCCTCGGCGAGCGTGAAGGGCTACCCGCTCTCGGCACCATTCGCCATGGGCAAGTTTGCCTTGCGCGGCTTGGCGCAAAGCATGGCTCGCGAGCTCGGCCCACAAGGCATCCATGTCGCGCATTTCGTGATCGACGGTGGGATCAAGAGCGAGCGGCGGCCGGAGCCGCCCGACCAGCACGGGAGCTTGCTCGATCCGAACGCGATCGCCGCAACCTATCTGCACATCCTGCATCAACCGCACAACGCTTGGACCTGGGAGGTCGAGCTGCGGCCATGGTTGGAGAAATTTTGAAGGTTGGTGCAGCGCCCCTGGGTCCCGAGCGTCGGCAACGAAAATTCAACGAAAGTCCGTGACCATTGACACGCCACGATCGTGGCGCAGAATGACAACCGTATTGGGTGTTATCGCCGGGCTTTACGGATGCGACACTTGCCGTCCTTTGGCGTGGGCCTGTCGCTTACAGCTGCGCTGCTTGTTGCCGGCTGTGCGTCCTTTCCCACGCTTTCCATGCCGTCCCTGCCTTCTCCGGGCTGGAACGCATCGGCTGTGACCCCGAAACCTGCCCACGGACCGCGGGCGCTCACTGCCGAGGATATGGTGAATGGCGAGGGGCAGTGCCCTGCGCTGGAGCCGACCGCTGCGGCGGCGGAAGCGGGACCCGCCGCAGCCCCAACGCCGCCGGGCACCGCCGCATTGGGTATGACCGAATGCGAGGTCGTCCGGCGCGTCGGGCAGCCCCAGCACGTGGAGATCGGTAACGACGAGCGGACCGAGCGGACGGTCGTGGTCACCTACCTGCAAGGCGTACGCCCCGGCATCTACCGCTTCCGCGCCGGGCGGCTGGTGTCGATCGAGCGCGCACCGGACCAGCCGACTGCCAAACCGGAAAAGAAGCCCCAAAAGTCGACCAAGTCGAAGCAACCTCCTGCAAGCGGTACCTGACCAAATCGCGTTACGAGGCTTGCTCGTATTCGGCACTCGCCACAAGCCACTCATCTTCGGCGGCGGCCAATGCGTTGGCGGCCTCGGACCGAGCCTTGGCGAGCGTCGCCGCCTGGAGCGGGTCGCGCGCGAATAGGCCTGGCGTGGCCAGTGTCGCGTCGATCCGAGCGATCTCCTTGCCGGCGCGTGCGATGGCAGCTTCGGCTTGGGCAATGCGTTGGCGCAGTGGCGCGAGCTCGGTGCGCCGTTCGGCGGCGGCTCGGCGCAACTCGGTGCGGCTCGCTCTTGCCTGTCCGGCTTGGCGGCCTGCGCGTTCCGTCTCCGCACCGGCGCCTCGATCCGAAAGGACGCGTTGCTGATAGTCGGCAAGATCGCCGTCGAAGGGGAGAACCCGGCCTTCCGCCACAAGCCACAGCCGATCCGCGCAGGCCTCGAGCAAGTAGCGATCATGCGAGACGAGGATCACGGCGCCCGGATAGGCGCTGATCGCCTCGATCAGCGCAGCACGGCTGTCGATATCGAGATGGTTGCTCGGCTCGTCGAGGATCAAGAGATGAGGGCCCGCAAAGGTCGCAAGCCCAAGCAGCAGCCTGGCCTTTTCGCCGCCCGACAAATTTTGGATCGGCGTATCGGCGGCCGAGCCAGGAAAACCGATCGCACCAGTGCGTGCCCGCACCTTCGCTTCCGCGGCTTCCGGCATCAGCCGGCGAACATGATCGTACGGCGTGGCCACCGGGTCCAACTCATCCAGCTGATGCTGAGCGAAATAGCCGATGCGCAGTTTGTCGGCGCGAGTAATGCTGCCTTCCTGCGGCTCGAGGCGGCCGGCGATCAGCTTGACCAGCGTTGACTTGCCGTTGCCGTTGGCACCTAAGAGCGCAATGCGGTCGTCGTTGTCGATCCGCAGGTTCAGGCGACGCAATACCGGCCGCCCCGGCGCGTAGCCGACCGAAACGTCGTCGAGCGCAACGATCGGCGGCGAGAGAAGCTGGGCCGGCGGCGGGATATCGATGCCGCGCGCATCATCGGCCAGGATCGTGATCGGCTCGAGCTTGGCGAGGAGCTTGAGCCGCGATTGCGCTTGGCGCGCCTTGGTCGCCTTGGCGCGGAAGCGGTCGACGAAGGCCTGCAGCCGCTTGCGATCCGCGTCCTGCTTCTTCGCGAGTTTCTGATCGAGCCGCTGGCGCTCGTTGCGCTGGCGCTCGAATGCCGAATAGCCACCGCGATAGAGCGCAAGCTTGCCTCCCGCAAGCGAGAGGATACTGTCAACTGAGTGATCGAGCAGATCGCGATCATGGCTGATGACGATCAACGTGCGCGGATAGCGCGCCAGATGCTCCTCAAGCCACAAAGTGCCCTCGAGGTCGAGATAGTTGGTAGGCTCATCGAGCAGCAGCAGATCAGGTTCCCCAAACAAGGTGGCGGCCAGCGCGACGCGCATGCGCCAGCCGCCGGAGAACTCGGCACAAGGCCGCTGCTGCGCTTGCGCATCGAAGCCGAGCCCGGACAGGATGGCGGCGGCGCGCGCCGGCGCTGCATGCGCGCCGATATCGGCGAGCCGAGTCTGGATCTCGGCGATGCGGTGCGGGTCGCGCTCGACCTCCGCCTCGGCGAAGAGCCGCGTGCGTTCGGTGTCGGCGCTGAGCACCACCTCGATGAGCGATTCAGGGCCATCGGGGGCTTCTTGCGCCAGCCGGCCGAGGCGCCAGCGCGGCGGCAACCGAACGTCACCGCCCTCGGCGGCGATATCGCCGGCTATGACGCGAAACAGCGTGGTCTTGCCGGTGCCGTTGCGGCCGACTAGGCCAACCCGCGCGCCCTCCGGAATCTGAACGGACGCGCCCTCGATCAACAGCCGACCGGCAATGCGAACGGAGAGATCGTCTATCGCGAGCATGCGGCTTTGTGGCCGGCTGCCGCTCGCCGCGCAACCCCGGTTGCGCGCTGGTCGCGGGCGGTGCAAACCGTGCCACGAGGCTCATCGCTGCTGCGAGGGCTCGGCGCGGCCGAAATGGCTCACCGCGCAGCATTTGCGCACGGGGACCTTCGTCTTGCCGCCAACCGACGCGCGCCGCTATAAGCGTCCCACCTGAACCCACTCGCCAAGGATAGCCAATGCCGGTCGAGCGAACGTTTTCGATTCTCAAGCCCGACGCCACCGCGCGCAATCTTACCGGCGCTATTAACGCTATGATCGAGAGAGCCGGGTTACGGATCATCGGCCAAAAACGCATCCGGATGACGCGCGGGGAGGCAGAGACATTCTACGCCGTGCATCGTCAGCGACCGTTCTTCGGCGAACTCGTAGAGTTCATGACCTCGGGACCCGTGGTCGTGCAGGTGCTCGAGGGTGAAAACGCGATCAATAAGTACCGGGAGATCATGGGCGCGACCGATCCGGCCAAGGCGGCAGATGGGACGATCCGCAAGGTTCACGCCAAATCGGTCGGTGAGAATTCGGTGCATGGGTCGGACGCTCCGGAAACCGCCGCGAAGGAAATCGCGCAATTCTTCTCCGGCAACGAAATCGTCGGCTGATGGTCGGATATGTGGTGCAGGCGTGGCTACGAGACTGGTCACGCCTTGCGTCGGTCATTAGAAGGAAAAGGCCGTGACGTGAGGCGGCCGGGGTGGACTTGACCGAAGGGCAAGAGCCGGGGGGAAGTTTATGGATTGGTCGGAATTCTCCCGGCCGCAATTCTGGTTCGCCGTTGTCCAGATCATCTGGATCAACATTCTTTTGTCCGGCGATAATGCCGTTGTAATCGCACTGGCTTGCCGCAGGCTCCCGCCTCGGGAACGCGTTTGGGGTATGGTCATTGGGGCCGGCGTCGCCTCCGTGCTGCTCGTCGTGTTCACCGGCGTCGCAACGGCGCTGACCAACTTGCCTTTTTTTCAACTGGTTGGCGGGTGCGCCTTGCTTTGGATCGCGACCAAGCTGCTGATCCCCGAAGAGGAGCACGAGGAGGGTACCGTCCAAGCGGTCGAAGATCTGTGGCGTGCCGTTCGTATCGTAGTCCTCGCCGATATTGTCATGAGCCTCGACAATGTGGTTGCCGTGGCAGGCGCGGCTCAGCATCGCATGACCTTGATGGTCATCGGGCTTTCCATCAGCATTCCAATGGTGATTGCCGGCGCCGCGCTCATTACTGCGCTCCTGGAGCGGTTCCCGGTCATCGTTTGGGCGGGTGCGGCGTTTCTGGGCTGGATCGCCGGGAATATGATAGCCGATGATAAGGCCTACGAGGATCATGTGAACTCGATCGCGTTGCTGCATTTGGATATCGACACGACATTGTTCGGGCTCCAAATCCATGAGCACACCAACCTTCTGGGTGTCTTCCTGGGATTGCTGGGCGCTGCCTCAGTGGTCCTCGTTGGGCGTTGGTTTCGGGCGCGGCTTGCGCCAAAGGATGAAGCATCGGTCGTGGTCGTGGAACGGGCCGCCCGAGACCAAGTTTGACCGGGTCAGGCGGGATGGATGTGGCGCGGTGCGCTGGTTGCGTTGCTGGGGAACAGAGCAGCTCTGGCCGCAGTGAAATATTTGTCATCGGAGCGTTGGCTGATTGGGCTTCGCGCGGGGCTTCAATATGGCCCGGCCATCGTCACGCCGGTTCCACCGGCGCGCGGCCTTGACCCGATTAGGGGGATTCAAGCGATCGCCTTGCGGCCCGTGACTTCCCCTTGATCCGGGTAGTAAGCCATCATCATGCGACTGACATAACGCTGCAGATTGTCGTGCCGCTCCGCCGCGGTACGCAATGGGGTATCGAATTGACGGCAGAGAGCGGCGGCCGCAAAGGCGAAAATGCTGGCGTCGACGCCGCTTGCGGTCGCACCCATGAAGTAGGGCTTGTCGCTGAGAAAGTCGGCGATCGCGTTGATGCTTCGCGTGCCGAGTTGGACGATTTGCGAGCTCGAATGCCGGCCGATCCCGTGCGCATGCAAGCTCTTGCGGACGCCACGGCGAACCATGGCAATGACCAGCGGCCGCATTGGAGCAGGGACGGAACGGAAGAACTGGATCGGGCCTTTGGCGAAATTGGCCTCGTCGATCCACCTGGCCTCGACGATCGTCCAATACAGATGGTCTTCGGCCATCTTCTCGAACGCCCAAGCGACGGCGCGATCCGCGGCGCTCAGCCCCCGGTCGAAGTCGGCGCGGTATTTCTTTTCGAGGTGCCATCTGATGAAAGTAGAGTCGGCGATACGTTCGCCATCATCATCGATGTAAGGCAGCTTCCCCTTCGGTGCCTTGCGAAAGCCGGTCGTGTCAGCACGATAGGGAAGACCAGCCATCTTCAACAACACTTCGGCTTTCATGACAAACGGGCTCGGATCGGGAAGACCGAATCCGGGACCAAACGTGTACAAGGTGATCATTAGGTTCCTCCGCTAATTCGCATCCGGCGCGAACAGCGCATGATCGTTCGCTCCCAGGCCTGCAATGTGACAACGGCCATCGATGATCTGGATGCGATCCTCCGCGAGCAGTCGCAGCGCCAATGGATAGATGCGATGCTCCGCGATCAGGACACGCTGAGCCAGCGTTGCCGGCGTATCGTTCTCAAGGACAGGCACGGCCGCTTGCGCAACAATGGGGCCGGCGTCCATCTCCGGCACGACGAAGTGGACGGTTGCCCCATGAATCTTAACGCCCGCGGCAAGCGCCCGCTCGTGCGTGTGCAGGCCTCTGAAGGCCGGCAATAGGGCAGGGTGGATGTTGAGCATGCGGCCGCTCCATTGATCAACGAACGGCGGCGTTAAAAGGCGCATGAAGCCAGCGAGGCAGACCAGATCGATGCGTTCGGCCACGAGAATGTCCTGAAGTGCGCGCTCGAACGCTTCGCCGCTGCGCGTGTGCTCGACGACCGCCGCCCTGGTCCCCGCCTCCCGAGCGAATGCGAGTCCCGCGGCGTGCCCTCGATTGGAGACAACAAGGACGATTTCGGCGGGAAAACTTGCGTCGCTCGCCGCGTTGATCAGCGCGGCCATATTGGAGCCGCGCCCGGAAATCAGAATGGCGACCCGTTTGCGTGCCATCGCTCAGGCGAGGTCCTGCTGACCATCGCATGCGACCGGCAATCCCTCGCCGTGGCGCAGCGCGCCGAATTTGGCCGCTACCGTGCCTTCACCGATCACGATCGACATCGTTGCCTCGGCTATTCCGATACCACAAACAGAAACCCGCCGCCCCCTGGAGCCTCGCCGCCGACATCCGCAAAATCTTGTAGGGAAAGACCTCGCCAGTTCTGCCTACCACAAGCGACATGATCGTCCATGCTACCCTCCGATCGGTTCCTATGTCGGAATTGCACCGTGGGCAATGGCGCACGTACCGCTTATATTAAGAATATTCGTGTCGCGTCGCCAACGCTTGGTGTCTAGTCGTCGTGCTCGCTAAATCAACACAAAGTGTTGAAATATCTGGCGTTTCCGGACCGGCGGTTGAGAGCGGACCGCTCAAGCCGGAATTTGAGCGGAACGCGGCGACCAAGTGGTCAGCTGGGGCGTTTGTCGAGCCGGGGCGCAGTTTGAGTATCCCAAATCTCATTACGTTGGGGCGCATTCTGTTGGTGCCGATCGTGGTTTGGGCGATCACCGCGGGCGCCATGCAAACGGCGTTCCTCTTGTTCCTGGCCGCTGGCATCAGCGACGCCGTCGACGGATTTATCGCCAAGCGGTTTGGCATGACGAGCGAGCTGGGCTCTTATCTCGATCCGCTGGCCGACAAGGCGCTGATCGTCTCGATTTACGTCGCGCTTGGCGTCGTGGGCGCAATCCCCCGCTGGCTCGTCATCCTGGTCGTTTCGCGCGATATCATGATCGTCGGCGCGGTTATGCTCTCCTGGCTGTTGGGCAAGCCGGTGACCGTGAGCCCGCATCTGGCCTCGAAATTGAATACCGTTGCGCAGATCGTATTCGCTTGTCTGGTGTTGGGAGCGCTCGGCTTTCAGTTCAACGCCGGGCCGGTGCGGACCTTGGCGCAAGCCGCGGTCGCGGTCTTGACCTTGCTTTCGGTCGGCATCTATCTGGTCGAGTGGGTCCGTCACATGAACCCGGCCGAGCCGAGCCTTTGAGCCGTACCGCCGACGAGGCACTCACGTTGATCGGCCTAATTTTGGGCTGCCGATCGGCGTCATCTCAGGCTCGATCACCTTTTCCTTGATGTGGCTCGACGATCGGGCTCGCCCTCGCCGTCGGGATTGCAGCGGACCAGTTTTTCGCGGACGGTTAGGCAGTTCCTGGAGGGCTGCGTGCTTGCTCCCCAAACTTGTTGGTGAGAGTATCGGGCTACACCCGGGATGGCTGATGTTTGCGCTGTTGGCCTTCGGCTCTTTGTTCGGGTTTGTCGGGCTTTTCCTTGCAATCCCGCTCGCTGCGGCGATCGGAGCGCTTGTCCGTTTCGCATTGCGGCAATACCTTGCGAGCCCGCTCTATACGGGCACACACTCATCCTGACAGCAAATGTCGGCTCGTTCAGCTCCGCGCCAACTCGCTCTTGCGCTTGAACATGCGGTGAGTTTCGCACGCGAGGATTTTCTCGAAGGGCCCGCGAATGGCGCCGCCCTCGCGCTGGTCGATCGCTGGCCGGACTGGCCGGATCGGGTCGTTGCGGTCGTTGGACCAGCGGGATCGGGCAAGAGCCACCTTGCGTCGATCTGGGCCGCGACCGCAGGTGCCCGCTTCCTGGCATCCCGAGCGCTAGCGGATACCCATCCACCGGCGGCGCTCGCCACCGGCGCGCTGGTGCTTGAGGATGTTTGCGAGGAAGGCCTTAACGAGCGTGCGCTGTTCCACCTGCTGAATTTGGCACGTGAAGAGGGTGCCTTCCTCTTACTCACGGCGCGCACCGCACCAACCAGTTGGAAGGTCGCGATTCGCGACCTCGCATCGCGGCTGCGGGCCATTCCGACGGTGACTTTGGCCGCCCCCGATGACGCCTTGTTGCGCGCCCTCATGGTAAAAATGTGGGCGGATCGCCAGATTGACGTTGATCAAAGCGTCATCAAATACGTGATAAACCATATCGAGCGGTCGTTCGCCGCCGCACGTACCGTGGTCGAAAGGCTCGATCAAGAAGCACTGCGACAGCGGCGCCCGGTAACGCGTGCGCTCGCGGCGGAAATGTTGCGGGAAGAACAGGCTTGACGGAAGGATTGCTTTACGCCGATGTGGTCATTGATTGGCCCTTCCGATACCGGCGATGACCTCAACCTTTGAGCACGAACGATGGCAGACGCGAGCCAAGGCATTGCCGTTACTGCGGAAACCGAAGTCCCCCCGGAGGACAGCGCGAGGCCTGCACCCGTTGTCGAGCTGGCTAACCAACCCGAACGGTTCATCAATCGGGAGCTGTCCTGGCTGCATTTCAACCGGCGGGTGCTAGAGGAAGCCGCCAATGAGGGGCATCCGCTGCTTGAACGTGTTCGCTTTTTGTCCATTTCCGCCAATAACCTAGATGAATTCTTCATGGTGCGGGTCGCCGGCCTGAAGGGGCAGGTGCGCGCGGGCATTCTCAGCAAGAGCCCGGACGGGCTCACGCCTGCCGAGCAACTCGCCCGCATCGGCGAGGCGGTGGCCGCGCTATCGAGCGATCAGCAAACGATCTGGCGGCAACTGCGTAAGCTCTTGTCCAAGCAGAACATCGTGCTGATCGACGGTCAGGACGTAAAGAAACAGGAAAAGGCTTGGCTCGAGGACTACTTCCTGCAGCAGATTTTTCCGCTGCTCACGCCGCTTGCCATCGACCCAGCGCACCCGTTCCCATTCATCCCCAATCTGGGGTTCTCGATCGCGCTGGCGTTGGCGCGCATAAGCGACGGCAAGGCGATGAACGCGCTCATTCGCATGCCGAACAAGATCGACCGCTTCATCCGCCTGCCCGATCAGGGCGACGGGTCGGCCGTGCGCCTGATCACGCTCGAGGGGGCTACGAGCCTCTTCATCGGCCGCCTGTTTCCCGGCTACACGGTCAAGGGGCTGGGGGCATTCCGGGTCATTCGCGATTCCGAAGTCGAAATCGAGGAAGAGGCCGAAGATTTGGTCCGGCTGTTCGAGACGGTGCTCAAGAGACGCCGCCGCGGATCAGCGATCAGACTCGAGCTTGAGGCGGCGATGCCGGCCCCGCTGCGCCAGTTCGTGCAGCAGGCGCTCGGCTGTGCGGACGACGAAATGTTCCTGGTCGATGGCGTGCTGGCTTTGAGCGAGCTCGCCCAGCTGACCCGCGTCGATCGTAAGGATCTCCAGTTCGTTCCTTACAATCCGCGCTATCCGGAGCGCATTCGCGACCATCGCGGCGACTGCTTCGCGGCGATCCGGCAGAAGGACCTCGTCGTCCACCACCCCTACGAGTCCTTCGATGTCGTGGTGCAGTTCCTGCAACAGGCGGCGCACGACCCCGACGTCGTCGCGATCAAACAAACGCTTTACCGCACTTCCGCCGACTCCCCCATCGTCAAGGCGCTCGCCGAAGCGGCCGAGGCCGGCAAATCCGTCACCGCACTCGTCGAGCTGAAGGCGCGCTTTGACGAAGAGGCCAACATCCGTTGGGCTCGTGACCTTGAGCGCGCCGGCGTGCAGGTGGTGTTCGGCTTCATGGATTTGAAAACCCATGCCAAGCTTTCGATGGTCGTGCGCCGGGAAGGCGGCTCGCTGTCCTCGTACGTGCATGTCGGGACCGGCAACTACCACCAAGTCACCGCGCGAGTTTACACCGATCTGTCGTTCTTCACGGCCGACCCTGTGATCGCTCGCGATGTCGCGCGGGTATTCAATTACATTACCGGCTATGCCGAACCTGCCGAGCTCGAAAAGATGGCCGTGTCGCCGTTGACCCTGCGGCGTCGCATCTGCGAGCACATCGCCGAAGAGACGGCCCATGCCAGCGCGGGCCGTCCAGCCGCGATCTGGATGAAGATGAATTCGCTGGTCGATCCGGAAATCATCGATGCGCTCTACGGGGCATCGCAAGCCGGCGTCGATGTCGACCTGGTGGTGCGCGGTATCTGCTGCTTGCGCCCGGGCGTTCCAGGCCTGTCCGACAATATCCGGGTCAAGTCGATCATTGGCCGCTTTCTCGAGCACGGCCGGATCTATTGCTTCGGCGCCGGGCAGAAGCTGCCCCACGCGAAGGCTGCGGTCTACATATCGTCGGCGGATTTGATGCCACGCAACCTCGATCGTCGCGTGGAGGTGTTGTGTCCCATTCTCAATCCGACGGTGCACGAGCAGGTGCTTGAACAGATCATGGTTGCCAACTTCAAGGACAACGAGCAAAGCTGGAAGCTGTTGCCGGACGGCACGTCGACGCGCATCAAGCGTGGAACCGGCGAGGAACCGTTCAACGCCCACCAATATTTCATGACTAACCCGAGCCTGTCAGGCCGCGGAAAGTCTCTCCAGGACTCCTCGCCCCGGAGCCTGATTCGCCGTCTCAGCCGTGCTTGACCTGACCCCCCAGGCGGCTTCTCTCGCCAAGGGCCGTCTTGATCATGGTCCGCCGGTAGCGGTGTTTGATATCGGGTCGAACTCCGTTCGCCTGGTGGTGTACGAAGGATTGACTCGCGCCCCGACGCCGATCTTCAACGAAAAGACCTTGTGCGGGCTCGGCCGCGAGGTGCAGTCGACCGGGCTGTTGGCGATCGATGCGGTTGACAAAGCGCTGGCGACGCTGCGCCGATACCGTGCGCTTTGCGATCTCATGCGGGTGGAGCACGTTTGGGCGATCGCGACCGCAGCCTGCCGCGACGCCAGCAACGGCAAGGCATTCATTGCGGAAGCCGAGCGCATCTGCGCTTGCAAGATCCCGGTGCTGTCCGGCAAGCAAGAGGCCGAGCTGACCGCACTGGGCGTGGTCTCCGGCATTTATCGGCCGCACGGGGTGGTGGGTGACCTCGGCGGCGGCTCGCTCGAGCTTATCGAATTGCAGGGGTCGCGCTCGAAAGCCGGGGTGACGCTGCCGCTCGGGGGCCTCGCCTTGCAAGACTTGTCGGCGAAGTCTGTCAGGAAGGCCGAAAAGATCGTCGTCGAAGCGCTTGCCGACGTGCGTACGCTCACGCGCATGGAAGGCCGCGCCTTCTACGCGGTCGGGGGCACGTGGCGGGCGCTGGCTCGGTTGCACATGTGGCAGACCGACTATCCGCTGCATGTCATGCACGGTTATGTGGTGCCTGCCCGCGAGACCTACCAGTTCTCCCGCATGGTGCATCGGGCTGATACCGAAACGCTCTCGCAGATCGAGGCGATCGCCAGTGCGCGGCGGCCGCTCCTCGCTTATGGGGCATTGGTGCTTGAGCATCTGGTGCGGATCGGCAAGCCCAAGGAGGTCGTGTTTTCGGCGCTCGGCGTGCGCGAGGGTTTGCTCTATTCGCTGCTGGATGCGCAGGAGCGACGCGAGGACCCGCTGCTTGCCGCCGCGCGCGATCTTAACCTGCTGCGGTCGCGTTCGCCGCAGCACGGGGAGGAGATGATCGGATGGACCGACGGCTTCATGGAGTCGTCGGGGCTCGATGAATCGGTGCAGGACAAACGGCTGCGCCATGCCGCCTGCCTGCTGGGGGACATCGGTTGGCGCGCGCATCCGGACTATCGTGGCGAGCAATCCTTGAACATCATCGCGCATGGCGGCTTCGTCGCCGTCGATCATCCGGGCCGCGCCTTCCTCGCATTGACGGTCTATTTCCGGCACGTCGGAACAATTGCCGACGAGCTCTCACCGCATCTGCGTCAGATTGCATCCGCCCGTATCATCGAACGTGCGCGGATATTGGGCGCCTTGATGCGGGTCGCCTATCTGGTTTCAGCGGCGATGCCTGGAGTGCTGCCGAAAGCGCCCTTGAGGGTCGAAGGCAAGCGGTTGGTGCTGCGCCTCGAAGGGGATTTGGCTGCGCTCGCCGGCGAGCGTCTGTTCAATCGGCTGAGACAGCTCGCGCGCCTGATCGGCTATGACGCGGTGATCGCGACCTCGTAAGACCTGTCGGCTAATCCCGCCGTACTGCCACGACGCGGCCGGTATCCACGGCGAGCGCCAGCCGTCCGTGCTTCAGCGCGAGGGCTTTCTCGCCGAAGAGCTCCCGGCGCCAGCCTTTGAGGGCGGGAACATCCGCGTCGTCGTCGGCAGCGATGCGCTCTAGGTCGTCGACCGTCGCGACGATCTTTGCTGCGACGCCATAGGATTCCGACGTCATGCGCAGCAAGACTTTTAGCAGTTCGACCGTCGCCCCTCCGTTTGTTGCGGACCGGGTGCGTTCGATCGGCGGCAAGCTCCTAGGGTCGCGCGCAAGCCCGCGCGCCACAGCCTCGAGGATGGCTTCGCCCCATCGCGATCGTTCGAAACCTTTGGGCAGGGAGCGCAGAGCGCCAAGCCGCTCGATCGTGGTCGGCGCCTGCACTGCGATATCCGCGAGTGCATCGTCTTTGAGGACGCGGCCGCGCGGGACGTCGCGCAACTGCGCTTCGCGCTCACGCCACGCGGCGACCTCGATGAGAACCGCGAGTTCCTTGGGTTTGCGCACCCGTGTCTTCAAACGTTCCCAGGCGTTCTGCGGCTCCATGCGATAGGTCCGCGGCGACGTCAGCACTTCCATCTCCTCGTAGACCCAATCGATGCGCCCGCGCTTTTCGAGGTCGCCGGAAAGCGCCAGATACACGTCACGCAGATGGGTGACATCGGACGCCGCATAGGCAAGTTGAGCACGGCTCAGCGGGCGCTTGGCCCAGTCGCTGAAGCGGTGCGACTTGTCGATACTGTCGCCGGTGATGCGCTGAACGAGCTGCTCGTAGGAAATCGAATCGCCGTGGCCGAGGACCATGGCGGCGACCTGGGTATCGAAAATCGGATGCGGGATGAGGCCAGCCCGATGCCACATGATCTCGATGTCTTGCCGGGCCGCGTGAAAGACCTTGATCACGCGCGCATCGCCCATCAGCTCGAAGAAAGGTTGCAAATCGAGGCCTTCGGCAAGGGCATCGATCACGACCGCGTCTCTTGGACCTGCCATCTGCACAACGCAAAGCTGCGGGTAATAAGTGGACTCGCGAAGAAACTCGGTGTCGACGGTCACGAAAGGATGCAGGGCGAGGCGTTTGCACGTTTCGCCGAGCTCGGACGTGGTGGTGATGGGTTCTATGGACGTCATCGATAGCCGACTCAAAAGGCCTGTCTCGGGTCGCGGTGAGCGTGGCACCGGCGGCAGGTTTCCGCAAAGCAGGGGCGCTGCGGCAGGACGCGAGGCCTGGCACGCCAAGACGGGTGGTGCGTAGCGTTCATAGCAGGCACCTCACCGGCCGCGCACCCGCGGCAGCTGCAGGAATTCCCAGGGGCTCGGCATCGGTCCAACCGGCACCTCGATCAGGGTCGGTCCCTCGCGCGACGCGAGGGCACGCTTGAGGATCGGCCGCAGTTCCTGCGGCGTGCGGGAGCGTTCTGCGCGAGCGCCAAAGCTTTCGGCAAAGCGCACGAAGTCAGGATTGGCGAGGTCGCTGGCGATGAGCCGATTGCCGTAGCGTTCCTCTTGGATGCGGCGCACGTTGCCGAATGCGCCGTCGGAGAATACGAGGGTCACGAGCGGAATGCGGTGCCGAATCGCCGTTGCGAGCTCATTCCCGGTGTAGAGAAAGCCGCCGTCGCCGGAGATTGCGAGAACGGGGACGTCGGAACGCGCATGTTGCGCACCGAGCGCGGTGGCAAAGCCCCAACCGAGATTGTCCTGGTAGCCGGGCGATAGGAAGGTCCGTGGCTTGTAGATGGGCATCGCCAAGCGCGCCGCGAATCCGACTTGCGTCACTTCGTCGACGAAGATTCCGTCTTCCGGCAACTCGGCCCGGATGGCCTCGAGCCAAGCGAGTTGCGGCGCGAGCTTCTGCAGGCGGGCATGCATTTTTGCATGCCGTTCCTGCATCTCATCCTTGCGCGAAGGACGGCTGGAATTGTGCGTGGGGAGCAGGTCGAGAAGCCGCCGCAGGATCGGTCTTGCATCGCCAATCAGTGCCACGGCCGGGCGGCGCAGCCGGTCCGGCTCCTCCGGGTCGGCATCGATGCGGATGATGCTCAGGTCGTTATCGGTACCCCAGCTCGCTTGCTGCATGTGCAGCCTGGTGCCGATGGCGAGCACTACATCGGCGTCGCGCCAGAGCTCATGGCCGAGCGGCAGCGTCACGCTGAAGGGATTGCGGCTGTCGAGCAGGCCACGGCCGCGGCGATAGCCGAGGACGGGCGCCTGCAGCATCCCGGACAGCGCCGTTACTTCCTGGGCCGCGTCCTGCGCGCCGCCACCGCAGACGATCAGCACGCGCCGAGCGGCGCCGAGACGCTTTGCGGCATCGAGAATGGCATCCTCGTCAAGCGGAGGATCGGCGCGCGCCGAGGGCGGCTCGACCGGCCCCACCGGCCCGCTGCGGCCCCACACGTCGATCGCGCATTCGAGCGCCGCGGGGCCGCGCCGGCGCGTCGCCATCGCGGCCACCGCGGCGCCCACCAGGGGCGCCGCCTCGGCCGGAGCACGGATTCGCGCCGAGAAATCGACCAACCGCGATAGGATGCCGGCCTGGTCGCGGATCTCGTGCAGATGACCAAATCCGCGCCCGATATCGACCTGCGGGATCTGGCCGATCAGCGCGAGGACCGGCGCGTTCATGCCGTATGCGGTGAGCAGCGCCGCAGCCGTATTGAGGAGGCCCGGACCCGGCACGACCGCGTAGGCTTGCGGCCGTCCGGTGGCGAGAGCGGCGCCGAGCGCCATATAGGCTGCGCCCTGCTCATGGCGCGTGTGGATCGTGCGCATCCGGCCGGCCGCTTTGAACAGGGCGTCGAACAAGGCGTCGTTGTGCACACCGGGCAGCGCGTAGACCGTCTCGATCCCATGGGCGAGAAGCGCGGCGATGGTCGCCTCGGCGGTATTCATTTGGCCGCGCTCGGTTGGGTCATGATGATCCGGGTGGTTCTCTGTGGCGCATTTGTCGCGCGTTTCGACGGCCCGCATCGAACCGTAGTCCGCCGCCCATCGCCTTGACAATGCGAACCATGCATGTGTCTTTCCGGCCGCTTCACACGATGGCCACGACCGCTCGCACGGGACCCGATATGCACCGTTACCGAACCCATACCTGCGCCGCGCTCCGCGCGAGTGATGTCGGCACGCCCGTGCGGCTCGCGGGCTGGTGCCATCGCATCCGCGACCATGGCGGCCTGCTGTTCATCGACCTGCGCGATCACTATGGCCTCACCCAGTGCGTGGCCGATCCCGATTCGCCGGCCTTTCGGGAGGCGGAACGGTTGCGCGCCGAGTGGGTGGTGCGGATCGACGGGACCGTGCGTAGGCGCCCGGCCGGCACCGAGAACCCCGAATTGCCGACCGGGGCGGTCGAGATCTTCGTCGCCGAAATCGAGGTGCTCGGCGATGCCGCCGAGTTGCCGCTCCCGGTTTTCGGCGAGCAGGAATATCCGGAAGAGATGCGGCTCAAATACCGGTTTCTCGATCTTCGCCGCGAGCGGCTGCACGCCAACATCATGAAGCGCGGCGCCATCATCGACAGCCTGCGGGCGCGCATGAAAGCGCAGGGGTTCTTCGAGTTCCAGACGCCGATCCTTACCGCCTCCTCGCCCGAGGGCGCGCGCGACTTTCTGGTGCCCTCGCGTTTGCATCCGGGCAAGTTCTACGCGCTGCCGCAAGCCCCGCAGCAGTTCAAGCAGCTGCTCATGATCGCCGGCTTCGATCGCTATTTTCAGATTGCGCCCTGCTTTCGCGACGAGGACGCGCGCGCCGACCGCTCGCCGGGCGAGTTCTACCAGCTCGACATCGAGATGAGCTTCGTGACCCAGGAGGACGTGTTTGCGGCGGTAGAGCCGGTCCTGCGCGGCGTGTTCGAGGAATTTGGTGACGGCAAGCCGGTGACGCCGAAATTTCCGCTGATCCGCTATGCGGATGCGCTGCTCAAATACGGCACCGATAAGCCCGATTTGCGCAATCCGCTAGTGATCGCCGACGTAACCGAGGAGTTCAACGATTCAAGGGTAACGTTCAATGCTTTTAAGAACGTCATCAAGACGGGCGGTGTGGTTCGAGCAATACCTGCGCCACGCGCTGCCGGGCGGCCGCGCTCATGGTTCGACAAGCTTAACGAATGGGTGCGCACCGATCTCGGTGCCGCGGGCCTGGGCTATATCGTATTTGACAAGATTGAGATGCCTCATCGCGAACATCCCTTTGAGGCGGTCTCCCATATCAGCGCGAGCGGTCCGATCGCAAAGTTCGTGCATATAGATCTGCTGATCCAAATGGCGAAAAAAACAGGTCTGCAGTCGGGCGATGTGCTTTTCTTCGTTGCTGATAAGCCTGGCCCAGCTGCGAAGGTTGCAGGTGCCGCCCGCACTCGGATCGCCGACGAGCTTGGCCTGATCGACAAAGGTCAATTTGCCTTTTGCTGGATCGTCGACTTTCCGATGTATGAGTGGAGCGAGGAGGAGAAGAAGATCGACTTCTCCCACAACCCCTTCTCCATGCCGAATTATCCCGTCGAGCAGTTCCTCGAGCTCGATCCGGGCGACCAGCAAACGATCCTCGCGATCAAAGCGATCCAGTACGACATCGTCTGCAACGGCATCGAGCTCTCTTCGGGCGCGATCCGCAACCATCGCCCCGAGGTGATGCGCAAGGCCTTTGCCATTGCGGGTTACGGTGAGGACGTGCTCGAGCAAAAATTCGGCGGCATGCTGCGCGCGCTGCAATATGGCGCGCCGCCGCACGGCGGCATCGCGCCGGGCGTCGACCGCATCGTCATGCTGCTGTGTGGGGAGGAGAACCTGCGCGAGGTGGTTCCGTTCCCGATGAACCAGAAGGCCGAAGACCTGCTGATGGGCGCGCCCTCGGAAGTCTCGCCCAAGCAGCTGCGGGAATTGCACATCAGGCTGAACCTGCCGCAAAAGTGACGGCCCCGGCCTGTGGGCACGCCGCATCGCGTTGCGTGCGAGCGGCGGTCGTATAAACCGCAGCCGCCGCTACGGCTGTGTGGTCATCGTCGCTTCGATGCGGAACTGTGCCAGAACGCCGGCTGGGTTGTCCTTGGCCATCGCAAAGACCTGCAGCAACGGTAGGGAGCTCTTCGGGGTGATCTTGATGGTCAACGTTCCGCCCCGAGCCTCGATGAAATGCGCGGTCGCGTCGGCAAGGGCCGCTAGATCGGGGTTGGCCGGAACAAGCGCGGCAGCCGGCTGCGTCACGCTTTCGACGAGGGTGCGGCGCGCCTCATCGGCCGACACATTCTGTTTTCGGGCGAAGTCTGCAACCGCGATGTCGACCCCGCCGAGGTCGCGGATAATGATCTCGATCGGGCCGGCTTCGACCAACGGCATCGACGAAATCAAGGTGGTCTGGTCGAGCGAAAAAATGCTCGCCGGCACCTTGTTCAGCGTGCCCTTGGCCTCGACCGAGCCGACATTCGCGAGCTTGATGAACCATGGGGACAGCGCGAGGGTGCGCGTGGACTCGGTCCACGCGGCGCCAGCGTCGAGATCGACATTCGCGGTGGTGAATCCGGCGGCGGCGAGTTGTTTGAAAGGCTGTCCGTCGGAGTCCAGGATCGGACCGGTTATGTGCAGCGTGGCCCGCACTCGGCTCGGAATTGGACCGACGAACTGGCCCCAAGAGATATTGGCCGTCTCGATCTCGACGAGCCTGCCGGTGTTTTGGTACGGGGCGATGAGTCCCTTTATCTCGATGCCTTCGAGCGCGCGCAGTAGCGACGCCAGCTCGTCGGGGGTCGGTTGATTGCCGGGCCTTGCCAATCGCCCGGTGCTGCGCAGCAGCTCTGCGAGACCCAGGCCGCGTAGCGCGAAACGTCCGATCTTGATCGGCTCATGCTGCGGCGTTCGCGCCTCCAGGCCTTCGATCGAGAGTTCGGCGAGGCGGCCGTTCTCGAACCCGGTCAACCGGATGGCAGCGAGGCTGAACGGGTCCTGCGGCGGCGGAAGCGTCATATGCATTCCGCGCAGCTCGAAATCGCCGATGCGGATTCCGTCATAGACCCCCGCGACCATCTCGAAGAGGGCGAGCGTCCGCTGCGGGTCCACGGGCTCACCGGCGCGCGGAAGTGATGCGAACAGGGAGATCATCTCGACCAGCGGAAACTTCGACGGCTTCAATGCCACGTCTTCGGCCCTGAACCCGTCGATCTGCATCCGGATCGGCGTCTGATGATCTTCGAAGGAGACCGTATAAGGACCCGTCGAAACCTTCTGATAAATACGTCGATATTGGTTGTCGGCCGACCCGCTCAACACGGCGAGGATCGGCCCAACGTCGAAGCCGAGCGTCTCCATGCGCACGATCTCGGCCGTGAACCCGCCCGCACCGTTGAGGCCGGCGGTGTTGACGGCAGCAACCATCCGGTCCACCAGCGTGCTGGCAACGCGACCCTCACCGATGTTGCGCAATACGATTCCCGAATAGCCGTATTCGACGGCGGCAAGGGGTGATTCTCTTGCCGCAAGCGACACGGTCAGTGTTGGGATCGTGAGCGAGGTTGCCGTAATGGCGACGAATTGCTGAAGCGCGACGCGGATCGCCTCCAGCGGCGAGGCGGCGTCGACCGGATAGAGCGGCACGGTCGGGCCGGAATAGTCGACGAATTCGAGCCGCGGAATCTTGTATATGACGCGCAGGCCCGCCCCGACCGCGATGGTGCCGTCGATCTCCAGATCAGTAATCTCGAGCCGGTCGGCAGACACTCGGCCCGCGTGCGGCTGGCCGATGCCGGAAGCCACGATGCGACCGATCCGCAGCGATGCCTTTGCCTCTCCGGCCGTTTCGGCGACGACATTCAACAAGCTCACCTTGCGACGCAGGAGGTCGAAATCAACCGCACCATGGGTGACGCTGGCGCCAACCGCTCGCACCGCGGCGAGACTCGTCTCGACCTCCTGCTCGACCCGTTGCTTCGCCCACCCTCTGGCGCCGAAATAGCCGCCGGTCCCCAGGATGAGAATGGCAAGGACGCCGGTCACAACCTTTCGCATGTCTTACTCCTCGGTCGGCCGGAGGCAGGAGGCCATCCGTGGCCCATATCTTCCTCAGCGGCGCGTGGTTATCCAGAAGAATTTTTGCCGCCCATGGCGCGCGAAGATGCTGCGCTCTAAAGCGCGCGGCTTCGGCCGGTGCCTCCATTCGCCGCGCCGCCGGCGCGGGTGGGCGCACCGCTTGGGACCCGTGCCAGTTCCATCGCCAAGGGCTCGGGCTCCGAGCGAACCGAGGAACGACGGCCACAACCTGCGGCGGGACCGCGACCGCGCAAAGCGTTCAGAGGAGCGGCCGGGGCCTCCTCAACTCATGACCATGCAGGGGAATCGGGTGAAGAGATCATGCGGCAATGAGGGTTGCGAGGAAGTCGTCGTCCCACGCGGCGACTTTGCGTTTGAGGCGCAGAGAGTCTTTTCCTGGGGCTATTCGGATCAGATTGTGCG
>JBKQHQ010000054.1:0-80246 GCA_052148715.1 Xanthobacteraceae bacterium | reverse complement strand
GGCTTGAAGCGGTCGGCTTCCTCGCCGCCCTCGCCGGTATTCGACTTGCCGCCGATGCGGTTCATGGCGATGGCGAGCGTGGTGTGGGCCTCGCGCGAGATCGAGCCGAACGACATGGCGCCGGTCGAGAAGCGCCGCACGATGCTCTTGGCCGGCTCGACCTCCTCGATCGGCACCGCCGACCGCGCATCCTCCTGCGCGGCCTTGATGCGGAAGAGGCCGCGGATGGTGAGGAGCTTTTCCGACTGGTCGTTGAGGGTGCGGGCGAAGACGCGGTACTGCTCGTAGGAGTTGCCGCGCACGGCGTGCTGCAGCGTGGCGACGGTCCCCGCTGTCCACACGTGGTCCTCGCCGCGCACGCGGAATTGATACTCGCCGCCGACGTCGAGCGTGCCGCGGTAGATCGGGGCGTCGCTGAAGGCGTCGCGGTGGCGCCGCACGGCCTCCTCGGCGATTTGCTCGAGGCCGACGCCTTCGATGCGCGTCGCAGTGCCGGTGAAGTATTTGTTGACGAACTCGGTCGTGAGCCCCACGGCATCAAAGATCTGCGCGCCGCAATAGGATTGGTAGGTCGAGATGCCCATCTTCGACATCACCTTGAGGATGCCCTTGTCGATGGACTTAATGTAGCGCTTGATCGCTTCCTTGGCCTCGAGCTTTTGCGGCAGCTCGTCCTTCATCGCGTCGAGCGTCTCGAAGGCGAGGTAAGGATTAATCGCCTCGGCGCCGTAGCCGGCGAGGCAACAGAAGTGATGCACCTCACGCGGCTCACCGGATTCAACGACCAGGCCGACCGAGGTGCGCAGACCCTTGCGGATCAGATGATGATGGACCGCGGCGCAGCCGAGCAGCGAAGGTATCGGAACACGATCGGCGCCGGCCCGGCGGTCGGAGAGGATGATAATGTTGTAGCCGTCGTTCACCGCCGCCTCGGCGGCGCGGCACAGCTCATCGAGCGCGCGCTCCATGCCGGGGCCGCCGTGCTCTGCCGGAAAGGTGATATCCAGCGTACAGGACTTGAAGTGCGTGTCTTCCAGCTCGGAGATCGAGCGGATTTTTTCCAGATCTCCGTTGGAGAGAATGGGCTGGCGCACCTCGAGGCGCTTGTTGCGCGATACGCCTTCGAGATCGAACAGGTTTGGCCGCGGCCCAATGATCGAGACTAGGCTCATCACCAACTCCTCGCGGATCGGGTCGATCGGCGGGTTGGTCACTTGCGCAAAATTCTGCTTGAAGTACGTGAATAGGAGCTTCGGCTTGTCGGACAGCGCCGAGATCGGCGTGTCGTTGCCCATAGAGCCGACCGCCTCCTCGCCCGTCGAGGCCATCGGCGCCATCAGGATCCGCAGATCCTCCTGGGTGTAGCCGAACGCCTGCTGGCGATCGAGCAGCGCCAGGTTTGAGAGCGCAGCCTCCCCGGACGCGGGTGGCAGGTCCTCGAGCACGATCTGGGTGCGTTGGAGCCACTCCTGATAAGGATGGGCGCGGGCGAGTGTTGCTTTCAGCTCATCATCGGGAATGAGGCGCTGCTGATCGAGATCGACAAGTAGCATCTTGCCCGGCTGTAGCCTCCATTTCTGGATGATATCTTCCTCCGGGATCGGCAGCACCCCCATCTCCGAGGCCATGATGATGCGGTCGTCCCGGGTGACGAAATAACGCGCCGGCCGCAAGCCGTTACGGTCGAGGGTGGCGCCGATCTGGCGGCCATTGGTGAAGGCGATGGCGGCGGGGCCGTCCCACGGCTCCATCAGCGCCGCGCTGTATTCGTAAAAAGCGCGGCGCTCCTCGTCCATCAGCGGATTGCCCGCCCAGGCCTCGGGGATCATCATCATCATCGCCCGCGCGAGCGAATAGCCGCCCTGCACCAAGAACTCGAGCGCGTTGTCGAAGCAGGCGGTATCGGACTGACCTTCGTAGGAGATCGGCCAAAGCCGGTTGATGTCATCGCCGTAGAGCGCCGAGGACACCGACGCTTGGCGCGCCGCCATCCAGTTGACGTTGCCGCGAAGGGTGTTGATCTCGCCGTTGTGAGCGACCATCCGGTACGGATGCGCGAGCGACCAAGCCGGAAACGTGTTGGTCGAGAAGCGCTGGTGCACGAGCGCGAGCGCGCTCACAAAATCCGGATCATGCAGGTCGGGATAGTAGGTCTCGAGCTGATCGGCGAGGAACATGCCCTTGTAGACGATCGTGCGGCAGGAGATCGAGACCGGGTAATAGCCGGAGAGCCGTCGCTCGCGGCGCTGATAGATCTGGTTCGAGATCGCCTTGCGCAGGATGTACAGGCGGCGCTCGAAGGCGTCCTCCGACATTCCCCGCTCGCCCTGGCCGATGAACACTTGCATGTGCTTCGGCTCGGTCGGCTTCACGGATTCGCCAAGCGTCGAGTTGTCGCTCGGGACCTCGCGCCAGCCGAGCAGTCGCAGGCCCTCGCGCGGGACCATGTCGGCGTAGATGTCGTGGATGACTTGCCGCCATTCCGCGTCCTGAGGCATGAACAGAAAGCCTACCCCATAGCCGCCCGGCGGCGGCAGGCGGAAGCCAAGCTCGGCCGTCTTCTTGGCAAAGAAGGGGTGCGGGATCTGCACCAGAATGCCCGCGCCGTCGCCGGCGCGCGGATCGGCGCCGACGGCACCGCGATGCTCGAGATTGAGCAGGATCGTCAGCGCGTCCTCGACGATCTTGTGCGACTTGCGGCCCTTGATGTCGGCGATGAAGGCGACGCCGCAGGCGTCGTGCTCGATGCGGGGGTCGAACAGACCGGAGGCCGGCGGCAAGCCCGGGCGGCCGAAGTCGAAGTTGTCTGTCAATCCCGTTTCCGTCCCTGTCGCGCCCATGACCGTTCTCATGCTCTTGCGCCGGCCGCCCTTCGCTACCCGGCCGCCGCACCCTCCTCGTCCGCAGCGTTCGATCGCCACCACGGCCGAAGTAAGCCACGCTTGTCAGAGGGCAGCCTTGGAGGGGGTCCCTCGATGGCTGCTCGTCTGGCTGCTACACCGTCCTCCCGCTGCGGGAGAGGTTGCGCCATTGGGACAGTAATGCTGTCCTATCAGGCGGACCATGCCAAATTTCCGCCCAGATGACAAGTTGCCGTCGCCGAACTGGGCATGTCGACCGTTTGTCGCACTTGAGCGACACTTGGCCTAGCAATAAGTGGACCATGGACCGAGCAAACACGCAATGCCCGGCGTGTGCGTTCAGGGTCGAACTTCCGAACGCCGAGATCGATCCATCGCAATGAATTTTGCAAGCGACAACACCGCCGGCATCGCCCCACGGATTCTCGAGGCGATCGTCCAGGCAAACACGGACTTTGCGCTTGGCTACGGCAACGATGCGGTGACGAGGCGCGCGGAGCGCCGCTTATCCGAGCACTTCGAGCACGATGTGAAGGCGTTTCTGGTGACGACCGGTACGGCCGCCAACGCCATTGCCTTGGCCGAGCTTGTGCCGCCTTGGGGCGCTGTGCTCTGTCATGGCGAGTCCCACATCGTCACCGACGAATGCGGCGCGCCGGAATTTTATGGCAACGGCATGCGGCTCATCGGGCTCCCCAGCGAGGGCTGCAAGCTGAGCCCTGACAGCGTTGCCGCCAGCCTCGCCAAGGACGAGTGGGGTGCACCGCATCATCTTACTCCCGCGGCGCTGTCGATTACCCAAGCAACGGAGGCCGGTACGATCTACCGCCCGACCGAGATCGCGGCGCTCGCCGACGTTGCCCATGCCCATGGCCTCGCCGTGCACATGGACGGTGCGCGCCTCGCCAATGCGCTGGTACGGCTGCCGGCCACGCCCGCGCAGATAACCTGGAAGGCCGGCGTCGATGTGGTGTCGTTCGGGGCCACCAAAGGAGGCGCCATGGCGGCGGAGGCGATCGTGTTCTTCGATCCGCAGCGCGCCACGGCCATGGCGGAACGGCGCAAGCGCGGCGGGCATCTTCTCTCCAAGCACCGGTTCGTCGCAGCGCAACTAGATGCCTTCTTGGCGGACGATTATGGGTTAACGCTGGCGCGGCAGGCTAACGCCATGGCCGATCGGCTTGCGGCCGCGCTTGCGGATGTCGGCTTGCCGCCCGTATGGCCCGTTGAGGCGAACCTTGTTTTCGTCCTGCTGCCGAAAGCGCTCGATGTCCGGCTGCGGGAAGCGGGTGCAACTTACTACGTGCGTTCCAGCGCGAGCCTGCCAAAGTCCATGACGGTCGGGCCGGATGCGATGTTGGTTCGGCTGGTCACCTCATTCGCCACGCGCGAAGCCGAGATCGACCGTTTTGTAAAGCTCTTGCGGGCGAGCCTCCCTGCCTAAGCTCCGCCCCAATCACGGCCGATCGTGCGGCCGAGTGGGCATAGGAGTTGTGCTGTGACGTATAAACTCGCGATCTATTCCGCCCTCCTGCTGGCGAGCGCCATCAGCGCCGGCACGGCACACGCGCAGTTCGGCGGCATGATGCCGCCGCGCGAAGCCATGGCTCTGGTGCGCTCAATGGGTTTTGATCCAGTCGGTCGACCGGGTTTCAATGCCGGGCGCTATGTGGTGCGCGCCATTGATCCGCGCGGTGCGAACGTGAATGTCTTGGTCGATGCGCAGTTGCACAAGGTCGTGATGGTGCGCCCGATCCCCAGCTCCGTGGCACTTCCGCCGCCGGGCGCATTGCCGCCGCCGGGGAGCGCGGCAACGTTTCCGCCCGAGGACGACGGTCCCGGCGGCTTGTTGGGCCCGCGCGGCGAAGCGTTGACCGAGGACGGAATTCCGGCACCGCGCCCGCCCCGCGGACTGCCCAACCAAGCGTCGGCGCGACCGCTTCTCCCGCCGCAAGGCCCGAGCGTCCTGCCGCCGGAGGCCTCGGTGCCGGCAAATGATACCCCGCGCGATGTGCCGACCGGCAGCATTCCGCAGGCACCGCCCCCCGCTGCGAAACCGGCCTCAGGCTCCACGGCTGCGCCCGCCGACCGTAGACCCGACATCGTGATCGCCAACCACCCGCCCTACATCCACACTCGCCCGCTGCCACCGACGACCACGTCGGCGCCTCCTGCGGGCACCGCCGCCGCGCCTCAAGCGGCGGCGCCCGCCCCAAGCGGGCAGGCGGCTCCGGCTCTAAGGCCCGTTGACCGAACCGCCGCCGCGTCTCAAGGCGCCGCTGCCCAAGGCGCCGCACCCATCGCTGCCGCATCGAAAGCCGCGACGGCGTTGCCTCCAATCACGCCGCTCGAATAAAAAGCCAGCCCCAAAGCAAAAAGCGCCCCGGCAATAAACCGGGGCGCGATATCAGCCGATCACCGCGAGCAACACCCAAGGGATAGCCGGAAACACCCGACCTGCGCCGCCCTCGCGATGATTAGTTCAAGTTAGGCTGCGGCCTTCTGGCCCTCGATCACCGAAGCCGGCTTCGTGTCGCCGCCTGTGGCGATCGAAATGGTCCGCGGCTTCTTTGCCTCCGGAACCTCGCGCACGAGATCGACGTGCAGCAAGCCATTCCGAAGCGTCGCGCCCTTGACCTGGACGTAGTCGGCAAGCTGGAACACGCGCTCGAAGGCACGCGCCGCGATGCCCTGATGGAGCACCTCGCCGGTCTTTTGTTCCTGGCCTTTCTCGCCGCGGATTTTCAGCGTGTTCTCTTTCGCCTCAAGCGAGAGCTCGGTCTCGCTGAAGCCTGCTACCGCAAGCGTGATGCGGTAATCATTCTCACCGGTTCGTTCGATATTGTAGGGCGGATAACCGGGGGTCGCGCCGTCAAAGCCGGAAAACTGATCGAGCATCGAAAAGAGCCGATCGAAGCCGACGGTCGAGCGATAGAGGGGAGCAAGATCGAATGCACGCATGGCATATCCTCCATGTTGAGCGACATGCGGACGGTCCGCCGGGATGGCCAGACCTGGTCCCACGCAGCCTATCTGGCCTGCGCACCCCAACATCTGGGTGGAGGAAATCCGGCTTTCAAGGGGGTTTTCGGCGCCATGCGGCGAAGCAATTCCAAGGTAGTTGGGATTTAGTTACCAGCAAGTCCCTGAGGCCTAAAGTCGAGTCTTCCCCGATTTCGGCATCGCGCAAGTTGGGCGCATCCGGCGTGCCCCGCCCTCGCAAAGACAACAGCCGACCTGCTATGAAGAACTTCCGCCGCCCCCCATTGCCTTGCCGATGACCCTCATTTCGATCCCGGCGAATCCCGTCCCTGACAATGTAGTCACGGGAACTCTGCGCACCTCGGACGGTTACGGCCTGCGCTTTGCCCGCTGGGCGGCGCCGGCGGGCCGCAAGGGGACCGTGTGCCTGCTCTTGGGGCGGGCCGAGTTCATCGAGAAATATTTCGAGACGGTGCGCGATTTGCGCGAGCGCGGTTTTGCGGTCGTGGCCTTCGACTGGCGCGGGCAAGGACTTTCCTCCCGCCCGCTGCCGGACATCCGCAAGGGCCACGTGAAAAACTTTGGCGAATACGACGTCGATCTAACAACGGTGATGCAGGAGGTGGTGCTGCCGGATTGTCCGCCGCCGATCTTCGGGCTCGGCCATTCAATGGGGGGTGCGATACTCATTCGTGCTGCGTACAAAGGCCGCCGCTGGTTCGATCGGGTCGTTCTGTCGGCGCCGATGATCGCCCTGCCCGGGCTCAAATCGTCATCCGCCGCATCGGCCGCGCTGACGACTTTGCGCTTGTTCGGGTTCGCCACGAGCTACGTGCCGGGCAATGATGCCGCCCTCGTAAGCATGGGTCCGTTCATAGGCAATCTGTTGACCTCCGATCCGGTGCGCTATGCGCGCAACGCCGCGGTGCTGGAAGCCGAGCCGGTTTTAGGCCTAGGCGGCCCGACGGTCGGCTGGGCAGCGGCGGCATTCAAGGTGATGCGCGAGTTCGGGACCCCTGGTTACGCGGAGAAAATCCGCCAGCCACTCCTGATCATCGCGGCCGGCCGCGACGAGGTGGTCTCGACACCGGCCTGCGAGGAATTCGCCTTGCACCTGCGCGCCGGCGCCCGCCTCGTCGTCCCCGGCGCCCGGCACGAGATGCTGCAGGAGCAGGACCACTACCGCGCCCAGTTCTGGGCCGCGTTCGATGCGTTCATCCCTGGCACGCCGTTATACGGGTGACAGGGTCAGAAGCGATTACTGATCGCGGTTATTCCTGCCCCAGCAAGGCAAGCGCGGCAGCGTGCACACGCGCGTCGCCCGCTGCAACGACACGGCCGCCGGCGTGGGCTGATTGGTTCTCCCAGGTCGTGATAAGTCCGCCAGCGCCAAGGACGATCGGGATAAGCGGCACAACGTCGTGCGGCTTGAGCTCGGTCTCGATCACGAGATCGATATGTCCGGCGGCCAGCATGCAGTAAGCATAACAATCCCCGCCATAGCGCGAGAGCTGCGCGGCCGCCTCGACCCGGCTGAAGCTCGCCCGGTCGGCGTCCTTCATGAGCCGCGGCGAGGTGGTGAACAATAATGCATCCGGCAACGCCGCGCAGCGGCGCACCCGCAGCTCGCGCTCTCCCGCCGGCCCCCGATAGTGCGCAGCGCCGCCGTCCCCGGTGAAGCGCTCGCGCGTAAACGGTTGGTGCATCATGCCAAACACCGGCTCGCCAAAGCGCGTCAGCGCGATCAAGGTGCCCCAGGCCGGCATGCCGGCGATGAACGATTTCGTGCCGTCGATCGGATCGAGCACCCACACATATTCGGCCTCCGCGCGCTCCGGGCCGTATTCCTCCCCGATAATTCCATGTTCCGGGAAGGTGCGCCGAATCAGCGTGCGCATGGCCGCTTCCGCCGCCCGATCCGCTGCGGTGACCGGATCGAAGTCCCCAGTCTCGCTCTTGTTGTGAATGCCGAGCGAGGTGCGAAAGAACGGCAGGATCGTTTCCCCGGAGACAGTCGCGAGCTCATCCACGAAGGCTGCAAAGTCGACCGCTGTCATCGTGCCTCCCCTCTCGTCTCGCTTGTCCCCGGCACGCCGCGCGCCGCCGAACACGTATAGAACCATTCGCACCTGCAGAGCCATTTGCCGAGCTATGAGCTAGCGCAAGAAAGGGGCGAAAAGGCAGGGCCGAACGGTCGGATCACCCGTTCACCCTACCCGGTGGAAAAAAGGTCAGTAGCCCTTGCCTTTTGTGCGGCGCGGTGTATATTTTTGCGGTGCGGTAACGGTGAGTGATCGCGGTTATCGTTCGCCCTCCTTGGGCGTTTCCTCCCTAGACTTGGGCCGCTTACACCCGTGAGCGGCCCTTTTTTTATTTCATCGCCAGCGAGGTCCGACGCGGCCATCCTTTGTTGTTGCGTCGCTTCCTCAGGGAAGTGGAAACTGCGGCTTTGGCTGCCCTTGTGCCGGGCATCTGCCCTGCGCCACCTGCATGAAAAACGGGCTTGGCGAGCCTTGTGCTTTGTGCGTCGCGGTGTATATTGTTGCAGTGCGGTAGCGGCGAGGGATCGCTGTTACCGTCGCCCTCCTTGGGCGTTTCCTCCCTAGACTTGGGCCGCTTGCTTACGCGAGCGGCCCTTTTTTATCGGCGCATATTTCTCCCGGCTTCATCAGCCGTGGCACAGCGGCACAAACGAACAGAGCCGTTACTCCGCAGCCGCGCGATAAGGCCGCAGTTCCTCCAGCGGAATTTCCGCCAGCCGATCGGCGAGCATCTCAAGGTCCGCGGCAAGCCGGCGAAAGCCAGGAGCGCGCTCGTAGCTGCGCTCGTCCATATAGAGCCCACGATTGAGCTCGAGCTGGATGGCGTGCAGGCCGGCGGCCGGATTGCCATAGTGCTCGGTGATGAAACCGCCTGCATACGGCTTGTTGCGACTCAAGGTGTATCCGCTCGACCGCAGCGTCGCGTCGATCGTCTCGGCGATGATGCCGACGCAGCTCGTTCCATAGCGGTCGCCGAGCACGATGTCCGGCCGCGGCCGCTCATCCTTGGTTCCCGTAGCCGACGGCATGGAATGGCAATCGATCAGCACCGCCGCCCCGACCTCACGATGCACTTGCGTGAACAGCCGCCGCAGCGCCCGATGGTAGGGCTTGTAGAGTTGCTCGATGCGGCGCAGCGCCTCATCGACCGGGATGCGGTGGTCATAGATCTCCTGCGCATCGCCGACCACCCGGGCGACCGTGCCTAGGCCGCCCGCAACCCGCATCGAGCGCGTGTTGGCGAACGGCGGCAGCCGGCCCTCGAACATGCGCGGGTCGAGCTCGTAGGGCTCACGGTTCACATCCACATAACAGCGCGGAAAATGCGCCCGCATCAGCGGATGTCCGCGCCGCACGACCCCGATCACGAGTTCGTCGACGAAGCTGTCCTCCGAGCGGCGCAAGGTCGTGAGCTCGAGCCGGGAGGCCGCCAGAAACGGGTGTGGATAAACACACCCGCTATGCGGAGAATTGAATATGATAGGCCCGCGGCGTTGTACCGGCTCGAGAACCTCGAAGGGCGGGTCGAGTTCATCTTGCGGATCAGGCATGAACAGCGGCTGCCCTTTCGTTGTGGCTTTGGCGACCCGGCGCGCCTATGAGTCTACTCGGGCTCTATTGTCACGGCCCTTGGGCAAATGCCAAGCCATGCTTTTGGTTCACTCGATATTTACCTGGGACCCGCCTTATGGACAGGTTGCCTCGGGGTGGGACTAACGAATGCCGAAGATCCTGCTGGCTGAAGATGACACCGATATGCGGCGCTTTCTCGTGCGGGCGCTGCAGAATGCCGGTTTTGAGGTAACATCTTACGATAATGGCCTCTCGGCCTACCAACGGTTGCGCGAGGAGCCGTTCGAGCTCCTGCTCACCGATATCGTGATGCCGGAGATGGATGGAATAGAACTCGCGCGCCGCGCCTCTGAGCTTGATCCGGACATCAAGATCATGTTCATCACCGGTTTTGCGGCGGTGGCGCTCAACGCCGATTCCTCCGCACCCAAGAATGCCAAGATCCTATCCAAGCCGGTCCACTTGCGCGAACTCGTCAGCGAAGTGCAAAAGCTGCTGGCCGCCTGAGTCCGCCAAAGCGGCTCGATCACTGCCCTCCGCCATGGCGCGAATCGTATGCGGCAAGCGTGGCGCTTTGCGCCGTCGCGATGACGGCCCTTTCAGATGACGGCGTCTTCAGAAGCGACCGCCAAGAAGGCCTTCGCGCGGCGGTGGGGCCGAGTGGCCGATGGCCATCGGCGGGCGCGGCGGGCCGCCGTTGCGGGAGTCATTCCCCGGACGCTCGGCGTGTGGTTCGCGCGCGGGTCGGGCGGCCTGCCCCTTCGCATCGCTTTGGGCCACTTGGCCGGCGGGGGCGGCCGGGGCGGCTTGCGCGCGGCCGCCGCTCTGTCCGCTCTGCACGGGTGGACGCGGGGGCGGACGAAGCGCGGTCGCAACGGGGATCTCGATGACGTCGGTTGCCGACGCGGTCGGGCGCGGCCAGGCAAAATCGTCGGCGCGGCCTTGCGGTCCTGACACGGGCTCGCCCTTGACGAGAACACGCGTGACGGTCGCATCGGTATTGGGGGCGGTGACCGCCCTTCCTCGGCCGCCGATCAATTCCTCCGATCCGCCGCTGAAGGTCGTAAGCGGTACGACGGGTCCGGCGACCGGCCGCGCCGGCTCCTCGCCGGGGCGCGCCGACGACGGCGCGGTTTGCGGTATGTCCTCCGGCAACGGGATCGCCATCGGCGCCACGCGGCTCTGCATCAGCCGCCTGATCTCATGCTCGACATAATGGGCGAGCTTGAGCGCCCCGGGCTTGGTGAAATGCACTCCGTCGGGCGCACGCAGCCGCCGCGTCTGGCCCTCGAAATCAGGACCCTGCAGGGCAAAGTGGCCGCCCTCGTCGACGAAGCCATCCCACACGTCGACATAGACCACGCCGGCTTTTTCCGCATGTGCCTTATAGAGCGAGTTGAGGTAGCTCACGTCCGAGATCGCCTTGGTGCCGCGGATCGCCGGCAGCGCCACCCAGAATACCGGCACGCCCTTGCTTTTGAGAGCCGCGATCGTCTCGTCGATCAGCTTGCCGTAGAGCTCTTCCCACTTCTCGGTGTGAAACTCGTAGGAGACGCTGCGCCCCTGTTGCTGCCCTTTCTGCGCCGTCGCGGATTGATCAGCGCCGTCTGCCGGCGCTTCGGCATCCTGCGCAGGCGGGGCCGCCGGTTGCTCTGTCGAGTCCTTCTGCTCTTTCGGGTCCTTCGCCTCTTTCAAGTCTCGCGGGTCTTTCGCTTGCGGAGCCCCTGCATCCTTCGGCTGAGGTTGTCCGGCTGGCGCACCCGGCTTGACGGGTGCCGCTCGCTCGCGGAGCGGCTGGCGGTCGTTGACGCCGAGCATCATGACCACATAGTTCGGCTTATCGGCCGCGAGAATCTCCCGCGTCACCTTCGCCCAATCGGTCTCCACTCGGGTATCGTAGCGGATCAAGCCGGAGGCCGGCTTGTTCTTGCGCAGAATGGTGACTTCAGGCGTATCGCTGAACGCATCCTCGAGGCCGTAGGCGAGCCAATCGGCCATCGAGTCGCCCAGGACCGCGACCGTCGTTGTCGGCGCTGCCGGTCCGCCCTGTCCGGGCTGCGCCTCCGGCTTGCGCGGCGAGGGCGGCGGCGCGTGCGAGTAATCGGCCTGCGGTTGCGACCGGCCGTCCTGGTACCGGTCCCCGTAATTATTGTTGGGGTAGCCTTGGTTTGGGCCGAAGAAATTCCGGAATGGATTGAAGAACGGCTGCTGCCGCTGCTGCTGGTATCCTCCCCAAAATTGCGCGAGCGCCGGCCTCGACGCGGGGAGAGCCGCGACCGCAACCGCCGCCGGGAGCACGGCCATCATTAGAAGTCGCAACGAAAAGCGTTTGCCGCTCATAGGCTGACCCTACCCCCGACCGGAGGCGTCGATCAAGGGGCGCGCAGGCGCTCCAGCACCGCGGCCGAGGCAAACCCGTCGGGTACATGGCCGACCGCGGCCTGGAAGTCCCGCAACGCGGCCCGGGTCTTGGCGCCGAGCCTGCCGTCGGGCTCGCCGACGTCGTAGCCCCGCTGGGCGAGCCGCTGCTGCAGCTCCTGGCGCTCCTCGACCGAGAGGACTCGCTCGTTGCGCGGCCAGGCCTGCACGAACGCCTCCCCGCCGCGCAGCCGGTCTGCCAGGTGGCCGATCGCCAAGGCATAGGCTTCGGCCGGATTGTATTTCATGATCACCCGGAAATTCTGCAGCATGAGAAATCCGGGGCCTTGCGCGCCCGCGGGCACGAGCAGATAGGCGCGATCGGTCATGCGCGCGAACGGCTTAGTTCCGGCGCGGCGGATACCGAGTTGCTCCCATTCCTTGAGCGTGAGCTGCTTCGAGCGATCCGCAAGCATGTAATTGAAACCCTGTGGCACGACGACCTCGTAGCCCCAGGTTTGTCCCGCAACCCAACCGTCTTTCTTCAGATTGTTGGCAGTCGAGGCGATGAGATCGGGAATTGAATCGACAACATCGCGGCGGCCGTCGCCATCGAAGTCGACAGCATAGCGCTTGAACGCCGTGGGCATGAACTGAGTTGGGCCGAAGGCGCCGGCCCAGGAGCCGCGCAGCCGATCCGGCCGCACATCGCCGTGCTGCAGGATTTCCAGGGTCGAGAGAAACTCCTCGCGGAAATAGTCCTGCCGCCGGCCGACGCATGCCAGGGTCGCGGTCGACTGGATTACCGGCCGGTCGCCGCCGGCGGTACTGTAGTTCGACTCAACGCCCCAGATTGCAGCCACGACGTAGCGGTCGACCCCGTAGGCCTTCTCGACCGCCTCGAAGGTCGCGCGATTTTGAGCCAGGATTTCGCGCCCGCGCTGGATGCGGGCATCGGTGATAAGGACGTCGAGATAGTCCCAGAACGATTTGGTGAACTCGGGCTGAGCATCCATCAAGTCCATGATGCGCAGGTCAGGACTGATGTCCGCGATCGCCGTATCGAACGTTTGCCGCGACACGCCGCGGCGCTGGGCGAGCGGCCACAATCCCTCGAGGCAATCGCGAAAATGCTCCGCCGCCATTCGAATGGCGTCCGCCGTCATCAGCGGGTGGCCGGAAGCGCCAGATTGTCCGCTCCACGGTTTGGGCACTGATGGGGCCGCCTGAGCCGGCCCCGGCGGAATCGAGCCGGTTTGGCCTGGCGCCGACGCGGCCGGAGGACCCGGAATGGTGCCGGTATAGATTGGGGCAGGAACCGGTTGACCCGATTGGCCTGGGCCGGCCATCGCTTCGGCTTGGCCCGGACCGCCGGCAGCTGGGCCGGACGGGCTCGCGCCAGGGCCGGCCGGACTAAAGACGCCGACGATCGCCCGCCACACGTTGAGCGGGAACCCCTCGTCCTGCGCGAGCGCGGGAGCAACGACCGCCAAAACCACGGCGACCGCTACGGCGCACCAGGCGTATCGAACGGACATTATTGAACCTTACATAAGAGCCGGAACCATATGGGAACGGTTTTGGTTTCGAACCCTTTAAGGACGGCTTAGCAAGTAGAATGATTCCGGGTCACCTTCCCGCCTGATGCTTAACCGGCCCGGACCGTTCCGTTTCCGTCTATTATGGACCTGGCGGCATCGTCTATGCATCCTCACTTTGGCGAAAAAACGAGCCCCGCCGCTACCCGATCGCAAGCCCCCCCGCAAAGAACCCCCATGAAACCCATCCGCAAAGCCGTGCTCCCCGTCGCCGGTCTTGGCACCCGCTTCCTGCCGGCGACCAAGGCCATTCCGAAAGAGATGTTGACGGTGGTCGACCGTCCGGTGATCCAGCTCGTCGTCGAGGACGCGCGCGAGGCCGGCATCGAACATTTCGTCTTCGTGACCGGACGCCATAAGAATGCGATCGAAGACCATTTCGATGCGCATTTCGAACTCGATACGACGATGCGCGAGCGCGGCAAAAAGGCCGAGATCGAGCTGCTCGCGCGCGATCTGCCGCCCGCCGGCGCGACGAGCTTCACGCGCCAGCAGGCCCCACTCGGCTTGGGCCACGCCGTATGGTGTGCGCGCGAACTCGTCGGTAATGAGCCGTTCGCGGTGCTGCTTCCTGACGTCATTGTGCAGCACACGCCGGGCTGTCTCGCACAAATGATGACCGCCGCCCGCGCGCTGGAGGAAGATGCCAACATCCTCGCCGTGAACGAGGTGCCCTGGGAGCAGGTTTCGAGCTACGGCATCGTCGGCGTCGGCGAGGCCAAGGGAGCAGCGTTCGCGATAACGCAGATGATCGAGAAGCCACCGCGCGATAAGGCCCCCTCGAACCTCACCATTACCGGCCGCTACATCCTGCAGCCGGAGATCTTCGACATTTTGGCCCGCGGCAAACGCGGCGCCGGCGGCGAGATCCAGCTCACCGACGGAATGGTCGAGCTCGCCAAGCGGCAGCCCTTTTACGGCGTGAAATTCACCGGCAACCACTTCGACTGCGGCTCCAAGCTCGGCTTCCTCACCGCCAACGTCGCCTACGCGCTGGCCCGCGGCGACATCGGGCCGACATTTCGCGCCGAGCTGAAACGACTGATGGACGCGAGGTGAGTGACGCGCTCATTCGGCGAAGCCTGCCTTCGCAAGCGATCGGCAAGTATTCGTTGCGCGTGCGCCAGGCCACCATATGGGCCTTGATCGCCATCTATCTCGCCTTGGTCATCCGTTTCGCCTGGAACCCGACGCCCCTCGCCCAAGCGCTGGCGGCAATCGGAATTGCGAGCGCCTTCGCGCACGCCAGCCTCACCTACGGCTGGAAGGACGCTTTGGCTTTTCTCGGCATCTGTCTGGTTATCACCTTCTCCATCGAAAACATCGGGGTCGCGACGGGCCTTCCCTTCGGCCGCTATCATTTTGAAGTGGGCACCAAACTCCCCCATATCGGCGCCATTCCGATCATCGTTGGCCCCTTGTGGTTCGGCATGGGATATTTTTCGTGGGTGGTGGCAGAGACATTGCTCGGCGGCGCAGGCCGGCGCCTGAACGAGCGGTTTGACATAGTCTCTTTGCCTATCGTCGCCGCCTTCGCCATGACGCAGTGGGACCTGGTGATGGACCCGCCCACATCGACGCTCTCGAAAGCCTGGATATGGCATGACGGCGGCGCCGATTTCGGTGTTCCGCTGTCGAATTATCTCGGCTGGTTTCTGACTTCCTGGTTGTTCTTTCAGGCGTTCGCCATCCATTTGCGTCACCGGCGCGACGCGCCTGTGCAAGCGAGAAAACAGAATTTTGCATTGCGGCTGGCAGCGATCCTGTTTTACATCAGCTCTGGTCTCACCCATTTGACGCCTTGGCTGCTGCTCGAGCAGCGCGGAGAAATCGCTGACGCCGCGGGCCATATCTGGGACGTTCATGATCTGCGCGAGACGACCGTCGTGGTCATGGTATTCACAATGCTCTTCGCGTCGGTGCTGGCGGCGTTGCGGCTTGCAAGTGACACGTTAGCGCGATAGCCGCACCGGCAAGCGTCGCCGGTCATCCCGGCATGGCTCGCGTCACCACGCGCCAAGCCGGACGCGCCGTGCGCTTTCGAGACGTGCGGGACGCTACTGCAGCTTCTTCACTATAAGTCTAGTTCTGCAGCCTGATCCCCGCCAGGAAGACGTTGGCGGTGTAGTCGCTGCCGGCGATGTTGGAGTGCAGCCATTCCCGGCGCACCTCGCCCTTGATTTGCATGTTGCGGTCGATCTTGTAGGTCACGCCGAGGGAGGCGAGGGTGCGGTGGTCGAGGCGCGGCGAGGTGACGTAGTCGTCGGTGCCGAAGCCGAGTTTTGCGGTGCCAATCAACCAACGGCGGAAAGCGTGGTCCACCTGGATCGCATAATTTTGTGTCAGGACGCCCGACACGCCGGTGAGCACGGATTCGTTGGCGAAGGATTGCGCCGTAAGGGTTGCGCTGGTGAGCCCAGTCGGCGACCAGACCATCGACCCGTCGACAACCATCCCGCGCAAGTCCTGAAACGAAGGATCCTTGTAAGTGCGATCCGTATAGCCGACCGACAGCTCGCCGCGCAGCTCGCCGGCGAGATCGAGCTTGGCGCCGACGCGCGGCGTGATGCCGTCCGAATCCCGCTGCAATCCGGATCGATCGAAGGGGAGATCATGCTCGCGGCGGTCGACGTCGAGTTCGGCGAACGGCTTCAGTCCCGGGTTGAGCTCATAGCTGCCGCGTAGTTGCGCGCCGTACTGATCATAGTTGCGATCCGAATTGCTGAAAGTCGTCCCGTCGGTCAGAAGGGACTCTTGATAAGTCGTGCGATCGACGGTGCCTTTGAGCGAAATATCCAGCCGATTGAATGTGTGGTCGTAGCCGGCAGTGGCGCCGACGCTGGTAAAGATCGGCAGCTTGGCGATGCCTGCCTGCAGGTTGGGGCTGCCCGGATAGTCGGTCGACAGCAGGAATCGGCTTTGCAGATCGATATGGTCTTGGCTGGTGACATCGATGCGACCGTTCGCCTTCGCCTCGAGGTTCGGACGGTCAAGCGAGGGGACCGACGCAAGCCACGTGTAGCTGCCGCGGAGGTCGACATCGAGGGCATGCCGGTTCCAGTCGGAACGCAGTTGCATCTCCGGCGCCACTACGAATAGGGCAGAGGCCGCGCTGCCGCCGTACGCCCGCGACGGATTGGTGTCAGCGCCGCCCGTGAGTTCGACCGCGGAGCGCATGAGAAAACTGCCAACGCGCATCCCCACGGGGTCGAACGGGTCCGGCTCGGGCGACGGCCGCCGGCGTGGCACGGGGGGTAGCGAATCACCACCGACACCGCCCGGGGTCGGGACGCCACCGATGCGGGTGCTCGCGCGATTGGCGCGCCTGGCGGCCCGCGACGGCGACGGCAAAGCCGCCGGGCCAAGCTGCGACGTGCCGACGCCCGGCTGCGCGCGGGGCTCGCCCGGTTTCGGTTTCGGCTTGCGGCGCCGGGCTCCGGTCGACACGAATCCGGTCTGACCGGCGCCGAAGGCAGGCGGGTGACCGAAGACCGGTATTTGTCCGATCGGCACCGAATCGGCGCTGTCGGAGGCGCCGGCGGGTTTGCGCAATTGCGGGGAATTGTTCACGCTGCCGTCGATCGCCGGACGCAGGATACGATACGACGGATCAGGCGGCATCTGCGCATTGGCATCCGCTGCCGTCATCAGCACGGCCGCGATCCCGGCGCCGAAGGCGAGGGTCGGCGCGAGGTAGGCATGGCGACGGCGCGGCACTTTCGAACTCTCCCGGTCGCGACTTGCGCGTGCGCATGTCTGCCGTCGATCGCGCGTGGCTCACAAAAGCTGTGGGCAAGCCTTTGGTTAATGGAAATAAAGCCGTTATGGTTAATGGGACGTTGATCATGGGCAGCAAGCGAGCGCCTGGTACCCTCGCAGCAGGCATCCACCGCATTGGACCGAGCTTCGTGAGACGAGCGCCATGTCGAACTCCAACCCGCGCATGAGCGAGGATCGTCAAAGCGAACGCGAGCGCGCGCTGATCGCTTCCGCTTTACGGACGCTGGAGGCGGAAGCAGGCGGTATCGCCGCCTTGTCAGCCTCCCTGCGCGACGGGCTGTCGCGCACATTCATCGCCGCGGTCGATCGCATTCGCGCCGCGCGTGGTCGCGTGATCGTCACCGGGATGGGCAAGTCCGGCCATATCGGCCGCAAGATCGCGGCGACCTTGGCTTCGACCGGAACGCCGGCATTCTTCGTGCATCCCGGAGAAGCGAGCCACGGCGACCTCGGCATGATCACGCGCGATGACGTGATCATGGCGCTGTCGTGGTCGGGCGAGACCGTCGAGTTGAAAGACCTGATGGACTATTCGCGCCGCTTCCGCATCGGGCTCGTGGCGGTGACGGCAAATGCGGAATCAACGCTGGGTCAAGCCGCCGACATCGTGCTGATCATGCCGCAGGCACGTGAGGCCTGCCCGCACAATCTCGCTCCCACCACCTCCTCGCTCATTCAGCTTGCGCTTGGCGACGCGCTCGCCATCGCGCTGTTGGAGAGCCGCGGCTTCACCGCCATCGATTTCGGCGTGCTGCATCCCGGCGGCCGCCTCGGCACGATCCTGAAATTCGTACGCGACCTCATGCACAAGGGCGACGCGATCCCGCTGGCGCCGCTCGGCACCTGCATGTCGGATGCGGTGGTCGAGATGTCGGCAAAGGGTTTTGGTTGCGTCGGCATCACCGATGCCAACGGATTGATCGTCGGCATCATCACCGACGGTGACCTGCGCCGGCACATGGGCCCCGATCTGCTGGAGACAGAGGTCGGCGTGGTGATGACCAAGGCGCCGAAGACGATCACCCCGCACCAGCTCGCGAGCGAGGCGCTCGAGATCCTCAATTCGTCCAAGATCACCGCGTTGCTGGTTGCCGAGGAGCAAAGGCCCGTCGGCATCATTCACCTGCACGATTTGCTGCGCGCCGGGCTGGCGTAGCGGCGAGGTGGCGCCCGCAACGAAGGGCCTCGTCGGCAATGACGGGAAGAATTACACCCAGCCTTTCAGCTCACGCAGAACGAGCTGCTGGATCAGGCGCATGCCAGGCTCGCTGTCGTTGAGGCAGGGAATGGCGGCGAACTTTTCTCCGCCGCCGCGCTTGAACACGGCGGCGTTCTCGACGGCGATTTCTTCGAGCGTCTCCAGGCAATCGGCGGAAAAACCCGGCGTGATGACGGCAAGCTTCTTCACGCCGCGTTCGGCCAGCATCTGCATGGTGTCGATCGTGTAGGGCTTGAGCCACTCGGCACGGCCGAAGCGCGACTGGAAAGTGAGCATCAGCTCCGGCTCGGTGTAGCCGAGCCGCTCGCGGATAAGCGCCGTGGTGCGCAGGCATTGGCCCTCGTAGGGATCGCCCTTGCGCACGTAATCTTGCGGAATGCCGTGGAACGAGGCGACGATCACCTCTGGCACGAAATCAAGCTTTGCAAGCTCCGCCTGCAGCGAGCCGGCCAAAGCATCGATATAGGCGGGCTCGTCATGATAGGCGGGCGCGATCCTGATCGCCGGCTGGAAGCGCATGTCCATCAGGGCACGAAAGGCCTCGTCGGCAACCGTCGCGGTCGTCGCCGCGCAATATTGCGGATAGAGCGGCATGATCAGGATGCGGTCGCAGCCTTGCGCCCGCAGCGTATCGAGCCGCGCGCTGATCGATGGCTGACCGTAGCGCATCGCCCAATCGACGACGATCCGGCTATCGACGCCGGTGAGCGCCGCGGCGAGCTTTTGTGCCTGCGATCGGGTGATGGTCTTGAGCGGCGACTCGTTCCTCTCTTGATTCCAGATCTTCCGGTAATCGCGTGCCTTGATCCGCGGCCGCAGCGGCAGGATGACGGCGTTGAGGGCGAGCCGCCAGAGGAGCGAGTCCTCCTCGATCACGCGCCGGTCGGCCAGAAACTCTTTGAGGTAGACCCGAACCGCCTTGGCATCGGCTCTCTCAGGCGTGCCCAGATTGACCAGCAGCACGCCAATGCACCTGCTGGCGACCGTGGCCACAGGACCACCGCCGTTGGCGGCGATCGGCGGCGGCGACCCGGCATCCGCTCGGCCCATCATTCTCGTGATCGCGTCGGCAATGACCGCCGGCGTGACTTCCGCAGGAATCGATGAAGCCTCAATACCTGCGAGCGGCGGGCTGGTCTGCGTAGCAATCCCCGAGCCGTGCGACGCCGTGGCCGGCTTATTATCCTGAGCAAAGCGGGTGGTATCGTCCATGCCCCCTCATATCACCCAGCATTCAGGCTGTCATCGCGACCACTGCGGACCAGGTAAATCCCGGCCGGCGGATGCAGCCGGCTTTCCCGTTTAGAGCCCCCCTCTGATGTCGGTGATCTCAGGTGGCGAGCCTAGCGCTCATCGGCGATGACCTTGCCGTCGTTCGGCAAGCTGCCTCGTGCCACGAGGTCGACCCGGCCCTTGAGCTTGGTGAGGGCCTGCAACGTGGTTGCGACCGCCTCCGCCAGTCCCGTCTCAGGGCTTGCTGTCTCAGCCCTTAGCGTCATGACGTCCTGCTCGGCCTCACGCGTGACCACGAGCCGCACGCGCAAGAGCTCAGGATGCCGACGTGCCACGTCCGCGACTTGGCCTGGATGCACAAACATCCCTTTGATCTTCGTGGTCTGGTCGGCGCGACCCATCCAACCGCGGATGCGCCGGTTGGTGCGCCCGCAGGGGGAGGCGCCGGGCATGATGGCGGAGAGGTCTCCGGTCGCCAGCCGGATCATCGGATAGTCGGGATTGAACGAGGTGACGACGACCTCGCCGACCTCGCCGTCGGCCACGACGTCGCCGGTACCGGGACGCACGATCTCGAGGATCACCGTCTCGTTCACCACCATGCCGGCACGCGCCGTCGTCTCATAGGCAATGACGCCGACGTCGGCGGTGGCATAGCACTGCAGCACCGCAACGCCGCGCCCGCCGAGCTCCTCGCGCAGCGATGGAGGCAGCGCCGCCCCCGACACCAAGGCATGCTTCAGACAAGAAACTTCCTTGCCTGATTTGGCCGCAGCATCGAGCAGCACCTTCAGAAAGTCCGGCGTGCCGACATAGCCGTTAGGCTTAAGCTGAACGATCGCCTCGACCTGCTGCTCGCTGTTGCCGACGCCGCCCGGGATCACGGCGGCGCCGAGGGCGGCGAGCCCCGATTCAAGAATGAAGCCGCCGGGCGTCAAATGATAGGCAAAGGAATTATGCACGATATCGCCCGCGCGGAACCCGGCCGCATAAAGCGCGCGCGCCGCGCCCCAAAAATCGGCAGCCCAACCTTCCGGCTCAAAAATCGGCCCGGGCGACATCAAGAGCCGTCGCGCCTTGCCCGGCGGCGTGATGTTGAACCCGCCGAACGGCGGGTGCTCCCGCTGCAGGGCGACGAGATCAGCCTTGCGCAAGATCGGCAAGTGTGCGAGCGCCGCCGGCGAGACGACGTCCTTGGGATCGAGGCCGCCGAGCTGCCTCGCCCAGCCGGGGGCGGTGCGTGCCCGCGCGATGACGTCCGGCAGCCGCACGAACAGGTCGCGCTCGCGCTCATCCGGAGCGCGGGTTTCCAGACTGTCAAAGTGGTCCGACATGTCTGCCTATGCCAGCCATCGCTTGCGCCGCCGATAGTGCTTGCCCTCGCGGAAGGATTTGCGCTTGCCCTCGGCCATGCCGAGGTAAAACTCCTTCACGTCCGCGTTCTCGCGCAACGCCTGCGCCGGCCCGTCGAGCACGACGCGGCCGTTCTCGAGAATATAGCCGTAGCGCGCGTAGCGCAGCGCCATATGGGTGTTCTGCTCGGCGAGCAGGAACGACACCCCTTCCTGATCATTCAGGCTTTTGACGATCACAAAAATCTCCTCGACGATCTGTGGCGCGAGCCCCATCGACGGCTCGTCGAGCAGGATCATCTTCGGCCGCGACATGAGCGCGCGACCGATGGCGCACATCTGCTGCTCACCGCCGGAGGTGTAGCCCGCCATGGAGGAGCGCCGCTCCTTCAGGCGCGGGAAATAGGCATAGACGCGCTCGAGATCGCGCGCGATCGCGGCGCGGCCGTCGCGGCGGGTGAAGGCGCCGGTGAGCAAATTCTCCTCGACCGTGAGATGGCCGAAACAATGCCGGCCCTCCATGACCTGGATGCAGCCGCGGCGCACGACCTCGTTCGGCGACAGCCGATGCACCTCTTTCCCATCGAACACGATCGAGCCTTTGGTGACCTCACCCCGCTCGGCATGCAGCAGGTTGGAGATCGCCTTCAAGGTCGTGGTCTTGCCGGCGCCGTTGGCCCCGAGCAGCGCCACGATGCCGCCCATTGGCACCCGCAGCGACACCCCCTTGAGCACGAGGATGACGTGGTCGTAGAGCACCTCGATGTTGTTTAGGGAAAGGATTTCGGCCACCGCGGGCGCGCCGGACGGCTCGGCTGGACGGGCTGCGGTGCTCATGACAAACGCGGTCCTTCACCTATCCGCGCTCGCGAACGCCAGCAGATAGAGGTTGGTTCATGGGCGGATCGTGGTGCAAGCCCGGCGCAGCGGCGCCGCGCTAGCGCCGTCCGTGCGATTACTTCAAGCATTGCGTCGCGCATGCTCGCTTCCTCTGCGCTCAGGCTGTGAACGGCACTCACCCGGGAGCCAAGCACCTGACCCTCTCCCCGCACGCGGCGCATGCGGGGAGAGGCCGGTAAGGCGCCCTCGCCAGGACCTCGGCTTACGAGGACTTGTCGCAGGGCTCGCTGCGCTTGGGCCAGCCCGCGTTGGCGGCGGCGTACGCCTTGGCGGCGTCCGCTATGAGCGGCTCGACCTTGTCCTTGATCGGCTCGATCCAGTCGGAGCCCTTGGTCCATTTGCTGCCGTCCCACAGCGCCATGTAAGCCGAGTTGTGGCCGTTATGATCGGCGCAGGACACCCGCATCGGCGCCGCGAACCCGTCCGCGCCCATCTCCTTCAAGCGGGCCGCGGTGATGTTGAGCGACTCGAGCCCCCGGCGCACGTCTTCTCCGGTGACCTCCTTCTTGCCCGTAAGCCTTTGCGCGGTTGCGATCGCCTCCGCAATGATCATGGAATTGAGCACACCGCGGTTATAGAAGTTCTCGCCGACGGCGGTCTTCGCGGTCTGGCTCTTACCTTTGTCGACCACATTCTTGATGATGTCGGCGATGATCGGGAAGTTGGTGCCGACCTGGTTGAAATCGAGCGACACGTAACCCTTGGCGCCGGCGCCGGCGGGCCGCGCGTCGTCGTCGTTGCCTGCCCACCAGTTGCCGACGATGCGGTCCATCGGATAGCCGGTCTTCGCGGCTTCTTGCAGCGCGGTCGGATTCATTGCGCCAAAGCCCTGCAGGTAGATCCAGTCGGGGCGATCGCGGCGGATGTTGAGCCAGAGCGAGGACTGGTTCTGCATCTCCGGCGCGGGCACCGGATAAAGCTTCAGCTCGAAGCCGTAATCCTTGCCCAAGGCCTCAAGCACCGGGATCGGCTCCTTGCCGAACGGCGCGTCGAGGTGCACGAGACCGATCTTCTTGCCTTTGAGCTTGTCGAAGCCGCCTTCGACCTGCGCGGCATATTTGACGAACATCGAGGCGCCGTCCCAATAGGTGGCCGGCGGATTGAAGATCCAGGGAAAGATGTTGCCGTCCGCCGAGGCCGACAGGCCATAGGCCATCGACAATATCGGAATCTTGTCGACCGACGCCTTCGGAATCAGCTGCAGCGTGATGCCGGTCGAGTACGGGCTGGTGACGACCGGATTCTTGCCCTTGATCGACTCGTAGCACTCGAGTCCCTTCTTGGTGTCATAGCCGGTCTCGCACTCCTCGACCTTCAGCTTGACCCCGCCGATGCCGCCATCGCGTTCATTGAGCATCGCGAGGTAGTCGGCCATGCCGTTGGCGATCGGTATGCCGGAGCCGGAGAATGGCCCGGTGCGATAGGTGAACAGCGGAACATAGATGTCAGCGGCGCTCGCAGCCGTTGTCGCGGCCGTCGCGCCGAGTATGACGGCGAGAGCTGTGCCGACGGCGAGGTGTTTTCTGTGCATCACGTTTCTCCCTTTGGATCGAGCGGCGGCGGGGGGCCGCTGCCGCTATTCATTGACACCCCGCCACACGACCATGCGGGTTTCATCCGCCGCCCAACCCTTGTGCGCCGAGCGGACGAATTGGCATACAGTCTGCACCATCAATACGGGAAGGGCCACACCCGCAGTTTCTGTTTGCCTATTTGCCACAGCCGCGCGAGGCCGGCCGGCTCCAGGATGAGGAATACAACGATAAGCGCGCCCACGATCATGAAGGTTAGGTGCTCAACGGTCGCCGGATGGAGCGGAATTCCCAATCTCGGCGGCACGAGCCGCAAGATAATCGGAAGAATAAATATCAACGCCGCGCCGAAGTACGATCCCATCAGGCTCCCAAGCCCACCGATGATTACCATGAACAGAATGATGAAGCTTTGATTGATATCGAATACTTCGGCTTCCGCCCCTCCATACCAGAGAAAAACCATCAGGGCGCCAGCAACCCCGCAGTAGAACGCGGAAACCGCAAAGGCGAGGAGCTTGGTCTGCAGGAGACGGATGCCGATGAGCTCGGCGGCGATGTCCATGTCGCGCACCGCCATCCACATGCGCCCGATGCGTCCGCGCACGAGATTGGAGGCAATGACGGTCATCACCACGACGATGCTCAGCACGACCAGATAGCGGGTGGTCGTCGTCGCGGTCGCTCCGGTCACTGGAATGCCGAACAGCGTGCGCAGCGGCACCTCGATCGCACCCGAGGAGTTGTTGTTGTAAAGCCAGGGAATGCGCACGAAACACCACTGCAGGAAAAACTGCGCCGCCAGCGTCGCCACCGCGAGATAGAAGCCTTTGATGCGCAGCGACGGCAGGCCGAACACGGCACCGATGGCGGCGGCGAAGAAGCCCGAAGCGATGACCCAGATCACGATATTGACGTCCGGGAAAACGGTCGTGAGCTTGTAGCAGGCATAGGCCCCGACCCCCATGAAGGCCCCGGTGCCGAGCGAGAGCAATCCGGCGTAACCGGTGAGCAGATTGAGGCCGATCGCCGCGAGCGCAAAGACGAGGAACGGGATCATGACTGCATTGAGCAGGAAGTCGTTGCCGGCGAGCGGAATGACGACGAATGCAGCGATGAGCACCAAGGCCAAGCCGATGCGGTCCTGCCGTAGCGGAAAAACCGCCATGTCGGCGCTGTAACTCGTCTTGAACTGGCCGGCTTCGCGGTAAAGCACGTCGGTTTCCTAAGCGTCTTTCGTAAAGTGGATGTCAGCTTGGTATTGCCCGCAAGCGAAGGAATCGTGGGCCGCTGGCGAACCTACGCGGCACACATGCACGGGCCAGATTCACTCATCACCGGCCTGTTCGAAGCGTCGGCCGCGCGGTAACGCTCGCTGTAAAAACAGCGAAAAAACAGCGAGAAGCGCGGAGCGCGTGCTTTTTCAAAGATCGCAACCAAAGGCGCAGTAAACCGAAGTCGATCGCCAACCGCGTCGATCGCGCCGCTCGCTGGCATAGCTGTCGACGCAATGACCCCCTCCCTCGTTGGTGGCTGAACCCAAGCTCCCTCCCGGTCATTCGTTAGTATCGGCGAGATCGAAATGAATCGCAAGTAAAGCTAAATCTTTCGACTGATGGATACCAGCATCCGCTTCTACCGGACAGGCCGCAGAGCGCTTCACAAGATCTCCGTCGAAATCCGCCGAACCCCCAATGATCGCATCTCCAAAGCACCCGATGACTACGGCTATGCGCGGGTTTTTCACGGAACGTCAGATGGTGGCTCCGCCCCAGTTAGCTGACCCGTCTTTGGCCAGCCGACGGGTGGACCCCGTGGCAACTCCTGGACTCATGCACTGCAACAAATATGCGCTGGGCTCACAGCGCAGGATGCTGTGGAGCTCGGCACCCGGAAATGCGCGGTGTGAAGCACGTCCTCGCCGTTGCGGCGATCGCAGCCGGAGTGACAGCCGCGGAGTTGGAGCGGTCCCTTGAAGTGGTGGCACCGGCGCATGGCCAAACCGAAGCGCCCCATCTATAAACGGGCGGACACGTCACGGGCATCGCATGATCATCGACATCTTCAACCACTTCATGCCGCCGCGGTATTTCGAGCGCGTGCGCGGCCTCGCTCCCGATCACGCCGCGGCAACGGCGTTTCCGCGGCTCAAGACGCTTTGGGACGTCGAGGCGCGGCTGCGGCTGATGGATCAGTTCGGTGATTTTCAGCAGGTGCTCTCGCTCGCCAATCCGCCGCTCGAACTCTTGGCACCGCCGGCGCAGACGCCGGACCTGGCGCGCATGGCCAACGATGGGTTGGCCGAGCTCTGCCGTGCCTATCCGCAGCGATTCCCGACCTTCATCGCCTCGCTGCCGATGAACAATATCGAGCAATCGCTGCGGGAGATCGATCGGGCCGTCGGCGACCTCGGGGCCAAGGGCATCCAGATCTTCACCAATGTCGCGGGCAAGCCGCTGAGTGCCGTGGAATTTCGTCCGATCTTCGCCCTGATGGCCCAGCACGGCTTGCCGGTTTGGGTGCATCCGATGCGCGGGCCGCAATTCTCCGACTACGCCGCCGAGCAGGCATCCGAGAACGAGGTCTGGTTCACGTTCGGATGGCCTTACGAGACGACGGCAGCCATGACCCGGCTGATCTATTCCGGGCTCCTCGACGAGCTGCCGGACTTGGCGATCATCACCCATCATATGGGCGGCATGATTCCCTACTTCGCCGGGCGGATTGGTCTCGGATTCCAGCAGATCTTCTTTGGCGCGCCCAATCGGAATCCCGCCGCCGAAAAGCTCGAACGGGAGCCCGGCGATTATTTCAAGATGCTCTATGCGGACACCGCGCTGAACGGAGAGGCCGGGGCGACGCGCTGCGGCCATGCCTATTTCGGCACGCCGCGCTGCCTGTTTGCGACCGATGCGCCCTTCGACGCCGAGCAAGGCCGCGGGCTGATCGCCAAGACGATCGCCGCGGTCAATGCCCTCGAGATCGGCAAGGCCGAGCGGGAGCAGATTTTCTGCGGCAATGCCCGCGCCTTGTTGAAGCTTCCATCAAGGTAGGACGCGAGTTACCGATGCAGACCCGTAACATCAAGGTCGCACTGCGAGACGGCGAGATGGGTGCCTATCTCGCCCTGCCCGATCGCACGCCCGCCGGCGCCATCATCGCCATTATGGAGATTTGGGGCGTCAACGACACGATGCGGCACCACGCGCACGAGTTCGCGCAAGCCGGCTTCGTCTGTCTGGTGCCCGATCTGTTCTGGCGCCAGGAACCCGGCGTCGAGCTCTCCGACAAGAATCCGGAGCACGTCAGAAAGGCTTTCGATCTTTATTACGACTTCGACTACGATCTCGCGGTTCGCGACATGGAGGATACGCGAGGGTTCCTGCAGCAAATGCCGGCTTGCATCGGGAAAGTCGGCGCGGTCGGATATTGTCTCGGGGGGAAGCTCTGCTATCTGATGTGCTGCCGCACCGACATCGATTGCGCGGTCGCCTACTACGGCACCTATATCGAGCACAACATTCGCGAAGCGCCAAATCTGCACCGGCCCTTCGTGTTGCACATGGCGTTGCGCGATCGTTGGGTGCAGGCGGAAGTCAATGACCTGCTCGAGCGGCGGCTCTCCCCCAATCCGCTGGTCACCATTCACAAATATCCTGGCGCCGACCACGCTTTCGCCCGGCTCGGCGGCAAGACCTACAGCCAGCCGGAAGCGGACCGAGCCCTAAAGCTCTCGCTCGACTTCTTCCACGAGCATCTCGGCTGATCGTCGGCTCGTTGCGAGGAAGCCGCGTTCCAGCATCCGGCCAGGGACCGCGCCGCAATGCTTAACGTCGGTGAAAGCCTGAAGTCCTTAAGCGGCGGCTACAGACGGCATGTGAAGAACAAAGCGGGAAGCCAATTTTTTGGCGGAAAACGCGACAAACAAATACGTGAAAATCGCGGCGCGTGCTCAGGCACATCGAGTGACGGTGCACCATCCTGAACACATGTTCATCAATGATCGCGGATGCTTCACGGCCCTACATCACCATGATCCAAAATGCGCCGACGAGCACGCCGATACACATCATGAGCGGAGGAACCGGATCGAACCGGTTCGTGAGCAAGGGGCGATGTGTCACCATGATTCCTGTGTCCTTCGCTTCTACAAAAAAGGATACCATGACGCGCCTGGCCCGCAACGAAGTCAGCTCGCGGTGAGGAGATTCCGCCACGGATTGTGTCACTTTCGCAACAAGTCATGTGGACAAACCGGCGCGGCTCGCCCCATTGCACGCGGTTAGCGTGTGTGCGGAGCAGGCACTTTAGCTTCGATTGCGTCCTTCAGCTCAGCCGTCCGGCGCTGTTGTGCTCTCGCAGGAATGTCTGCAGGTGCTTGTCGAGCTCCTCCATGAGCGCCCTCAGCTCGGGGCTCTCGAGCGTCTCCGCGCGCTCCGTCTCGGGAGCAAGGGTGGCAAGATCACCGGCAAGCGGTTCGAAAACCTGGATACCATTCGACATGCGGCTGACTCCTGTTCGCATTCGCATTGCGCCGCCGCTCTCGCGAGCCGGCAGAAGTGCACCTTCCTTATTACGGTATTATTTTACTCTCAGGCCTAGGCGACGTTTTTGTAATCAAACTTTAAGAGCTACCGCGCTAGTGGCGGTGCATGAATAGGGAATACCCTCAAATACCGGCGCCGGTCAATCATCAAACGCAGAGAATCTGAAAGAGGTATCTTAACACCTCTTGAGAGCCACGATGCTTCGATCATTGCGCCGAGACCGGCCGACGCGGCCTCACTTGCTGCAGATCCTTGGTGACTCCGACAGCGGCTGGGAAGCCGCTGTATTTGGCGATCACGCTGACCTCCAGCGCGCGCATGATCGCGGTCCGCAGCTCAAGCCGTAGCCGACGTGTGCACGCCAACACATCGCAAAACCTGGGGTCAGGAGACTGGCGTTCATCCCCCTCGCGGTCACGAACACAGGCGCCGCCTCGATCTGATTGCTGATCATCGCCGCGATGTTCTGCGGCCCGCCCATCAGCAGGATCTGTTGCGGCGTCGTAAGAAGGTCCGGCATTTTTCTGAAAAGAAGGATAGCGCCCTGCCCGCTCGCTGGGAGAGACGAAGATCACTTGAAGTTAACCCTTGGGCTTACCGTGACCAGACAGGATCTGCGCCGCGCCTGCCATTGCGTCGCGAAAGGATTCGTCGAAGGTGACGCTGGTGATCCGCCAATGATAGGTCGTGCCGCGCCAGGCAAGACGCCAATCGGCGCTCCACCGCAGCTTTTTTTCCATCCAGACCAACGTCCCGACAAGCGCGAGATCGCCGCCGGTCGCGCTCGCGCCCGCTTGCAGGCGCGAGTAGTCTGCGCTCGGCAATTCCTCGAAGGTGAGGCCGGCAATGGTGAACGTGCTCGCGCTCGGCAGCGCGATCGGCAGGCCGCGCTTCGACGCGGCGGCCTCGAGCGCGTCGCGTTGATCACGCGCCCGTTCGCCGTCACTCGAAACCAGGGTTACCACCTTCCCGTTGCGCAGGCCGACGAGCACGGCAAGGCGCGGCCGCGCCTCAGTCCACGACGCAACGCCGAGCCCACGCAGCGCCGTGTCGATCTTCGCCTGGTCGAAGTGCACTGTCAGATCGTAAGGCCGGTCGCGCGTGCCCTGCTCGTCGCGCAGCGGGGTGCCGGACATCTGGTCGTGATAAGAGAAGCCGACAACCAGGGTGGCGGCCTGCTGCATCAGTGGAGCGAGCCGCGGGTCGCCGATCAGCCGCCGGTCACCCGAGACCTTGACGAGCACGTCCTCCAGGCAGAGTGCGAAGCCGCGCACACGGTTGGTCTCGCCCTGGCCCGTGACGATGGTCTGTGCCTGGTAGAGGTCGCCGACATCTGCCGCCCCGGCGCCGGTTGTCAGCAGAACCAGCGCGATGGCGACGCGGCCGAGGCACATGTCCCAACGCTCATGTTGACGTGATCCCGCAGGACCCGAAACCCCCTGGAGGGGCGCAACAAGTGTGGCCATGTTGATTCCTGGTTGCGTTTCATGTGCACAACTGCTTTCGCTGCAGACGTTATCGCGGGTCCAAGACTTGTCCATCCCAATGCTTGCCCCGGCGGTTGGTCCGCCCATAATCGGCAGGCCGGTTATTCTCGTGCGGGCGGTTCAGAGTCCTGTCGCGATGCCCAAGTCATCGTGGTCGGGGCAGGTCCGGTTGGCCTCGTTGCTATACGCCTTGCTGCCGTTACGATCCTCGATGGTCCGATCGCTCAAGGACGCGGCGTCCGTCATCTAAAGCGCCGTTCGGAGGAAAAACCATGGTCGACTCACTTGGCTGGCGCAAGAAATTCGGCGTGATCGCGCCCTCGACCAACACCTCGGTGCAGCCGGAATTCGATGCCATGCGGCCGATCGGCGTCACCAATCATTTCTCGCGGATCGTCATTCCCGACAACCCGGTCCACAACGACGACGATTTCAACCGGCTGATGGACGACATCCGCGCCGCCATGATGGACGCGGTCGACGCCGTCATGACCTGCAGCCCCGACTACATCGTTATGGGCATGTCGGCGGAGACATTTTGGGACGGCCTCGACGGCGCCAAGATGCTGGAGCGGCGGGTCAAAGAGCGGTCAGGCTGCGATGTCGCCATGGGCTCGGATGCCTGCCAGGCGGCGCTGCGTTGCTACGGGAGCATCAAGCGCATATCGGTGATCACGCCCTATATGCCGGTCGGCGACCAGCAGGTCCGCCGCTTCTTCACCGATTGCGGTTTCGAGGTGGTGGCGCTCAAAGGGCTGCGGTGCCAAAGCCCGATGCTGATCGCGCACGTCTCCGAGAAGGAGCTGCGCGACGCCATCAACGAGGTCAATGATCCCTCGGTCGAGGCAATCGTCCAGGCCGGCACCAATCTCGCGATGGCGCGCGTCGCCGGCATCGCCGAGTTCTGGCTCGACAAGCCCGTGCTCGCCATCAACACCGCCACCTATTGGTGGGCGCTGCGCCAAAACGGCATCATGGACCGCGTGCCCGGGTTCGGTTCGCTACTGATGGAGCATTAAGGATGGACCCGGTCCGCCGATTTTCAGCGCGCGCACCACAAGCCGCGCCGCAACATCGTCAACAGTCTCGAAGCCCTTCCCGCCTCAAAGGAACGGCACAGGCCTTAGACGCCGGAGATAACCGCGCCGTGCGGGTGACGCAGATCACCGCGCTTATTGCGCCGGCGCACGTAGTTGATCACCGCGTCCGGACTCTCGTGCTTCACCTTGAGGGCGGCGATCAGCGCATCCTCCGCCGCCACCGTCACGCTCTGCCGCTTGCCGCCGATGTTCGTGCCGACGGTGAATTCAAGCTTCATGCGGGAACCTCCCTGAGGGGTGCTGGCCCGTCCCGACCGACTATAGGGCCAAAGCTGTGCTTTTGCGAGCGCATGCGCCTGCACCTCAGGCGAGAGAGCGAAAGGCGCGCAAATATCGTGGCCTCTGCGTGCCGCTTCGCGTTTTTCGACCGACCACCAACCGGATCGTCGCTCAATCCCCGCTGATGGTCTGCACGACGTCCTTGGTCGGTTGGGCGCTGGCGCCGGTCATGCCGGTGCCGCCGAGCTCCTTCATGACCTCGGCGTCATAGGCCTCCAGCGTCGAGAGCGGGGCCTTCGATGTCATGTGCACGATCTTGTAGCCGTTCGCCTTGAGCTGCCGCAGAAGCTCGGGCATCGCATGCGCCGTCGCACGCTGGAAATCGTGCATCAGGATGATGCCTTTGCCGTTCTTCTCCAACTTCTTCATCACCGACTTGATCACCTGCTCCGGCTTCTTGATCTTGAAGTCGAGCGAGTCGATATCGGCCGAGAAGACCGCCATGTTGCGCTCGCCCACATAGGCGACGGCCTCGGGCGGATGGCGCAAGGCCGGAAACCGCACGAACGACGCGCTCGGAGCGCCCAAGGCCCAGTGCACGGCGCTGACCCCCTTCTCGATCTCCTCCTTGGCTTGGTCGAGCGTCAACGTCGACAAGTCCTTATGCGACCAGGTGTGCGTGCCGACCGTGTGCCCTTGCTCGGCGACCTGCTTGAGGATTTCCGGGTGCCAGGTGGCATGCTTGCCGATGGCAAAGAAGGTGGCCTTGACGCATTCGGCCGCGAGTGCCGCCAGCACCGCCGGGGTGTTGCCCGGCCAGGGCCCATCATCGAATGTCAGCACCACTTCCTTGGGGCGCAGGAAATCGTGCGTCTTGAAATGCTCGAAGCCGAACCCCGGTCCTCCGGTCGTGTCGATCTGGACGATCCGCGCGACCCCCAGCGCATTGGGATTATCGCATTTCGGCAGCGGCGCGAGCGGTACCGACGGCTCGGGTGGCGGAGCCGCAGCCGTAGCGGCGGCCAGCACGACCGGCGCGGGCGCAGCCGAGCCCTGCGGCGCCGTGGTCGGTCCTTGGCCAAGTCCGTCCACCGAATTCATTTGCGACGGCGCGAGGCCCAGCGTGCTGACCGGATTAGCCGGGGCTTTAACCATGGGTGCCGGCACAGCCAGCGGCGCCGGCGCGGCTCCTACACCGGCCAAGCCGCTCGGAAGCGGCAACATCCCTTTCTGCGCGAGCACAACACCGGCGATGCCCAGCGCCACCACCGCCAACAGCCCGCCCCCTACCGCGATACGCATCAGATCCTCCATACCCCGCCCATCGCGGATCATGCCCGTAGCGAATCCCATACAACGAGTTGGTTAACCTGGCGTCAGTAAACCGCCGAACCGGCGGTCCAAAAATGCCCCTCGTACCGCTTCGCCGCCGCGCGCCAATGCGGTGGGAGCCGGAGGCCAACTGCCCTACCGATTGGCCGGAAGCTACCCTCGGCAGGGGCGAACGCTCCGCGGGCATCCCGCACGTTGGCAAAGTCCTAGCCAGCGGGGCAACGTCGGGGTGACGAACATTAAGGAATTGCTATGTTAGCTTTGGTATTATTACTGATTGGCGGTGAACCGCCTGCAAGGGCCGTTATGCGCGTTCCGACCAACCACAGCAGCTCCAGTGCCTTGAAGCAGACGATGGGCGTCTGCGCCTTGATCGCGGCAGCCCTTGGCCTGCTGATGTTCATACCGAATGGCTCGCTCTTCACGCAGCGGGCGCCGCGAGTTCCGACTGTGAGAACCGATGCCGAAGGTTATGTCGGCGAGATCTGGCTGGCACCGGCCGAGGATGGCCGCTGCCGGGTGATCGCGTTCGACAACCGGTCCGAATGGTTCTGGGACAGAGGGTTGTTGCCCTGCGACTCTGCGCCGTCGAAGCAGGAGCAGCTCAGCAGGCTCGATTCGATCAGCAAGAGCTTCAAACGCGAATAGGCGCATCGCCGTGGATCGGTGACGCCGCCCGCGAGCAGCCACGAAGTGCTGCGACCGACCGAGTAACACGGCCGATCAGGGCATGGCCCAAGACAGGCTCTCATGCCCCGGCCGAAAATCCCGGTTGGTAAGGTTCGGATTGCGGTTGACCAGCGGGCGGCCGAACAGCGGATGCGTCTGGCTGCGCACTTCGTGCTCGACGGTGAACAGCACCGCGCGCGTGTCGAGGTCGACGATGTCCCTAAAGCGATACTCGAACTGATTGACCTCCATGGTGATCAAGCCGAGCTCAGCCAGCTTGCGGTAGGGAGTGGAAAAATTGCCGACGTAGATCTGTACGTGATGCCGATCATAAGGCGCTTCCGGCGCGTCGGTCTCGCGGAAGCAAAGATACTGGTCGTCTCCGGCCGAAACCCGCGCCTCCCGGCCCCGGCCATTGGCGATGGTTTGCGCGGGAGCACCTATGATGTCGCGGTAGAAGCTCGCAATTGCATCGGCCGTGCCGGGCCGCACATCGAATTCGATGTAGGGTATCCCCAACACGATGCGGCCGAAGCGGCTCGCGTCCGGCGCATGACATCTGATGCGATTGCCCCACGGGCAGGTCGTTTCGACGCCGTCATTGCTTTCGCGGAAACTGAACTTCGTTCCTGCCAGATCCTTGCTGACGCGGCGCAGGCGATCGAGCAGTTGCGCCCGATCGGGCACCACAATGCCGGTGGCCCCGCGCAGCACGTCGGGCTTTCCGGCCGGGAGATGGAACTGGCTCATCCCCACATTGACCCACATATTATGGGCGCTCGTGTTGAGAAAAGGGTCGCGTGTGAGCCCGAGCCCGCTGATGTAAAAATGCGTCGCGACCTGCTGATCGGCGATGCAGACGTTGATGTGGCCGATATTGACGATGTTGCCCAGGTCTTCGCTGGCTCGATCGAACCGGTTCTCACCCATCGGACATTCCTTTCGCTCCGGGTGCCCGAATCGCCTGGTCGAGCCAGCGGACCGCTGCGCGCGGTCGCGCCCGCTTACCGACCTATTTCAACCAGCGTCACGCCGTTGACGAGACTGTTGGCGAGCAAAAAGTCGCCGCCGGGCGTCACCGACGTGTTGCGCACGATATTGCCGCCGCCCGGAATGGCCCAGCTCTGGAATTTCTCCGTCTTGGGATCGAAGCGCACGACCGTGTTCGGCGTAGAGCCGGACTCGCTGTACCAGAGCACGTCCTTGATCGCCGAGATGCCGTAGGGCTCGGACTTCGGCCCGCTCGGCGACGGCCACTCGGTCACCTTGCCGGTCGCCGGATCGAGCCGCCCCAGATAGCCGCGCGCGTAGTCCGTGTACCAGATGACGTCGTCGCTCGTGATCGCGAGCCGGCGCGGGCGGGCGGCCGGATCGGGCAGCGGGAACTCACGTATCTCCAGCGTCTTCGGATCGACGCTGCCGATCTTGTTGGCGCCGAAGGCGACGTAGAACGGGATGCCCTTGGAGTTGATCTGGATGCCGTAGGGGCGTGAGGCCGCGGTCGGCGGTGTGAGAAGCTTGATGTCGCCGGTTTTCGGGTCGAGCCGCCCCACCCGGTTGGCGCCCTGCACGGTGAACCACAGGATCCCGCTCTGATCGAAGACCAGCGTATGCGGATCGTGCGCATTCGGATCGGGCAAGGGATATTCGCTGACGGCGCCCGTCTTCGGATCGAGCTTGCCGATCAACCCGGCGGTGTTGCCGGTGTACCAGATGTTGCCGTCGGTATCTTCGGCGAGGCCATGGGGGCCGCTATGCGGCGTCTTGAGCGGAAATTCCTTGACCGCACCGGTCTTCGGATCGACCCGGCCCAGCACGTTGGCCATCTGTCCGCTGTACCAAAGGAAGCCGTCGCGCGTTGCCAACGGATCGTGCGGGCGCGAACCCGGCGTCGGGGCCGGCCACTCCTCAAACGAGACTTTGGCGGGTCCCGGAATCGCGACGCCCGCAGGCTTGCCCGTCTCGGGAAAGCTCTTGGCCAGATAGTCCGCGACCTCGGCGAACTTGTCCTGCGGGATGGGCGCGCCCTGATTGATCATCATGTGCATCACGGTCTGCCATCCGGTCCGCGTGTAGCCCTTGCCGACCCGGCTGAAGAACTCGTGACAACCGCCGCAGACGGCGGCGACCGTCTCCTTGCCCTTGCCGTCGGGCAGTCTTTGGGTCCAGTCATCCGCCCAGGCCGGCAATGCGGCGCAAAGCAAGATGGTCGTTAACGCCGATCCACGCAGTCCCTTGGACATGATGTTTCCTCGAATATTCGCGCCCAAAGACAGCGCGCAAAGTCGCCTCCCCAGCTAAACGTGGTTGGCCAATCGAGGCAAGTCAAGCTGCCGGCTGCGCGTGCCCACAAGGCCAGATCAGCCGACCTGCGTGTGCTCCCTACGATCGCAACTGAACCGCTGGTTGGCCCTTCAAATCCGCTCGATGATCCGTTCGCCGAAGAGGCCTTGCGGGCGAAACAGCAGGAAACCGAGCGCGATCACATAGGCGAGCCAGTTCTCGATGCCGCTGCCGAGGAGCGGCCCCCAATAGAACTCCCCAAGCTTTTCGCCGATGCCGATGATCAGCCCTCCGACGATGGCGCCGGGAATCGACGTGAGGCCGCCGAGGATCAAAACCGGCAGCGCCTTGAGCGCGACGATCTCGAGCGCAAAGGAAACCTGTGATCGTGCGCTCCACATGATGCCGGTCGCGAGCGCGACGACGCCGGCCGCAAACCACACGGTGACCCAGATCTGCTCGAGCGAGATGCCGACCGACAGCGCCGCCTTATGGCTGTCGGCCACGGCCCGCAATGCGCGTCCGATCCTTGTCTTCTGGAAGAAAAAGGCGAGCGTCGCCACCATGATCGAGGCAATGACCGCGGCGGCGATATCGATCTTCTGCAGCGACACGAAGCCGCCGAGCATTTTGATATCGTAGGCGCCGCGCGGCAGGTAGAGCGCGTCGGTGATCATCACCTTCGGCTCGCCGCCGAACACGAACTCGCCGAAACCGATGAGAAAATAGGTGATCCCGAAGGTCGCCATGAACAGGATGATGTCGGGCTGATTGACCAGCGGCCGCAGCACCAGCCGCTCGACCGCAAGGGCGAGGATGAACATGATCCCAATGGTGAGGCAAAGCGCGACAAAGGCGGCCAGGTGCGGCTGCTCGATACCCCACCCTCGCAGCAGATTGTACAGACCGACGAGCGTCAGCGCCGCAAACACGACCATGATGCCTTGCGCGAAGTTGAATACGCCGGAAGCCTTGAAGATGAGCACGAAGCCGAGCGCGATCAGCCCATAGAGCACCCCGGACACGAGCCCATCCCACAGCGTCTGCACCAGCAGATCGGGCGCCACGCCCATCTGCACGAACGGATCGATGAAGACTTTGTAGAGGATGTCCATCGGATTTATCCGTCACTGCCGCGCTCTGTCATTGCGAGCGAAGCGAAGCAATCTCGAGCAAGTGGTGCGAGATTGCCGCGGGCGATGCGCGCCCTCGCAATGACAGAAGCTTCGCTGCGCGCACAATGACAGCCATGGATGCTCAATGCGCCACACCGAGATAGGCGTCGATCACCTTCTGGTCGCTCTTCACCTCTTGCGGCGTGCCGTCGGCGATCTTGACGCCATGGTCGAGAACGACGACACGGTCGGAGAGGTCCATCACCACGCCCATATCGTGCTCGATCAGCGCGACCGTGACGCCGTATTGGCTGTTTACGTCGAGGATGAAGCGCGACATGTCTTCCTTCTCCTCGATATTCATGCCCGCCATCGGCTCGTCGAGCAGGAGGAGGTCCGGCTCCATGGCAAGCGCGCGGCCAAGCTCGACCCGCTTCTGCAGCCCGTAGGCCAAGCGGCCGACCGGCACCTTGCGGATGCCCTGGATCTGCAAGAAGTCGATGATCTCCTCGACGCGGCGCCGGTGCGCGATCTCCTCGTCGAGCGCCGGCCCGAAGCGTAAGAGCTGCCAAAAGAAAGGGCAGCGCATGGCGAGCGTGCGTCCGGCAAGGATGTTGTCGAGCGCGGTCATGCCCTTGAACAGGGCCACATTCTGGAACGTACGGGCGATGCCGCCGCGGGCGGCCGCGTAGGGCCGCATCTTGCTGCGGGTCTCGCCCTTGAAAGTGATGCGACCCTGCCGCGGCTGGTAGAAGCCGTTGATGACATTGAGCATCGAGGTCTTTCCGGCGCCGTTCGGGCCGATGATTGAGCGAACCTCGCCGCGGCGGATGTCGAACGACACGTCGGTGAGCGCCTTTACGCCGCCGAACGACAGCGACACATTCTCGACCGACAGGAGCTCGGCCGACACGGGCGCCCTCATGCGGCGCGCCCCAACACCTGCTCGGATGCCGGAAGAACCTTCATGTCGTGGATCTTGACGCGGGCGGAGAGCACGCCCTTGCGGCCGTCCTCGAAGGTGACCTCGGTCGCTATGTCGGCCTCGGCGGAGCCGTCATAGAGCGCCCTGACCAGCGGCGCATAGCGATCGGCGATGAAGCCGCGGCGGACCTTTTGCGTGCGGGTGAGTTCGCCGTCATCGGCATCGAGCTCTTTGTGCAGGATCAGAAACCGGTGGATCTGCGCGCCCGCCATGATCGCTTCGTCGCGCAAGGAGCGATTGACCTCGGCGACGTGGCCCGCCAGCATCTCGTAGACGCGCGGATGATTGGCGAGTTCTTGGTAAGAGCCGTACACCACGTTGTTGCGCTCGGCCCAACTGCCGACCGCGGTGAGATCGATATTGAGCAGAACGCAGACGAAAGGGCGCTTGTCGCCGACCGCCACGGCCTCCTTGATATTGGGATAGAATTTCAGCTTGTTCTCGATGTATTTCGGCGCAAACAAGGTGCCGTCATTGAGCCGGCCGACGTCCTTGGCCCGGTCGATGATTTTCAGGTGCCCCGTGCGCTGGTCGAAAAACCCGGCGTCGCCGGTCCGCACGAAGCCGTCGGCCGTCTTCACCTCGGCGGTCTTCTCCGGATCCTTGAAATAGCCCGCAAATACGCCGGGTGAGCGAAACAGCACCTCGCCAGTCTCGTCGATCTTCACATCGACGTCGAGATTAGGCTTGCCGACCGTGTCGGCATAGATCTCGCCGTCCGGCTGCGCCGTGATGTACACCGACGCCTCGGTCATGCCGTAGAGCTGTTTCAGATTGATCCCGAGCGCGCGGTAGAAGCGAAAGATTTCCGGGCCGATCGCTTCGCCCGCCGTATAGGCGACATGGATGCGCGATAGCCCGTACCGGTTGCGCAAGGGCCCGTAGACCAGCACGTCGCCGAGCGCATAAAGCAGGCGTCCGGACAACGGGACCTTTTCCCTGTTCAAGATCTTCTCGCCGAAGCGCCGCGCAACGTCGATGAAGTAATGGAATAACTTCCGCTTCAGCCGTCCTGCATCCTCCATGCGGACCATGGTCAGCGTGATGATGCTCTCGTAGATGCGCGGCGGAGCGAACGCATAGGTCGGGCCGATCTCCCGGCGATCATCGAGCACGGTGTCGGCCGTCTCCGGACAGTTCACGCAGTACCCGGCCACATAGGATTGCGCGTAGGAGAAAATGTGGTCGCCGATCCAAGCGAGCGGCAGATAGGCCAAAACCTCCTCGTGCTCGGTGAGCCCGTCGAAGGTGTTGCCGTTGCGGGCCGAGATCAGCACGTTGTCGTAGGTGAGCATCACGCCCTTCGGCCGCCCGGTCGTCCCGGAGGTGTAAAGCATCACCGCGAGATCGGCGCCTTGGCCTGCCGCGATCGACTGCTCCAACCCTCGCAGCGCCTCCGGCCCCTGCGCCAACCGCTCGCGCCCGAGCCGCTGCACGTCGTCGAGCGATTTCAGGCCGCTGTGATCATAGTCGCGCAGCCCGCGCGGCTCGTCGTAGAGCACAAGCGCGACACGCGGCAGCCGTTGGCCGATCGACATGATCTTGTCGACCTGCTCCTGATCCTCGGCGACGACGATCGCGGCCTCGGCGTGGTCGAGCACATAGGCGATCTCCTCGGCGACCGCGTCGGCATAGAGCGGCACGGGCACGGCGCCGAGCGACTGCGCGGCACACATTGCCCAATAGAGCCGGGGTTTGTTGCGGCCAATCAATGCGAGCTTGTCGCCCCGCTTGAGACCGAGATCGGCAAGGCCGAGCGCGAGCGCGCGAACCTCGTCCAGCACCTGCGCCCAGGTCCAAGCCTTCCAGATGCCGAGATCCTTGTGCCGCATCGCCGGCCGCGCGCCGAAAACCGCGGCATTGCGGAGCAGCAGCTTGGGAAATGTATCCGCCTGCGCGCCGGGGTTAATCGCCACGGCCTCCTCCCTCAACGGTCCAATGCCATGCGCAAAGCGTCCCCACCCTCGCGCCTATGGCAATTTTGATCTTATTTGAAACGAGTTGCGGTGCTGGATCAAGCCATACTTCCGGACGCTTCACGCTAAGGCCGCGGCGCCCGGGTCCACCGTCGGCGATTTCGACGGTGCGAGGCTTCGCTATCGAAGGATCAAGTCGTGCGGCAAGTCATTTGCGGACTTTGGAAGCCGACTGAGGCTCGGGGCGCCTCGTTCTGTGCGTATCCTGCATCTCCAAATGCTTCGCCGGCATATATTGTTCCAAGATGAAGACGCGCAACATGCTGGCGATGCGGCGCCCGTCCGCGGGGCCGTCAATTTGCGCGATGATTTCTCTTAGCAGCGCGGAAAGTGTTGTGTTTCGGTCCGCCGCGATGTCGCGCAGTGCATCCCAAAACTCTTCTTCCATGCTTACGGTCGTGACGCGTTCAGCAATGCGTATTGAATGCTTAGTGAACATCAAGTCATCTCTCTCATCGTCGAAGCATCCGACCCCCTCTCATCTCGCCTGCGCATCCGCCGGCGATGGTATTGTCGCCCTGCAAATCGACCAATATGAGAGACGCGACTTGTGCACATAAATCCCATTCGCGTTTCGATTGTCTTCGAAACTTGACGACCTCGCCGATGGGTAGTCGAGCGCGGCCGCCAACCGGTTCAGCCCCGTACCGTCGAGTGTCTAATACGGCGAGACAGCCGGCCAGACGCTCGACCCGGGGAGGTCAGCGTCGCTATACTAGCTCATTATTTTCCGTTCTTTTACATTTTTCTTCATTGTCGACTATAATCCGTTATGACCCGTGTCCATGCCATTGAGCGCCTTTTCGTGGCCGTTATCGCTGCCCGGCATGCCGACCCGGCGGTATCGCGCACGGCCCTGTTGCTGCGTTCCGGCCGCACCAAAATGGCGAAAAAGCTGGCTGAGGAAGCGATCGAGGTGGTGATCGACGCCATCGACGGGGAGCGCGAGGCGGTGATCCGCGAAAGCGCTGACCTCGTCTACAACCTGGTGGTGTTGTGGGTTGCCTTGGGCGTGCGCCCAGCCGATGTGTGGGGCGAGATGGCGCATCGCGAGCGGCTCTTGGGCATTGCCGAAAAGCTACCGAAGGATGCACCCCAAGGCGCCGCTCTGCCGAGGAGCCGCAAAGCCGTGGCGCCAGAAGCGCACCGCCGCCGCACGCGCTGAGACCCCTCCCGATTGGTTGCTCTCGTCGCCGCGGCGGCCGTTCGGCCAGCGCGAGTTCTCGCCAAAGCCCTAGGCGGCCTCAGACGGCTGTCGCTTACTGAGCTCGGTGCACACCAATTCCGCGCCGCATTTCTTGCACGCATAGACGACGTCCTCGACGCCGGGGTCGGGATCGAGGGCCTGGATCGACCGAAAGGAAAAGCGACCGACCCCACATCGTGGACAAGGAATGATCGCGGCAGGAAGTGCGGAGGTCCGAAAACGCATGAACGCCTCCTTGAGCACCGGCTTGCCTAACAAAGCGTATACGCCCGTTTGGTCAATTGAACTTTGGGTGAATTCCCCCGCTACCGCATTGTGCTCGTGGCTGTTCGGCGCCGGTAAAGTCGATGGCTTGGGGGGACGCGCTGCATTAACCGCTTCCTGAAAAAGGCGCTGGCGTCGCCTGCCACTGCGAGCGCGCGGATCAGCGCGCCGCGCTGTCCGAGTGCAGGCTCCGCGAAGCAATCCCGGGTCTGTGGCACACGATTGCCGTGGGCGCTACGCGCCCTCGCAATGACGGTCGCCTCGTCATTCGCCAAAGGCTCATTCGGCTGCCTTCAACATCGGCGCCCCCGAGCGGAATTGATCGAGGAGTGCCGCCTCGTCGGCCTTGGCGGTCTTCAGGTTGCGCAGCTTGATGAATCCGAAGCCGCGGATCTTATTCGCGGCTTCGGCGAGGCCGACGGCGAGGTGGTGGTTCTCCGGCGACAGGCGGGCCACGATTTCCTTGAGCAGCGTCTCGTAATCGGCGATCAGTTGCCGCTCGGTGCGGCGCTCCCGCGTCCACCCGAACGGATCAAACGCGGTGCCGCGCAGGGCCTTGAGCTTCGCGAGCACCCGGAACACCGGAAAGATCCACGGCCCGAAAGTCATCTTTTGCGGCCGCCCGCTCACCGGGTCGCGCCGCGCCAGCAAGGGCGGCGACAGGTGCACACGCAAGCGCAGCCGCTCGCCCGCCACCTCGTTCTTCACCTGGGCGCGGAACGCCGGATCGCTATAAAGCCGCGCCACCTCGTATTCGTCCTTGTAGGCCATGAGCCTGAACAGCGCGCGCGCGACCGCGTCGGTGAGCTCCGTCTTGCCGGGCGCCTGGGCGGCCTCGGCCAGGCGCACCTTGTTCACCCAGGAACGGTAGCGCTCCGCATAGGCCTTGTTCTGATAGGCGGCGAGAAAAACTTCGCGCCGCGCGATCACCTCATCGAGGGACTGCGACAAATGGCGGCTGTCGCTGGCGGGGGCCTCCTCCCGCGTGACAAACCGCTCGAGCGCCGCCGGATCGACGGCGGCACAGCGGCCGAAGCGAAACGCCGCCACATTCATGGCCACCGCCTCGCCGTTGAGCTCGATCGCCTTCTCCAGCGCCTGCGCCGACAGCGGCAGCGCGCCGCGCTGATAGGCAAAGCCGAGCAGGAACAAGTTCGCGCCGATCGATTGGCCGAGCAGTTCGGTCGCAAGGCGGCCGGCATTGATGAAGCTCGACTGCTCGCGTCCGGCGGCGGCGATAATGGCGCGCTTGAGCCGCTCGGCCGGCAGCGAGTAATCGGGATTGCGGGTGAAGTCGCCGGGCAAGAACTCCGCGGTGTTGACGACGACCTGCGTCCGCCCGTGCTTGACCGCCGCGAGGACCTTCTTGGTGCCGGCGACGACGATGTCGCCGCCGATCACCAGATCGGCCTCGCCGGCGGCCACGCGGATGGCGTGGATGTCCTCCGCCCGCCGCGAAATGCGGATGAAACTATAGACCGCACCGCCTTTCTGCGCGAGGCCGGCCATGTCGATGATGCCGACGCCCTTGTCCTCCAGATGCGTCGCCATGCCGATGAGCGCGCCGACGGTCACGATGCCGGTGCCGCCGACACCGGTGACGATGACGCTGTAAGGATGATGCTCCTCGATTGCGGGCAGCACCGGATCGGGCGGCAGCATGATGTCGGAAACCGGGGCCCCGCTCCCGACGCCCTGCTTCAGCTTGGCGCCCTCGACCGTGACGAAGGAGGGGCAAAAGCCTTTGACGCAGGAGAAATCCTTGTTGCAGCTCGACTGGTCGATGGTGCGCTTGCGGCCCCATTCGGTCTCGAGCGGCTGCACCGAGACGCAGTTCGACTGCACGCCACAATCCCCGCAGCCCTCGCAAACGAGATCGTTGATGACGACCCGGCGGTTGGGATCGGGAAACTGGCCGCGCTTGCGCCGCCGGCGCTTCTCGGCCCCGCAGGTCTGATCATAGATCAGCACGGTGACGCCCGGCACGCCGGCAAGCTCGGTCTGCACCCGCATCAACTCGTCGCGATGGTGGATCGTGAGCCCGGCGGGCCAGCGTTCGCGCCGCGAATATTTGTTCGGCTCGTCGGTGACGACGACGACGCGCTTTGCCCCTTCGGCGGCGACCTGGCGCGCGATCTGCGGCACCGTCAGGCCGCCGTCGTTCGCCTGCCCCCCGGTCATCGCCACCGCGTCGTTGAACAGGATCTTGTAGGTGATGTTGACGCCGGCGGCGATGGCGGCGCGGATCGCCATATAGCCCGAATGGTTGTACGTGCCGTCGCCGAGATTCTGGAAGACGTGGTTGCGGTTGGAGAACGGCGCCTCGCCGTTCCAGTTGGCGCCCTCCCCGCCCATGTGGGTGAAGCCTTGGGTGTTGCGGTCCATCCACTGTGCCATGAAGTGGCAGCCGATGCCCGCGTAAGCACGCATCCCTTCCGGCACGACAGTCGAGGAATTGTGCGGACAGCCCGAGCAGAAATAAGGGGTGCGTTGTGCCACGTCCCCAGTCTCGGCGAGCACGCGCTGCGCCTCTTTCAGGCGCGCGACCTGCGCGGCGATCGATTCACTGGGCCGCACCTGCAGCAGCCGTTCGCCGATGCAGATCGCGATCTCGTTCGGATCGAGCGCGCCCTTGACAGGAAACAGCCAGTTGCCGCGCTCGTCCTTCTTGCCGATGCAGACCGGTTGATTGGCGGTGCCGTAAAGCTCCTCGCGTACCTGCACCTCGATCAGCGAGCGCTTCTCCTCGACCACGATGATCAGATCAAGGCCGCGCGCGAAATCCATGAGGTCCCGCCGGCCGAGCGGCCACGGACAGCCGACCTTGTAGATGCGAAGCCCGAGATCGTTGCAGCGCGCCTCGTCGAGGTCGAGCTCGTCGAGCGCCTGGCGCACGTCGAGATAACTCTTCCCGACCGTGATGATGCCGATCTTCGGACTGGCGCCGCCCGAGGTGATGGCGCGGTTGAGCTTGTTGGCGCTCACGAAGGCGAGCATGGCGTCGCGCTTGAAATCGTGCAGGCGCGCTTCCTGACCGAGAATGGTATCGCCCAAACGGATACCGAGCCCACCCTCCGGCATGCGGAAATCGCGCGGTACGACGATCTCGACCCGATCGAGGCTGCCGTCGACGACGGCGGTCGACTCGACCGTCTCGTGCATGCATTTGAGCGCCGTCCAGGTGCCGGTGAAGCGCGACATGGCCCAGCCATAGAGGCCGTAATCGAGGAATTCCTGGACGCCCGCCGGATTCAGGATCGGCATCATCACGTCGACGAAATGGAATTCCGACTGGTGCGCGGTGGTCGAGGATTCCGCCGTATGGTCGTCACCCATCAGCGCCAGCACGCCGCCGTGCCGCGAGGTGCCGGCGAAATTGGCGTGACGAAACACATCGCCGCAACGGTCGACACCAGGACCCTTGCCGTACCACATGGCGAAGACGCCGTCGTACTTGCCCTCACCGCGCAGCTCCGCCTGTTGCGAGCCCCAGATGGCGGTCGCCGCGAGGTCCTCGTTGATGCCGGCGCTGAAGCGGATGTCGGAAGCGTCAAGATGCCGCTTGGCCCGCACGAATTGCTGGTCGAGGCCCCCGAGCGGCGAGCCGCGATAGCCGGTGACGAACCCCGCCGTGTCGAGACCCGCGCGCCGATCACGCTCCTTTTGCATCAGGCAGAGGCGAATGAGGGCCTGGTAGCCGGTGACGAACACGCGGCTTTGGCCGAGGTCGTATTTGTCGTCGAGGCTGACGTGTCGCATGGAGACTATATGGCCTCTTTCTGGTCACGACGGAATGCCCGCGCCGCGCGCCAAAGTGACCGTGGTGCGGTGCACCAGGTTAATAGGTCAGCAAGACTGACATTTATGGCCGCGCCCGTCAACTCGACGGGGCGATCCGGCCACGCGTTGACGGATTCATCTTAATGCGCGCCGTGCGTGGCCAAAATCTGGTAGGCCGCGATTACCACCTCGAGCACGATCAGCACCACGATGATGAACTCGAGGCGCAGCGAGCGCTCGGTATCGATCACGTCGGTGAGGGCGGTGGCGGTATCGGAGACCACGGCAAGCTTGCGATTGAGCACCTCGGTGCGCTCCTTGAGCTCGTATTCGTCCTGCAGCCGTGCATAGAGCCGCTCGAGATCGGGCCGGTCCCACAGCACGTCCGGCTTTTCGGCGACCGCGACGCGGCCGGAAACGCGCTGCGAGACGAGGAGCGCGCGGCCGATATGCTGCAGGATCGCGCGGCGTCCGGCGGGGATGCGTCCATGCTCGGCCAGCGAACGCGCGAACGGCTCGATCCGGTCGAACACCGACGCCACCTCGCGCTCGTCTTGCGCCAGCACTACGCTCTTCGCCAACGCGTCCGAGATGAGCAGGAGTCGCTCGACCGACCAGGCTTTCACATAGATCGGTCCGCCCGGCGTAATCTGATCGTCGCGATCGGCGGAGAGCTCGATGATCGCCGTTTCCTCCTCGCGGCGGCTGAGCGCGCCCACGATGCGCGGCTGCAGGCTGCGCAGCACCTCGTCCTCCTCGAGCGGCGTGAGCCCGATCAAGGCCACGACGCCATAGCGAAACAGCACCACGATACCGACGGCGCCCGCCGGAAATGCGAGCGGCATCACCGAGAGCACGTCGCTGCGTTCGAGCCCCGCTGTATCGAGCCGATCTCCCACGAGCAGCGCCCGCGCGGTCACGCGAGTGATGCCGGCGAGGAGATGGGGCGGAAACGTCATTGTGACTTCCTCTCTGCGTGCGCGTCGATGAACGCGCGGGTGCGCACGCGGATGTCCTCGACCTCGGGGGTCAGCGAAAAATCCATGGGGCCTTCCTCGACGCGCCGGCATTGTCAACGACGGCTTTGACGCGCAAACTATCAGGACCTAGCGTAATGTCGGTCGCGAATTCGCGAGCCGGCAGGTAACGACGTAACCTGCGCGAGCCGCGGGGAACAAGAACCGGAGGAGGAAACGATGTCGAGAGCTTTGCCCAGCGCGCTGGGCGCCCTTTTGCTTGCCGCAACGACCGGGCTCGCCGCGGCGCAAGTCTCCGACGATGTGGTCAAGCTCGGCGTCCTCACCGACATGGCGGGCCCGGCGAAGGACGCCACGGGTCCGGGCTCGGTGCTCGCGGCGCAGATGGCGGTCGAGGATTTCGGCGGCAAGGTGCTCGACAAGACGATCGAGGTGATCGCGGCCGACCACCAGGATAAGGCCGACGTGGGCTCGACGATCGCGCGGGAGTGGTATGACGTGGAGAAGGTCGACGTCATCCTCGACGTGCCGGTCTCGGCCGTCGGGCTCGCGGTGCAGGCCGTGTCGCGCGAGAAGCAAAAGCTCGTCATCGTCCACTCGACGGGGACCGCGGATTTCACCGGAAAGTTCTGCACGCCCTATAGCATGCAGTGGGCGTTCAACACGGTTGCGCTCGCGGTCGGCACCGCGCGCGAGGTGGTCAAGCGCGGGGGCGACAGCTGGTTCTTCCTCACCGCCGACTATGCGTTCGGGCATTCGCTCGAGCGCGATGCGAGCCGGGTCATTGTGGAATCCGGCGGCAGGGTCGTGGGCGCGGTGCGCCACCCGTTCGCGACGCCGGACCTCTCCTCCTTCATCGTGCAGGCGCAGGCCTCGAAGGCGAAGATCATCGGGCTCGCCGCCGGACCGCCCGACAACACCAATGCGATCAAGCTCGGCGGCGAGTTCGGAATTTTCCAGGGCGGCCAGCAGATGGCCGGCCTCCTGGTTTTGATCACCGATGTCCATGCGCTCGGGCTGAAAGCGGCCCAGGGCCTGGTGCTGACGACGTCGTTTTACTGGGACATGGACGAGCAGACCCGCGCCTGGTCGAAGCGCTTCTACGCTAAGCAAAATAAGATGCCGACCATGTGGCAAGCGGGCGTCTATTCGTCCGTCATGCACTACCTCAACGCGGTCAAGGCCGCCGGCACCGACGAGCCGCTGAAGGTGGCGGCGAAGATGCGCGAGATGCCGGTTGAGGATTTCTTCGCCCGGCACGGCAGGCTGCGCGAGGACGGCCTGATGGTGCACGATCTCCTGCTGGTGCAGGTCAAGAAACCGGAAGAGTCGAAGTATCCCTGGGACTACTACCAGGTGCTCACGACCATTCCCGGCGACCAGGCGTTCCAGCCGCCCGACCCCGCCTGCTCCCTGGTGAAGAAATAGCACGGCGCCCGCGGCAATCCCGAACTTGTGGCACGCGGTTGCCCAGGCGCTCCGCGCCCCTCGCAATGACAGCGGAGAGACCGCTACCCGCGCAGCGCCACGGACTGGCCGCCGTCGACCACGATGGTCGCGCCGGCGATGTAGCGCCCGGCGTCGGAGGCGAGCAGCAGCAAGGCGCCGTCGAGATCGCCGTCCTCGCCGAAGCGGCCGACCGGGATCTCGCGCTTGATCGCCGCGCCGCGCTCGCTGAGAAGGAAATCGTGGTTGATCTCGGTGACGAACCAGCCGGGCGCTATCGCGTTGACGCGGACGCCCTTGAAGGCAAGCTCGATGCCGAGCGTCTTGGTGAGCTGAATGACGCCGGCTTTGGCGGCGGAGTAGGCGATCGTGCCCTTGGCGACGCCGAGGCCCAACACCGAGGCGATGTTGATGATCGCGCCCCCCTTGCTGTCCGCCAGCATCCGTCGCGCCGCCTCTTGCGCCCAGAAGAACACCGCGTCGAGATTGGTTGCGAGAATGCGCCGCCACTGCGCCGGCGTGATCTCGATCGCGCGGTCGGTATGGGCAATGCCGGCATTGTTGACGAGGACGGTGACCGTGCCCAATTGCGCCTGCGCCGCATCGAACGCGCGCTGCATATCGCCCGGCTCGAGCACGTCGGCTGGTATGGCGACCGCGCGCCCCCCCGCGGCCTCGATTTGCGCGCACAGCGCCTGCAGCCGGTCGCGACGGCGGGCGACGAGGGCAACCGCGGCGCCGTTCGCGGCCAAAACCTGCGCAAACCGCGCGCCGAGCCCGCCCGAGGCGCCGGTCACGAGCGCCACCTTGCCGGTGAGATCGAAGAGTTCGGATGCCTGCATGGATTTCTCCTGACGCGAGAGCATCCGATCATCCGCGTTGATGCGCGCCGACGCAATAACCGTTAGCTCGCGTGCCTCGACCATCCGGGTTAGATTGCCGCCATGATCGACCACTCACACCAAGTCTCGCGATGCTGCCATCCGAGATGATAGCGATGGCCAGCCGCTCCGCCTCGATCGACCCCACTTCCGGCGCGGCCCTGGCCGCCGTGCCCGGCATTCCCCGAGACGCCGAGGGACCGGTTTTTCGTGAGCCGTGGGAGGCCCAGGCCTTCGCGATGGCGCTGGCGCTGCATGCGCGCGGCCTGTTCACCTGGTCCGAGTGGGCGTCGACGCTCGGCGAGGAGATCAAGCGCGCGCAGGCGGCCGGTGATCCCGACACCGGTGCGACCTATTATCGGCACTGGCTCGCCGCGCTGGAACGTCTCGTCGCCGCCAAGGGTGTGGCCGACCGCGGCACGCTCGCGCGCTATCGCGACGCCTGGGACCACGCCGCCGACCGCACGCCGCACGGCCAGCCGATCGAGCTCAGCCCGCGCGATTTCCAGGATTGACTACTGCGCTGAGGCGTTCGACCGAGCAGAAAAATCCATAAAATTCGCGGTTCAAGGTCCGCGTGGCTTGATTGCCTTCAATAGGCACCAGCGATGGAAAAATACGATCCGGCTGTCCTTGATGGAGAGGCCCATTCCTGCGGTGCGTCCAGCTTCCGCCAGCGCGCGGACGACGGTTCGGATCGGATCGACGCGAACAGGATCGCTCACGATGTCCATCCATTCCTCGAATTCGCGATTCTTGTCCCAGGTGGCATGTTCCAGGTCCTGGAAACCGGACCGGGTCATGCAGACGGCGAGCTCCGACGCGGGCAGCATGCGAACATGAGAGGGGTCGCGCAGCCGCTCTATCGCGTTCTGTAGATTCGATTCTCCCGTGTCTTCCGACGAAACCACGTCGACAATCACAGCAGTGCCGCCGCGGCGGAGAACGCGGAACATTTCATTGAGCGCGCGCTGGGGATCGGCAAAATGATGAACCGCAAGCCGAGTGATTACGCCGTCGAACTGTAAATCGTCGAAAGGCAGGTTTTCCGCATCCCCACGTTTGAAAACAACATTACGCAATCCTGCCCGAGCGCATCGTGCCTTGGCTTTTTCGAGCATTTGTTCTGTTGCGTCGAAGGCGACAACTGACGTTGCACTAGGCGCTAGGGCAGCAGTGACGACGCCCGGCCCGCAGGCAACATCAAGCAAGTCGCCCTGACCTGCTTCACCCAAGGCCGACAAGAAACGCGCAGCAACGTTGTCGTCAGCCTTCTCCGCCCAGGCGTCGAACGTTTCCGCCTGTCGCCCAAATTCGTTGGCGACGCGCTTAAGGTGTTCTAAGAGCTCCTCCGACCAGTCGCTAAGAGATCATGCTAGCATACCGCGGTTGATCTCGAGATCGTCACCCCGGCCGCCCTCATTCACCTGCGCGGCTATAGAGTCGATAAGTCGGCGTCCACAGTTTGGCGCGGATGGCGGCTTCGATCCCATCGGCGATGCCCTCCGTCAGGCCCTCTTTTTGCGCCTGCAAGGCCACGGCCGTTGCAACCCGGACCGCCACGTCCCGCAGCGCCGTCACCGGCGGCAGCAAGTTGCCGTCGGCGTTGCCCCGCGCGGGCGAGGTTTCGGCCAGCGCCTTGGCGGCAACCATGAACATGGCGTCCGTGATGCGGCGCGCCTTGCCGACGATCGCTCCCAATACCACCCCGGGAAAGATGTAGGAATTGTTGGTCTGATCGACTTTGAACGTGGCGCCGCCGCGCATGACCGGCGGGAACGGGCTGCCGGTGCCGATGACCGCTCGCCCCTCGGTCCAGGCTAACAAATCCGCCGGCGTCGCCTCGCCGCGGGAGGTCGGATTCGACAGCGGGAAGATCGCGGGCCTTTCATTATGCCGCGCCATCGCGCGCACCACCGCTTCGGAGAAAACGCCGGGCTGGCCGCAGACGCCGATCAGTGCGGTCGGCTTTGCGTTCTCGACCACGTCGAGCAACGCGACCTTGTCGGGATGTCCGAGCGTCCATGAACCGACGGCCGCGGCCTTCTGCACGAAAGGCGCCTGGAACGGTGCGATGCCGTTCATGCCTTCGACCAGAAGCCCGTCGCGGTCGACCATGAAGAAGCGCGTGACGGCCTCGTTCTCGGGCACACCAGCGTCGATCATGGCTTTCATCAGCAGGCTGGCAATGCCGCAGCCGGCCGACCCGGCGCCGACGACGGCGATGCGCTGGTCCTCGAGCGGCGCGCCCGTGACGTTGATCGCGGCCAGGAGCGTGCCGGTCGCCACCGCGGCGGTACCTTGGATGTCGTCGTTGAAGGTGCACAGCCGGTCGCGATAGCGCTCGAGCAACCGGGTCGCGTTGTTCCTCGCGAAATCTTCCCACTGCAGCAGGACGTGCGGCCAGCGCTCGGCCACGGCGGCGACGAAGGTTTCGACGAAGTCGTCGTATTCCTGACCGCGAAGCCGCTCGTGGTGCCAGCCGACATAGAGCGGATCGGCGAGCCGCTCCTGATTGTCGGTGCCGACATCGAGCATGATCGGCAGCGTGGTTTGCGGCGCGAGGCCCCCGCAGGCGGTATAGAGCGCCAGCTTGCCGATCGGGATTCCCATGCCGCCGGCCCCCTGATCGCCAAGGCCCAGGATCCGCTCGCCATCGGTGACGACTATTGCCTCGACCTGGTCGAAGCGCGGATTGGCCAAGATTCGTGCGATGCGCTTGGCGTGCGGCGGGCTCAAGAAGAGGCCGCGCGGCTTGCGATAGAGGCGGCTGAACTGCTGGCAGCCCGCCCCGACGGTCGGCGTGTAGACGATCGGGAGCAGCTCTTCGAGATGTCGCTCGAGAAGCGCAAAGAACAGGGTCTCATTGGTGTCCTGAAGCTCGCGCAGGAAGGCGTAGCGCTCAAGATCGGTCGCGAAGCTGCGCAAGGCCTGCAGCCGCCGCGCGACCTGCTCATCGAGGGTGCCGATCTGCGGGGGCAGCAGACCATGCAAGTCGAACATGTCGCGCTCAGCGTCGGTGAAGGCCGTGCCCTTGTTCAAGAGCGGGTCGGCGAGCAGTTGGTAGCCGGAGAGCGACACCACGATGGGCGCTCGCTCCGGGGCGGACGTACCCTTGGGTGACATCAGCATCGGACAAGTTCCCTTCTGTGGTTCGGCGGCTCCGGATAATCCGACGGTCGACCAGGCTAGACTGCGGCCGGTTCAGTTTCCATATTCTTCCGGCCCCACACGGTTGAAGACTTCATGCGGTCCGCCCGCTACACTGGGTGTGCCGCAGCCCAACAGAGCGTAGCCTTTTTCGTGGGAGCAAACCGAGCCGTGGAGCAGCGAGACCGCCAGCCTTGGTATACCGTTCTCTACATCCAAGTGATCATTGCGATCATTCTCGGTGTTCTGGTCGGGTACTACTTTCCCGTGACCGGCGTCGCGCTCAAGCCGCTTGGCGACGGCTTCATCGCGCTCATCAAGATGATGATCGCGCCGGTCATCTTCTGCACCATCGTGCACGGTATCGCATCGATGAGCGACCTGAAGAAGGTCGGGCGCGTCGGCCTGCGGGCGCTGCTCTACTTCGAGGTCGTGTCGACCGTCGCGCTCGTCATCGGACTAATCATCGGTGAGTTCGTCCGGCCCGGCAGCGGATTCAATGTCGACCCCGCAACCCTCGACACCAAGGCGGTGGCGAGCTACGTGGCCCGCGCCAAGGAGGAAGGGATCGTCGCCCACCTGCTGGCAATCATCCCCCCGGACAGCTTTTTCGGCGCGCTGGCGCGAGGCGATATTCTGCAGGTGCTGCTCGTTTCGATCCTTTCGGGATACGCCATCTCACGCCTGGGTGAGCTCGGCCAAAAAATCACGCACGCCATCGATGCCGCCGCCAAGGTTTTTTTCGGCGTGATCCGGATCATCGTGCGCGCGGCGCCGGTCGGGGCGTTCGGCGCCATGGCCTTCACGATCGGCGCCTACGGCATCGGCTCGCTGTGGAATCTTTTTGCCTTGGTCGCGACGTTCTATCTCACCAGCGCGCTGTTCGTGCTGCTGGTGCTGGGGGGGATTGCCCGGCTCGCCGGCTTCTCCATCCTGCGCTTCATCGCCTATATCAAGGACGAGCTTCTGATCGTGCTCGGCACGAGTTCGTCAGAGACGGTGCTGCCGCACATGATTCAAAAGATGGAGCGGCTGGGATCATCGCGGTCGGTCGTCGGCCTGGTGATCCCAACCGGCTACAGCTTCAATCTCGACGGCACCAACATTTACATGACCTTGGCGACGTTGTTTCTGGCGCAGGCGACCAACATCCATCTGAACTTGGGCCAGGAGCTCACCATCCTGGCGGTCGCCATGCTCACCTCGAAGGGGGCGTCCGGCGTCACCGGTGCCGGCTTCGTCACGCTCGCGGCCACGCTGGCGATCATCCCCGACATTCCAATCCAGTCGATCGCGCTGCTGATCGGCATCGACAAATTCATGAGCGAATGTCGGGCACTGACAAACCTGATCGGAAACGGCGTCGCAACCGTCGTGATCAGCCGCTGGGAGGGCGAACTGGACATAGCGAAGCTGCACCAGACCATGGCGCACCCCGTGACCCTCGGCGAGGAGATGGAGGCCAAGCCGGCCTAGCCCGACAAGGCGCCGTCGAACGGAATGCGGCGGCAATGAAGTCGCCGGACGTTGTTGGCATCGGCACGTGGGGCATTGCTGTCGAACGACGGGTGGGCCAAGCATCGCCAGGAGAAGGTAGGGCATGATCCATCAGCCTAGTCGCCGCGATACGTTGAAGGCAGCGGCGAGGCTTGCCGTGGCGGGCTTGTCGGGCGCGGACTGGGCTGTCGCGCGCGCCAAGGAGCGCGCATGGATCGACGCTGGTACGTTTCCCCAAATCGACTCGATGCTCCGCGTCGCAACGAGTGCAGAGGAAGTGCCGGGGATCGTGGCATTAGCCGCGACCGATTCAGGCATCGTATATGAGGGCATTTTCGGCAGCCGCCGGCTTCGCGGGGGCCCGACTATGACGCGCGATACCGTATTTCGTGTCGCCTCGATGATTAAGCCGATTACGTCGGTCGCTGCGCTGCAGCTCGTCGAGCAGGACAAGCTTTCACTGGATGCTCCGGTGCCGGATATCGACCCTGCGCTCGGGTCGCCGCAAGTGCTTGATGGATTCGATGCCGCAGGAACGCCCCAGTTGCGTCCAGCAAAGCGGCCGATCTCCTTGCGTCACCTGCTGACCCATACGGCCGGTTTCACCTACCGGCTGTGGGATGCCAAGGCCGTCCGGTATTTCAAGGCAATTGACCATCTATCGCCGGCCGCCAGAGGCAAGGCGCCGAGCGCGCCGCTGATGTTCGATCCCGGCGAACGTTGGCAATATGGCGGCAGTATCGATTGGGTCGGCCGCATCGTGGAATTGATCAGCGGCGAACGGCTGGATCTCTATTTTCGCAAGCACATTTTTGACCCGCTCGGCATGGACGATACTGCGTTCGTCATCTCGTCGCAGCAACGCGCACGGGAGGCGATCGCCCATCGGCGGGAGGCGGACGGGTCGCTCGCGCCGCAACCGATTGAGCAGCAAAAAGCGAGGCAAGCCTTCTCCGGCGGCGGTGGGATTTATTCGACCGGACCAGACTACTTGACCTTCATCCGTATGCTGATGCAAGGCGGCTCACTCGATGGCGTCCGCATACTTCGCGCAGATACCGTAGCCCTAATGGGCCGGAACCAGATCGGCAACATCGAAGCCGGCGTCTTGCGGACGACAGCGCCGGCGCTCTCCAACAACGTGGATTTCTTTCCCGGAACGAGCCTCAGGTGGGGCTTGGGCCACATGATCAACATGCAGGCAATCCCAGGCGGTCGCAGCGCCGGAAGCCTGACCTGGGGCGGCCTTTTCAACACCTATTATTGGATCGATCCCAGCAGACGCATCGCCGCTGTTTTCATGACGCAGGTGCTGCCTTTTGCCGATGACCGCGCGTTGAATATCTACCGTCAGTTTGAACGCGGCGTCTATGCAGCCGTGAAGGCGGGCTGACGGGTTAACGCCTGGCTGAGGCACGGGTTCGCAGCGCGCGTCGACAGCGCAGCCGGAGCAAGATCGGCGATCGCTCGGCCGTTGCCGGCAGAGCGATCGGCACCATTGACTCGCCAAGCAGCGCGGATTCGGATAACGACACATGCCATCGCCAGACCGAGGCGCGGTTAGGTCGGTCGATCTCCGACAGGCCAAGGGAGGATCCGATGAAGAAATTCATGGTGTTGTATATGGCTTCAGGGGCCGAGTTCGAGAAGATGATGAAAAACTCCACTCCTGAGCAGCAGAAGAAAGGGATGGACGCGTGGATGAAGTGGATGAATGCCAATAGGACGTCCCTCGTCGACGCCGGAGCGCCTCTGGGAAGGACCAAGCGCGCCGACTCGAACGGAGCTTCAGATACAAGAAATGGGATCGGCGGCTATTCGGTGGTGCAGGCCGAATCGCATGATGCGGCCACCAAGATCTTCGGCAAGGACCATCCGCATCTGCAAGTGCCGGGCGCATGGATAGAAATCATCGAGATCATGCCGATGCCGGGGATGTAGCGCACCTCGCGGGTCACGGTTCGGCGAAGCAGCGGGGGCCCCACCCTCGCGTCATCCGATCCACCTGTTGGCGTGGCCGAGCCGTATTGGCCGGACGGTGAACCCGAGTCTTTGAACAATGCTGAGTGGGTCTTTACTCCTCGCATTCACTGCGACGTCCACCACGTCCAAGCCAACTTACCTACGGCGACGACTACCGCACATCCAATAAGGAACAGAACGATCGAGACCGCCCGGTCGGCGTTCTTCTTGAATTCCCTAAAGCTCTCGCTCATTCGCGTCGTTCGTCTAAAGACGATTGAGCGCAGCAAGAGGAATATCGGGATAGAGGCGGCCAGGAAGGCGATAATCTTGAAAATCATTATTCACTGTCAATTTTTCTGTTCAGTCGCGCTGACGGGTGTCTGATGCCGGCGGCAAACCCGATACCGTTTGCCCGACGCGCCTGCTCTCAGCCATCTTGGCGCGTCTTTGGACCAGCCTTCGACATCACGATCGCGGATTCCATGACCAAGCAAAAAGCCGGGCGCGAGCCAAAGGCCCTTCGCCCTCCCCATGATTACATCGTTGTCTCGCCTTAACAAGAGCCGCAAGATAGGCTCCGGTCTCAGCGACGGAAATGACTGCCGCCGTTGGCGAGCGGCCCCGCATCGACGGGTTATCGCGCCGCGATTTAGTGCCGTGAACCAAACCGGCGTTTTGCCATGCTCTACCCCCTCTTGCGGCCCGCGGACGTTTCACAGCGGTGTCCACCCGCTTCGCCCGCACGCGTGGTGTGATAGGCTTGGCCAGCCAATCTTGGGAGAAGACATGACCTGGTTACGATGGCCTCGGCTGGAGGGCGCGTGCTTGCTCCTCGTATTGATGGCGTCGCCCGCTTGCGCGCAGACGCCGCAGCAGCAACACGATCAGTGCATGAACAAGGGTGGGCCTTTCTCCCCCGATCAACGGCTCCGCGCCTGCACCGCGATTATCCAATCGGGCCGCGAGACGCCGCGAAATTTGGCGGCGATCTTCAACAGCCGCGGCATTGCCTATCGAGACATCGGCGACAACGATCGCGCCATCGCCGACTTTGACGAGGCGATCAGGCTCGACCCAAAGTATGCCGACGCCTACAACGGCCGCGGCAACGCCTACAGAAACAAAGGTGACCTTGACCGGGCCATCGCCGACTACGACGCGGCAATCAGGCTCGATCCGAAATTCTACTTCGCCTATGTTAACCGCGGCGATGTGTACTACGCCAAGGGCGACGTCGAGCGCGTCATTGGCGACTATAATGAGGTAATCAGGCTCCAGCCGGATTACGCTTACGCGCACTACATCCGCGGCAATGCGTACTACGCCAAGGGCGACTTCGGCCGCGCCATCGCCGACTACAACGATGCGATCAGGCTCATCCCGAACTACGCGATCGCCTACAACGGCCGCGGTACAGCCTTCAAAGCCAAGGGAGAAAGCGACCGAGCGATCGCCGATTACAATGAGGCGATCAGGTTCGATCCCAAATATGCCGTCGCCTACGCCAACCGCGGGAACGCCTACCACGACAATGGCGACAACGACCGCGCCATCGCCGACTACACCGACGCGATCCGGTTCGACTCAAAGAATTTCAGTTTATATTTCACCCGTGGGCGCCTGCACCTCTACGCCGGCGAATTCGCGAAGGCAGTGGCGGACTTCAGTCAGGCGAGCACTCTTGCTCCTGCCTATGCGTATGCGGCTCTCTGGCTCGACATCGCCGATAGACGCAGCAATCGGCCGATCAGACTTGCCGAGGCGGCCAAACGGATCGACATGACCAAGTGGCCGGCGCCGATCATCCGCCTTTATCTTGGAAAAGTGACCCCCGACGCCGTGCTCGCAGCGGCGGACAACCCGGACGCCGACACCAGGAAAGGTCAAATCTGTGAGGCGAATTTCTACGGTGGCGAGCTGTTGCTGCTGCAGGGTAGAAAGGATGATGCTGCTCGGCTGTTCCGCCTCGCGGCCGCCGATTGCCCGAAAGGTTTCATTGAATTAGAGAGCGCCGTCGCCGAGCTTAAGGTGCTCGGTCGCTGACAACGCTGGTTCAGCCGACGAGTGGCAGCGGCGCTGCCGCTGCGTGAAATCGCCCAACCAGGTATATTTTTACCGCACGAGTTTTGGCGACAGTGCTAATCTGAAACTCTGTCTTAACCCTCAGATTACTCTGTGCCGCGGCGTGGCGCCATTCCCACAGTTTGGTCGCATTCACATCTGAAAACAACATCGGTTTCGTTCGTACACAACGCCATCGCCCGTCATATCAGCTGCTGCCTCTCACGGACAGAACAATAACAAGCCGTAGGAAGATCAACCCGGGCGATGCACGCGGTCGCATGCCATTGTGGGGAGGCTCGCGCCATGCTCGTGAAATACTCGTTCCGCATCGCCGGACGCGTCGCAACCGCCAGCATGGAACGGGAATTCTGGGACGCCTTGCGCGATATCGCGGCGGATCATGACACAACGCTATCCGCGCTGCTCGCAGAGATCATTGCCAAGACCGGCAGCGATCCGAACAGGCGCCGGCTTTCCAGCGTGCTGCGCGTTTACATCTTGGAGCAGTACATACCTGAGAAAGGCGTGACCATGCACAGTTCGTACGGGAGCAGGCGCCGCGGCGCTTCCTCTGGCAAAGGTCAGAAGAAACGCATGCCGCCATAGCGACGTACGGCGCGCCTCCTGTTGCGTCCGCCGCCCTCAGTAGCGCAGCAGCCCTTGGCGCTCGCTCAGCCAAGCCTGCTCATCCGGCAGAGCGAGCGCCGCCAGGTCTTGCGGCGTCGCGCGCGCATCGTCCGCCCATTCCCGGAGCAACGGACCGCCGTTGATGACATCGATGGCACGCTTGCCGTGCTCGTATTCGTAGGCGAAATCGCGCCAGAGCGGATAGTCCTGATACAGACGGCGCACGGCCTTGAAAGCAAGCGCCTGGATCCGCCAAGGCTTGAACGCTTGGTGATCGTAGTCGGGACCTTCGGTATGAATCTGCACGCCGTTGCAAAGCTTGCCCACATGTTTGTGAAACGTCAGCTCGAACCAGCAGTCGCGCAGGCGGCCACCGCGGAGCCATTGCGGCGCGAGCGCGTGCATTTCCTGCATGACGGCCCGCGCATCAATATCGGGAGCGCCAAAAATTTCGAGCGGCCGAGTGGTGCCGCGCCCCTCCGAGAGCGTCGTGCCCTCGAGCATCACGGTGCCCGCATAGGCGCGCGCCATCCATAAATTCGGCGCGTTGGGGCTGGGATTGATCCAGACGCGCTCGCCGAGCGGCCAGCCGAAGCCCGGCGCGGCATCCGGCTGCCAGCCTTGCATCTCGATGACGCGATATTCGACATCGAGCTTGAGCGTCTTGACGAACCACAAGCCCAGCTCACCGACGGTCAGCCCATGCCGCATCGGCAACGGTCCGGCGCCGACAAAGCTTTGCCATCCCCCTCGCAGCGTCAGGCCTTCGACCGGCCGGCCAACCGGATTGGGCCGATCCAGCACCCACACCGCCTTGCCGTGCTTCGACGCCGCCTCGAGGATATAGCGCAGCGTCGTAATGAACGTATAAATGCGGCAACCCAAGTCTTGCAGATCGACGAGGATGACATCGAATGTGTCCATCATCGCGTCGGTCGGCTTGCGGACGTCGCCATACAGACTGAACACCGGGATGCCGTGCACCGGATCGTTGAAGTCCGGCGACTCGACCATGTTGTCCTGCTTGTCGCCGCGCAGGCCATGCTGCGGACCAAAAGCCGCGGCGAGCTTGATGTCACCGCACGCGGCCAGCGCATCGAGCGAGTGCGTCAGGTCTGCCGTGACGGACGCGGGATGCGCGAGCAAGGCGACGCGGGCGCCGTTGAGCGGTGCGCGCAAGGCAGCCTCGGTGACAAGTCGATCGATGCCGAATTTCATGGTCGCACCGTTGGCGCACATTCATACGCGAAGCAATCGGAATGATGGAAATCCGCCTTGCCGGATGGATGCGCCAGCGCCCAATACGATTGTCGACCGCTCGCCTCCTCGATCAACGCCGAGAGGCCGAGGCGCCACCCGGCGTCGCGCGGCAAGCCTGGCAACCGGTCCAACTCCACGGCGGCCTGCAATGTGTAGCACTCAAGACTCGATTGCACCTCGATCCGCGGCGCGCTGATCTCGGTCGCGACCTGCATCCCGCCCCGGTAGCCGCTGAACCGATAGACCGCCCATTGCGTCGAGGGCGCAAAGTTGAATTCGTAATACCCGGCGCCCGGCGAAGCCCGGACAAAGACCTCGAAGCAGGTATGCCGCCAAAGCTCTTCGGCACGCACAGCCGCCGTTACAGGCGGTAGGCGCAGATCGCTGATCTTGCCGGTCACGACATAGGACAGCACCAGACCGCCGGGGCGCGGCCGCGCTACTTCCACCTCGATGCGCGTCGCGGCGACGCAGAGCGAGTCCGGATGAAGTCTCAGGGCCTGGCGCATCCCGGCATTGTAGCGGCAGCCTCATGCTTGCGACATGCCCGCACTGAGCGAAGCGTTCCGTGCCGCCATCGAGGGTCTTTTGGGCCGCGAGCTCGGCGACGCTGCCCAAGGCCCATGCCTTGGCACGGCTCGATGCCGAGCTTGATCCTTGGAAAGGATTTCTAGTGACGGCGTCCCGGCGGGATCTTGGTCATTGAGGCGCGTCCGCAGAAAGCCGTAGACTACGCCAATCGAACCGTCGCTTTCTTCAACTCCGTTAGTGTTCAATATTTCTAAATCAAGCTGTGCTAGCTGCTACGCAAGTTATTTCCGCCGGCATCAGAATTGAGCCGGTTCTTTCGGCCTCGAAAGTACTCTAGGTATTGACGTCATGTTCCTCGGCCGCCTCAGCGTTTCGGCCCGGTTCCTGCTTGTTCTGGCGATCGGATTTACGTTTCAGGCCGGCATCTCCGTCGTGTCTCTGTTAGACCTAAAGCGTTCGCTGGAGCAGGACCGGGTAGCCGAAGTCAAGCATCTCCTCGAAGTCGCCTATAGCACTGTAGCCTTTTATTACGATCAGGCGCGCAAGGGGGTCATGACAGACGCGGCGGCGCGCCGGGCGGCAGCCGATGCCGTGCGCGCCATGCATTATGACGGCAAGAACTATTACTTTATTTGGGACCTGAACGGCACCGGCGTTGCGCACGGAGCTCAACCTGCTCTTGAAGGAAGGACATTTATCAACTCGCCCGATGCGGAGAAAAATCCGGTCGTCGCCTATATGGTGAGCCGGCTGATCGAGGTGGCGAAGAGCGACAAGAAGGAAGGCGTCACCACCTATCGCATCCCCAAGGGCGGTCAAACTATACCGCTCGATAAAATCGCCTATTCTCGTCTGTTCGAGCCTTGGGGTTGGTCGATCGGAACCGGTGCTTACGTCGATGACATCGAAGACGCGTTCCGAACTCGGGCGATCTCGGCTCTGTTGGTGTTCATCGGCCTGATTGCCTTGGCCGGCCTCTTCACCTTCTTCATCGGGCGAAACATGGCGCAGGCGATCAACCGTCTGTCCCGTCGGGTCACGAGCGTCGCAAAGGGCGAGTTGGATGGCGACGTGCCCGACACCCAGCGGACCGACGAGATCGGCGTCATGGCGCGCGCGCTTCTAGTACTGCGAGACACCAGCAGAGAAGCAGCCGAGCTTCGGCTCGACCAACTGACGGGCCTGCCCACGCGGAAACTGCTGATGGATCGGCTCAGGCAGGTCATGGCGCGTGGTGCGCGTAGCGGCAGTTTTAGTTGTTTGATGCTCGTTGACTTGGATAGATTCAAGGCGGTCAACGACACGCATGGGCATGACGTGGGCGACATGCTGCTGCGCGAGGTCGCACAAAGGCTGACGGCCATCGTGCGTCAGGGCGATACGGTCGCGCGACTGGGCGGCGACGAATTTGTCGTCGTTTTGGTCGATATTGGCCAAACGCGGGACGAGGCGACTGCCGCCGTCGAAACGGTTGGTAAAAAAATATTGGCGGTGCTCAGCCAACCCTATCATTTTGGCAACATTACCCATATCGCCACCGCAAGTATCGGCATTACGCTGGTCGACGGGGACCGCGCTTCCGCGGATGATTTATTGAAGCAGGCCGATCTTGCTCTGTACAAATCCAAGGATTCCGGCCGCAATGTCTGCTGGTTCTTTGACGCTCATATGGAAGCCGCGGTGCACGAACGTGCGACGCTGGAGCAAGAACTGCGGCAAGCCATTACGGACAGTCAGTTTCGGCTCCTCTACCAGCCCCAGATAGGACCCGAAGACGATGTCATAGGCGCCGAAGCCTTGATACGTTGGGAACATCCCCGGCGAGGCTTGCTATCGCCGAACGAGTTCATTCCCTGGGCCGAGGAGACAGGCCTAATCTTACCTCTGGGACGTTGGGTCCTAGAAACCGCCTGCAAGCAACTTGCCGCGTGGGCCACTCGGCCGGAGACAGCCGATTTCAGGATCTCCGTCAATGTAAGCGCCCGCCAATTCCAGCAGTCCGACTTCGTGGAACAAGTCGTTGCGACACTGCGAAGCACCGGAGGCGATCCAAATAGATTGACGCTGGAGCTCACCGAAAGCTTGCTGATTCAAAAGGTGGAAGACACCATCGAGAAAATGTCCGAGCTGAAGTCGGTGGGCGTGAGCTTCGCGCTCGACGACTTCGGGGTCGGCTATTCCTCTCTGTACTTCCTGAAGCGCTTGCCGCTCAACCAGCTGAAGATCGACCGGTCGTTCGTCAGCGATCTGCTAACCGATCCGAACGACGCGGCGATTGCCAACATGATCGTGGTCTTGGGAAATACCCTCGGACTGGAGGTCGTCGCGGAGGGCATTGAAACCGCGGAACAGCGAGATTTTCTGGCTCGCTTGGGCTGTCATCACGGCCAGGGCTACTTCTTCAGTAAACCGCTGCCATTGGAACGCTTTGAGCAGTTTTGCCGTAATTGGAGAACGCGTCCGGCTGAACCAAGAAGCGAGCATCCCGATGGCGCGAAGCGGACAGGTCAGCAAGTTTCCGCGCTCGCCCCCTCGGCGTCTTCTCAGCCCAAAAGATTGCGCGCGTCAGGCGTGACAGAGGCGCCGGAAAAAGCCGCGAAGCTCACTATTAAATCTTAACGTCACCGGCGTATTCTGCTCAAGATCATCGGAATAGGTTCTGTTAACGAAGATTTTTCCGACATTAAACGCGAAATCGGCAAGTTCCTCGGTGCGAGGCACGCCTCATGAATCACGGCACAGCGCGACGGCACGGCGCCGAACTGATCGTAATTTCTGACGATAAGGGGCGATCGGCCCTCCCCGAGACCATTGGCGATGTCTCGATCAGGATGATCGATTGGCAGGATATTGGCGGATTATCATCCTTAAGCGACGCCCACATACTCCTGGACGTCGATCTGCGCGATATGTCCAAGGTCAAGCGAATCAAGGACAAGCTTCCAATTCGCAGCGGCGGCAACTGCAGAATTATCGCTGTCGATCGCCGGAGCCACCGGTGCCAGGCGCAGGCGAACGGCCTCGGCGCATCCGACTTGCTGTCGCAGCCTCTGGATATTCATGAATTGACGGCGCTGCTGCAGCGCTGCTTCTCGCAGGGGCAAGGCGAGCAGGGGGCGCCCTCCAGAACTGATCACCCGGCTCTGAAGGTGCAGCCCGGCGGCGCCTCGATCGTATCGGCGGCGGCCGGATTGGATCATCTGTTTACAGCGCTTACCGGCGGCAAGCAATTGGACCTGGCAGCCGTCGCGCAATCCGGCGATCAAGTGATCGACGGCCTTACCGAAGTTGGCCTTGAGAAGTGGCTCGACACGGTGCGGCGGTACCATGAAGGAACATTTCAGCACTGCCTCCTCGTGACAGGCGTCTTGACGGCATTTGGGCGCGAGAACGGCATGCGAAGATCCGACGTTCTGACCTTGACGATCGCTGGATTGCTGCATGATGTCGGCAAAGCGCAGGTGCCCTGCGAAATACTCGACAAACCAGGAAAGTTGACGGATGAAGAATTCGCGTTGATCAAACGACACCCGGTCTTGGGTTTTGACTATCTATGCACGCAGAATAATTTAACTCCGGAAGTCTTGAAGGCGGTGCGTCACCACCACGAATATCTCGACGGCAGCGGCTACCCGGACGGCTTGCTGGCACAACAGATAGATGATCTGACTAGAGTCGTGACCATTTGCGATGTCTATGGGGCCCTCCTGGAGCGACGCGCCTATAAGGCGCCGATGTCATCAGAAATGGCGCTGGATATTCTGACCGGTATGGCCAAGGACGGAAAGGTCGAATATGGCCTCGTGAAAGCCTTGCGCTCCAGCGTCTTGGCGTGACACGCACATTTCGCCGGCTTGCTCCTACGCCCGTATCGGCCGGCAGTCGGCGTCACTCGATCCTGATGTTGGCCGCCCGGACCACCTTGCCCCACTTCTCGGTTTCGTCGGCAATCAATTTCCCGTACTCGGCGGATGCCATCGGCATCGGCTCAACGCCCAGCCCGGCAAGGCGCGCCTTCAGATTGGGATCGGCCACGACGGCGTTGATCTCCTGATAGAGCTTTTCGATGATCTCGGCGGGCGTGCGCTTCGGCGCGCCGATGCCGTACCAAGCGTTTGCCGCGTAGCCCGGCACGGATTCACCGAGCGTCGGAACGTCCGGCAGCACATCCGAACGGGTCGCGGTTATCACCGCCAGCGCCCGCAGCGTGCCGGCCCTGATATACGGGAGGGACGCCGGCGTCGTGCCGAACACGACCTGCACCTGTCCGCCGAGCAGATCGGAAAGGTAGCCGCCGCGATACGGAACGTGGATCATTTTGATGCCGGTCATCATCTGGAACAGTTCGCCGAAGAGATGGGAGGGGGAGCCGTTGCCGGACGATGCCATGTTGATCTTGCCCGGATTGGCCCGGGCGTACGTGATGAACTCCGGGACCGTCCTGGCGGGTACCGTCGAATTGACCACCATGACATAGAGGCCGCCGCCGATGCTCGCGACCGGTTCGATGTCACGGATGAAATTGAAATTGAGGTTCGCGTAGAGCGTCGCGTTGATCGCGTTCGACGTCATGGACTCCATGAGCAGCGTGTAGCCATCCGGCGGGGCGCGCACGACCATCTCGGTGGCGACATTGCCGCCGGCGCCCAGTCGATTCTCGATGACGAATTGCTGCCCGAGCCGCTCCGACAGCGCCTGACCGATGAGGCGCGCGATGCTGTCGGATGCTTGGCCGGCGGGGAAGCCGACGATGATCCGCACCGGCCGCGTCGGGTAGGCCTGTGCCCGGGCAAGGCGCGGGACAACAGGGAGCACGGCAGCCCCGGCCGCCAGCCGAAGAAATTGGCGGCGAAGAAGATTCATGGAACTCCCCCCAACGTCGTCGCTACCTATCGCAATGATCGGGCCTTGCGCCCATCCCGCACAGCCGGTTCGCGGATCAGACTATACCTTACCGGAGCAATAGGTGGAGTGTTAGCCGAGGGAGACCGGTCGTGCCCGCGTTTGGGCCGTTGATCTGCCGGCAGTAGCATGCCACACACCAGCGATGCACACCGTGGCACGTCAGGAGTCGCTGCGCGCCGGCGAGCGTCTCTATGTCACGACCGTTCTGATCAAGCAGTTGTTTGACGACCTTGGCCCTGACAAGACCCCGAAAGACGTTCGCAATGCCGCCTGCTGAACCTTTCAAGCTCTGGGAGACGAGCCCCTTCGCCGATCGCGCGGCCGAGGGCTCGTTGGCGTTTGCGCCAGAAATCCGCTTCAGCGATTGCACCTTGCGCGACGGCGAGCAGCAGGCCGGCATCGTCTTCACCGGCGCGGACAAGATCACAATCGCCCGCGCGCTCGACGCCGCCGGCGTCTACGAGATCGAGGCCGGAACACCCGCTTCGTCCACCGAGGATTGCGACGCGGTCGCGGCGATCGCGCACGACGGGCTGCGCGCCAAAGTGAGCGCGCTTGCCCGCGCGCGCAAGGACGACGTGGATTTGGTCGCCAAGACCGGTGCCTGGGGCGTGCGGCTGAGCCTGCCGATCAGCCCGATCCAGCGCGCCAGCAAGATCAAGCTCGACGACGAGCAGTATCTGGCGCTCGCACGGGAGATCACGCGCTACGGCAAGGAGCGCGGCCTCCACGTCATCTTCAGCCCGTACGACACCACACGTTGCGAGCTCGACTTCCTCAAGCGCCTGCTCGAGACCTTGCAGCACGATCAGACCGTCGACCGCGTGCGTTTGGTCGACACGACCGGCTGCGCGACGCCGCAGGTGGTTCGCTTTCTGGTGCGGGAGATGCGGGCGGCCGCCGACATCCCGATCGAGATCCACTGCCACAATGATTGCGGGCTCGGCGTCGCCAACACGATTGCGGGGGCGGAGGCCGGCGCGGAATATCTGTCGGTGACCGTCAACGGCATCGGCGAGCGCAGCGGCAATGCGGCGCTCGAGGAAACCGCGCTGGCGCTGCGCCTCCTCTACGGCGTGGACACCGGGCTCGATCTGCCGAAGCTCACCGGGCTGTCGCGGCTGGTCGAGGAGCTCTCGGGCGTCGCCTTGCAGGCGCACAAGCCGGTGGTTGGCCGCGGCGCTTTTGCGCATGAGTCCGGCATGGTCGTTGCGGGTCTCTTGAAGGACCCGTTCACCGCGGAATGCTATCGGCCCGAGCTCGTCGGCCAGCGGCGCGAGATCGTGATCGGCAAGAAGGCCGGGCTCGCCTCGATCGAGGCTAAGCTCCGCGAGCTCGGCATGAATGCCACGCGAAACGACCTCCTTCAGCTGCTCGAGGCGGTCAAGGCGAAGGCGATCGCAACCAAACGCCCGCTCGGCACCGCGGAGTTCAAGCAATTGGCCGCGAGTGTTTTGGCGCGGGCTTGCTGACCATTCCCGGTCATGAGGTGATCGACGTCATCGACGCCGTGACGGGCCGCCGTCATCGCTTCCTCGGCACCCGGGGGTGGCGGCGTTCGCGGGTGTGTCGTGGCTCACTTTCCGGCCCCCTCGGCGGCGTGGCAAAAGGCTACCGACTTATCGATTCTGGGAGGGGAGCCATGCCGCGTCGCCTATGGGTTATTGCCGTGCCGATATTGCTGGGTTCGCTCGTGCCGCCGGCGGCGGCCGACGACGGGAGCGACTGTGCGAGGTCGGGGGGCGGCGATGAGACGATCGCGGCGTGCAGCCGGCTGATCGCATCGAATGCGCTGAAGGGGCCGGCGCTCGCGACCGCGTTCAGCAACCGCGGCGTCGCCTACAAGCGCAAGGGCGATTATGACCGCGCCATCGCCGACTATGATGAGGCGATCAAGCTCAATCCCAGCTCCGCCATCGCCTACATCAACCGCTGCGCGGACTACAACGCCAAGGGAGCGCACGACCGCGCCATCGCCGACTGCAACGCGGCGCTCAAGCTCGATCCAAAAAACGGCAACGCGCTCAACAACCGCGGCTTCGGCTACCTGCAGAAGGGCGACCTCGACCACGCCATCGCCGATTTGAGCGAGTTCATCCGTCTTTATCTGAAGTTTGCGGCCGGCTACTGCAACCGCGGCGATGCCTATCTGCGCAAGGGCGAGCTCGACCGCGCGCTCGCCGACTTGAACGAGGCGATCGCCATCGACCCGCAGCACACGCCCGCCTTCACCTTCCGCGGCCTGGTTCTGGAAAAGAAGGGCGATCGCGAGCGCGCCCGGGCCGACTTCGAGATGGCTCTGTCGCTGCCGGCCGCGCCCTATTCCTCCGTCGGGCAAAGCGCGCATGAGACCGCGCGGGCGCGGCTCGCCGCGCTCTCCGGGCCGCAGACCACGACGCTCACCTCGGCCGCGCCCACCGGACCCTCGGCCGCGCCCTTAGGCGAGCTCGGCCGCCGGGTCGCGCTCGTCATCGGCAATTCGAGCTACACGGCCGTGCCGGCGCTCCCCAATCCGCGCCGCGACGCGCAGGCCTTGGCCGAGGCGCTGCGCAGCGTCGGGTTCACCGTCACGCTGGCCGACGACCTGCCGCGCGACCAGCTCGTCGACGCCTTGCGCCGCTTTGCGGCCGACGCCGAGAAGGCCGACTGGGCGGTGATCTATTTCGCCGGCCACGGCATCGAGATCGGCGGCGTCAACTATCTGATCCCGGTCGATGCCCGGCTGATCTCGGATCGTGACGCGCAATTCGAGGCGGTGTCGCTCGACCAGGTGCTCGGCGCGGTGGAGGGCGCGCACAAGCTGCGTCTGGTGCTGCTCGACGCCTGCCGCGAAAACCCCTTTGCGCGCCAGATCCGCCGCACCGTCGCGGCGCGCTCGATCGGCCGCGGCCTCGCCCGGATCGAGCCCGGCGCCGGCACGCTCGTCGCCTATGCGGCGCGGGACGGACAGGTCGCGCTCGACGGCGACGGGCAGAACAGCCCCTTCACCGCCGCGCTGGTGAAGCGTCTCAAGGACCCGGGACTCGAGATCAACAAGCTGTTTCGCCTGCTGCACGACGACGTGATGGAGGCGACCGACAACCGCCAAGAGCCCTACACCTACGGCGCCCTGCCCGGCCGCGAGGATTTCTATTTCGTCGCCCGCTGAGCAGGTTTCGGTGTTTCGATGAAGTTGAACCGCCTCTCGCTCCCTCCCCTTGAAAAGGCGATTATCCGGGGCTTGACAGTGCCGCTAGGGTTGGGTAAGGTGCTCTTAGACACCTGGAGCACTCCTATGGGCCAGATCAAGTTCACCCGGCAAATGACAATCCCGCAGTTCGAGGGGCTGTTTCCGACCGATGCTGCCTGCAAAGAGTATCTGGTCAGCCGCCGCTGGCCCCAAGGGGCGGTTTGCCCACGCTGCGGGAATGACAAGGTCTATGAGTTGAAAACCCGCCCCTTCAACTGGCAGTGCCAGCAGTGCGAGAAGCGCGGCTATCGGTTTTCGGTGCTGGTCGGAACGATCTTCGAGAACACGAATATCGGCCTCAAGAAGTGGTTCAAGGTCATTTACTTCATGCTGACCAGCAAGAAGGGGATTGCCGCCTTGCAAATCCATCGCATGATGGGTTTTGGCTCGTATCAGACCGCGCACTACATGTGCCATCGCGTTCGCGCCGGGCTCGCTGATCCCGAGTTCCGCAGGCTGATGGGTATTGTTGAGGTCGATGAAACCTACATCGGCGGCAAGAACAAGAACCGGCATTGGGACAAGAAAATCAAGGACGCCGTCGGCACTACGGGCAAATTCATCGTCGTCGGCGCATTGAGCCGCAAGAAAGGCACGGTCGTTGCTCGCGTAATCGACAACACTGATACCGAAACACTGGACAGCTTCGTGCGGCAGGCCGTAATACCGCAAGTGAGCCTGATCGCCACCGATGAGCATGCCGGCTATCGGAAGCTGAAAGACGCATACGAGCACCGCTTCGTTCGACATTCGAGCGGCCGTTACGTTGATGGCGTGGTGCATACCAATACGATCGACGGCTTCTGGTCGCTGCTGAAGCGCGGGATCATGGGCAGCTTTCACAAGGTCAGCCGCAAGTACTTGCCGCTCTACGTCGCGGAATTCGAGTTCCGCTACAACAATCGCGACAACCCCGACATTTTCGGTGCGGCCATAGGTCGTTGCTGAGACGCCAGAAATACCGAAGAAATCGGAGGCGTTCTCAGCGAGAGAAGCAAACACATCGGAATAAACACAAATAATCCAACCAAAGAGTAAAAAAATAGCACATCCAAAGAGGAAAAATGGACCGCGTTGCCTTGCGGTAAACATGCCATGCCAGATGCCGAAGACCAAACTCGAAAACCCCAAGAGGACAAACATTGGCTGGAATATGCCATATTTGTTTTTGTGGTATTGACTGCCGCCGGCACGATCGGCGCTGCTTATTATGCGCGCAATCAGTGGCTTACTGCCGATGATACCGAAAAGCGGGAGAATCGCGCCTACGTCTATCTCGAAATACAGGTCATTTCCTATCCTCCTGGTGATGCGCCCAATCGCTATGCTATTTCGCTGAAAGTGACGAACAGCGGGAAAACCTGGGCGCGCAAACTCTTCATTGATAAGCAAGTAGTTTCCCCATCCACAGCAGAACCTTTCGACGCACTTACTAAAGTAAGACATCCCGTCTCCGAACCCATGGTCTTGGGACCGGGACAAAACATCACTTTGCAGTTCGGAGAAGTTCCATTTACCGATTTGTTGGACATCAGTCTTGGGCGAAAAACTTTCGATTACGTCGCCCTGGTGACGTACGAAGACGTGATCAATTCCCCGCCTATCAAATGGCAGACTCAATTGTCGCAAAGACTGAATGCCGATATCGAAGGGAAGGGGCACATCAGCTTCGCTTACCGGACTACACATAATTGCGCAGACTATGATTGCCCCGAAAAGTAGCGCGCCGGCCTGTCGAAACCGGCGAATATACCCGCGCAGGTATACTGTCAAGCCCAGGATAATCGCCCTTGAAAAGGGGAGGGTCGGGGTGGGGATCGCTCTCCGCATCGTGCGGCCACCATATGTGGCACGCGACCCCCTCCTAACCTCCCCCTTTCAGGGGAGGAATCCGTCGTCGCCCGCTGAGCAGGCCTACCGCGTGACGCCGAGCGCCTTGAGCTCGACGTTGGCGGCGCCCCACTCGTCGAAGTTTTTTGGGCAGTCGCTGGCGGCGGTCTGCAACAGGCGGGTCACCTCGTCCCGCGCGCTCGTCAGTAGCGCCAGTTCTCCGCCGTAGAAACTGGCCTCGCAGAGCCGGCCCTTTTTCTTGCTGGGGTCCGGATCGTCGGCGGCGGCGAGCACGCCGGCCGGCGTCATCTGACCGAGGAACATGCGGATGACCGGCGCCGGCCACGCCGTCATGTCGAGTTTCGCGCTCGTCTGCGACAGGCGGCTCGGGATATGGTTGCGTCGGCCGACGATGTCGAGCCACAGCGCGTTATAGCCGTCCTTCGGATCGACCTCGCTCGCCTGGCTGACATCGGCCAGGGCCGCGGCCGGCGTGCCGCCGTAGAGGTGGGCGATGCCGCGCAGGCGATAGCCGTCCGCGTTCTTGGGATCGAGGCGGATGACCTCGGTGTAGTCCGCGATGGCGCGGCCGTAGTCGCCCTTGCCGAGATAGGCCTTGCCGCGGTTGTTGAACGGGTTGGCGGATAGCGGATCGAGCCGGATCGCCTCGTCATAGTCGGCGATGGCGCGGTCGAGGTCGCCCTCGCCGAGATACGCCTTGCCGCGGTTGTTGAAGACCAGCGGGGAGGTCGGATCGAGCCAGATCGCCTCGGTGTAGTCGGCGATGGCGCGGTCGTAGTCGCCCTTGGCGTAATGGGCGTTGCCCCGGTTGTAATAGGCGATGGTCCGGCTGCGGGCGGCTTCGCCTCGCGCCTCGATGATGTGCGTGCAGCCCGCAATGCCCCGGTCGGGGTCGGCGGATTGCTGGCAGTCTTCATGGTCGCGATGGCTCGCGCTCGTTACCGGCGCGGCCGAAAGCGACACCGCAATAGCGACCCAGAGCATCCCGTCCCCCGTGACGCGTTTCTCCCGCGAAACCGTGCGGTCTAACCAAAGGTACCAGGCCGGCCGGACCTCTGATGCCAAAGTGGAAAAGCCGAAGCTCCGGCGCTCAGGACCGCTCGACGAAGCCGTCTCCGAACCGCAGGCCAAGCCCACCGTCAAGACGTGCATGTCGACCGATAAATGATGCCGGAAGGTATCCGACGCCCGCCCACCGCGCAAGCCTCGATCACGAGCGTTGGGACACCCCCCCGATCCCGGCAAGCTGCCCGATCGGGATTACCGATCGATTAAAGAGGCGCACCGCAGGGCGGGGCGGCCTCGATATCGCTGCGCTGGACCGCGGATCTTCCGGGTGAGGGGGACTCTCCGCGAGTCTGAGCCTGTGGAGGGCGCCCCTCACCCGCCATCCTCGCTGGCGCTCGGACGGCGACCTCTCCCCTGGGCTTAGTCCCGCTAAAGCTTGCCAAGCCTTGCCAAGCCTTTGAAATTCCATCCGCTTGCTGCCATATTTGCCTCAACAGCCGGTAACCTTTTGACTTTCGCCGCGCATGCAGTTGGCGGGTGAAGTGGCGGGTGACCGGTCGCCAACCCGGAGGACTAAAAGTGGCAAGGGCCAAAGGCAAGCTGACGTTCAGCAAGATTGAAGCACTGATCCGTGGCAAACATCAAGGCGTGGTCGGCGACGGCAACGGGCTCTATTTGCAATTCGACGGCGGCGCGATCAGTTGGATTTACAGATACTCTTTCGGCGGCAAACGGCCGGAGAAGGGGCTCGGCGCCTACCGCGACGTGTCGCTTGATGACGCCCGCATTGCGGTGATCACCTTGGGCAAGATGCGCCGCGCCGGCATAGACCCGATGACGGTCGGCGCCAGCGAGCCGGGCGCGGTCAAGACCTTCGAGGATTGCGCCCTGGGCTACGTAGAGACGCACGAGGCGACGTGGAGCAGGAAGCATGCCCAACAGACGCGGCACGCGCTCAGCGTCCACGCCAAGCCCTTGCATGCGGTGCCGGTCGCCGAGCTGACAACCGAGCACGTGCTCGGCGCGCTCAAGGTGCTTTGGACGACGCGAAACCCGACCGCGAAGCGGCTGCAAAACCGGATCGAGTGCGTGCTCGATTGGGCGAAGGCCAAGGGGTACCGGCAGGGTGAAAACCCGGCGCGCTGGCGTGGGCACCTGCAACAGCTCTTGGCGGCGCCGGCAAAGCTGCATCAGGTCCGGCATTTCGCCGCGCTGCCCTACGATCAGATACCCGTGCTCATGGCCAAGCTGCAGACCCGGGATGAGGTCGCGGCGGGCGCCCTTGAGCTGTTGATCCTCTGCGCGGTGCGCACCGAAGCGATAGCCGGGCTCGCGGCCGAAGGCGTCTCCGGCGCCAAGTGGTCGGAATTCAACATCGGGCAACGGGTGTGGTCGATACCGCAGGCGCGCATGAAGGGCGAGCGCGGCGCCCGCGCCGGGCTACGAGTGCCGTTGTCGCCGGCCGCCCTCGAGGTGCTCAACCGGGTGCGGCGGCTGGAGGGCTCGCCCTTCGTCTTCCCGGGCCGCTTCGATGACGCTGGCTTGAGCGAGGGTGAGATGCGCGACTTGCTCAAAGACCTGGGCTACGGCGCCGACGTGGCGACCGTGCACGGCATGCGCTCCAGCTTTGACGATTGGGCCACCGCGCAAGGCTTCCAGCGTTTGTTGATCGAGAAAGCCCTTGGTCACGCCAAGCGCGAGGACGGCAGGATCAACAAGGTTGTCGATGCATATCAGCGCGGTGACCTACTCGACCAGCGGCGCAAGATGATGGACGTGTGGGGCCGGCACTGCACTGCCGGCGCCGGCTCGAAGGTGATACCCTTCGTCGCCTGATGAGGGGCGGCCGGCCCCATGGCGCTTGCAACACCATAGAGGGACCGGCCTAGCGAAACGCAACGGGGGATGCCGTGGCGTCTGCATCGGACCAAACTAGCACCGCCGCGCCTTGGCTTACAATCCGTGAGCTGTGCCGGCGGCTGATCGGCACGGAGGCTGAGCAGCGTGCCTACGATGCACTGGTCCAAGCTTGGCGCGTATTTGAGAATAGCGACGATTTGCCGGCGCTCCACCGCGTAATCGAGACTTACTTCGCGCCGATACTGAAAGTCTGGCGGAGCGGCGCCTACGTCGCCACGATCCAGCTCATAGGCGATTTACAGGCGACGCCAAAGCTGATTTCACCGCCGGCTGATTTCAGCAACACCGCGATCGACGTTGACAGATCGACCATCTTGGATGTGGATCACAGCTATGCGCACGCACCAAATCAGTCAAGAGCCGCTTGCGTCGCCCTCCACATAGGAGGGCTCAATGGAGCCAGTTCTCTCCAATCTACAACGCAAAATCTGGCGGGCGATAAAGCTTGCCCCCCAGGCGAGCAATAACTCGCTGGCTCAAATGCTTGGCTGCTCGATACCGCCGGTCGCGAGCCTGCGGGCGGCGATGATCCTCATGGGCGAGACGCCGGAACTCACCCGACGCGTCGGTATTGATGGCCGCAGCCGGCGAGTGCCGGTTGCCCCGGTCGAGGCCCCGGTCGCCACGGTCATCCGCACTGCGCCGATGCAGCACTTGGGCCGGCGGCCCGAGTGGGCCGGAGGCCCGCCCCGGGTATGGGAGGGCAACATCTTTAACGCCAATGCCTTCGGCCCGCAGCACGTGAATTGAGGTCCAACAGAGGCGCGTCGGTCATGGCGCGCCTCTTCCCCAGCACAACGGAGTTTAGATCAATGTCAAACAAAGAGATCACCGTGGCCGCCCCTACACCCACCGAATGCTCGATCTGTAAACAGCGTTGGGACAGTAGTTGGTATTATGGCAACAACGCAGACCCGGTCAATAACGGGCGATGTTGTGATGATTGTAATACCAGCGTTGTGATGCCGGCGCGCTGCGCGCACCTAATCCTGCACTAAAACAAACACCGGCGCCGTCCCGGTCGGGCGGCGCCACCATCAAGGGACAGAGCCATGATCGGCGATCACCGCCTCACCCGCTCTGGCTCGCATGATCACGTTGCGGCGGCCACATTGCCTGGAATGGCGAGTTGGGCCGGAGGCGGCCCGCCCGGTGCGACTTGTGGCGGCTGTCAACATTGTGATCGAGATCAGCACCGTCCCCACGCTCTAACGGCAGTGCTGGAAATACGCGGAGCTGATGCGTGGGCGTAGTCAAAATATCCCCAAACATGAAGGCATCCCGCCACGCACGCCAGCGTGTCGGTTTTTTGAACCACGGAGCTGACTATGGATGACACACGCGCCCTTGCTGCCGATGTGACCGAGATCGTTATCGACGCCGTCATCGATGCTCTGCGTGAAGACGAACGCAAGATTTCCCGTCGCACGCGGCACGGATGGGAACTGTATTTCGGTTACGTGCGCGAGAGCTGTTACGACGCGGTCGAAGACAGGATCGCGCAAGAACTTGTCGACAATCATTATCACGATCCCGATGACGCCGGCACCGACCGCGACGACGATGACGACGAAATATTAGACCACGGGTGAACGACGATGCACGGACAACCGTCTCTCAAGCGCGGGCCTCGCCTTGCGACTTGCGCCGGCTGCACATTTTTCCCGCTTGACCGGGACGCACCGCTCAAGCCGCAGCAGTGCTCTTTTAACACGAGCCCGGACCGAGCACCGGTCCTGCCGACTTGGAGCGCCTGCGAGCACCACGTCAACAGATACAGTGGCTACTCCACGATCGGTGAAGTGTTAGAGGCCGCAGCCAAGCTGAGCCGCGATCTGGCACGCTACAGAGACTGCCTGAAATCGAAGGCAAGAAGCTCGTGGAGCAATGTTTGCTGATCGGCGCCGACTTGCGCCCTCGTTGCGGGTGCCAATTCGGATTAGGCGACCTGCACTCATGGACCACAGAAGACATAATCGAACGCTGGCCAATTTTTAGGGAGCACGTAGCATGAACAAACTAACTGGATACGAAAATGAAAAATGTGGAGCAACTATTAGAGCGGTACGCGCCGCTCGTCGACCGAGAGACGGGGTCGGATAAGCGGTTTTTCGAGCGTCATAGCGATCGGCGTTTTCGCATCCGCAAGGCGGGTCGAGGCGAACGCGGTACTCTGGCTGCACTCGATCTGATGCCAGACGTTGAGGGTATTTTCGTGGCTGTGAAGTGCCTGCAGGTGCGGCCTAGTTGGCGTGATCGCCTGTTTTGGTGGGACCGGCCGCATTTAGACGTTGACGTTGACGAAGAGACGGCGCGGCGGATTTACGAAATTTTGATAGGCCGCGCGCCTGGGAGCGAGGACAGGGAACGAGCGTGATTGTCGACTTTAACCGCTTTACCGGGCCGCAATATATCAGGGCCGAAGTCGAGATCGATATCCTCAAGCTTGTCGCCGACCTTCGCGACCGGACCGAAGATGTTGTGCTCGAATTGTTAGGACCGCCGGTAAAGCACTTGTCCACGCGGCGCGAGTGGCGCTGGGGAAACAAGGGCTCGTTGAAGGTTAACATATTGGGGTCGCGTCGGGGACGCTTCCATGATTTTGAAGACAAACGTGACGGTGACCTGTTAGAGCTGATTCGCTGGCAGGAGCGGGTGCCGTTTCTCCAGGCGTGCGACAAGGCCACCGATATCCTACGCAAGCCGCGCGGGACCTATCACACCACGGCCGGTGCCGATGAGCGGGCTCGCCGCGATGACCTCCGCGCCCTGCTCGATGCCAACACATGGTTTGCTGGCGGCAAACCGATCAACGGCACGATCGCCGAGACGTATCTGTTGCAGGCAAGGTGCCTGCGGGCGCTGCCGCCGTGCGCGGATGATGATTTCAGATTTCACCCGGCCTGTCCCTTCGGCAGCGGGATCGCGCCTTGTCTGCTCGCCCAATTCAGGGACATTTGGACCGGCGAGCGGCGCGGTATTTTGCGCATCGCCCTGACGCCGGACGGTTCTGATCGCGTCGGCAAAAGATCCCGTGGGCCGACCAGCGGCGCCGCCATCATGCTCTGGCCGCGCGGTACGTCCAAGGCGTTGGCGATCGTCGAGGGCCTGGAAACAGGGATCTCCCTCTTCAGCCGGGTCCGGTGCAATGGGACCTTGCCGGTGTGGGCGCTCGGCGGTGCCGGTGCCATTGCGGACTTCCCGACGCTCCCGGGCGTCGACACCCTCGTCATCGGTGTTGACCACGACGTACCCAAACAACCCGGCGAGCTGGGCGCCGGACAGCGCGCCTCTGCGGCCTGCCGGACGCGCTGGCTCGCGGAGGGCCGCCGCGTCCTTCGTCTGATGCCGGCGGCGCCCGGTGCTGACTTCAACGACTTGGAGCAACCATGACCCGCGCGGCCGACGAAGACCCTATTATCATCGATCTAGACGCCGGCAGCAAAGATGCTGATGCCGCCAATACGAAGGGTGTCACGCTCTTCGACTTCTTCGCGGTCATGCCCACGCACGGTTAGACAAATACAGAAGCGCACGCAATTATAACCTCAAAGGTGCGGTCGCCGTTGACCAAAAAACGTTTTCTGGATTTGATATAGTACTCCTCGTCGTCTTCGTCGTGCGACCATTGACGGAAAATCACGACGACGCCGAGGAGGCCTATGCTAATCGCCCAAAGGCACCACGGCCACCGCAGTAAGGCCGCGGCCACGGCTGACGTTCCAAAGAACGTAAGACAGACTAGTGCCCGTACCCAAGGCCAGCGGTAGCGGGTGCCCACAATGTACCCTAACCATCCGATTACACCGCGCTCGAAATTGTCGAACCAGACAATAAATCGCTCGAACCTACTGCCTTTTCTTGAGCCCCACAGACGCCTTATGAACCGATACATCGTAATCAGAGCGACGATGGTCAATACGAGAATGAGGCTCGCCGCAAGAGAGCCAAGCGGCGTCGGCTTTGAAAGCTCTTGCCCAAGGTCGGATGGCACATTCAGCCACTTCGAAAGATCAGGGAATTTCAACTCGTGTCCCATAGCCATTTGACCAAGCACGGCGAGTTTATCGAGCGCATGTGCCCGGAACGTCCTCCACGAAGCAGTACAGCGGCCCGTGAATATGGTATCTAGCCGCGCCAAGCCTTGCCAAAGCTTTATTTTTTGGCGGGTGAAAGTGGCGGGTGACGTCACCGGGCGCCTTCGAATAGCTTAACGAGATCAAATTGTTAGGCAAAATTCACGGATGACGACCTCTCCCCGCTTCGGGGAGAGGTAAGTAGAGTCGCTGCGTCGGTTTCACCGCGGCATGCATTTGGTGTCGTGATCCTGGCGAATGGCGCCGGCCGACGCCTCTTGGCTGTCAGCCCTCTTCCCGGTTGCGCAGGTCGGACTGCGCCTCCTCGGCGCTCTGGAAGATGTGCGGGGCGACGCCGCGCTTCTCCAGCGCCTCGCCGAGCTTCATGCGCAGGAAGCCGCTGGTCGTGTAGCGCGAGACGCCGGAGTAGAAGCGGTCGACCAGGCTGCGCACCGCAGCCGAGTACTCGTCGAGCAGCTCCGGTACGATGGAGAAATTGTCGTAGTTCACAATCGCAAACACCCGATGCCCGAGCGGGCCGAGCTTGTCCTCCACCGCCTTGACGATGGCGCGGATCTCGCTGTGGGTGCGCACGGCGAAATGCTCGAAGTTGACGAAGAAGAGGTTCTGCTGCGGATCGTAGGTGAGGCGCTGGTCGAGCGGGATGCTGAGCAGGTGGTCGCGCAGCCCCATGGGTTCGTCGCGAAAGATCCGTGCATCCATCAGGTCGGGCGGCTCGCGCATGAGGGGCTTGAAATCCATCCGGGCGAGAATGTCGCGCTCGATGTCGATCCCCGGCGCGACCTCGCGCAGCTCGAGGCCCTCGGGCCCCAGCGCGAAGACGCAGCGCTCGGTGACGTAGAGGACCTGCTGCTGCCGGCCGGTGGCGAACGAGCCGCTGAAGGTGACGTGCTCCACCTGCTGCACGAATTTCTTGGCCGTGCCTTCGGCGGCGATGACGAGCTTGCCGTCGGCGACCGCGATCCGCTGCCGGCCGGCGCTGAAGGTGCCGACGAAGATCACCTCCTTGGCGTTCTGACTGATATTGATGAAGCCGCCGGCGCCGGCGAGCTTTGGCCCGAACTTGCTGACATTGAGGTTGCCGCGGGCGTCGACCTGGGCGAGCCCGAGGAAGGCCATGTCGAGGCCGCCGCCGTCGTAGAAGTCGAACTGATACGGCTGGTCGATCACCGCCTGGGTGTTGGTCGCGGCGCCGAAGTTGAGCCCGCTCGCCGGGATGCCGCCGATCACGCCGGGCTCCGCCGTCAGCGTGATCAGGTCGATGATCTTCTCCTCGTTGGCGACCGCGGCGATGCCTTCGGGCATGCCGATGCCGAGATTGACGACGCTGTTGGGCTTCAGCTCGAACGCGGCGCGCCGGGCGATGATCTTGCGCGCGTTCATCTCGATCGGCGGCAGCGAGCCCACCCGCACGCTGATCTCGCCGGAGAACGCCGGGTTGTAGTTGGTCGCAAAGGTCTGCCAGTGGTTCTCCGGCTTGGCGACCACCACGCAGTCGACCAGGATGCCGGGCACCTTCACCTGGCGCGGATTGAGGCTGCCGTTGGCGGCGACGCGCTCGACCTGCGCAATGACGATGCCGCCGGAGTTGCGCGCCGCCATGGCGATCGCCAGGGATTCCAGCGTCAGCGCCTCCCGCTCCATGGTCAGGTTGCCGTCGGCGTCCCCGGTCGTCGCCCGGATGATCCCCACGTCGATCGGGAAGGTTTTGTAGAACAGGCACTCCTTGCCGCCGAGCGTCACCACCTCGACCAGATCCTCGGTGGTGCGCGGATTGAGCTTGCCGCCGCCGTTGCGCGGATCGACGAAGGTTTCGAGCCCGACGGTCGTGATATGCCCCGGACGGTGCGCCGCGATGTCGCGATAGAGGTGGGTGATGACGCCTTGCGGCAGGTTGTAGGCCTCGACCTGATTGGCGATGGCGAGGAGCTGCAGCTTCGGCACCAGCCCCCAGTGACCGCCGATCACCCGCTTGACCAGCCCCTCATGGGCGAAATGGTTGAGGCCGCGATCCTTGCCGTCGCCTTGGCCGGCCGCGTAGACGAGGGTGAGGTTGCGCGGCTTGCCGGCGGCGTAGGGCGCCTCGCCTTCGCTGGACAGATAGAGCTCCTCGAGCGCGAGCGCGATCTCCTCCGCAAAGCCGATGCCGACGAACCCGCCGGTCGCCACCGTATCGCCGTCGCGGATCAGGCGCACCGCCTCGGCCGCGGTCACCACCTTCCCCTTCTCCGACGACCGCAGATACGGCAGTGCAGGATGTTGCGGCATCGCTCGCTCCCGAAGACTTCAAGCATCACCCGTAGGGTGGGCAAAGGCGGCCCCGAGGTTTAGTTTGCTGCACCGCGCCGCGTCCGCCGTGCCCACGCGGTCTACGAAGGTGCCGGCGGTGATCTGATCGCGTGGGCACGGCGGAACGCGCGCCGTGCCCTACCGAAACATCTCGGCCGCCTTTGCCCACCCTACATTATGCCGATCTAACAGCCTAAGCTACACGATCCCGGTCGCGTAGTAGACCGCGATCACCACGAAGACCGAGATCGTCTTGATGCAGGTGATGGCGAAGATGTCCCGGTAGGACTGGCGGTGGGTGAGGCCGGTGACGGCGAGCAGCGTGATCACGGCGCCGTTGTGCGGCAGCGTGTCCATGCCGCCGCTCGCCATCGAGGCGACCCGATGCAGGACCTCGGGCGGGATGCCGGCGGCGTTCGCGGCCGCGAGGAACTGATTGGCCATGGCGGCGAGCGCGATGCTCATGCCGCCGGAGGCCGATCCGGTGATGCCGGCGAGCGTCGTCACCGTGATCGCCTCGTTGACCAGCGGGTTGGGAATGGCTTTCAGCGCGTCCTTGATCACCAGGAAGCCCGGCAACGAGGCGATCACCGCGCCAAAGCCGTATTCGGAGGCCGTGTTCATCGAGGCGAGCAGGGAGCCCGCGACCGCGGCGCGGCTGCCGTCGGCGAATTTTTGGCTGACCCGGCGGAACGCAAAGATCAGGACCGTGACGATGCCCGCCAGCAGCGCGCCCTCCACGGCCCAGATGGCCACGACCGAGGAAACCGGCGTCGTCACCGGATGGTCCATGCCGGCGAGCTGGACCTCGTTGGTCGCCCCGTAGAACCGCGGAATCAGCACGGTAAAAACCTTGTTGAGCACGCCGACGACGACCAGCGGCAGGATGGCGATGAACGGATTGGCCAGCGCCTCCTTGGCGATCTCCTCGGGCTCGCTGCTATGGCCGGTGCCGTAGCCTTCCTGCGCGACGGCCGCGCTGCGCCGGCGCCATTCCAGGTAGGTGAGGCCGACGATCAGAATGAAGATCGCGCCGATGACCCCGAGCCACGGCGCCGCCCAGGTGTCGGTCTTGAAGAAGGTCGTCGGGATGATGTTTTGGATCTGCGGCGTCCCCGGCAGCGAGTCCATCGTGAAGGTGAAGGCGCCGAGCGCGATCGTTCCCGGAATCAGGCGCTTGGGGATGTCGCCCTGGCGGAACATCTCGGCGGCGAACGGATAGACCGCAAAGACCACGACGAACAGCGAGACGCCGCCGTAGGTGAGGATGGCGCAGACCAGCACGATCGAGAGGATCGCCCGCTCCCGCCCGACGAGCCCGATCACCGAGGAGACGATCGACTTGGAGAAACCCGACAGCTCGATCACTTTGCCAAACACCGCGCCGAGCAGAAAGACCGGGAAGTAGAGTTTTACGAAGCCGACCATCTTGTCCATGAACAGGCCGGTGAAGATCGACGGCACCGCGGACGGGTCGGTCAACAGCACCGCCAGCATGGCGGCGATCGGCGCGAACAGGATGACGCTGAACCCGCGATAGGCGGCGAGCATCAGAAACACCAGGGCCGCCACGCAGATCAGAAAACTCATCCCGCGCTTCCTCCGCCGGCCCGGTTGGTTCCGGCCGCCCGGGCGGATCGCGCCCGCGCGCGTCCCCCGTGATCCTCGGGCATTCCAGCTGCCTTGGCTCGCCGTTCAGCGTGCGCCATTTCGCCTGTGCCGGCAAGCCGACCAAGCGCTGCGCAGCCCCCGCGCAGCCCCCGAGGCACCAACATAGTAAACGGCCATCTTCACCTCCCCCCTCGTGGGGGAGGTCGGCAATGCAGGCTTGCCTGCATTGCCGGGAGAGGGGGTTGCTTCGAAAAACTCCCACTTGGTTGGCCTTCAGCTTGAGCAGCTATCGACTTGAAACGGTGCAGACAAATAGGAATCGACGCAGACAAATAGGATTTTGAAAAAAGATTTTTGCGAAGCGACCCCCTCTCCCGACACATGCAAGCAAGCCTGCATGTGTCGACCTCCCCCACGAGGCTACGGCATTCCGGGATTTGATTCCTGCGGTGGGCATTTTTTCTACTTTCTGTCAAGAATCCGTCGCGAGAAATTTTGCGATTTGCTGCGGAATCGAGCTTGTGATTCAGTGCTGCCGCAGTCTG
>JBKQHQ010000053.1:0-19274 GCA_052148715.1 Xanthobacteraceae bacterium | reverse complement strand
CGTCGCCGCAAGCTCAACGGCTCGCAGATTGGACATATGGATTGGGGGAAGGAATGCGCTGTCATTGCGAGCGAAGCGACGCACCCCCGGTCAAGGAGGCACAGTGCTCGCACTCGGGATTGCTTCGCTTCGCTCGCAATGACAGTGCAGACATGGGTTTCATTACATGTCACTCCGCCGCTTGAGCATAGGGGATGTTGCGGCCATCGTAGCGGCGCACGCGCACATTGGCTTGCTCCGCATGGGCCAAGAATCCCTCGAGCACACAGAGACGCGAGCAGTATTCGCCGATCAGCGCCGAGGCCTCGTCGGTGAGCACCTTCTGATAGGTGCAGGTTTTTAGGAATTTGCCGACCCATAATCCGCCGGTGTAGCGCGCCGCCTTCTTGGTCGGCAGTGTATGGTTGGTGCCGATCACCTTGTCGCCGTAGGCGACATTGGTGCGGGGCCCGAGAAAAAGCGAGCCGTAGTTCTTCATCCGGGCGAGGAAATAATCCGGGTCGCGCGTCATCACCTGCACGTGCTCGGAGGCGATGCGGTCGGCTTCACGTACCATCTCGTCCTCGTCGTCGCAGACGATCACCTCGCCGTAGTCCGCCCACGCCTTGCCGGCCGCGTCCGCGGTTGGCAGGATCGCCAGCAGCCGTGCGACTTCGCGCATGGTCTCTTGTGCGAGCTTTTCGGAATTCGTGAGGAGTATCGCCGGCGAAGTCGGCCCGTGCTCGGCCTGGCCGAGCAAGTCGGTCGCGCAGAGCTCGGCATCGACGGTCTCGTCAGCAATAACCAGCGTCTCGGTCGGTCCGGCCAGGAGATCGATGCCGACCCGGCCAAAAAGCTGGCGCTTCGCTTCGGCCACGTAGGCGTTGCCGGGCCCGACGATCATGTCAACCGGCGCGACGCTGTCGGTGCCCAGCGCCATTGCGGCGACCGCCTGCACGCCGCCCAGCACGTAGATCTCGTCGGCACCGCCGAAATGCATGGCGGCGTCGATCGCCGGATGCGGGCCGCCCTTGAACGGCGGCGCGCAGGCGATTATGCGCCCGACCCCCGCGACCCGCGCGGTGACGATCGACATATGCGCGGAGGCGACCATGGGATAGCGGCCGCCCGGCACGTAGCAGCCGATCGATTGGACCGGGATGTGCTTGTGGCCGAGCACGACGCCGGGCATCGTCTCGACCTCGAGGTCGCGCAGCGTTTCGCGTTGCTTCTGCGCGAAGTTGCGCACCTGCGCCTGCGCGAACTTGATGTCGTCGAGGTCGCGCTGGCTCACCTTGGCGATCGCGCGCTCGATCTCCGGCGCGGACAGGCGAAAATCCTGCGGCGACCAGTTGTCGAATTTTTCCGACAGCTCGCGCACCGCCGCGTCCCGCCGCGCCTCGATGGCGGCGAGGATTTCCTCCACGGTCTCGCGCACCTTGGCGTCCGCCGCCTTGATGGCGCCGGAATCCATTCCGCGCTTCAGATAGCGAGCCATGGATTACTCCTCGTGCGGCCAGGTCGGGCCGTCACTTGATCGCTTGCGGGTTGATCGGGGAGCCGGTGCCACCGGTGATCACGAGCGGCGGGCCGCAGAAGAAGAACTCATAGACGCGGTCCGCCGCGCAGTCCTCGGCGAGGTCCTTCAGATAGAACATCTCGCCCATGGTGAGGCCCATCGCCGGGATCACGACCCAGTGCCACGGCTGATTGACCTCTTTGGTCTCGTTGGGGCGCACCTCGACGCCCCAGGTCTCGGAGCAGATTGCGGCGACCGCTTTCTCCTGGCACCAATAACAGTTCTCGAACTTGACGCCGGGCGCGTCGCCGCCGGCGTAGCCGCCCCACTTCTGTTGCTTCAAGCAGCGCTCCATCTGGCCGGTGCGCAGGATGACGAAATCGCCGCGTCCGATCGCCACATTCTGCGCCTTGGCGCATTTGTCGAGCTCGTCATTGGAGATGCCGTAGCCGTCCGCGAGCCACTCCACGCCCTTGAAGCGGGCGATGTCGAGCAGCACGCCGCGGCCGATCATCTTGTCGCGCGAATGCTCGATGCCGAGCTTGCCGAGGCCGTTGCTGTCGACCTCGCGGGCGTCGAAGCCGTTGTACATCTTCTCCTCATAGAAGATGTGGCCGAGCGCATCCCAGTGGGTGGCGCTCTGCACCGGCATGTTGATCGCGTCATCGGCGTAACGCACGCCCGGCGTCTTGTCCTGCCGTCCGGCGACCGCGTCGGTGCCGGTCGCGAGCATCGTGTGGATCGGGTTCCAGCGTCCGCCGAACAGCCCGGTCTGCGGGCCATGGCGATCAAGCGGGATGCCGAGCGCAAAGACCTTGCCGGTGCGGATCAAGGAGGCGGCCGCGACCACGTCCTGCGGCGTGATGTGATTGAGGGTGCCGATTTGATCGCCGGCTCCCCAGCGGCCCCAGTTCTTGAGCTTGGTGGACGCCTCGGCGATCGCCTGCTTGCCTATCTTTATTTCCATCGGCTGTTTCCTCCCCGATAACATTCCGCTCGCTTGCCTGACCGGCGTGCTCGATCGGCGCTAGCGCATGCCTTCGTATAAGCGCAGCCGATGGCGCGTCAAATTCGGCCGAGCGCCTTGAGCACGCGCTCCGGCGTCAGCGGCAAGGCGGTGAGCGGCTCGATGCGCAGTGGACGCAGCGCGTCGTTTACGGCGTTCATGACGGCGGCGGGCGCTCCGGCGGTGCCCGCTTCGCCGGCGCCCTTGGCACCGAGCTCGGAATCCGCTGTCGGCGATACCACATGGCCGACCGCGATGTCCGGCATCTCGGCGGCCATCGGCACCAGATAATCCGCCATGTTGCCGTTGAGCAGCTGTCCGCGCTCGTCATAGACGCAGTGCTCGAACAGCGCGGCGCCGATGCCCTGCACGACGCCGCCGCGCACCTGCTCGTCGACGAGTTGCGGATTGATCACCGTGCCGCAATCCTCCACGCACCAGTGATTGATCAGCCGGATGAAGCCGCTGTCGGCGTCGACCTCCAGATACGAGGCCTGGATCCCGTTGGTGAAAGCGAACGGCCAGGCGCGCGGCACGTAGTGGCGCGTCACCATCAGCTCGGCCTGGAAGCCGGGCGGCAGCGTGTCGGGGCGGAAGTAGGCGACCCGCGCCACCTCGTCGAGGCCGATGCGCTCGCGACCGGTCGCGGCGTCGACGATTATGCCGTTGCGGATGTCGAGGCTGTCAGGCCCGGCCTGCAGGATCGAGCCCGCCGCCGCCAAGACGTTCTGCCGCAGCGCCTTGCCGGCCTGCCACGCCGCCTCGCCGCCGATCCCGGCCGCGCGCGAGGCCCAGGTTCCGCCGCCGTAGGGCGTGTTGTCGGTGTCGCCGGTGATGACGCGCACCCGCTCGAGCGGCACGCCGAAGGCGGAGGCGACGCACTGGGCGATGACGGCTTCCGCGCCCTGGCCCTGCTCGGTGACGCCGCTGTGGCAGATCACCGAGCCTTGCGCGTCCAGCCGGACCGTGGCGCCGTCCTGCGAGGTGATGCGGGCGCCGCCGACGCCGTAGAAAGCGGCTGATGGGTTCGTCACCTCGATGAAGCTTGCGAAGCCGATGCCGCGATAGATGCTGCTCTCGCGCAAGCGCGCCTGTTCGGCGCGCAAGTCATCATAGCCGATCATAGCGACCAGCTTGTCGAGGCAAGCATGGTGCGACAGCTGCTCGAACTTGAGGCCTGCCGCGGATCCGCACGGATAGGCATCGTCGGCAATGAGGTTGCGCCGCCGGATCGCCAGCGGGTCCATGCCGATCCTGGCCGCGGCGAGCTCCACCAGGCCTTCGGTCACCGCGGTTGCGATCGGGTGGCCGACCGCGCGGTACTGGCACATGACGTTCTTGTTCTGAAACACCACGCGCGCGCGGGCGCGATAGTTCGGACACGTATAGGGACCGCCGGTGAGATTGACGACCTGGTTCGCCTCGATGCCGCTCGTGCGCGGATAGACCGAGTAGGGGCCGATGCCGGTCAGATCGTCGATCTCGAAGGCCGTGATGGTGCCGTCGTTCCTGACGGCGATCTTTGCCTTTACCCGGTGATCGCGGGCATGGATGTCGGTGACGAAGCTCTCGATCCGGTCGGCGACGAACTTGACCGGCCGCTTGAGCAGCTTGGCCAAGGCCACCGCCGCCATCTCGTCCGCATAAATGTGCACCTTGATGCCGAACGAGCCGCCTACATCCTTGGTAATCACCCGCACCTGCTGCTCTTCGAGGCCCAGATGCTTGGCGAACAGATTCTGCGTCATGTGCGGCGCTTGCGTGCCGTGATAAACGGTCAAGCGCTGCTCGCCCGCGTTCCAATCGGCGACGATGGCGCGCGGCTCGTTGGTGACGCCAGTGTGGCGGCCGAACACGAACGTGGTCTCGATGATCTCATCGGCGTCGGCAAAGGCTTTGTCGACGCTGCCGGCGTCGAGCTTGCGCTCGAAGGTGAGATTGTCGCCAAGCTCGGGATGAATCACCGGTGTTTCGGAGTCGAGCGCCGTTTCGGCATCGGTGACCGGCGTGAGCTCCTCGTACGCGACCGCGACCCGCTCGCACGCGTCCTCGGCTTGCGCTCGCGAGCGCGCCACCACGGCGCAAACCGCCTCGCCTTGCCAACAGGCGCGCGCAACCGCAATGGCATGTTGCGGCGCCGATTTGATCCCTTTCAGGTGCGTCAACACGCCGACCCATGGAGTGATCACCTCGGCAAGCTCGGCGCCGGTCACCACGGCGATGACGCCGGGCGCCTGTGCCGCGGCGCCCTTGTCGATCGAGACGATGCGGGCGTGCGCATGCGGGGAGCGGACGAAAGCCACGTGCGACATACGCGGCAGCACGACATCGCTCACGAACTGCGCGCGCCCCTGGGTCAGCCGCGCGAGATTGGGCCGCGGCACCGAGCGGCCGATATAGGAGTTCGGCCGGTCGAGCGCGGTGAGCGCCGACGGCACATCCTCGACAATCTTCATGGCCGCTCTCCCGCGCGGGCGCGAGCGACCGATTCCACCGCGTCGACGATTGATTGGTAGCCGGTGCAGCGGCAGTAGTTGCCGGACAAGTAGGCGCGGATCTCGTCGCGGCTCGGCACGCCGCCGGCCCGCAATAGCGCCTGCGCGGCGAGCAGCATGCCGGGCGTGCAGAAGCCGCATTGCAGCGCGTTGCGCCGTGTGAATGCCGATTGCAGGTCGGCGATCTCGCCGGTATCCGACAGGCCTTCGATGGTCTCCACCTGCGCGCCGTCGCACTGCACCGCCAGCATGAGGCAGCCGCGCACGATCGCACCATCGACGCGCACCGTGCAGGCGCCGCAGACGCCATGCTCGCAACCCACATGGCTGCCGGTCAGCGCCAGGGTCTCGCGCAGGAAATCCACCAGGCTTTGGCGCGCCTCGACGGTCTCGTGAACGCTCTCGCCGTTCACGACCAGCGTGATCGCGTGGGTTTCATCGGTCATGCGCGCGGCTCGGCGAGTTGGCGCGCGACGCGCTTGAGCAGCACGCCGGCGAGGTGCTTGCGCATCGCGCCGCTGGCGTGAATATCGTCGGGCGGGTCGAGATCGAGGTCGAGCTCGGCGAGCGCCTCGTCCAAGCTTTTCGGATCGGCCCGCGTCCCGGCGAGCGCCGCCTCCGCCCTGCGCGCCCGCACCGCCGTCGCACCGATACCGAAATAGGCGAGGCGTACATCGCGCAGGCGACCGTTGTCGGCACGCGCACAGGCGGCGAGACCCGCCAGCGCATAATCGCCATGCCGCCTGGCGAATTCGGCAAAGCCGATCCGCATATCGGGACCGGCAGCCGGTACGCGGATGGCGGTGAGCACGTCCTGCGGGCCGAGCGCCGTCTCGAACAAGTTCTTGAAGAACGCATCGGCGGCGACCGATCGTCGGCCTTGCGGCCCGGCGACCTCCACCTCCCCGCCGAGCGCGAGCAGACAGGCCGGCAGCTCGGCGGCCGGATCCGCAAACGCTATCGAGCCGCCGATGGTGCCCCGATTGCGGATCGCCGGATGCGCGATATGCGGCATTGCACGGGCAATCAGCGGCGCGTGCCGCGCCATGACCTCGGAACGCTCCGCTTGGCTATGGCGGACCAGGGCGCCGATCTCGATCATTCCGTCCTTGAGGGCGATGTGGTCGAGCCCGCCGATGCGGTTGATGTCGACGAGAAGACGCGGGCTCGACAGCCGCATGTTCAAGGTGGCGATGAGACTTTGGCCGCCGGCGAGCAGGCGCGCATCGCTTTCGCCGCCGAGCAGCTCGACCGCATGCTCGACGGAGCGTGCCTCTGCATAACGAAACGGCGCGGGCTTCACGCGGCTCCCTCTTTGCATGGGCCGTTGACGGGCGTGAACCTTAAGGCCAAAAATCGAGGATGCCTACCGACAAGGTGAGGGCCACATGAAATTGGCGACTTTCAATCTCCGCGGCCGGAGGAGTTTTGGTATGATCACCGACGAGGGGGTGGTCGACCTGCGACCGCGTGTGTCGCCGCGCTGCAAGTCCGTCCTTGATTTGTTGCGTGAGAATGCGCTCGACGAGGCGAGGGCTGCCGCGCGGGGCGTGCGGCCCGATTTTCCGACCACGGAGGTGGAATGGCTGCCGCCGGTGCTCGGTCCGGAAAAGATCCTGTGCGTCGGCATCAACTACGCCGGCCGGCCGGCCGACTACAAAGATGTCACCCGAGGAGGCGAGCGGCCGAAATATCCGAGTTTGTTTTTCCGCACGCCCGGTTCCCTGGTCGGTCACGAGCAGCCGCTGATTCGGCCAAGTGTCTCTACGCAATTCGACTATGAAGGCGAGATCGTTTTGGTCGTTGGCCGCGAAGGCCGTCACGTGCCGCGCGAGCGCGCGCTCGATCACGTGGCCGGGCTTACCTTGTGCAACGAGGGCAGCGTGCGCGATTGGCTGCGGCACGGAACGTTCAACGTGACCCAGGGTAAGAATTTCGATGGATCCGGGTCGATGGGGCCTTGGCTCGTGACCCTCGACGCCGTCGACCTCGGCAAGCCTTTGCACCTGACCACCAAGGTCAACGGCGAAATCCGGCAAGACGACACGACCGCCAACCTGATCTTCCCGTTTGCCGACTTGATCGCCTACATCACCACGTTCACCACGCTCAAGCCCGGCGACCTGATCGTCACCGGCACGCCGGTCGGCGCCGGGACGCGCTTCGATCCGCCGCGCTGGCTCGTGCCGGGCGACGTGGTGGAGATCGAGGTGCCGGAGATCGGCGTCCTGCGCAACGACGTCATCGACGAAAGGCTGGACTGAAGCAGGTCGTTCGTAGGGTGGGCAAAGGCGGCCCCGAAGTTTCGATTTGATGCACTGCGCCGGGTCCGCCGTGCCCACGCGCCAAAGGGATAGCCAAAGGGATACATGAGAGATCGGGCGTGGCCGCGTGGGCATGGCGGAACGCGCGCCGTGCCGCGCGGTGGCGTCCGGGCCGCCTTTGCCCACCCTACAGCTCGCTACGGCTCTCCAACAATCGACCTTCACGCCTTGCTGCCGCCGCGGCGTGAGGGCGCATGCGCGGAGCCGCGCGCCGGCACATCGAGATCACCGGCAAGCTCCGGCATCTCGGTGAGGAGGTGCATCAGCTGCGTCCGTCTGCCGTCGATGCGCTGCTCGCGCTGATCTTGGCCGGGGCGCTTGACCTCGTCGCAACGGGCAAGGCTTTCCACCGCCGGGCCTTCGGCGAGCCGGGCGAGCAGCGGCGTAAGATCCTCAAGGCGTCGGGCAACGACGTGAATGACGCCTGATTCCTCCTGCATCGGCCCTTGCACCGCGATATAGCGGGCGCCGAGCACGATCGGGCGGAAGCGCTCGAACATTTTCGGCCAGACAATGATGTTGGCGACGGCGGTCTCATCCTCGATGGTCATGAACACCACGCCCGAGGCCGAGCCCGGCCGCTGGCGAATGGTAACGAGGCCGGAGACGGAAACGCGCTCCCCGGAGCGCTTGGTGCGCAACACCGCGTTGGGGATGATGCGGCGGGCCTTAAGATCGGCGCGCAGGAAGGATGCCGGATGTGCGCGCAGCGACAGGCGCAGATAGCGGTAGTCGTGGACGACCTCCTCGCCGAGCGACATTGCCGGCAGGGCGACGGCGGTCTCGCCTCGCTCTTCACCTCCCCCCTCGTGGGGGAGGTCGATCGCAGCGCAGTTGCGCTGCGATCGGGAGAGGGGGTTGCTTCGCAAAAATTCGATTGCATAGGGCTCGGCTTGAGAGTCGGCGACGTGGATTGGTGCCAGCGATTCTTGCGAAGAGACCCCCTCTCCCGGCGCGCTGTGCGCGCCGACCTCCCCCACAAGGGGGGAGGTGAAGAACTGTTGAGCTGCCGGGTTTGGAATTTCGTGCGAGCGGAACAGCGGCAGGTCGTCGTCGCGGTCGCCGACCCGGCCGAGCGATTTGGCCTGCCACAGCGCCTGGCGCCGCGTCAGGCCGAGCGAGCCGAACGCATCCGCATCGGCGAGCCGCTCCAGCACGCGCGGCAAAAGCCCGGCGCGCAGCCAAAGGTCGCGCATCGAGGTGTAGGGCCGCCGCGCGACGATCCGCTGCGCATCGTCCTCCGAGAGCCCCTTCACCTCGCGTAGCCCAAGGCGGATCGCGTGCGTCGAGCGGATGTCGGCCGCCATGCGGCGATGCAGGTCATGCACGCGCTCTGCCGCGTGCGGTCCGCCTTCGAGCGTCGACTCGTAAGCGGAGGCATTGATGTCGACTGCTCGCACCTCGACGCCATGCTCGCGCACATCGCGCACGATCTGCGCCGATGCATAGAACCCCATCGGCTGCGCATTGAGCAGAGCCGCCGCGAAGACGTCCGGGTAGCGGCACTTGAGCCAGGCGGAGGCGTAGACGAGCAGCGCGAAGCTCGCGGCATGGCTTTCCGGAAAGCCGTACTCGCCGAAACCCTCGATCTGGTGGAAGCAGCGCTCGGCGAACTCGCGTTCGTAGCCTCGCTCTTCCATGCCCTCGATCATCTTGCGCTGGAATGTGCCGATGGTGCCGACCCGCTTGAAGGTGGCCATGGCGCGGCGCAGCTTGTCGGCTTCCGCCGGTGTGAAGCCGGCGGCGACGATGGCGATTTTCATCGCTTGCTCTTGAAACAGCGGCACGCCGAGCGTTTTTTGCAGCACCGCCCTGAGCTCCTCGGACGGATAGGAGACTTTTTCGATCCCCTGCCGCCGGCGCAGATAGGGATGCACCATGTCGCCCTGGATCGGTCCCGGACGTACGATCGCCACCTCGATGACGAGGTCGTAAAAGGTTTTCGGCTGCAGGCGCGGCAGCATCGACATCTGCGCGCGGCTCTCGACCTGAAACACGCCGATCGAGTCGGCGCGCTGCAGCATGCGGTAGACCGCGGGATCCTCTTGCGGGATCTTTGCCAGCGTCAGCGTCTCGCCATAGTGCTGCGCGGCGAGCGCAAAGGCCTTGCGGATGCAGGTGAGCATGCCGAGGCCGAGCACGTCGACCTTGAGGATGCCGAGCGCATCGAGGTCGTCCTTGTCCCACTCGACATTGGTGCGTTCGTCCATCGCCGCGTTCATGATCGGCATCACCTCGTCGAGCCGGCTGCGGGTGATGACAAAGCCGCCGACATGCTGGGACAGATGGCGCGGAAACGACTGGATCTCGCCGACGAGGGCGCGAATCTGGCGCACGCGCGGGCTGTCGGGGCAAAGTCCGACGCGCGCCAGATCGTCCGCCGCGACCTTGCCTCCGCCGCCGCCCCAGATCGAGGAGGAGAGGGCGCCGATCGTATCCTCCGACAGCCCGAAAACCTTGCCGACCTCGCGGATCGCCGAGCGGCCGCGATAACAGATGACCGTGCCGGCGATGCCGGCGCGCTCGCGGCCGTAACGATTGTAGATGTACTGGATCACCTCCTCGCGCCGCTCGTGCTCGAAATCGACATCGATGTCGGGCGGCTCATTGCGCGAACTGGAAATGAAACGCTCGAACAGAAGATCGTTGATAGTGGGATCGACCTCGGTGATCCGCAGGCAGAAACACACCGCGGAATTCGCCGCCGAGCCGCGTCCCTGGCAGAGAATGTTTTGGCTGCGGGCGTAGCGGACGATGTCGTAGACGGTGAGGAAGTAGCGCGCGTAGTTGAGCTCGGCGATCAGCGCAAGCTCGTGCTTAAGGCTTTGCCGCACCTTGTCGGGAACGCCGGACGGATACCGATCGGCAGCGCCAAGCCATGCGAGATGCACGAGCGCGTCCTGCGGCGTGGCGAAGCCCTGGATGGTTTCATCGGGATATTCGTAGTGCAGCTCATCGAGCGAGAAGGTGAGCTCGGCGCTGAGTTTTTGGGTTTCCTCGATCGCCTCCGGTGTTGCGCGGAACAATCGCGCCATCTCCTGCGGCGGCTTCAGATAGCGCTCGGCATTGACGGCGAGCTTGCGGCCGGCCTCCTCGAGCGTGATGTGCTCGCGGATGCAGGTGAGCACGTCGGCGAGCGGCCGCCGATCCGGGTGATGATAGGACACGTCGTTGACGGCCATCAGCGGCACGCCCGCCTGCCGCGCCAACTCGGCACGCGCGGCAAGGCGGGCACGATCGTTGCCGCGGTAGAGCATTGCGGCGGCAAGCCGCACGCGGCGCGGCGCCGCTTCGCGCAGGCGGGCGATTATGCCGTAGGGTGAGCACGATGGTTGACTCCCTCCCCCGCTTGCGGGGGAGGGTTGGGGAGGGGGTAGGGCCGCGAGCACTGTGCTTGTGGCTCGGGCTCCCTCCCTATCCCTCCCCCGCAAGCGGGGGAGGGGACGATGTGGCGCTGCCTTTACAAGTTCACTCTCCCGTGTCGAGGCGGGCATCACTACGAGCTCGAGGCCGTCGCTGTGATCGAGCAGATCAGCGAGCGTGAGCAGGCAATCACCCTTCTCGGCGTGCAAATTGCCGTGCGTGAGCAGGCGGCACAGACGTCCCCAGGCGGGACGGTCACGCGGATAGGCGAGAATGTCCGGGGTGCCGTCGGCAAACACCAGGCGGGCGCCCGGATGATAGCGCAGCAACAAATTCTGCTCGCGCTTGACGAGATGCGCGCGCACCACGCCGGCGACCGAGTTGCGATCGCAAAGGCCAAGGCCGGCAAGGCCTGCTTGCGCCGCCTGCACCATCAGCTCCTCGGGATGCGAGGCGCCGCGCAGGAAGGAGAAATTCGAGGCGACGGCAAATTCGCTATAGGCGGTCATGCGAAAGTTCCGTGTAGAAACCAGAGCGGGGTTTTGGTGTCGCGGTAGAGGCCGTGGCGAAAGAGCCAGAAGCGCAGGCCGGTCTTGTCCTCGACGCGGAAATAGTCGCGCGCGGGACCCCCCTCGCTCCACCAGGCGCCTTCGATGCGTTCGGGCCCTTCGGCGGCCACGACCTCATGCAGGGCGCGACGCCAGCGGAAGCGCAAGGGCGGACCATCCGGCACCATTGCCAGCGCCTCGATCGGTTCCGGCTTGGCCAGCAAGCGCAACGGCCGGGCGCTGAGATCGGCGGTATCGCGGAATGCGCGGAAGGCATCCCAGTCGGAATCATCGGGCGCCACCTGCGCCGAAACGGTCGCTGAGGCGAGCTCGGGAATATGGCTGTCCTGCGCCACCAGGCGGGTCACGCGGCGGCGGCCGAGCCGGGCGCTGAGCCGATCGACCAGGCGATCGAGCTCGGCGGCATCGTCGTTGCCGCCGAAACCGATCTGCTCCGGCGGTGACGGCTCGGCTGTCAGTACGCAGAGCCGGACGAGATCGAAGCCGAAACCGGGGTCGAGCGGATCGGCGAGGCCGGCCAGCCGCTCGGCGAACAATGCGCGGATGTCCTGCGGATTGCGGATCGGACGCGAGGTCCCGGCCGCGATCCGCGCCACCGCGCCGTCGGTGCGAAAAAGAGCAAGCTCCAGATGGCGCGCGCCGTCACCCTTGCGCTCGAGCGCGGATTTCAGTCGGCTCGCGAGCCGTTCCAGCACGGCGAGCACGTCTTCCTCCCGCGCGATCGGCTCGGCGAAGCGCTGCTCGGCCACATAGGGCGCGACCGGCAGGCGCGGGGTGAGCGGCTCGTGCTCGCGCCCGAGCGCGCGGTCGAGCTGGCGCAACAGCGCCGTCCCGAAGCGGGCGGCAAGCGGGGCGCGCGGCAAGTCGATGATGTCGCCGATGCGCTTGAGGCCGACGCGGGCGAGCCCGGCGACGGTCTCGGCATCGAGCCGCAGCGCGGCGAGCGGCAAAGGCGCAAGTTTCCGTTCCTCGCCGGATGCCTGCAGCATTGCCGGGCCGAAGCGCGCGGTCGCCCAGGCAGCGCCGATGGTGCCGGCGATGGCGATGCGAAGGGCAAAGCCGAGCGCGTTCAGGCGTGATGCGAGATCGGCCGCCAATCCGGCTTCGCCGCCGAAGAGATGCGCACAACCGCCGATGTCGAGCAGGATCCCGTCGGGCGGATCGGCGGCGATCAGCGGCGTATAGCGCTGGCACCCATCGGCGATGCCGTCGAGCAGGCGCGCGTCGGCCGCGGCGTCTTGCGCAAATACCGTGAGGTCGGGATGCATGGCGCGCGCTTCGGCGAGCGCGAGACCAAGCCGCAGCCCGCGCCGTTCCGCTACCGCATCGATGGCGACGAGCCGCTCGACATTGCCGTGCTTGCCGGCGACCGCCAGCGGCGAAGCTGCCGGGGACGAAGAAGCCGGGGATGCAGCAGCCTTTCGTTGATCATGCAACCCTTGCCGCACGATGCGGTCGGTCGAGAGCCGGTTGAGCCAAAGGCTCAGGATGCGCTGACGCGAGACGGAAATGCTGCTCACGACGATACTCCAACATCCAGGCTCCGAGGGGTCCGCGGCGGTTGCGCTTGAGCTCGACGGCAAAGCACGGGGGACCGGGACCGTGCGGCGCCATCGAGGGGGCCGGGCCGACGATCCAGCGCGTTGCGGCGGCGGAAGCTTGCGACGGCGGCGTGCTGCGCAGCAAGAAGGCGAGGGCGCCGCTGCTCGTCGCCGCCAGCGAAAGCCGCCGCGTCGCCACCAGATCGACGGCGTGATCGCCGCGCAGCTCTCCGATCACCACGCTGACGGCGCGGCAGCGCAGCGCCTCCTCCATCGCCCACAGCACCTCGCGGCTTTTCGCGGCGGCAACCATCACCAGCCGTTCGGGGGCAAGGCCGAGCGCGTCGAGTCCCGGCCCATGCGGCGCTCCGCTTTCGATGAGCGCCATGTCCTCGGCGATCCATAGCGCAGCCTTGCGGGAAGCATGCGCCGCGAACGCGAGAACGAAACCGGAGGCCGCCGCTATGTCCGGCTCACGCGGAGCGGCGATTTCGTGCAGCGCCCCGCAGATAAGCCCGCCGCCGAGGACGTCATCGATAGCCGGCACGCCCAGCGGGATGACGTCCGCCTCACCCCGTGCGCCGGAGGCCTCACAGGCACGAATCGCCTGACGCAAGGGGTGCAAATTCTTCCCTTCCGAGGGCGCGTCGGAGACGAGCAAGGGCGGCGATACGAGCATGGTTTCCTGCTTTTGGGTAAGAAGGTAACGCATATGTTCATGTTTTGTTCTTAACAATTCCTCAAGCACCCGCAGCCGTCAAGCAGGAAAGCGGAGCTTGCCGTTACTTTCGCACCGTCTCGATCAAGGCCGGCGGTAGGGGCATTGGGGCCGGTCACTTTGCCCCCGAGCTGCGCCGCCGCTTTTTCAACCTGGACGCGCCGTTCGGCCAAGGCCTGCTCGGATCGCGCCTGCACGACCGCCAAAACGGCAGGCGGGGCGTGCTCGGGCGTACCCGCGTCGAACGGCGGCGCCGACGCATACTGGATTTCGAGTTGCAGCGCCTGCCCCACGGCGTCTCCCTTCAGCGCCCGGCTCCAAATCGTTTGGGGGGCTGATCGGGAGGACGTGCTTGCGCGCGGTTCCAGCCCGCCCGGCGTTGTGGCAAGGTGCTTGCGTCAAGATTTTCTGCTCGGCGGCCACGGAAGCCCATCGACTCTGCATGGCATCAGGTCTGATGTCGTCGCGGACCATGCGTCGCTATTCGTCGGTCGCGTGCCGACGGCGAAGCTGACAGTTTAACCAAGGGGTGCTGCCGTGACGACACGACGCTTACGACGACTCTTAGGGATTATTTTCTCGCTGGCGCTCGCAGTGTGCGCCATGTCGCCGCCGGCCTTGGCGCAGCGAGCCGACGTCAACACGATCCTCAAGGCGCTCCAGGAAAGCTTCGCGCGCGGCGACTACGCTGCTGCGCAGATCGAGGCACAAAAGTTCGAACAAGCGATCAAAGCGCAGTTCGGCATCAATCATCCGAACTATGCGGCGGCCCTCACCAATATGGCCCTCGTATACGTGGCTCAGGGCAAGTACGCCGACGCTGAAGGGCTCTACCGGCGCGCGCTGGCGATCAGAGAGCAAGCCCTCGGGGCCAACCATCCCGACGTAGCGCAAGCGCTCAACTTCCTGGCTATCGTCTATGAGAACCAAGGCAAGTACGTGGAGGCGGAGGGGCTCCACAAGCGCGCGCTCGCGATCAGGGAGCAGGTCCTCGGGCCCAACCATCTCGACGTGGCCGTGACCCTAATCAATCTGGCCAACGTATATAATCGCCAGGGCAAGTACGCAGAGGCAGAAGGGCTCCACAAGCGCGCGCTCGCCATCAGGGAACAAGCCCTCGGCACCAACCATCCCGATGTGTCGCAGGCCCTCAACAACTTGGCCGCCGATTATGTACGCCAAGGCAAATATGCCGAGGCGGAAGGGTTATACAAACGCGCTCTGGCAATCAGCGAAAAGGTCCTCGGCGCCAACCGTCCCGATGTGGCGCCCCTCACCAATCTGGCCTCAGTCTATGAGAAGCAGGCCAGATACGTGGAGGCGGAGGGGCTCTACCAGCGCGCGCTGGCGATCAGGAAAAAGACCCTCGGCGCCAGCCATCTGGACGTGGCTCCTGTCCTCTCAAACCTGGCGAACGTCTACTACCGCCAAGGCAAGTACGCCGAGGCGGAAGGGCTCTACAAGCGCGCGTTGGCGATCTTCGAGCAGGCGCTCGGGGCCAATCATCCCGACGTGGTTGGCCCGCTCGAGAACCTGGCCGTCCTGTACGAGGACCAGGGCAAGTACCCCGAGGCGGAGGGACTCTACAGGCGAACGCTGGCGATCAGGGAACAGGCCCTCGGCGTCAACCATCCCGACGTGGCGCAAACCCTCAACAACCTGGCCATCGTGTATAAGAGCCAGGGCAAGTACACCGAGGCGAAGGAACTCTACAAGCACGCGCTGGCGATCCGGGAGAAGGCGCTTGGCGCCAACCATCCCGATGTGGCCAGTACCGTCAACAACTTGGCTGTCGTGTATCAGAGAGAGCGCAAGAACGCCGAGGCGGAGGAGTTTTACAAGCGCGCGCTGACGATCAGGGAGCAAGCCCTCGGCACGAGCCATCCCGCCGTGGCCGAAACCCTCAACAACCTGGCCGGCGTGTATACGGCTGAAGGCAAATACGCGGAGGCGGAGGGGCTCTACCGGCGCGCGCTCGCGATCAGGGTGCAAGCCCTCGGCGCCGATCATCCCGACGTGGCTGAAACCCTGCGGGACCTCGCCGTTCTCTTTGGCCTTACGGCCGATAGCCGCCAGGCTCTCAGCTATTCCCGCAAGGCGACGGCTACTGTCATTGCGCATGCGTCGACGGACGGCGGGCGCGCGGGACAAAGAGAACGATCGGGCGGCTTGGTCGAGCAGCGTTCTGATTATTTCGTGCTTGACGTCGCCAACCTCGCCGTCGCGGTTCGGCAGAACATCGAGCCCGAGCCCGCCGCCGGCCGGGAGGCGATCGAAGTCGCCCAGTGGGCCGTCCAGTCCTCGGCTGGTGCGGCGGTGCAGCAGATGGCGGCGCGGTTCGCGTCAGGCGGCGGCGCGCTCGCAACGCTCGTGCGTGAAAGCCAGGACCTCGCCGCCCTGTGGCGGCAACGCGACGCGGCGCTCACCGAGGCCGTGTCGAAGCCGGAAGGCCAACGAAGCCAGAGCGCGATCGACGACATCCGCAGGCAAGTCACCGAGATCGAAGGAAAACTCGCCGCGAACGCGGCGCGGCTCGAGAAAGAGTTTCCGGACTACGCGGCGCTCGCCAATCCCAAGCCGTTGCAAGCCGAGGAAGCGCAAAAACTCCTGAATGCCGACGAGGCGCTTGTCTTCTTCCTGGCGGGAGACAAGGAGAGCTATGTCTTTGCGCTGACGCGCGACGATTTCACGTGGAAGACGATCCCGCTCGGCGCGCAGGCGCTGTCGCAGAAAGTCGCCGCCTTTCGCCAGGGACTCGATGTCGAGGCGCTGGGGCGGGGGTTGGCGAGAGTGGAGTGCGCGCCGGCCGAAGCCGACAAGCGCGGACTGCCACCAACGGAATGCGATCAGGCTTTGGCTACGGAGTGCGCGCAGGGCATTGCCGATGGTCGAGGGCTGGCGCGAACCGAGTGCAGGCAGGAGCTATTCGACCTATCGGTCGCGCACGACCTTTACGTGACGCTCATGGGCCCGGTCGAGGCGCTGATCAGGAACAAGCATCATCTGCTCGTCGTGCCCTCGGGCGCGCTCACGGCGCTGCCGTTCCATCTGCTGGTGACGGAGAAGCCGGCGCTCGCGGTGCCCGCATCCAAAGACCTGAAAGACCTTGCCCTATATCGCGACGCGGCCTGGCTTCTGAAGCGTCAGGCCATCACGGTGCTGCCATCGGTGGCGAGCCTGAGGGCGTTGCGCGTATTCGCGCGCCAGGATCGAGCCGCGAAGCCCATGATCGGATTCGGTGACCCGGTCTTCGACGCGGACGAGCTGAAGACGCCGGCAGGACAACGCAGTGCAAGCAGAACCGTGGTGCAGACCCGCGGCTACAGCGAGTTCTGGCAGGGAGTTGAGGGCGACCGTGCCAAGCTGTCGAGCCTGCCGCGGCTGGCGGATACGGCGGACGAGCTCAAGGCGATCGCCAAGAATCTCGGCGTCGCGGCGAGCGACATCCATCTGCGCGCCGACGCGAGCGTGACCACCGTCAAGCGCGCGCCGCTCGCCGATTACCGCATCGTCTACTTCGCGACCCACGGTCTGGTGGCGGGAGACGTGAAGGGCCTGGCGGAGCCCTCGCTCGCGCTCACGATCCCTCGGCAGCCGAGCGAGTTCGACGACGGCCTCCTCACCGCGAGCGAGGTGGCGCAGCTCAAGCTCAACGCGGACTGGGCGGTGCTCTCGGCATGCAACACGATTGCCGGCGACAAGCCGGGGGCGGAGGCGCTCTCCGGTCTTGCCCGCGCCTTCTTCTATGCCGGCGCGAGGGCATTGTTGGTGTCGCACTGGTCCGTCGACTCGAACGCCGCGACGCGGCTGACCACCTCGACCTTCGCGAACCTCAAGGCTGATCCGACCATCGGTCGTGCGGAAGGGTTGCGCCGGGCGATGCTCGGGTATCTCGATGACGCGTCCAACCCTCGCAACGCCTACCCGGCCTATTGGGCGCCGTTCGAGCTGGTCGGGGAGGGGGCGGTCCAATAGGTCACGCTTGAGGAACGGGAATCGCCGGCAGAGGTCCAAAGCAAGATATGCGCTTGCGCGGTGGTGCTGGCCGTCGCGGTCGTAAGTATCTGCCTTATTTGCCGAATCGCTACTTGCTCCCGGTATTAACCGGGGCAATTTTTTTCCCAACATACTGTGGTAAAATTGCCGTAGTAATGGCCGTCTGGTTGCAGGAACAGTGTTAGGGGGTCTCATGGTGCGCAAATATTTTGGCACAGACGGTATTCGCGGCCGTGCAAACGGCGTCATAACCCCCGAATTGGCGCTCAAGGTCGGACAGGCGGCCGGCCTCCTGTTCCGCCGTGGCGACCACCGCCACCGGGTCGTCATCGGTAAGGACACCCGTTTGTCCGGCTACATGATCGAGACCGCCATGGTCGCGGGCTTCACCTCGGTCGGCATGGATGTGCTGCTGCTCGGTCCGATGCCGACGCCGGCGGTTGCCATGCTCACCCGTTCCATGCGCGCCGATCTCGGGGTGATGATCTCGGCATCGCACAATCCCTACGACGATAACGGGATCAAGCTCTTTGGCCCGGACGGCTACAAGCTCTCAGACGAGGTGGAGGTCGAGATCGAAGAGCTCGTGGACCAGAACCTCACCAAGCGGTTGGCGAAGAGCGCCGATCTGGGGCGCGCCAAACGGATCGACGGCGTGCACGACCGCTATATCGAGTTCGCCAAGCGCACGCTGCCGCGCACGCTCAGCCTCGACGGGCTGCGCGTCGTCGTCGATTGCGCCAATGGAGCCGCGTACGCGGTCGCGCCGGAAGCGCTATGGGAGCTCGGCGCCGATGTCATTTCGCTGGGGGTCGAGCCGGACGGGTTCAATATCAATAAGGATTGTGGATCGACGGCGCCGGAAGCGCTTTGCCGCAAGGTGCGCGAGCTGCGCGCCGACGTCGGCATCGCGCTCGACGGCGATGCCGATCGCGTGGTCATGGTCGATGAACGCGGCCGCCTGATCGACGGCGATCAGTTGATGGCGGTGATCGTCGAGAGCTGGAAGGAGGACGGCCGCCTCGCCAGACCCGGCCTCGTCGGCACAGTGATGTCCAACCTCGGTTTGGAGCGGCACCTCGCCGGCATCGGGATCGAGCTTGTCCGAACCCCCGTGGGTGATCGCTACGTGCTCGAGCATATGCGTGCGCACGGCTACAATCTCGGCGGCGAGCCCTCCGGCCATATCATCCTGTCCGATTACACGACCACCGGTGATGGCTTCGTCTCGGCGCTGCAGGTGCTTGCGGTGGTGCGCAAGCAGGATCGGCCGTTGTCGCAAGTATGTCATCGCTTCGAGCCGTTGCCGCAGGTGATGCGGAACGTGCGCTATCGCAACGGCAAGCCGCTGGAGAACGCCAACGTCATCTCGGTGATCGCCAGTGCGGAGCAGCGGCTTGGCCGGGCAGGCCGGCTGATCATCCGGCCTTCGGGTACCGAGCCGGTGATCCGGGTCATGGGCGAAGGCGATGACAAGCTGCTCGTCGAGGAAGTCGTCGACGGCATCGTGGAAGCCCTGAGCCAGGCCGCGGCTTGAGGGCCGTCAGCCGAGCCACCATCGCATCGCCAACGACAGCACGAGTAGCGTGGCGGCCGCTCCGGCCCAGCCGACGAGCAGTCTACGGAAAGCCTTGGGCGACATCCTGACGTGAGCCACGCGGGATGAGGGCGTGCTCGGCCGGCGCCAGAAAAGCCGCCGGCTGACGGACCCGATTGCGCGGCTTTCGCCGGCACCCGGGGTGGGGGGGGGGGGGGGGGCCGGGC
>JBKQHQ010000052.1:0-71146 GCA_052148715.1 Xanthobacteraceae bacterium | reverse complement strand
TCGACCTGATGCGCACCTATTCGGCGACGCAGAGCCAGACTTTCGCCAAGCTGCGCGCGCCGGCGAGCGCGCCGTTCTTCTTCGCCTCGATGCAGATCGGCGCCGCGGCGGCGCTGGTCGGCGCGGTCGTTGCCGAAGTGACCAAGAGCGAGGATGGCGGCCTCGGCGCGCGGCTGCTCGCCGGCTCCTACTATGGCCAGACCGTGCAGATCTGGGCGGCGTTGTTCGCCGCCACGGCGCTGTCGGCGGCGTTGGTCGGCCTGATCGCGCTCGTCGGCCGCATCGTCCTGCGTCGCATGGCGTTCAGCCGATGAACGCGCGCGCCGCCGACCTCGCCCCGCCGCTCCTCTTTGGCCTCGCCGTGCTGGCGGTGTGGGAGGTCGGCGTCAAGCTGCTCGGCGTGCCGGCGATCATCCTGCCGGCGCCCTCGGCGATCCTGCTGCGGCTCGTGTCGTCGACGCCGACGCTGGCGGCCGACTTCCTGCAGACGATCCGCGGCGTGCTGGCCGGATATGCGATCGGTTCGGGCGCGGGGCTGCTGGTCGCGATCCTCGTCGACCGCTCGCCGTTCCTGCAGCGCGGGCTGCTGCCGCTCGGCAATTTCGTCTCGGCGCTGCCGATCGTCGGCGTCGCGCCGATCATGGTGATGTGGTTCGGCTTCGACTGGCAGTCGAAGGCGGCGGTGGTGGTGGTGATGACGTTCTTCCCGATGCTGGTCAACGCCACCGTCGGCCTCGCCGGCGCCGGACCGATCGAGCGCGACCTGATGAAGACCTATGCGGCGGACTATTCGCAGACGCTGCGCCTGCTGCGTCTGCCCGCCGCCGCCCCGTTCGTCTTCAACGCGCTGAAGATCAACACGACGCTGGCGATGATCGGCGCGATCGTCGCCGAGTTCTTCGGCACGCCGACGGTCGGGATGGGGTTCCGCATCTCGACCGAGGTCGGGCATCTGAGCATCGACATGGTTTGGGCGACGATTGTCGTCGCCGCGCTGACCGGGTCGGCGTTCTACGCCCTGGTGAGTCTCATCGAGCGGCGCGTGACCTGTTGGCACGCATCCTACCGTATGCGCGAGAATTGAGCGGTTTGGCTCAAGGCGCCGTCCGGCCTCACCGGCGGCGGGCAGGAGTGGAGGTGAAGCGATGAAGAAGTCTCTGTTCACATTCGTCAGCGCCGCGGCGATCCTCGCCGTTGGGGCTGCGCACGCAGCGGATAAACTGACGCTGCAACTCAAGTGGGTCACCCAGGCTCAGTTCGCCGGCTATTACGTGGCCAAGGACAAGGGCTATTACGAGGCGACCGGCCTCGACGTGTCGATCCAGCCAGGTGGCTCGGATTTTCCCGCCATACAGATGGTCGCCGGCGGCAACGAGCAGTTCGGGGTCACCGGCGCCGATCAAATCCTCATAGCGCGCAGCAAAGGGGTTCCGGTCGTCGCGCTCGCGGTCATCTATCGCGAGAACCCGTTCGTGCTGTTTACCCTCAAGAAATCCGGGATCACAAAGCCGTCCGAGTTCGTCGGCAAGTCCATCGGCCTCAAGATAGGCGGCAGTGAGGAACTCGTCTACCGGGCGGTCCTGAAAAGCGCCGGCATCGACAAGAGCGCGCTGCACGAAGTGCCGGTCAAATTCGATCTGACCCCGCTCCTCACCGGCCAGGTCGACGTGTGGCCGGGATATCTGATCAACGAGGTTTTGGCCGCGCAGGAGAAAAGTTTTGAGGTCACGGTCATCCGGCCCGCCGACTACGGCGTCAACCTCTATGCCGACACGCTCTTCACCACGGAGCGGATGCTGAAGGAGAAGCCGGACGTGGTGAAAAAGTTCGTCGCCGCGACGATCCACGGCTGGACCGATGCCATGGCCGACGCGGAAGCTGCAGCCCGCACCACCGTCAAGTTCGGCAACAAGCTCGATTATGCGCACGAGCTGGCGATGATGCGGGCGAGCGTTCCGTTGATCAAAGCGGGCAAGGACGCGATCGGCGTTTCGCAGCCGTCAGAATGGGAAGCCTTGCAAGCGATGCTGGTAGACGCCGGATTCCAAAAAACCAAAGTCGACATCAGCAAGGCTTTCACCAACGCGGAGCTTCCGGAATGACCGTGCACGTGCGGCCAAGCCGTGCCACAAGCATTCATGTGACGCCGCCCACCCTCGTTCACGCCGACAATATCCGCATCCGCTTCGGTGAGGTCGAGGCCGTCGGCGGCCTCTCGCTCGCGATCAACACAGGCGAATTCGTCACCTTGTTGGGACCGAGCGGATGCGGCAAGTCGAGCCTGCTCCGCGCCATCGCCGGGCTCACGCCTGTCGCGCTCGGCGAGCTCACGATGGCCGGACAGCCAGTGGGCCCTAATGGCGCGCTCGAAGTCGGCCTCATGTTCCAGAAACCCTTACTGCTGCCTTGGCGGACGACGTTGGAGAATGTGCAGTTGCCGCTGGAGATTGCGTTGCGCAGCAGCGGCGTGGGCCGTTTCGAGCGCGAGCGAGCGCAAAGCCTGCTTCGCATGGTCGGTCTCGCGGATTTTTCCCACGCCTACCCGCATCAACTGTCGGGCGGCATGCAGCAGCGCGCCGCCTTGGCCCGCACGCTCATGTCGGACCCCGACATTCTCTTGTTGGACGAGCCGTTCGGCGCGCTCGACGAATTCACCCGCGAGACTCTCAACGAGGAGCTGCTCACGATCTGGCAGGCCGGAAAGACCCGGCTGAAAACCATCGTCATGGTCACCCATTCCATCCCGGAAGCGGTCGCCATGTCCGACCGCATCGTCGTGCTCAGCTCGCGGCCGGCTCGCTTGCTGGACATCGTCGATGTGCGGCTCGCGCACCCGCGCAATCCGGCGGACGCGGATTTCGCAAAAGTGCTGGGCTCGGTCCGCGCCAGCGCACGGCCGAAGCCATGAAGCGCGCGATCGTCACGCCTTTGTGCTTCATTCTCGGCGTCCTCCTGCTGTGGCAACTCATCGTCATGGCGACGGGAATCCCCGAATATCTGTTGCCGGCTCCGCTGGTGATCGTCGCCACCTTGGAGCCCTCTCTGTTGACGGAAATCGGCTACACGGCCGGCGAAGCGATTTGCGGATTTGCCATCGCCAGCACGCTCGCCTTTCTCGCGGCAATCCTGTTCGTACGATTTCGGACAATCGAGCGGGGCTTGTTCCCGATGGCCATCACGCTGAAGACAACCCCGATCGTTGCCATCGCGCCGTTGCTGGTGCTTTGGTTGGGAACTGGGTGGTGGTCGAAGGTGGCCGCCGCAATCCTTATCTCGTTCTTCCCGGTGCTGGTGAACACGGTCAAGGGCCTCAAGGCGCCGGAAGCTGATTTCCAGGATCTATTTTCGACCATGCGGGCCGATCCGGCGCAAGTCTTTCGCAAGCTGCGCATCCCTTACTGCCTGCCGTATTTCTTCTCGGCGCTGAAAATATCGTCCTCGCTGGCGATCGTCGGCGCCATCGTCGGGGAATTCGTCGGCGCGGAGCACGGCCTTGGCTACCTGATCGTGATCTCGTCAGCGCATCTTGAGACGCCGACCGTCTTTCAGGCCATCGCGGCGGCCGCGATCATCGGGATTGCCATGTTCTACGTGATCGAATTCCTCGAGAAGCGGATCGTGTTCTGGGCAGCGGTCGAGGTGGAGTGATTCTTATGCTCTATCGCACCGAGCCATTTCGTATCCCGATGTCGGGGCCCGCGGACCTGTCAAAACTGGTCGAGCTCATCGAAAAAGGCGCGCTCGACCCGGGCCACATCGTCGCGGCTCTGGTCAAGACCGAGGGTAACGGCGGGGTCAACGACTTCACGCGCGAATATACCTGCACCACCATCGCAGCGACGCTCGCCCCGTATCTGCGGATATCGAGCGCCGAGGTCGAGCGCCGGATCGCGATCGTGGTCTCGGGCGGCACCGAAGGAATCTTGAGCCCGCACGCCACCATTTTTGCGCGCGTTCCGACGCCCAAATCTTCGGCGCATAGTTCAACGACGGGTGGGGGAAAACGCCTGGCCATCGGAATTGCCGCGACCCGAGACTTCCTCCCGCATGAGATCGGCCGCCCCGCGCAGATCGAGGCGACAGCGAGCGCGGTTAGGGAGGCGATGCGGGACGCCGGCATATCTCGTGTGGAAGATGTGCATTGGGTCCAGGTGAAATGTCCGCTGCTGACCGCAGAGCGCGTGCAGGCGGCGCTTGCCGCGGGCCATAAGCCGGTAACGGAGCTCGCCTACAAATCGATGGCATATTCGCGCGGCGCCTCGGCGCTCGGGGTCGCGGTCGCGACCGGGGAGGTCTATTCGCCGATAGCGGACGACGCGGTGCTGTCCGACTGGTCGCTCGACTCGAGCGTCGCGTCGGCCTCCGCCGGGATTGAACTGCGGAACAATATCATCATCGTGCTCGGCAATGCGGCACAGGCGACCGGCAATTGCGTGATCGGGCACGCGGTCATGCAGGACGCCATCGACGGGCCGGCCATCCTCGCCGCCCTTAGCCGGGTCGGACTGTTTGACGGTGACGCAAAGAACTTCGGCGCCAAAACGCTCGACGCCTCACGCATCGTCAACGTTCTGGCAAAGGCAGATCCGTCACCGAACGGAATGTTGCGCGGCTTCAGGCATACCATGCTCGACGACACGGACATCTCCGCAACGAGGCACGCGCGGGCCGCGGTCGGCGGCATGATTGCCGGATTGACCGGCTGTCCGGCGCTGTTCGTTTCCGGCGGGGCCGAGCACCAGGGCCCGCCCGGAGGCGGCCCCGTCGCCGTTATCGCCAAGATCTGACGCGACTTCGGCGGTTTATCCCGGTTTCATTTTCGGCGTTTTTTGGGCTTCGCCTTTTTCGCAGCCGTCTTCGCAGGGGTAGCGTGGTTGGTCGTCTTGGCGGCGGCGGGAGGAGCGGTAGGCCTCGCAACTTTGGGGAGGGCGGGGTCGGGGTGGAACGTATCGACCTGGATATCGAGCAGCGCGTCGAGGGCCCGTTCGGTCATCGGCGACCGTTGGGGGGCTGGGTCGGGTTGCCCCTTTGACTTCGGCTCCGGGGGTTTTCTGACACTCATGGGGTACATCCGACGTGATCCGGCGACTCGCAACAAGGCCGGCAGTATAGCGAGTCCCTTGTGAGGCGCCCGGGAAAATATTTTTGTGGGCCCAGCCACCGCCTGCCCGCGGTAATTTTACCTTCAAGCATGTTGCAAATACGCGCAGTGCCAAGCCTGTGCGCCCGCATAATCGGCTCTTCGATGATCGACCCTTGGATTCGAAACTGAATGTTGCCAATGCCGCGGATAAGCCTATGCACGTTGCTTCTCGGTGTGACCCCGCGCTTGTCCAAGACTCCTACAGCACTATCAGATTTTTTGCCACAGCGTCGGCCCGGCCGGAAGCCCCGCGACCGGCCTTCAACCAATCGTGCAGCGCCGCTGCGATTACTGACGCTTGTCGCGGAGCGGAGCCAAGAGGATCGCCCGATCTGCGGGCGGGAAACACGCCAAAGCCAGCTGCAGCTTGGCAGCTTCCTGCTCCCTGCCGATCCACCGAAGCTTGCGAATGTGTTTGATCAAGTCGGCCGTCCGCCGCTGCTCGGGCGCGACATCGAGCAGCACATCCTCGTCGATCGACGTGGTCATGGGCTAGCCTCCCTAGACTGATTGTTCTTCTTTGGTCGTGCAAAGGCGCACGCTGGCCGTAGGGCCAACCTTGCATATCAAATTCAGCGGCAGACCTGAACCGCCCGCCATTCACTTTTTAGCAATGAGCCGACGCAATCCGCGATCGGGCAGCTGATTGCATCAGACGATCACTTGACCCTGCAGCGGATTACCGCGCTACCCACCGCATGCTGCTGCGCGAGTCGGACTCGCGCCAGTTCGGTCGCGTGCGCGTCTCCGCGGCGCCGCAATTGACGCAACACACGCCCTTGCCGAGTTCGGCTACGGCGACACCGCCAGGAAGGCCATCCACGTGGATGATGGCATGGCAGCCGCACTGCGGGCACACGCGTTCGACCGTGTGGATTCCCGAGGCACGCATCTTGCCTAAGGTCATGATTGCTCTTTGGTTCATACCGGCATCCTTTTCGACCTGAGCACCATGCCAGCCTGCCCAATTCTTTGCCGCAGTGCAACAACGATTCGGTCGAGCAGGCATGCCGTCTACCGTGACGGTATTATTATGCTTTAGACACATCACGCTTAACTCTTGGGCATGGCGGACCACCCCTTTAATGGTAGGTGGGAGTAGCCGTGGATACTCTGGATTGCGGATGGCAATGGAGACGGTTGCAGCGATTGTCGAAGCGCATCGATCGCGCCGGACGTGGCCGATCGACGCAGTGGCGCGATCCTTCGCGCGCATTCACGCCTACGACGATCCCGCGGTCTTTATCACGCTGCGCGACGAATCCGAGGCTTTGGCGGAAGCCGACGAGCTTGGTCGACGGGGAGATCCCGAAAGCCCGCTCTACGGCGTGCCGGTCGCCGTCAAAGACAACATCGATGTCGCCGGACTGCCGACGACCGCGGCTTGCGAGGCCTTCGCCTATCGGGCGGCGGTCGATGCCACCGCCGTGGCAAGCCTTAGGCGCGCCGGCGCCATCATCATCGGCAAGACCAACCTCGATCAGTTCGCAACCGGCTTGGTCGGCACGCGCTCGCCCTACGGAATCCCGCGCAATCCGCTCAATGGGCGGCTGATTCCTGGCGGGTCGAGCTCCGGCTCGGCGGTCGCCGTTGCGGCCGGCCTAGTGCCGCTGGCGCTGGGAACGGACACGGCCGGATCGGGCCGCATCCCGGCGCTTCTGAACAATATCGTGGGCCTGAAACCGAGCCGCGGGATGGTCTCCACCTTCGGCGTTGTCCCGGCGTGCCGCACGCTCGACTGCGTTTCGGTGTTTGCACTGACCGTCGACGATGCCTGGGTCGCGCTCGCCTCCATGGCAGGGCCCGATTCGCGCGATCCGTATTCGCGCCCGGTGCCGCTTCGCGCGATCGGCGCGATGCCCCCGGCGCCGAAGATCGGCGTGCCTGCTCCCGGCCAACGCGTATTCTTCGGCGACCAGCGCGCGAGCGACGGCTACGGCGAGGCGATCGAGCGCCTCGTGCGGCTTGGCGCCATAACGATCGAGATCGACATCGAGCCGTTCTACGAAGCAGCCCGTCTCCTTTACGAAGGTCCATGGCTCGCAGAACGCTACGCCGCGATCCGATCGGTCATCGCGTCATCGCCGCAGGCGATTCACCCCGTCACCCTGGAGATCATTCGCGAGGGCGCACGCGTGTCGGCGGCCGACGCGTTCACCGCCTTCTATCGTTTGGAGCAGCTGCGACGAACCGCCGACGCGACGTTCCGGCAGGTCGATGCGCTCGCGCTGCCCACTGCGCCGACGATCTACACCGTCGAGCAGATTCTCGCCGATCCGATAGCACTGAACAAACGGCTTGGAACCTATACCAACTTCGTCAACCTGCTTGATCTTTGTGGCATTGCCGTGCCATCGGCGCTTGGTGCGGGGCTTGCGCCGTTCGGGATCACCTTTCTTGGGGCCCGCGGCAGCGATGCGCTCGTTGCTTCGATCGGCCGCGCCTATCACGCGGCCGCCGCCCTTCCGCTCGGCGCCCTGAACGTGCCTATGCCGCCGCTCGCGTCGCTCGAGGCGGCGCCGGCAGCCGATGAGGTGGCCCTCGCGGTTGTGGGCGCGCACCTATCCGGAATGCCGCTCAACCACGAGCTTCGCCAAGCCGGCGCTAGGTTTCTCGAAGCCACGAAGACATCGGCCGACTATCGGCTGCACGTGCTGCCCGCAGTTCGGCCGGAAAAGCCCGGCATGCTGCGGGTCGCGCCGGGCCATGGCACAGCAATCGACGTCGAGGTGTGGGCCCTGCCTTGCGAAGGCTTTGGTCGCCTCGCTGCCGGCGTTCCGGCTCCGCTTTCGATCGGTACAATAGCCCTTGCCGATGGGCGCGCCGTTAAGGGTTTTCTGGTCGAAGCCGCGGCGGTCGCTGGTGCGCGCGACATTTCGGCGCTGGGCGGATGGCGTGCCTACATGCAGCAGCGGTAACACGTGCGAGATCTGGGCGAATTTATTTCACGATCCCCGAGAGGCAAGAGATGACGTCCAAGAAAGAGGCGGCCGACGCGCACGAGGCCATGGTCCGCATCGACGCCGAGCCCGAGCCCGTGCCGATCGACCTGCGCCGCACGGCGCTCATCATCATCGACATGCAGCGCGACTTTCTGGAGCCGGGCGGCTTCGGCGAGACGCTCGGCAATGACGTCTCGCGGTTGGCCGTAGCGGTTGCGCCGTGCCGCGCCGTGTTGGCGGCAGCCCGGCGTTTGGGGCTTCTCGTCATCCACACCCGCGAAGGTCACAAGCCCGACCTCTCCGACGCGCCGGCCGCCAAAGTCAATCGTGGCCATCCGACGATGCGGATCGGTGCGCCCGGCCCGATGGGCCGCATCCTGATCCGCGGCGAGCCCGGCCACGATATAATCCCGCAACTCTATCCGATCGACGGCGAGATGGTCATCGACAAGCCGGGCAAGGGCGCATTCTACAACACAGGACTTCACGACTTGCTGCAAAGCGCCGGCATCGAGAATCTCTTGGTGTGCGGCGTCACCACCGAGGTCTGCGTCAACACCAGCGTGCGCGAGGCGAACGACCGCGGCTATCGCTGCATCGTGCTGGCGGATTGCTGCGGGTCATACTTCCCGGAATTCCATCAGATGGGTCTTGCCATGATCAAGGCCCAGGGCGGCATATTCGGCTGGGTCTCCACCTCGGGCGCCGCACTGGCCGCGCTCAAATAATCAGCCAAGCGTCGGCGCGTCGATAAGACTCACATGGGCCGCCACGACCCGCCAGCCTTCGGCGAACCGCACCCAAGTTTGCATCTGCCGGCCGACCTTGCCGGGTGATGTGATCCGATAGAACAGGGTCGAGGCGACCGCACAATCGCGTCCGTAAGTCGTGATGACCGTGCGCGCTAGCGAGCGCGCGAGGCCTTGCGGATTGCGCGCGGAGCGGAAAGCCTGAATCTCCGAATAACCATACAAGATCTCGGTGCCGCCGTAGCGGATGGTACGCGCATCGTCATGAAACAAGGCGTCGAGCGTCGCAACGTCGTTCGTCACCAACGCCTGCTCGTAACGCTCGAACGCCGCGCGCACTTCCGCCAAGACCTCGGGCAGATCGATTTGCATTCGACTCTCCATGATCTCATGCGTCGCGGCGAGATCCGCAGGCCCGCCCGGCGGGTGGCGAAGCGGCGGCGCAGACCGCGCTAAAGCGGCGGTCGCGGTGCCGCCGCAATCCCCATCGTTTCCAGCGCATAGGCGACGCGTAGCACAATGTCTTCACGCCAGGGCGCACCAATAATCTGCACGGCGGTCGGCAGCGGCGCCAGCGGGACCGGCACCGCGACGACAGGCAGGCCGATGAAGGAAATCGGCTGGGTGTAGATGCCGAGATTGGCGCGTACTGGCACCTCGACCCCGTCGAGCACGAAGTTTTGCTGCCCGATCAAAGGCGCGGTGCAGGGCGTGGCCGGCGCGAGAATAACGTCAACGTTGGCGAACAACTCGAGCACCCGCTCACGATACCAGCGGCGGAATTTCTGGGCTTTCACGAGCAGAGCGGCCGGCACCATCGCGCCGGCGATCAGCCGATCGCGCACGGCCGGATCGAAGTCGCCGGCGCGTTTGCGCAGCCGATCGAGATGCAGCGCCGCTCCCTCAGCCGCGGTGATCACATAGGCGGCGGCGCGCGCCCGTTGTGCTTCCGGAATCTCAATCTCCAGCGTCGCGCCAAGCGCACCGGCTACGCGGTCGAGGGCGCCGCGCACCTCGGCCGACGCGCCTTGACGGAAATAGCCGCCGGCGACGGCCAGGCGCAGGCCTTCGATGCCGGTCGCGAGCGTCGGCAACGCCGGTTCGACGGGCCGATCGGCGCTAGCCGGATCGAGCCCGTCAGGCCCCTGCATCGCATCGTAGGCCAACGCCAGATCGCGGGCTGAGCGGGCGAGTGGTCCGAGATGATCAAAGCTCGCAACGAACGGAAAGGTGCCCGCACGAGAGAGCCGCCCGTAGGTCGGCTTGAGGCCGAACAGCCCGCACAGCGAAGCCGGCACCCTGATCGATCCGTTGGTATCTGAGCCGAGCGCCAGAGGCACCAGACCGCCGGCGACCGCACCGCCGGAGCCGCCGGACGATCCACCGGTCATGCGATCGAAGTCGTGTGGATTGCGCGAGGCGCCGTCGTGGACATTCTCGCCGGTGAAGTCATAGGCGTATTCGCCCATGTTGAGCGCACCGACGAGCACCGCGCCGGCGGATTCGAGGCGCTCGATCAGCGTGGCGTCAGCCTGCGCCGGCGGACGATCGCGATTGATCTTCGCACCCGCAAGCGTCGGCAGGCCCGCGACGTCGAACAGATTTTTTACCGCGAACGGAACGCCGGCAAGCGGGCCGAGCTGGCGCCCCTTGGCGCGGGCCGCATCGATTGCTTGCGCCCGCGCCCGGGCGCGCCCGGCAGTCACGCCCGTGAACGCATTGAGGATCGGATTGTGGCGGCCGATGCCAGCAAGCGCCCCGTCCACGACCGAGCACGCCGTCGTATCGCCGCGCCTAACCGCGTTCGCGATGGCGTCGGCCGACGCCCAGACCAGATCGATCATCGGTCAGGCCCGGAAGAGCGGCGCGGGCTCCGCGTCATCCGGCAACGGGAAGGCCTCGACCAGGGCGGCGAAGCGCAAGATCACGTCGAGGTGGGCGCGGACCGCGGGCTTCCACGATGGCTCGAGCGCAAGACCGAGCGCACGCGCCTGCGCGTCGATGACACCGCCGTGATCCCCGGTCTCCATTCCGTTTCAAGACCACGGCTTGTACCAAGACGTCAAGCGTTAGGGCAGGTCACCGAAAAGGCATCGCGGTCTTGCTTAAGTAATGAGCAGATCGAGAGGTCGGATTTCGTCGACCTATTCCCGCCAGGTCATTGTCGGGCTGAGCCCCAAAAGCGCTTCGTCGTGGAGACGCACAGGGTCGCGCTCCCCCTCCATCGCCAAGCGAAGAATGCAGCGCGCGAGCTCGTTCGGCCTGATCTTGTCGTTGCCGTTGAATTTGAGCGTCAACCACGCTTCGTCAAACGCTGTTTCTATGATCGCGAGCGTCTTTGGATCGAGAGACCCGTTGCCGAATCCACGCATTATCCCCTCCTCGCGCTACGCCTGTCGGGGGCCGATGGCTCGTGTCGCTAGCCACAGTATATGGTTGGGATCGTGGAACCAACTCCAATTTTCGGATGCCTACAATGAGGTGCATCGAGGCAATTTGGCCGCGTACAACCGGGGAATTAGGATCGAGCGCTCTGGTACCGGGCCATCTCCGACCGAATTGAATGGGATTGGCTGGGCTCTAGAATTTTGGTGCCGCAGCTCGCCTTGCCGGAATATTGCTAACCGCCGTCAGCGTGGGTGGCTCGCCAACCAAAATATATCCTCTAGATGGCGACCAGCGATAACGGCATGATCCGGCGAAGATTTGGTTGAGCTCGACCTAAGTGTCACGTTGCCTGACCTGATTTGAGCTGGCGCTGTCATCGGAAACTAACGACGAGCGAGCGTCGAGCTCCGTGACGACATTGCTACGCCAGTACCCAGCGGCACGAAATCGCCGGCCTGTTGCATTGCCAGCGCAACGCTTGCGGCGGTATCTATCGGCCGATTTGATCGCCACCGGCCGACGGAGTTTTCAGAACCGCGCGCCGCGGTCTTGGATTTTCAGATCGACGGAGGCCGGCCGCAGTGCCGCCGTATTCGGGGCGTCCCGATTGCGGCATCCGCGATGGGGCGTGTCGTGTTCACTCGCAGCTATCATTTGCGCCGTCTTGGTTTGGCGGCGGCATCATTTCTTACTTTGGCGGTGGCCGATCTCGCACGCGGCGATGACACGTCTTGCGTCGGCGAGGTGATCGCCAGCGGAGTTGCCCGCACCGTCGTCGACGGACGCACCTTCGTGCTGGAGGACGGACGCGAGGTGCGGCTCGCGGCGGTTGAAGTACCGCAGCTGCCGCTAGCGGCGGAATCCCTGGAGTCCGCGGCGGCGGGGCACGCCGCAAAGGCGGCGCTGGAGGATCTCGTCGTGGGAAAGCAAGTGTTGCTGCAACGGCTCGGCGCGACTCCGGATCGCTATGGTCGCCTCAACGGCCACGTGTTTGCGGCGAGCAATGGGCCCGCGAGATCCGTGCAGCGGGCTATGATCAGCGATGGCCATGCCCGCGTCGCGGCGCACGTCGCCGAGCGGGCCTGCGCCGCCGATTTCCTCCTCCGCGAGCGGGCCGCGCGCGCCGCCAAGCTCGGCCTGTGGGCGTACTCAAATTATGACATCCAACACGCCGAGAAGGCAGCCGATATCCTCGCGCACCGGGGACAGTTTGCGGTGGTTGAGGGCAAGGTATTGTCTGTTCGCGAGAGTGGAGCCACGATATACTTGAATTTCGGCCGTCGCTGGTCGGAGGATTTCACGGTTACGATTTTGAAGCGCAACGAGCGCACATTCAACGCCGGGGGAATTGAGCCGAAAAAGCTAGAGGGTCGCCGGATCATGGTACGGGGATGGATCGAGGAGCGTGGTGGTCCTTGGATCGACGCTACGCGTCCTGAGCAAATCGAGATCGCTGACCGAAACTGAGATGTTCGTCATCACCCCACGATTCTCTCAGATGATGTGCGGCGCCCGGGCGTGCGCAACGGTGGGCTTGGTCGGGCTTACGCTTCTCGCGGGCGGTTGCTCGAGTGGCGTGCTCGACCGACGGGCTTTGCTGTCGGAGCCGCCCAAGCAAGCCGAATTGCCCGCCGGCGCGCAGCGTGAGCATCAGCGCATTCTCGCCGCCTATGGCGGCTCCTACTCGGATGCACGGCTTGAAGCCTTGATCGGACGGACCGTCGAGCGGCTGGTGGCGGCCTCCGACCGGCCCGATCTGCATTATCGCGTGACGCTCCTCAATTCGCCGGCGGTGAACGCCTTCGCGCTGCCGAGCGGCCAGCTCTACGTAACTCGGGGTCTGATCGCGCTCGCCAACGACGAGGCGGAAATCGCTTCGGTCCTGTCGCACGAAATGTCACACGTGATTGCACGCCACGCGGCGACGCGCGAGGATCGGGCGCGACAAGCCGCTATTGTCGACACCGTCGTGCACGAGGTTCTCAGCGATCCGCAAACCGGGGCGCTCGCCTTGGCGAACTCGCAAGTCGCGCTCGCGAGCTTTTCGCGCGCGCAGGAACTCGAAGCCGACACCCTCGGCGTGAGCCTCGCGGCCAAGGCAGGGTACGACCCATTCGGCGCGGTTCGCTTTCTGACCGCGATGGGACGTAATGCCCAATTGAGGCCGGCCGCCAAAGCACACCCTGACTCGCACTCTCTCGATTTTGTTTCATCGCATCCGGCAACGCCCGAACGCGTGACCAACGCGCTGATGCGAGCGCGCCAGGTCAGCCCGCCGAGCGGCGGCAGCAGCAGCAGCCGAGCCGAGTACCTTGCGAGCGTCGACGGCATGGTATTTGGCGAAGACCCGAGCGAAGGATTCGCACGTGGCCGTCGCTTCCTGCATCCGAGGCTCGGGTTTTCCTTCACGGCACCCGAGGGGTTTACCCTCGATAACACCGCGCAAGCCGTGCTCGGCCTTAAAGACGGCGGTGCCGAAGCCTTGCGGCTCGATGTGGTGCAAGTACCCGCGGAACAAACCCTCAAGAACTACCTCACCTCGGGCTGGATTGAGAACATCGACCCGCAATCGGTCGAAGAGTTGACGATCAACGGTTTTCCCTCGGCGAGCGCGACCGCGAAGGGCGACCAATGGACGTTTCGGCTCTTTGCGATCCGCTTCGGCAGCGAAGTTTATCGGTTCATCTTTGCCGGGAAGCACAAAGCCGGGGATATGGATCGCGTGTTTCGGCAGTCTGTCGACACCTTCCGGCGTATGAGCTTAGCCGAGATCGAGCACACGAAGCCGTTGCGGCTGAGGGTCATCACAGTCGGGGCCAATGATACCGTTGAGCGGCTGGCGAATCGGATGGCCATAACCGACCGACGCGTCGAGCACTTCCGCATCCTCAACGGGCTCGACCCGGGGCAAGCACTAAAGCCCGGCGATCAGGTCAAGATCGTCGTCGAGTAAACGACGATGGCGCACAGCTGAGGGCATGAAAAAGCCCGGCCGATGCCAGCCGGGCTTCCCTGCTAAGACCTTGTTCAGGCTCAGGCAGCTTCGTCTTCGACCAAAGCTTCGTCGCCACCTTCTGCAGCTTCGGTACCCTCGGCCGGCTTGGGTCCGCGCCTCGGCCCCTTGGCGAGCGCCGCCTCAATCTCTTTCACCGCCTCGGTTTCGGTGAGGCGCTGAACAGCGGCGATCTCCCGCGCGAGCCGGTCGAGCGCCGCCTCGTACAGCTGCCGCTCGCTATACGACTGCTCTGGCTGCGAATCCGACCGATATAGATCGCGTACGACTTCGGCGATGGCGACGATGTCGCCAGAATTGATCTTGGCCTCATATTCCTGGGCTCGTCTCGACCACATCGTCCGCTTGATCCGAGCACGGCCTTTCAGTGTCTCTAGCGCCCGCTTCACAATCGCCGGTTCGGCAAGCTTGCGCATACCAACGGTTGCAATCTTGGCGACTGGGACCCGCAACGTCATCTTATCCTTCACAAAATTGATGACGAACAGCTCAAGCTTCGCCCCGGCCACCTCCTGCTCTTCGATTGCAGTGATCTGTCCCACACCATGGGCGGGATAGACGATGAACTCACTGGTCTTGAAGCCTTGCCGTTGCGTAGTCTTCTTTGAAGTCATTCCGGGATTTACTCCTTCAACCTCCGGCTTGCGCCGTGCCGCCGGCTTCGGCACGGTAGACCGGCGCTCAGCCGGGCTCCGCGAAGCCGGAGTTTTCCGCCGGCTTGCGCTAGCGGGACTCTTTTTCGTTGTCCTCCGGCTCACGCCAGAAGTCTTCGTCCTCCCGGTTGTAGTGGAGGTCTTTTTCGATTTATGACGCGTTTTTCCTGCCACTGCTGACGCGTGGGAATCACGCCCTCTTTCTGTTTCCTCGGAAACGCTCCGAAAAAATATGCTCCCTTTTTGGGAGCGCGCTTCGGATGCGGCTTCATTAGCGAAGTAAGGATCTATGTATCACATTTTTGACGGAAATCAAAGGTTTGGGGTGGCGCAAAAACGGAGCCCAGCCATTCTTCTTTGTGCAAAAAAGCCGTGCCAAGCCTCAGTTTTCGGGCTCAGTCCCCGGCGCCTGGCTCGACCGAGAAATATTTTTCCTTATCACCAATGCCATCCCATTCCTTCGAATCGGCCGGCGGTTCCCTTTTCACCGTAATATTTGGCCATGTTTTTGAATACTCAGAGTTGAGCGTAAGCCATTTCTCTAATCCAGGTTCGGTATCCGGCTTAATCGCCTCGGCGGGGCACTCCGGCTCGCAAACGCCGCAATCAATGCACTCATCGGGATGAATGACGAGCATGTTCTCGCCCTCGTAGAAGCAGTCTACGGGACATACCTCAACGCAGTCCATATACTTGCATTTGATACAGTTTTCCGTAACGACGTAGGTCATCCTTCGCTCCGGAAGAGGCGTTGCGGGTTGGGTAGCGCAAGGGGGGGTAGGCCGCAAGAGACCCAGAGAAAACCCACGCCGACAATGCCTTCATGCGGCAAGACGCCGTCGCGCGCAAGCATATGGCCCTGCTCAGGCCTCGCCTTGCCTTGGATTACCGCGAGGATCATCGTCCGACTTCGCTCCGGACCCGACCAGATCTTGATACAGCGCCTTGGCCAGTTCGAACGAACCGCGGCGCTCTGAGAGTCCCACGACCTTCAGGACCCTGACCGTCCGGTCGAGCGCGACCAGGACGACATCCCCAACCCGAACAGTGCGACTCGCGGCGACGATCCGCTGACCGTTCACGCGTACGTGGCCGGACTCCGCAAGGCTAGCCGCGGCCCCACGGGTACGAACCATGCGTGCGTGCCATAGCCACTTGTCGATGCGCTGGCGATCGAGGCCCCGATCACTTGGGTCCTCTGCAGTCGAACCGCGTTCGATCTCTTTGCTCTGTCGCATCGCTCACACGGAGCGGGCTCCTATTGGAGCCACTTCGGGTCAAATGGTGGCAGAGATGATTCTCGAGGCAATAGATTAGCCCTATTCATGCGAGTTTCCCGGCGCTCCGGGAGTCTACCCCCGGACCATGCCCGAAGCAGGCCTTGCCTGAACCATGTTACCGTCTCTCCTTCGACTCAAGCTGGGCTTTCAACGTCGCAAGCTTGGCAAACGGCGAGTTCGGATCCGGTGCCTTCTCGCGCCGTTCCTTTGCGGGACGCGCATTAACGGGCGGCCGCTCGTCCGGCTGTCGTTTGTGCGGCCGCGCTGGCCGCCTTGTGCGCTCCGGCCTCTGGCCCGAAGCCTCGGGTTCAGCCGGCCGTGCGGTTTCTGGCGTTGGGGGAGCAGACGCAGCGGTCGGCTCCGGGGCCGCCGAACGCTGCCCTTGCGGCGCGTGGCGACGACGCGGGCCGCGCTGACTGCGCGTCCCATTGGGGCGCCCCCCGGGGCGCCACACCTCGATAAAGAGCTGCTCGACCGCCGGCTTCTCGACGGGCTCAGCGAGGCCCTCGACCGCAACCTCGCTGGGCGGTTCGGTCACTACGCCGCTGTCGGTCTCGGCCATCACCAAGGGCTCTAAGCCGTCGGCCGGTTCGGTCGCCTCGGACGCACCAGGCAATGATTCGACCGGCAACTCCGCCTCAAACGAGGGCGCTGGTTCGGCGGGAGGAATGTCCAACCCGACCGGTTGCGAGGCCATCGCCGGGATCTCTGTGCTCGGCTCCGATTCATTCAGCTCCGGCGCCACGCCGCCGGTCGGCGCTTGGTTTGACGCCAAATCCACGTTCGGCCCCGACGGCTCCGCCGCCTCGGGCGGCTTTGGCTGCCGCTCCATGCGATAGCCGAGCGAGCGCAGGATCGACGCAAAGTCCTCACCCGAAGAGCCGGCGAGCGACGTCATTGCGCCCGTGACGGTGAAACCGAAGCCTTGGATCGCACCTGGAGGTTTTTCACCCGGCGCATTTTCGCGCCAAGCCAAGGCTGGCCTGATCAGATCAGCGAGCCGCTCCAGTATGTCGACTCGCACCGCACGCTCTCCGCACACGCGATACCCGGCCATGCGATAGAGCGGTTTGGGAATGTCTTTGTCGACCGGAATGGAGGTGCGCCCGCTCGCGGCGAGATGCTGGAGCGTGTCGAGCCCTTTGGCGTCAGGTCCATGCTTCAAGGCCCACAGCTGCGCGGCCAGAGCCCGCGGTGCCGGTTTCAGCAAGGCCGGAATGTAGACGTGATAGGCGCCAAAGCGGACACCGAAGTTGCGCAAGGCCGCGCGCGAGACTTGATCGAGCCCCTTCACTTCCTCGGCGATCTTCTGCCGCTCGAGCACGCCCAAGGCCTCGCCCAGCTGGAATGCCACGCCACGCGCGATGCCGGTAATGCTCTCGGCAGACGAGAGCGCAAACAATGGCCCGAGCACCTTCTCGATATGGGTCTTCAGCCACAAATCGAGCCGCGCTTGCACTACATCACGCGACGTGCCGGTGAGATGCTCGTCAGCGAGGATGCGAACGCGCGGTCGCAACAGCTCCTCGCCGGGGGTAACTTTGCCGACCGCGGCGCCAAGCCAGCGCAGCACGCCATCCAATGCTAATACGAACTGTTCATCCGCTGCTTGGCCGAGGCGGGTTGCACGCGCGTCGATCTCGCCAGCCAATGCTTTTTGTGCGGCCGCATGCAACGCCTTTGCCTCGGATCCGGCGCCGGCGGAATCCGCAGCGAACATGAACCCGTCAAGACGCCCGATGACGTGCCCCTCGACCACCACTTCACCGGTCTTGCCTATCTCGGCTTCCAGCATCGTGTTCTCGCGCAATCGCCGCATCAGCACGCTGGTGCGTCGGTCGACGAACCGTTCGGCAAGGCGTTCGTGCAAAGCATCGGAGAGCTTGTCCTCGACCGCGCGGGTGACACTTTGCCAGTACTCGGGCTCGGCGAGCCAATCGGGACGATTGGCGACAAAGGTCCAGGTCCTGACATGCGCGATCCGGTTTGAGAGCGTGTCGATATCACCGTCGGCGTGATCCGCCTGCGCGACCTGACGGGCGAACCAATCGGTGGGAATGCTACCCTGTTGGACGAGGAAACCATAGAGCGTGACGATCAGCTCTGCGTGCGTGGCTGGAGCGATCTTGCGATAATCCGGGACCTGACACACTTCCCACAAACGCTCGATCGCGACCGCTGTTCGCGCCAGCGCGCGCACATCGTCGTTGCGCGTCGCGTGATCGAGCACCAAAATATCCTCGGCGAGTGGCGCGCGTGTTAGTCCGCTCTCTTCCGGCGGCGCCGCAAGGGAGGCTTGCAACGCACCGATCGAGGAGAAATCGAGCTGCGTGTTGCGCCATTGCAAAACCTTGATCGCCTCAAAGCTGTGGCTTTCGAGCGCCTGCACCAACTCCTGGTCGAACGGCGGGCAACGCCCGGTCGTACCAAAAGTTCCGTCGCGCGTCGCACGCCCGGCCCGCCCGGCAATCTGCGCGAGCTCGGCTGGATTGAGCTGCCGGAACTGATAGCCGTCAAACTTGCGGTTGGAGGCAAAAGCTACATGATCGACGTCCAGATTGAGACCCATGCCGATCGCGTCGGTGGCGACGAGATAGTCCACATCACCCGACTGATAGAGCGCGACCTGAGCGTTGCGGGTGCGGGGCGATAGCGCGCCGAGCACGACCGCGGCGCCGCCGCGCTGACGGCGGATCAGTTCGGCGATGGCGTAAACTTCCTCGGTCGAGAACGCGACGATCGCCGAGCGGCGGGGCAACCGCGTGATCTTCTTCTCGCCGGCAAAGGCTAGCGTTGATAGGCGCGGGCGGCTGATGACATTCGCGCCTGGCAGCAACCTGTCAACCATTTGCCGCATGGTGGCGGCTCCGAGCACGAGCGTCTCGCTATGCCCGCGCCGGTGCAACATTCGGTCGGTGAAGACATGGCCGCGCTCGAAATCAGCGCCCAGCTGAATTTCATCGACGGCGAGAAACGCCACCTCGATGTCGCGCGGCATGGCCTCAACCGTCGACACCCAGAAGCGCGGGTTCGGCGGCTTGATTTTCTCCTCGCCGGTGATGAGCGCTACCGCCTCCGCGCCCACCCGGTCGACTACCTTGCCGTAGACCTCGCGCGCCAGCAGCCGCAGCGGCAAGCCGATCATGCCCGAGGAATGCGCGAGCATGCGCTCGATCGCGAGGTGGGTCTTGCCCGTATTGGTGGGCCCGAGAACGGCGGTGACGCCGGCGCCGCGAAGCCGAGCGTCGCGATTGACCGGGAGGGAGAAGGAGATGGGCATCAAGGATCCGGGGAGGAGGGACGGCAACCCGCTCAGGTGCATTTCTGTATCACAGTGCGCCGTGGAAAAGCCTGTGATTAAGATGTGGAACGAGTCTGGAACGAATCGCGCCCGAATCGGTGACTCAGTACCTGTTTGCTTTCGTTCACGCGATATATGGCTGATTCGGCGGCCGGTAATACTAGATGGTGTGTCCAGCCATTTTTGCGTTTTTCATCGCACCAAAAACGAGTGAATAATTGCGAGATCATGTGCAGAACGCTGAGTCAAGCTCTCTTCGCGGGTCGATGGACGGTCCGATGAAGCAGCACCGAGCTGCCGTCGAGTTGGGCCGAGCCTATTGAGTTTTGGCGTTGGCGGCGGTCGAGCGCCCTGGCGTCGCAGCCGAGACAAAGTTGACCGCCTGCAGCACCCCGAGGCCGAACGGCGTCGGAATCGAGACGCGGAAAGGCGCCAATAAACGCGTATTGGCGATCGGCGCCAGCCAAACTTCCATGTCGATGAGTTGCGTCAGATACTTGATCGCCGGCCGTCCCGGAATGTGGCCCGCAATGGGCGTGAAATAGATCGCGCAGACGACAACCGGCCCTTGGTAGCCTTTGTCGACCCGAACGCTTTCCATGCGTTTGAACGCGAGCCGCAGCTCGTAGCGCATGCGGCCATCGAAAATCGCCGTGCTACCTTGGCAGGCCTCGGGGCTAACCGGATCACCCGCGCCGGCGACACGGACCAGCGACCCGGTCATCGGATCGGTGACCCCATGATAATGGGCGTCGGTGAATGGCACGCGATCGGGGCTCGGCATTTGTGGCGGATCAACCACCAATTGCTTAACCGTGCCGCCCGACAGCGCAATGCTGATTTGATCCGTCATGTTGTTGGCCGTGAGCTTCACCGCATAACCCGTCGAGACCAATCGGCCGCCTACGACGTTTCCTTGCACGCCGGCGTTGCCCGACCCACTGGCGAAGAGCCGCAACAAACCGGCGGTGCTGCCGTTCGCGCCGATCACGTACTGATCCTCGCCGACGCCGACGAACCACGATCCAGTGCCGATGGGCACGCCGGACAGGCTCGCCGTATAGCGGGCCTCGAGCTTCCCCTGCGCTTGCGCCGCGCCGGCCCAGCCAAGGGTGACCGCCAATAATGTCGCTGCCGCGATGTTTCGACGAGCGAAGCGGAATGGGATCAAGAGCAGGGTCCTTATCGTCCGCACATGGGTGGACGGCGCCGAGTGGCCAGTCACGATGGAGAGGCGCGCGCCACAAACAGCCATGTGCGAGCGGTGCAGCGGTGTTCGCTTCAGTCTACCCACGTGCCCGGCATCAGCGCATGTTTCGCGTCGTACCGCAATGGCTTCCATCATTGGAGAATGCGTCCTTTGTGTGATTGCTCGTGAAGGCCCGCGCCTCCAGCTTGACGCTCGCGTCGGCGGTGACTATACGTCCCGCCTTCTCCTCGACGAGGATTGGGTTTCGTCCCGCGCAGCTTTGGCGCGCGCTTTGGAGACTACGAGGAAGTTTACTATGTCCCGGCGATGCGACCTTACGGGAAAGATGGCACAGACCGGCCACAAGGTGAGCCATTCCAACCGCAAAACCAAACGACGGTTCTTGCCCAATCTCTTGAACGTAACCATGACCTCGGATTCGCTCGGCCGCTTGGTGCGGCTGCGTGTCTCGGCGAACGCGCTCAAGAGCGTCGATCACCGCGGCGGACTCGACGCCTTTCTGATCAAGGCAAAAGACGACACCTTGTCGCCGAAGGCGCGCGAACTCAAGCGGCAGATCGAGAAGAAGCGCGCCGCCAGCTGACATCACCGCATTTTCAAGAAACTGATTTAGTGCTCTGCCAGCGTGAACTGCAGTAACATGGTGCGCTGGAGCGGAGAAAAATTGTCGTCCGATACGAGCGTCAGCACCGTCTCGCCTGCCGCCCCGCGGTGCGTCGCGAGTCCTTCCATGTTATCGATTTGATGACGCATATCGGCTTCGATTAGGATCGGCCCGTCAACAAGCGTGCCGGGCCTGATCCCCGCGAGCGCAATACGACGGATTCGCATGGCAATCCCTGTGAGCCAGGTGAAGCGTCGTTCGAGCACCAACAGGTCGCCCTCGGGCAGCAGAGCCGCATCGCTGATGTCAAATTCGTCGATGCGCTTGATGCTGAATATCCCGGGAGTCGATCCGCCGATCAGGAATCCCATGAGATTGCCTGCCGCATCGAGGCCGCGCTCAGAGAGGGCCAGCAAAGTGCCCGCGAGCTGCAATCCGACCGGCACGAAGACCAGGGCTTCCAGCCCTTTGTTGTACGGGAGCCGCTTTACCTCGGGCGGCACCGCGATCGGGACGCCGCGTGCCAGCAGGCCATCCTTTCCATAATCGAATCGGACGATCTGATTAACCCGTTCGATGCCGACATAGAGCGTGCCGTCATCCTCGGCGATCGATTCTGTATCGAACCAGCCGCGCGCCGACAGCGGCCGACCGTCGCGCCCCAACGCCGGCGCCGCCTCGACATCGGCAAGGCCCGTCGGACGGCCGTCACCATAGAGGATGCGACCGCGGAACCAGCGGCCCTTGTCGCTGATGGCAAGGAAGCGCTTGCCGCCCTCCGACAAGCGAAGCGCCGACAGGCCGCCGAACGCGCTGTAGGACGAGGTCAGCTCAAGCCCACCGCGGAATTCGAGCTTGCCAAAACGCGTGCGAGTGGGATCGCTGCGTTCGAACGACATGATCGGATTGGCGCGGACATCGATTTTGACGGGCGCGGCACCCAGTCTAGGCGCGCTAGCGAGTGCGATGGTTGAGCCAAGCACGAGGCCTGCGGCGACAAGCACGCCAAGCCGGCGCATAACCGCGCCGCGCACAGGCGCCTCGACAGTCGTCACGAAAGGCGCTTCCGGATCGGCGCATGGGACACCGCGGGCGCCGCCTCGTCGTTGAACAATTCGGCAAGCTTGTCCGTCATCGCACCGCCGAGTTCCTCGGCATCAACGATCGTGACAGCCCGCCGATAGTAACGCGTGACGTCATGGCCGATGCCGATGGCGATGAGTTCGATGGGAGAGCGCTGCTCGATGTCCTCGATCACATAGCGTAAGTGCCGCTCGAGGTAGTTGCCCGGATTGACCGACAGGGTGGAATCATCGACCGGTGCGCCATCGGAGATCATCATGAGAATGCGGCGCTGTTCGCTGCGCGCCAGCAGTCGCTTGTGCGCCCAGTCGAGCGCCTCGCCGTCGATGTTCTCCTTGAGCAGGCCCTCACGCATCATCAGTCCGAGATTCTTGCGCGCCCGCCGCCACGGCGCGTCCGCGGCCTTGTAGATAATGTGACGCAGGTCGTTGAGACGCCCTGGATTGGCTGGCTTGCCGGCGGCGAGCCAAGCCTCGCGCGATTGGCCGCCTTTCCAGGCGCGCGTGGTGAAGCCGAGGATCTCGACCTTGACGCCGCACCGCTCGAGCGTGCGCGCCAGGATATCGGCGCAGGTCGCCGCCACCGTAATCGGGCGCCCGCGCATCGAACCCGAATTGTCGAGCAAGAGCGTAACCACGGTGTCGCGAAAATTGGTGTCCTTCTCGCGCTTGAACGAAAGTGGATGCAGCGGATCAACGATGATCCGCGCCAGCCGCGCCGGGTCAAGCTGGCCCTCCTCGAGATCGAACTCCCAGGCGCGGTTCTGCTGGGCCATCAACCGTCGCTGCAGCCGGTTGGCAAGCCGCGCTACGACGCCCTGTAAATGCGATAGCTGCTTGTCGAGATAGCTGCGCAGCCGGTCGAGTTCGTCCTGCTCGCACAAGTCCTCGGCGGCGACCGTCTCGTCGAAGCGCATCGTGAACGGCCGATAATCCGGTCCGCGCGGCTCATTTGAGCCGTGCCGCGGGCGCCATGGCTCGGCGGCGCTGTCAGCGTCACCCATCTCGGTGTCATCGGCCATGTCGGCGCTGGGGGCATCAATCGCCTCGGCGGAACTATCTGGCGTTTCCTCGACGGCAGAGTCGGCGTCCTCGGCACTCAGGCCTTGCGCGTCCTCCGAATCGGAGGCTTCGCCGTCGCCCGATTGATCGTCCTTACGCCGCTCCTGCTCGTCACCTTGCTCCTCATCTTCGTCGTCCTGATGCGACCGGTCCTCACCCATGTCGAGGGCGTCGAGCATGTCGTGCACGGCGTCACCGAAGCGCCGCTGATCTTCCACGAGTCGCTCCAATCGGTCGAGATTGCGCCCAGCCCGATCCTCGATCAGCGGTCGCCAGAGGTCGACGAGCTTCTTCGCCGCCTTGGGCGGCGCGTGACCGGTCAATCGTTCCCGCACCAAGAGTGCCAGCGCGTCCTCGATCGGCGCGTCAGCGCGGTCGGTGATTTCGTCGTATTTGCCGCGGTGGAAGCGGTCATCCAGCATGGCGGCGAGATTCCTCGCAACCCCGTCCATCCGCCGGGCCCCGATCGCTTCGACCCGCGCCTGCTCGATTGCATCGAACACCGCACGCGCTTGCTGTCCGCCCGGAACGAGCCGCCGGTGCACCGCGGGATCATGACAGGCAATCCGCAACGCGATCGAATCGGCGTGACCCCGCACGATCGCCACGTCCTGCTTGCCGAGCTTACGCGGTGGCTCCGGCAGGCGAACTTTGCCGCCGGCAAGCCCAGGCCGTTCGGCCGCGAAAGAAACTTCGAGATCGGGCTTCTTGGCAATCGCTCGCAAGCAGCCCGCCACCGCACGCTTGAACGGCTCGGTCGGGCTCTCCTTGCCGGCGTTCTTGCCTTTCAGATTCGAGGACATGGTGATGCGGCTGGTCTCTATCCACTCTCGTGTCTAAGCCACGACCCTTCAGGTCAGCGCGACGTTCACCGAGGATTCCGGTAGCTCCTGACCGAAGCAGCGTTGATAGAACTCCGCCACGATCGGCCGCTCCAGCTCGTCGCACTTGTTGAGGAAAGTGACGCGGAACGCAAAGCCGACATCCTTGAAGATGTCCGCGTTCTCGGCCCAGGTGATCACCGTGCGCGGACTCATGACGGTGGAGATGTCGCCGTTCATGAAAGCGTTGCGAGTCAAATCGGCCACCCGCACCATCCGGTTGACGATGTCGCGGCCCTGATCGGTCCGGTAGTGTTTGGCCTTGGCCAGCACGATCTCGACTTCGTTGTCGTGTGGCAGGTAGTTAAGGGTGGTGACGATCGACCACCGATCCATCTGGCCTTGGTTGATTTGCTGAGTGCCGTGATAGAGTCCGCTGGTGTCACCGAGGCCGACCGTGTTGGCCGTCGCAAACAGACGAAAGGCCGGATGCGGCTTGATCACCTTATTCTGGTCGAGCAACGTGAGTCGGCCCGACACTTCGAGCACGCGCTGAATAACAAACATGACATCGGGCCGGCCCGCATCATATTCGTCAAAACACAGCGCGACGTTGTGTTGTAGCGCCCAGGGCAGAATTCCGTCGCGGAACTCGGTAACCTGCTGCCCTTCACGCAGAACGATCGCATCCTTGCCGACGAGGTCGATACGACTGATATGGCTGTCGAGATTGACGCGTACGCACGGCCAATTGAGTCGCGCCGCCACCTGCTCGATGTGGGTCGATTTGCCGGTGCCATGATAGCCGGTCACGATCACGCGCCGATTCCTGGCGAAGCCGGCAAGAATCGCGAGCGTCGTGTTGCGATCGAACAAGTAATCCGGATCGTGCTCGGGCACATGCTCGTCCGGCTCGGAATAGGCGGGCACTTCCATGTCGCTGTCGATGCCGAACACCTGCCGGATCGACACCTTCATGTCCGGTAAGCCGGCCACGTCCTCAGTCGCAGTCACCATCATTCCTCCAAGGTTCCCGGACCCAGGCGAGCCTTCGACGCTGCAACGTTTCGGTGCGAGACGAACCCCGCATCGTGTCACCACGCTTGATGCCGACTCAGGTGTCAGCGACCGCAGCACAGGTCGGCTGTCTTCCGGCGGATCGACCATTTGCCGGACTAGGCACCTTAGCCGAAAAAGAGGCGAACCCGAGAATTCCGCCTTATTCAGCGAGGACCGACCGATTTCAAATAATTATAGGCTTGGATGATTTCCCGCAAACGGTCCTCGCAGGAGCGGTCGCCGCCATTAGCATCGGGATGGTGCCGCTTCACCAAAGCCTTGAAGCGCGCCTTGATATCGTGTGCCGTGGCGGTGATCTCAAGGCCCAGAACATCGAGGGCCTTGCGCTCGGCGTTGCGGATGGCCCGTCCTTCGGGTTGTGCCTGACCAGCCTCGGCCCGCCCACCGTGGTCGCCAAACAGGCTGAACGGATCGGATGTGGCGCTGAATTGGGCGAAAAATCGATCCGATGTGACCCGGGCACCGCTACTCCCGTTGACGCCCATTTTCCAGGTCGGACGGTGGCCGGTGATCGATTCTTTTTGATATTGGGCCACGGCGTCTTCGCTCATGCCGGCGAAATAATTGTACGACTGATTATACTCGCGGACATGGGCGAGGCAGAACCCCCAATATTCGCGTTCGCGCAATCGCCCCTTCGGTGCGCGATGCGTTGCTGCTTCCGCGCAACCGGGCCAATCGCATCCTGGGCAAGTGCTGCGCAGCCGCCGATCTTCGTCGGGCTTTACCCGGATGCAATCGAACAGGGGCGAGTCGAGTTTCATAGGCTCATTATGCGAACGAGGAACCCTGTCCCGCAAGACTTGACAGATCACACAAAGCAATTTTCGCGCAGTTGCCGCAACAGCGTTGACCACCCCGCATGGCTGGCGCTAAGCAAGCCAAATGCGTGCGGACGATCTGATCACACGAAAGTTGACCGAGGCTTTCCGTCCAGAAAATCTCAGGGTGGTCGACGAGTCGCACCACCATGAGGGTCACGCTGGGCATCGGGAGGGTGGGCAAACCCACTTTCGCGTCTATATCGTCGCCGAGGCGTTCCGGGGCAAGAGTCGCATCGAGCGTCACCGAATGATTAACGCGGTCCTGGCCGCCGAATTGGGCGGCGGCGTGCACGCGCTCGCCATTCACGCAGCCGCGCCGGGCGACGGCGCGGGCTGACGTCCGCCTCTGGCTGCATTTTCATCGGCTCATGTGCCTGGCCGCCCGTCGACATTGCTCGACCGTGGTTCTCAATGGTCAGCTTGCCTGCTGCGCCGGCCTGCGCCCGATCGGAGTGATGCGCAGGGCGGTGATGCGATTGCGGTGCCGTCGCAGGACGCGGAAGCGGAAGCCGTGGAACGTGAAGGTCTGCCCGGGCTCGGGAATCGACCGCGCTTCATGGATGACCAGCCCGGCGATAGTGGTCGCCTCGGCGTCCGGTAAGTCCCAATCCATGGCGCGGTTGAGGTCGCGAATGGGGACCGCGCCTTCCACGAAGACGGAGCCATCCGGCTGCGGCCGCACGCCCGGCACCGCGACATCATGTTCGTCGGTGATATCGCCGACGATCTCTTCGAGGATGTCCTCCAGCGTCACCAAGCCCATGACTTCCCCGTATTCATCAACGACGAGCGCGAACGGCGTCTTGCGGCGGCGGAACGCCTTGAGTTGCTCGGCAAGCGGCGTGGTGTCAGGGACGAACCAGGGCGGCGAGGCAATTTTCAGAAGATCGATGTTTGCAGCCTCGGCACCCGGCGTCTCGAGCGCGCGCAACAGGTCCTTCATGTGCAGCACGCCGACAATGTTCTCCGGCGTGCCGCGCCATAGCGGCACCCGCGTCACCGGCGCATCGATCGCTGCGCGTACGACCTGCTCGGGCGGATCGTCGGCATTGAGCGTGATCATCTCGGTGCGGTGAATCATGACATCGGAGACTTCGAGCTCGCGCAGATCGAGCAGGCCTCCGAACATATCGCGGTCGACCTTTTCGACGCCGCCTTCCCAATGCAACAGGTCGACGGCTCCGCGCAGTTCCTCGTGCGCCGACAGGATCGGCTGATTCTCGCCGACCCTGATCCCGACGAAGCGCAGCAGCCAGCGGACCAGCGCTTCGACGCCCATGAGCACGGGACCGAACAGGCGAACGATCCAATGCATGGGCCGCGCCACCAGCAACGCCACGCGATCGGGAGCGTTGATCGCGGCCGTCTTCGGCAGCACCTCGGAAAACACGACCACGATGATCGTCACGACGATCGTGGCGTAGAGCACACCGACACTGCCGAACCAGAGGAACAGAACACTGGTCGTCAATGACGAGGCGGCGATGTTGACTACGTTGTTACAGAGCAGCAGCGCGCCGAGCAGCCGTTCGCGCGCCGCGAGCAGGCGGTTGACCAGGGCTGCTTGCGGATTGCCTTGCCGCTCAAGCCGCAACATGCGGGCGCGCGAGGAGGCGGTCAGTGCGGTCTCGCTTCCGGCGAAAAAGAACGACAGTAGCAAGCACACAAAAACGATCACTAATGAAACCCAATCCTCGGCGATCATTGCTCGGCAAGCTTCTCGACCAGAAAGGCGCGCACCTCGGCCGCGTCGATGTCCGGCGCGACGAAGCTCGCGCCGATCCCGTGCGCTAAAATGAAACTCAGCTTGCCACGCTTCACCTTCTTGTCCTGTGCGATCAAATCCATCAGCCGGTCGGCGCCGGGCATCGGCCCGGGAATCGCCGACAGATGGGCGGGCAAGCCGACGGTGGCAAGGTGCCGCGCCACGCGGTCGGCCTCGACCAGCGAAAGGAGGTTGAGCCTGGCCGAGAATTCGAACGCCAGCGCCATGCCGAGCGCGACCGCCTCGCCGTGCAAGAGGCGTTCGGAAAAGCCCGCTGCCGCCTCGAGCGCATGCCCGAACGTGTGCCCGAGATTGAGCAGCGCCCGTTCGCCGGTCTCGCGCTCGTCGCGCCCGACGATCGCCGCTTTGGCGCGACAGCTCACCGCGATCGCGTGCTCGCGCGCGGGGGCGCCGGCGAACACGTCGCGCCAGTTCATCTCTAGCCAAGCAAAGAAGCCCGCATCCGCGATAAGTCCATATTTGGCGGTTTCGGCATAGCCGGCGCGGAATTCGCGCGGCGGCAGGGTATCGAGCAACGCGGTGTCGGCGACGACCAGGATCGGCTGGTGGAACGCGCCGATCAGGTTCTTTCCCTGTCGCGAATTGATGGCGGTCTTGCCGCCGACCGAGGAATCCACCTGCGCCAAAAGAGTGGTCGGCACCTGCACGACGTCGAGGCCCCGCCGCACCACCGAGGCGGCAAAACCGGCCAGATCGCCGACGACGCCGCCGCCGAATGCAATCACAAGGTCGGCGCGCTCGATTCGGGCCGCGATCAATTCCTCACAGACCTGCTCGAGCACGGGAAAGCTCTTGGCGCCTTCGCCGGTTGGCACGACGACCCGCGTTGCCGAAATCCCGGCTTCTTGTAACGCCGCCTCGGCCGCGTCGAGATGCAGCCGCGCAACGGTCGCGTCGCTGACGATCGCCGATTTGGCGCCCGGTCGCAGCGCGGCAATGCGCGCTCCGAGGGAGTCGAGGAGCCCGCGACCGATAACAATGTCATAGCTGCGTTCGCCGAGCGCGACCTGCACTTGGATCGGCTCGCCGGCTCGGTACGGAACCGTCATCCGCTTCCTCCTCGGCCGGGCCAATGCTCCCCGGAGATCGCCAGCCGGTCGCCCAAGGCCGCGAGAATCTCGGCTATGATGGTGTCGTGGGGCACGTCGCGCGATTGAACTGTTACATCTGCCTGCGCATAGATCGGGTAGCGCTCCGCGACCAGACGCTCCAGAGTTTCGGATGGCTGCGTCGTGTTCAATAGCGGACGATCGGCGGTCGAGCGACGCTTGAGCCGGCGCAGCAAAACGTCCACGTCCGCATGCAGCCAGACTGAAACCCCCTTGGCGCCGATCGCGGCGCGTGTGTCGGGGTTCATGAATGCGCCACCCCCGGTTGCAAGCACTTGCGGCCCGCTCTCGAGCAATCGGGCGATCACGCGCGCTTCCGCGGCGCGAAAACGGGGCTCACCGTGACTCTCGAAAATCTCCGGTATGGTCATGCGGGCGGCCTCCTCGATCTCACTGTCCGCATCGACGAAGGGAATCGCGAGCCGGACGGCGAGCCGTCGGCCAACCGAAGACTTGCCTGCTCCCATCATCCCAACGAGCACGATCGAACGCCCCCCGAGCGCCGCCACGATGCGCGGTTCCGATACCGGCTCCGGCACGTCTTTTTGCGCCGCCGCGTCCGACATGGTCTTCTCGCCTTTCCGACCCTTCGAATGCGGGCCCATCGCGTAGCCAGCACCCCTGCCCGCACCACGAGGCTGAGGATAGCTGGTGACCGGCAAATGAACCAACTCTGGACTGAACTGGGCGCCGGTCTACCCAAGATCGGACGTCGTTAATACATTCATTGGCAACAAGCGATGCGGCCCGGATCCGGTCCGCCTGTGTGGGAAGAAATTAAGTCAAATGCGATAGAATCGGTAATTAAATACCCTTACTTCGGGAGCGGTTGCCGATCGGGCTATTCGTGGGAACAGAACTTATAATCTTGCCAGAGCGCCAGGAACATGATCGTACTCAATCCGCTATTTACAGCCATTCTTAGTCCGTTGCACCGGTTCTGACGATGCCGAGCCTGTTCCGATTTCTGGTCTTGGTGGGACTGCTGGGCGGACTGGCCTACGGTGCGGTGTTCTCGCTGGCCAAATATGTGACCCCCAAGCCGCGCGAGATCACCGTGACGATCCCGCCCGACAAGTTCCTCAAGCGCTGAGCGCCCATCGGAGCCAAGATGGCCCCCGCGCCGCGCCGCTCTGACTCAACGCTGATCGAGCTCTTTCTTGATATGCTCGCGTCCGAACGCGGCGCGGCACCGAACACGCTCGCGGCCTATGAGTGCGACCTAGCCGATCTATCCACGCATCTCTCCAAGAACGGCAAGACGCTCGGGGCGGCGACTTCGGAGGACATACGCCAGTACTTGGAGCGACTTGCCGAGCGCAGCTTCAAGACGAGCTCGGTGGCACGCCGGCTTTCGGCCGCGCGCCAGCTCTATCGGTTCTTGTATGCCGAGGGGTATCGCGGCGACGATCCTGCTTCGGTGCTCGAAGGCCCCAAGCGCGGCCGGCCGCTCCCCAAAATTCTTTCCATCGACGAGGTCGATCGCATGCTGGCGCATGCACGTGTCTGCATGACCGATCCGCAACGAACCCCATCGGAGCGTTTGCGCGCCGCACGGCTGACCTGCCTGCTCGAGGTGCTCTATGCCACTGGCTTGCGAGTGTCGGAGCTCGTGACGTTGCCGCGTTCGGCGGCACGGCGTGACCTGCGCTTGCTGCTTGTGCGCGGCAAAGGCGGCAAGGAGCGCGTGGTGCCGCTCAACGAGGCCGCTAAGCGCGCCATGGTCGATTACTTGGCGCTGCTCAGCGAGCACGACGCCGACGACCAAGCGAAGTGGTTGTTTCCGTCATTCGGCGAGAGCGGTCACCTTTCGCGCCAGCACTTCGCCCGCGAGCTTAAGGAGCTTGCGCTCGCTGCTGGACTGCGGCCCGACCGAGTGAGCCCGCATGTGCTTCGCCATGCCTTCGCCAGTCACCTCTTGCACAACGGCGCCGATCTGCGGATCGTACAAACGCTGCTTGGCCATGCCGACATCTCGACCACGCAGGTCTACACCCACGTGCTGGAGGAGCGGCTCAAGAGCCTCGTGCGCGACCTGCACCCCTTGGCAGAGGACACCTAAGCCGACGCGGCACTAATCGTGGCAGCCGAATCAAGGGCGTACACCATTCCTTGACTTGAACCGTGCCAACAAGCCAGTTTCGAGGTATCCACGTCGCCAGCGCCCGCTTTTGCCGAGACCCATGGCATTGATGCGTAGCTACCTCGATTTCGAAAAGCCGGTGGCCGAGCTCGAGGCCAAGGTCGAGGAGCTGCGCGCCTTGCAGGCCGGCGAGGACGCTGTCGGCATTGACGAGGAGATATCAAGGCTTGAGGCGAAGGCCGCCCAAGCCCTGAAGGACCTCTATGGCAACCTCAGTCCGTGGCAAAAGACCCAGGTCGCGCGGCATCCGCAGCGCCCGCACTGCCTGGACTATGTGGGCCGGCTCATCACCGAATTCACACCGCTCGCCGGCGACCGCAAGTTCGGCGACGACGAAGCCATTATTGGCGGTTTTGGCCGGTTCCGGGGCGAGAGCATCTGCGTCATCGGCCACGAGAAGGGCTCAACCACCGAAAGCCGGCTCAAACGCAATTTCGGCATGGCGCGTCCGGAGGGCTACCGCAAAGCGGTACGGCTGATGGAAATGGCCGATCGCTTCGAGATCCCGGTGCTGGCGCTCGTCGACACCGCGGGCGCGTATCCAGGAATCGGGGCAGAAGAACGCGGTCAAGCCGAAGCGATCGCGCGGTCCACCGAAAAGTGCCTGGAGCTTGGAGTGCCCAACGTCGCGGTCATTCTCGGCGAGGGCGGATCGGGCGGTGCCATCGCCATCGCCACCGCCAACCGGGTTCTCATGCTGGAGCACGCCATTTACAGCGTTATCTCGCCGGAAGGTGCCGCCTCCATCCTCTGGCACGACACGGCCAAGGCGCAGGAGGCCGCCACCAACATGAAGATCACGGCACAGGATCTTGTGCGTTTCGGGGTGATTGACACGATTGTTGGCGAGCCGGCGGGCGGTGCGCACCGCGATCCGGCCGCGGCGATTAACGCCACCGGCGAGGCCGTTGCGGTGGCGCTTGCCGAATTGCACGGCTTGGACGGGGCCACGGTGCGCCAGCAGCGGCGCGACAAGTTCATGGCCATCGGCCGGTCGCTGGGCTGAGTCGGGACGCGCACCGCCATGGCTGCCGGCTCGGCCCGCCATACTTTCGCCGCCGGCCACTCAATCACACCGTCGCCAGCGGTCCGACGGTTGCCCCGGCGGCTTGCGGTAACCCTTTGCTTGGTAAAGGATATTTTCGATGCTTAAGGTTCTGTTAAGCGCAACCAGGTAGAAGGGTGTCTTCCGCTTGCGATCGGAGCGCCTTAAGGATAACGATTGTTCATAATGATTTGTTGGGGGCTGCCTGCGAGGGGGAGTCTTTCGTTGAGAGGTAGTCGGGTCCGCGCACTGCTCGCGTCGGCGGCCATTGTCGCCTCGATCGCGCTTGCCGGCTGCAATCTCGAAAGCCTCTCGTCGGCGGATCCCAACCGGGCGCTAAAGCCGCTCTCGGAGAAAATGGTCTCCTTGATCGAGCAGAAGGATATGGAGAAGGATTCCCCGATCCTCGTGCGCCTCTTCAAGCAGGAATCGGAGTTCGAAGTCTGGAAGCAGAATCGTAGCGGCCAATTCGAACTGCTCAAGACCTATCCGATCTGCCGTTGGTCAGGCGAGCTCGGGCCCAAGGTAAGAGAAGGGGATCGTCAGGCGCCGGAGGGCTTTTACGCCATCACGCCCGGGCAGATGAATCCGACCTCACACTACTATCTCGCCTTCAACACGGGCTTTCCGAACGCCTTCGATCGCGCGTTGGGACGCACGGGTGCGGAGCTGATGGTGCACGGCGACTGCTCCTCGCGCGGCTGCTACGCCATGACCGACGAGCAGATCGCCGAGATCTACGCGCTCGCGCGCGAGGCCTTCTTCGGCGGCCAACGGGCGTTCCAGGTGCAGGCCTATCCGTTCCGGATGACGCCGATCAATATGGCCAAGCACCGCAATAATCCGAATATGCCCTTCTGGAAGATGCTCAAGCAGGGTTACGACCATTTCGAGGTCACCCACCACGAGCCGAAGGTCGATGTTTGCGAGCGACACTACGTGTTTGACGCTAATCCGGTGCACGGCTCGGCATCTTTCAGTCCCGCGGGGACCTGCCCGGCCTACAAGGTGCCGGAGGAGATTGTCGCCGCGGTGAAAGACAAGCAGCACGCCGACGATATCCAGACCGCCGAACTGATCCGACAAGGGACGCCGGCGGCTCCGATCAGAACCGGCACCGACGGCGGCATGCACCCGGTTTTCGTCGCCGCCCTGCAGACGGACAGCAGCATCCGCGCGCTCGCTCCGGGTTCGGCGCCCGGCACGATCCCGCCCCACGTCACTCCGCCCGGACCTGCGGAAGGCGAGGCCACCGGCAGCATCGGGCTCGGAAGCCTGTTCGGTGGAGGCTCAAGCAAGCCCGCTGCGCCCGCCGCGCCAAACCGGGCTGCCGCCACCGGAGCAGAGGCGGGCGACGCAAGCACCGACAAGAACGACGGGGTGCTCAGCCGCATGACGTCGACCGTCTCGCAGTGGGTCGGCTTGCGCGGTCCCGAGCCGGCACCTCCCGAGCCGCCAAAGGCGAAATCCGAGCCCAGACCCGCAGCGGCCGCAGCCATCCGGCCGAAACCAAAACCTGCGGAGCCGGAGAAATCGGTCGCGGGCGCTGCCCCTGCGGCGGCGCCGGCCAAGCACCCGCAACCGGCCGCAGACGAGCCGCAACCGGCCGCCAGCGCGAGCCTGGTCGCCCCACCGCCGACCACTTCAACCGGCAGCTTCGAGGGCCGCTGGTCGGCGCTACGCTGATCAGGCGTCAGTAATCAGAGGCCAGTGATCAAGGCGAAAGCCTCTTAACCCCTGGTTCCGACCCTATTCCCTGATCACTGACTTCTGATTACTGTTCCCTGTCAGGCGTATCGGCCGTGGCAATGCTTGAATTTCTTGCCCGAGCCGCAAGGACAGGGCTCGTTACGGCCGACCTTGCCCCAGCTTGACGGATCGTTGGGATTGCGCTCCGCAGCCCGCGCAGTGCTGCTGCCGTTGTCCGCCAGCGCCGTGACGACCGAGGCGTCGGCAAGAGCCATCTCGTCCTCGCCAGTGCGCGGATCGACGTGGTGCGCCTCCATATAGGGGAGATTGGCCGGCTCCTGTGGGGGCTGGGCGACGATCTCGACCCGCATAAGCTGCGCCGTGACCGCCTCGCGCAGATGCGCCACCATGGCCTCGAACAGATTGAACGCCTCGGCTTTGTACTCGTTGAGCGGGTCGCGCTGCCCGTACCCGCGCAGTCCGATCACCTGGCGTAGATGCTCAAGCATGACGAGGTGCTCGCGCCAGAGATGATCGAGCGTCTGCAGCAGGATCGATTTCTCCACATAGCGAATGACGTCCGGGCCCCACTGGGCCACCTTTGCCGCCATGTGCTCGTCCGCGCGGCGCTCGATGCGGTTGCGAACTTCCTCGTCCGCGATGCCTTCCTCCTTGGCCCAGTCTTGGACCGGGAGATCAAGCCCGAGCACGCGCGTGAGCTCGTCCTTGAGGCCAGCCGTATCCCATTGCTCCGGATAGGCGTTCTCCGGCATGTGCTTGGCCACGAGATCCTCGACCACGGCGTGGCGCATGTCCGAGATGGTCTCGGCCACATTCTCATCCCGCATCAGGTCGATGCGCTGCTCAAAAATGACCTTGCGCTGGTCGTTCATCACGTTGTCGAACTTCAGCAGGTTCTTGCGGATGTCGAAGTTGCGCGCCTCGACCTTTTGCTGCGCCTTCTCCAGGGCCTTGTTGATCCAGGGATGGATGATGGCCTCGTCCTCTTTCAGCCCCAGACGCTGCAACATGCCGTCGAGCTTGTTGGACCCGAAGATGCGCATCAAATCGTCTTCGAGCGAGAGGAAGAACTTGGAGTGACCGGGATCCCCCTGGCGCCCGGAGCGGCCGCGCAGCTGGTTGTCGATGCGCCGCGATTCGTGCCGTTCAGTGCCGAGCACGTAGAGACCCCCGGCAGCGAGCGCCTTCTCCTTCAAACGGGCGACCTGCGCTCGGATATCGGCAATCCGGCTCTCGCGCTCGCCGCCTTCGAGACCTTGCAGCTCTTGGCGGATGCGCATTTCGGCGTTGCCGCCGAGCTGAATGTCGGTTCCGCGCCCAGCCATGTTGGTGGCGATCGTGATGGCACCCGGAACGCCGGCCTGCGCCACGATATAGGCCTCCTGCTCGTGATAACGGGCGTTGAGGATCGCGAACACCTTCGCCTTGGCGGCCCCGTCGTCACCGGAATACAGCGCGGCGAATGCATTGGGATCGGCGAAATCGTGCTGCTCCCAGCCTCGCTCGCGCAGCATCTGGGCGAGTTGCTCTGATTTCTCGATCGAGGTCGTGCCGACCAGCACCGGCTGACCGCGGGTCTTGCAGTCCTCGATCAGCGTCAGGATCGCCTTGTACTTCTCCCTCGCGGTCCGATAAACCTCGTCATCGTCATCGATGCGCACGAGCGGCATGTTGGTCGGGATATCGAGCACTTCGAGCCCGTAAATATCCATGAACTCATCGGCCTCGGTGAGCGCCGTGCCGGTCATGCCGGCGAGCTTCTGGTACATGCGAAAGTAATTCTGGAACGTGATCGAGGCGAGCGTCTGGTTCTCCGGCTGGACTGGTTGGCGCTCCTTCGCCTCGAGCGCCTGGTGCAGCCCCTCCGAATAGCGCCGGCCCGGCATCATGCGCCCCGTGAACTCGTCAATGATGACGACCTCGCCGTTGCGCACGATGTAGTCCTTGTCGCGCTGGAACAGCCTGTTCGCACGCAGCGCCTGGTTCACGTGGTGCACCACCGAGACGTTCTCGACGTCGTAGAGCGAGTCCGACTTGAGCTGTCCGGCCTCGCGCAGCATTTGCTCGAGCCCCTCCATGCCCTTCTCGGTCAGAGTCACCGTGCGCTGCTTCTCATCGACCTCGTAGTCGTCCTTGTCGAGCTTAGGGATGAAGGTGTCGATGGTGTTGTAGAAATCGGAGCGGTCGTCGAGCGGGCCGGAAATGATCAGCGGCGTGCGCGCCTCATCGATCAGGATCGAGTCCACCTCGTCGACGATAGCGAAGACATGGCCGCGCTGCACCATGTCCTCGAGCCGGTATTTCATGTTGTCGCGCAGATAGTCGAAACCGTATTCGTTGTTGGTACCGTAGGTGATATCGGAATCGTAAGAGCGACGGCGCTCGTCGTCGTCGAGACCATGCACGATGACGCCGACCGAAAGCCCGAGAAAGTTGTAGATCTGGCCCATCCATTCGGCGTCGCGTTTGGCGAGATAATCGTTGACCGTGACGACGTGGACCCCGCGGCCGGCCAGCGCGTTGAGATAGACCGGAAGGGTCGCGACCAGCGTCTTGCCTTCGCCGGTCTTCATCTCGGAAATCCCGCCCTCATGCAGGACCATGCCGCCGATCATCTGCACGTCGAAATGGCGCTGTCCGAGCGTGCGCTTGGCAGCTTCGCGCACCGTGGCGAAGGCCGGCACCAAAATTTCGTCGAGCGTCTTGCCCTCGTTGAGCTGCGCCTTGAACGCCGCCGTGCGCGCGCGCAACGCCTCGTCAGACAGCGGCTCCAGCTCCTTCTCCATGGCGTTGATGGCGTCGACGCGCGGGCGATAGCCACGAATCCGCCGGTCATTCGCGGAGCCGAAAACTTTGCGGGCAAGCGCACCGATCATCCCGATATCCTTTCAGAGGTCATGCGCCGACGCTCGAATTGGGCATGGCCGTCCTGCCGCATATAATATCTGCGTCGCGACGGCGCCCGTTGCCCGACGGCTGAGCTGAGCCCCAAATGGTTGAAAATCGCGACACTTTTCAGCCCGCATGCGCAAACAAAACGCCCTGTGGCTGCATGGGCGGAGGTCAACCGAGAAATAGGAGGGGGTCACACCCTTGTCAATCGCTCCGGGGCGCGCCCAATGCCTCGAAACGCCGGCAAAAAGCCTGGGTCCATGCCCACACTCTCGCCAAGATCGCCCCCCACTCGACCATTGCCAAGCGCGGGCAATTGGGCGACAAGGCCCGCCAACCACCGCGACCGACGGATCAGCCCCTGAGTTTGAGGATAGTTACATGACTTCGCCCAATCACGTCGCCCGCTCGAACCGGGCGTTACCGGCTCGGCGCATCGGCCTCCTGGGTGCCGCTGCAGGATTTGTGTTGCTGTTCGCGCCCACGACGGCAACGCTTGCCCAGACCGATCCGGTCGTCGCCAAGGTGAATGGCGTGGAGATCCACCAGAGCGACGTCGACGTTGCCGAGGAGGAGATGGCCGAGCAACTGGCGCAATTGCCGGCGGAGGCGCGCCGCGACTATCTCATAACCTATTTGGCCGACATGCTGCTGGTCGACAAGGCGGCGGATGACCAAAAGCTCGCGCAGGGCGTCGAGTTTCAGCGCCGGCTGACCTTTGCGCGCAACCGGCTGCTGATGGACACATTGATGCAATCGGTCGGCAAGGACGCCGTGACCGACGCGGCTTTGCACAAGGTCTATGACGAGGCGGCAAAGCAGATCGGCGACGAGCAGGAGGTCCACGCGCGGCATATCCTGGTCGAGACCGAGGCCGACGCCAAGGCGGTGCTCGTCGAGCTCAAGAAGGGCACGGACTTTGCCGCGCTGGCCAAGCAGAAATCCAAGGATCCGGGCGCCGCGGATGGCGGCGATCTGGGCTATTTCACCAAGGACCAGATGGTGCCGGAATTCGCCGAGGTCGCGTTCAAGCTCAACAAGGGGCAGACTTCCGATCCGGTCAAGACCCAATTCGGCTGGCACATCATCAAGGTCGAGGACAAGCGCAAGCGCGAGGTGCCGAGCTTTGAGCAGGTGAAGCCCCAGCTCGAAAGCTACTTGGTGCGCAAGGCACAGGCCGATTATGTCAGTAAGTTGCGCGACGGCGCCAAGATCGAGCGCATCGGCGGCGGCCCGACCCCGCCGCCCGGCGCCCCGCCGAAGCGATGATCTGATAAAGGGGTTCGTCCTAGTCGCCGCCCCCGCCCGGCGGAGTGTCGTCAATTGACCCGAGGAACGGTGCGCCGATCAGGTCGCGCACTTGGCCCGCCACGCGTTATTCGAGACATTCATGGCAGCAAATATTTCCCCTCTCGCCCCTGCTCGCTTTCCCGACCTGCCCGAAATCGGCGGCGTACGGCTGGCGACGGCGGCCGCCGGCATTCGCTACCAGGGCCGCACCGACGTGCTGCTTGCCCTGTTCGACAAGGGAACGACGGTCGCGGGTGTGCTCACGCGTTCGAAATGCCCTTCCGCGCCGGTCGAATGGTGCCGGGACAAGCTCGGCGCCGGCAAGGCGCGCGCGCTAGTGGTGAATTCCGGCAATGCGAATGCCTTCACCGGCAAGAGCGGACGCGCGGCGACCAAGCTTACCGCCGAGATTGCCGCCAAGGCGATCGGCTGCCGCGCCGTCGAAGTTTTCCTCGCCTCGACCGGCGTCATCGGCGAGCCGCTTGATGCGCACAAGTTCGGCGCGGTGATGGGCAACCTCGCGGCCGGCGCCAGCTCTCTGGCGTGGCTTGACGCCGCCAAGGCGATCATGACCACCGATACCTTTGCCAAGCTCGCGACCGCGACGGCCAAGCTCGGCGAGGCGACCGTGACGATCAACGGCTTTGCTAAAGGCGCCGGAATGATCGCCCCCGACATGGGGACGATGCTGGCCTTTGTCTTCACCGACGCCCCGATTGCGGCGTCCGCGTTGCAGGCGCTGATCGCACGCGGTGTCGTCGACACGTTCAACGCGGTCACCATCGACGGCGACACCTCGACCTCCGACACCTTGCTGGCGTTTGCGACCGGAGCGGCTGCGGCATCCGGTGCGCCGACGATCACACAGCCGGGTGACCGTCGGCTCGGCGAATTCCGCGCCGCGCTCGACGCGGTGCTCAGCAATCTCGCCGAGCAGGTCGCGCGCGACGGCGAGGGCGCACGCAAGCTCGTCGAGATCATTGTCGAGGGCGCGGTGTCGAAGAAATCAGCGCGGCGCGTGGCGCTCTCGATCGCCAATTCGCCGCTGGTGAAAACGGCGATCGCCGGCGAGGACGCCAATTGGGGCCGCGTCGTCATGGCGGTCGGCAAGGCGGGCGAGCCGGCCGACCGCGACAAGCTTGCGATCTGGTTTGGCGATATCCGCGTCGCCCATAAGGGCGCACGCGATCCCGCTTACGACGAGGCGGCCGTTTCGGCGGTGATGCAAAGGCCGGAAATCACCTTGAAAGTGGCGCTCGGCCTCGGGCACGGCCGCGACCGCGTGCTCACATGCGACCTGACCAAGGAATATGTGGCCATCAACGGTGACTACCGGTCCTGATGCCTTTGGCGCGAGCCACAAGCTCGTTCTTGTCGCCGCTTGCGCTCTCATCGATGCCGATGGGCGCCTGCTGCTGGCGCAGCGTCCGGCCGGCAAGGCGATGGCCGGCCTGTGGGAGTTCCCCGGTGGCAAGGTCGAGCCGGGCGAGCGGCCCGAGCAGACGCTGATCCGGGAACTCGATGAGGAACTCGGCATCACGGTCAAGGAAGCCTGCCTCGCACCGCTGACTTTTGCGAGCCACGCCTACCAAGACTTCCATCTGTTGATGCCGCTCTATGTGTGCCGCCGCTGGGACGGCATGGCCACGCCACGCGAAGGGCAGACGCTGGCCTGGGTGCGGCCGAACCGGCTGCGCGACTATCCGATGCCGCCGGCGGACGAGCCGCTCATCGCGCATTTAACGTCCCTGCTGTAGCCAGGCTCGGTCGTCTGAAGTCAGTCTTCAGGATTGGGCGGTCCCTTGACCACTGGGCTCTGATTACTGATCCGTGGTCCGAGCGCCTCGGCGAGCCGCATTTGCGCCGATCCCGGCTTGAGCGGTTGCTGCTGACTGGGATGCGGCGCCCAGCCCGAAAGCCACACGACATCAAACGTCGCGCGCAAGCGGCCGTCGGCGTCGGCGAAGCGCTCCGCATAGATGTCGGCCATGCGCATCAGCGTGCGCCGCCGTAGGAGCGTCCGGCGGCGTTCGACAAGCGCGTTACCCGCGCCCATGCGCCGAAGATCTTGCAGCAGCGCAAATGGCGTCGAATAGCGGACCGTGAGCCTATCCACATCGATCACCGGCAAGGCGAAGCCCGCGCGCTGCAGCAGGGCGCCGAGCTCACGCAGCTCGGCGAATGGCGCCACGCGCGGCGAGATGCCGGCTTCGATCTCCGTTTCGGCCGCGGCGAATGCCTGGCGCAATTCGGTCAAGCTCTCGCCGCCGATGATGGCGGCGAGAAACAGACCGTCCGGCTTGAGCGTGCGGCGAATCTGTAACAGCGCCCCCGGCAGATCGTTGGCCCATTGCAGCGCCAGGCCTGAGACGATCAGGTCGACCGAGGCGTCGCAAAACGGCAGCGCCTCGGCGTCCGCAGCGACTGCCGATCTCGCTTGGCGCAGATGCTCGGCGATCGCGTCAACGGCAATCAGCATGCCGACGTGATCTTTCAGCGCGTGGCGCACTGCGTCGGTTGGCGTGCCGAGATCCAAGGTCAGCTCGAACCGCCGCCGCACGACCGACAATCGTTCCGCCAAATCTTGCGCCACGCGGTCGATCAGAAACGTCTCGGCACCGAGCGCCGCCGCCCGCCGCCGCCGTAGGCGCAGCAAAAGCGGATCAAAGATGCGCGAGGGCGACGACATTGATTAAACCTACACTCTGACCAGTCGTTGAACATCGCGGGTAAACGGCACGCTCCGCAGCATCGAGTTTGCCTTCGCATGCGCTCGGACCCAAAAGCCTGCCCCGACAGAGACGCCCACAGAATATCTTCTACATCGAGTTCTTATAACGATATCGTGTCCCACTCAAAATCTGTTGAGGCGAGATCGCGCTCGCGCTAACGTTGCCGAGATGCGATCACGTCAAAATATCGAAACTGGAGCAGCGCGTACGGACCAGGCTCCCGCGCGCGGCGGCCATGCGTCGCGGGCGGGGATTCACCTGGCATTTGGCCTCGCCCTGCCCCGGCTCGGCCCTTCGCGCCTCAGTGCGCTCCTCGCCGGCGTCCTCCTCAACGTGATCTGCGCCGTGACGATGACGGCGCGCGCGACGGGGGCCGAGCTTGCGGCGCTGCCGACCTACAATGCGGCCATCGCCGAAAGCTCGATCTCGGGGATCTCGTCGGGCGCCTTCATGGCCGTACAATTCGGCACCGCTTGGTCCTCTGTCATCAAGGGCGTGGGCGTGGTGGCCGGAGGGCCGTTCTACTGCGCGCAAGCGGACGCGTCGGACATCTTCAATGGCTACACGCTGCCGCTGCTGACCGCGACCGGGCCATGCATGAAAGGTCCGCCGCCGCCGCTCCGCGTCTATTCGGATATGGCGGATAAGAAGGCAGCGGCAGGCGACATCGACCCGACTAACAATCTGAGCCGGCAAAAAATCTATCTCTTTCACGGCTTCAACGATCCGACGGTCGCCAAATCGGCGACCGACGCGGCGGCGGCATTTTACGGCCACTATCTCGGCACTGCCGGCCGCGGCAATCTCTACTACCAAACCGCGGTGGGGGCAGGCCACGCCTGGATCGTCCAGGATTCTCGCGTGACGGGCCTGAACGACTGCCCGGTCACCCAAAGTCCGTTCATCGATCGCTGCAATAATTATGATCAGGCCGGCATTATCCTCCAGTACATTTACGGCGCCCTCAACAAGCCGGGCAATCCGGACGCCCTGAGCGCAACTGTGCAGAGCTTCGCCCAGGCCGGCTACACCCATGGCGACACGCCCGGCACACTGAGCATGGCTGATGAAGGCTATGTGTTCGTGCCGAAGGACTGCGCGGCCGGAATGGCGTGCCGCGTGCACGTCGCGTTGCACGGCTGCCTCCAGACCATCGACGACATCGGCCAAAAGTTTATCGCGGCGGCCGGGCTCAACGCATGGGCCGATACCAATCGGATCATCGTGCTCTATCCGCAAGCCAAGGCCCGCGAGCTCGTGCCGGCCAATCCCAACGGCTGCTGGGATTGGTGGAGCTATTTGACCCATGACGACAGCTACGTCGCCAAGTCGGGACGACAGATCATGGCGATCAAGGCGATGCTCGACGCGCTGACCGTGGGCAGTCGGCCAAGCGCTGCGCCGCAGCCTGCGCCCGGCGTGGCGCCCGCCGCGCTTGCGGTCATCGACACGGGGGACACGGCGGCGGCATTGGTCTGGGCACCGGTGGGGGGAGCCGAGCGCTACAATGTTGCGCGCGCTGACGCGGGCGGACCATTTGTGCCAGCCGGCAGCGTGGCGGGGCCGAGCTTCGGTGATACCGGGCTGAAACCGCAGATGTCCTATCGCTGGCGCGTGACCGCCGTCGTCGCCGGAGCGGAGAGCCCCGCCTCTGCTGAGGCGACGGCTACGACGAGGCCGACGCCGCCTCGTTGCGACGATCCGGGCAGCTGTTGATTAACAAAACCGAGCGTTCAACGAAGCCGATGCACGCACATGCGACCGTCGGTGATCAAAGATCGCAAATCATTCCCCGACTTCTCTTCCTGAACCGCCATTGAGACGGACTAGTTTCGTGGCAATATCGCACCATGCAGTCAACGAAGGCAGGTTGGAGCTCACACGCGGCGCATGTCGGCCGCGCCTGGCGTGCTGGCTTGCGGGGAGCCCTGGACCTCGCCTTGCCGCCGCTTTGCCCGTCATGCCGCGAGCCTCTGGCCGACGGCGCGCTCTGCGCCGCCTGCTGGTCCAAGCTCTCGTTCATCGCGCCACCCTACTGTGCACGGCTCGGCATCCCGTTCGCCTATGATTCCGGGCAAGGCCTCCTGTCGATGGAGGCGATCGCCAATCCCCCTGCATACGATCGGGCCCGAGCTGCGGTGCGCTACGACGATGTCGCCCGCGCTCTGGTGCACGCGCTGAAATACGGCGACCGGCTCGACCTCGCACCGACCATGGGGCGCTGGATGGCTCGCGCCGGCCATGAGCTCTTGGAGGATTGCGACGCGCTCATTCCGGTTCCGCTGCATTGGCGGCGGCTATGGGCGCGGCGGTTCAACCAGTCCGCGGCACTCGCCAAGGCCATCGCCGCCGACCGGACGGGTGTCGCGGTCGCCCATTCGGCGCTGGCGCGCATCAAGCCGACCGTCCAGCAGGTCGGATTGTCGAAGTCGCAGCGGGCCGACAACGTGCAAGGGGCCTTTCGCGTACCTGCCGAGCGGCGGACCGAGGTGGCCGGCCGGCGCCTCATCTTGATCGACGACGTCCTGACCTCGGGAGCCACCGCGAATGCGTGTGCCCGAGCCCTGCTGCGTGCGGGGGCTGCAAAAGTCGACGTCCTGGTATTCGCCCGGGTTGTCGAAACCGTGCGGACTCACATATAAGTCATTCGTCCGCCGAAGGTATTCGCATGGCTCCCGTGGTGATCTATACGACGCGCTATTGTCCCTATTGTTCTTCGGCGAAGGCACTGCTCGAGCAGAAGCGCGTGGTATTCACCGAAATCGACGTGAGCGGCGACCGGGAAGGTCGGCAAAAGATGGTCGAACTTGCCAATGGTCGCACGACGGTCCCGCAGATCTTCATCGGCGCAAGTCACATCGGCGGCTGCGACGATCTGTACGAGCTCGATGAGGCAGGACGGCTCGATCCGCTGCTGGCGGGTGCGCAGGGACAGCCGGCATGAGTTCCGGCGGGAGCGCGACCTTCAACGCCGCCTTGATCCAGATGCGCTCGGGCCTCGAGCCCACGGGTAATCTCGCCGATGCGGTGCGCCTGGTCGACGAAGCCAAGAAGCGCGGCGCCGACTACGTGCAAACTCCGGAGATGACCAACATCCTGGTTAACCGCGATCGTTTGTTTGCCAACATCGTCGAGGAAGAGCTCGACCCGATACTCGCAGCGCTGCGCGAGCGCGCGCGCAAGCTTGCGCTCTATCTGCATATCGGCTCGCTTGCGATCAAGCTGTCCGCCGACAAGGCTGCCAACCGCTCGTTCCTGATCGACCCGCACGGTGAGATCGTTGCCCGGTACGACAAGATCCATATGTTCGACGTCGATCTCGCCGACGGCGAGAGCTATCGGGAATCGCGCACCTATCGCGCGGGCGAGGTCGCGGCCGCTGCGGATCTCCCGTGGGGCCGGCTCGGCCTGACCATCTGCTATGATCTTCGCTTTCCCTCGCTCTATCGGGCGCTGGCAGAAGCCGGCGCCTCGTATCTGAGCATCCCGTCTGCCTTCACGCGGCAGACCGGCGAGGCGCATTGGCATGTGCTCGTTCGCGCCCGGGCCATCGAGAACGGCTGCTACGTGCTGGCCGCGGCGCAAGGTGGGACGCATGCCAGCGGTCGCGAGACGTTCGGCCATTCACTGATCGTTGACCCCTGGGGCCGTATCCTCGCCGAGGGCGGAACCGAGCCCGGCATCGTGTGGGCGAAGATCGACCCGGCCGAGGTGGTTGCGGCGCGCGGGCGCATTCCCTCGCTGCAGCACGGACGGCGATTCAAGCTGGTGGAGCCGATGGCGGAGCCGGCTCACTTGCATGCAGTCAAGCAGCCTTCATGATCAAATACGCCCTCGCCTGCAAACGCGGGCACACCTTCGAGAGCTGGTTCCCAAGCTCGGCCGCCTACGACACGCAGGCCGCGCGCGCGCTTGTTGCGTGCCCGCTCTGCGGCTCGACCAAAGTCGCCAAGGCGATCATGGCGCCTTCGCTTACGCGCACCCGCAAGCCCAGGGTGCCGTCGCACGAGGTGGTCAAACCGGCGGCGACAGAAATGGCGGCGCCGACGGCCGTCGCCGCTGCCTCCGCCGGCGAGGACAGAACGCCGGTGGCTATGATCTCGCCCCAGGAAATCGAGTTCCGCAAGAAGCTGAAAGAGCTGCGCGATCACCTGACGCGGAATGCCGACTATGTCGGCCCCAAATTTCCCGACGAAGCTCGCAAGATGCACTATGGCGACACCGAGCATCGCTCGATCTACGGGGAGGCCTCACCCGACGATGCCAAAGCGCTCGCCGAAGAGGGCATTGAATTTCACCCCTTGCCGGTGCTCCCCGACGAGCGAAACTAGCTCCAGGTATCAGTAATCAGTGGTCAGAAAGCAGGCCCCCAAAATCCATTTCTGATCACTGATTTCCGATTATTGATATCAGCAACCCCACGCCAGCCACGACCAATATGATGCCCGCGGCTTCTCGGGATGTAATCTTCTGCTTGAACACAAAGCTCGATATTGCTTGCGCGAACAGCACCTCGACCAGCGCGAGGGTTCGCACGCTAGCAGCGGTCGCGATGGCGAAGGCCAGAAACCAGAATTCGGAGGCGACCGCGCCCATGAACCCTGCGAACAGAGACGGTCGCCAGGCGCGGATAATGCCGCGCAGCACGCCGGGCTTGCGCCAAGCGAGGTAGCGGGACAGCAGCACGGTCTGCAGCAACAGCCCGACCGTCACCGTATAGGTCGCAGCGAGGACGAAGCTTGCGTCGCCGAGCGTGAGGATTGCGCCGCGAAAGCCGATGGCGGAGAGTGCGAACATGGCGCCGGCGCCAAGCCCAACCAGGGTCGGACGCCAATCGGTTGTCGCCGCACGGGGCTTGAGCGACATCACGATCACGCCGGCCGTGGCGATCAGGATCGCCCCGATCATTGGCATCGACACGCGGTCGCCGAGGAAAATGAATCCGAACAAGGCCACCTGCACGGGTTCAGTCTTGATGTAGGCGATGGTGACGACAAAGGAACGCTCGCCCATGGCGGCAAGCATCAGCGCGGTCGCTAAGATCTGCGCCAGGGCGCCGTCGATCACATAGGGCCAAAAGACAAGCGGCGGGACCGACAAGGTCCGCGCGTTCGTAACCAGCACTCCCACGAGGAACAGAACCGAGAACGGAAATCCGAACAGAAATCGCACGTGGGTCGCGCCGACCGTGCCGAGCGTCGCCGTCAGCTCCCGCTGCGCAGCATTACGCACCGTTTGCGCAGCCGCGGCGAGCAGTGTGAACACCACCCAAAGCCAAGGAGGAGGAGTCATGGCGGGTGAAACGCTATCGATAGGGTTGGAGGCGTACCAAACACGCTAGACCGCCCCCGATACTTCGAATCGGAGGCGGTCTAAATCTGTATATTTGGCCTCATTTCCGCGGAAAAGACGCGCACGACGGTCGCTATCCGCTGCGCGAGGTGACAACCATGTAGTTCACGTCCATATCCGAGGCGAGCTGCCAGCGGTCGGAAAGCGGATTGTATATCACGCCGGTCTCGTCGATCAGGCGCAATCCATTCTTCGTCAGGCGCCGCTTGATCTCTCCCGGCGTCACGAACTTGCTCCATTGATGCGTGCCGCGCGGCAACCAACGCAAGATATACTCGGCGCCGACGATCGCGAGCGCAAAGCTCTTCAGGGTGCGGTTGATGGTAGCGACGAACATTAGGCCGGTCGGCTTGACCATCTCGGCGCAGCGCTGCACGAAGAGATCAAGGTCGGCAACGTGCTCGACCACTTCCATGGCCAATACCACATCGAAACGCTCGCCGGCGTCGGCAAGCGCTTCCGCATCCGAGCAGCGGTAGTCGATCGTGAGATCGGCACCGGCGGCATGCAGCTTCGCCGCCTCGATATTTGTCGACGACGGATCCACGCCCACCATGTGGGCGCCGAGCCGCGCCAGTGGCTCGGCGAGAATGCCGCCGCCGCAGCCGATGTCGAGGATGCGCAAGCCGCTCAGGCTGTCGAGGCGCTTGGGGTCGCGGGCGAACTGCGCCGCCGCCTGGTCGCGAATATAGGTGAGCCGCACCGGATTGAGCTTGTGCAGCGGCGCCATCTTGCCGCGCGGATCCCACCACTCAGTGGCGAGGCGCGAGAACCGATCGACCTCGGCCTCATCGACTGTTGAGCTTCTGACCGGTGGCATTAGACCCGCTCCATCACCGCGCGGTGATGCGAGTGCGGAGTTCCAGCGGCGACGCGATTAGCCGCAGCCTCTCGCTATTCCGGTCTCCATCACCCGGACCATTGATGGTGATATCGCCATAGTCGAGGATGCGTCCTAAAATAGATTGTGCGACGTCGACACTCACGATCTTATCCGTATTCATCTCCGTGGTTTCGCGGCTGATGAACCCACTTTTTAGGATCACCCGCTTGTCCGTCACGTCGATCTCAGTGGTAGCGCGCTTGAACCAGCCCAGCAGGAGCAAAACCGCTCCAGCAAGCCCCACGAGCGAGTATACGAACTGCAATAGTTGGCCGGCCCAGGTCCCGGTGCTGCGCTCGAACACCATCAGGAAGAGGGCGAGAACCAGAAGCGCCAGCCCCTGCCAATAGACGATCCAATGGAGCTTGCCTGAATAGACCAGCCGTTCGCCCGGTTGCAGGATCTTCTCGATGTAACGCATGTCAGCGGTCGATCCGTTTGGGCCTGGTCCGAGCGTGTTCCGGCAAAGGAGATACCGGTTTGGCGCAGAAAATGCGACCAAATCTTAGGATGCGGCGCCGTTCTCGGCAAACGAGGTATTGAATTGCCTCCGAAGCGACGAGCCGATTTTGGATTCGGGACTCCCCGAATTTGCCTCGCTTAACGGCGCCTGGTGTGCGGGTTGCGGTCCGTATCCCGCACCGATATGTATACTTGCCTTTTCAGCCGGAGGCCCGGATTAATCGGCGACACCGGCTACCGGGGTCGCACACCGTAGGAGCCGCAACCGGCATGGCCCGGCTGGTGATGAAATTCGGCGGCACCTCGGTCGCCGACGTCGACCGCATTCGCAACGTTGCGCGGCACGTCAAGCGCGAGGTCGATGCCGGCCACGAGGTGGCGGTCGTCGTCTCGGCCATGGCGGGCGCCACCAATCGATTGGTCGAGTGGTGCCGCGAGGCAGCGCCCCTGCATGATGCGCGCGAGTATGACGCGGTCGTGGCGTCCGGCGAGCAGGTCACTGCCGGCTTGCTGGCCATCGCGCTGCAGGCGGAGGGCGTGACTGCCCGATCCTGGCAAGGCTGGCAATTACCGATCCAGACCAGCAATGCGCATGGCTCGGCACGCATCGTTGAGGTCAACGGCGAGGAACTGATCCGTCGTTTCAAGGAGCGCGCCGAGGTGGCGGTCATCTCCGGGTTCCAGGGGATTCATAAGGAGACCGGGCGGATCACGACGCTCGGACGGGGCGGCTCGGACACCTCGGCGGTCGCCGTCGCCGCTGCCATCTTGGCCGATCGTTGCGACATCTATACGGATGTCGACGGGGTCTACACCACCGATCCACGCGTCGTGCCGCGGGCGCGGCGCCTGGCCAAGATCGCCTACGAAGAGATGTTGGAGCTCGCCTCGCTCGGCGCTAAGGTGCTGCAGGTACGCTCGGTCGAGCTCGGCATGGTGCACAACGTGCGCATCTTCGTGCGTTCGAGCTTCGATCGGCCGGAGGATATCGATCCCCACAGCACTCCCCCCGGAACCCTCATTTGCGACGAGGCCGAGATCATGGAACAGCAGGTCGTGACCGGCATCGCTTTCTCCAAGGACGAGGCGCAGATCTCGATCCGTCGGGTGCAGGACAAGCCCGGTGTCGCGGCGGCGATCTTCGGTCCGCTGGCGGAGGCGAGCATCAACGTCGACATGATCGTGCAGAACGTGTCGGCAGACGGCGCTACGACCGATCTCACCTTCACGGTTCCGGCGGCCGACTACCAGCGGGCGATCGACACCATCACCAAGGCCGAGAGCAAGATCGGCTTCGGGCGGCTCGACGGCGAGACCGATGTGGCCAAGGTCTCGGTGATCGGCATCGGCATGCGCAGCCATGCCGGCGTCGCGGCGAGGGCGTTTCGCGCGCTCGCCGATCGCAACATCAACATCCGCGCCATCACCACCTCGGAGATCAAGTTCTCGCTGCTGATTGATGCGGCCTATACGGAACTAGCGGTTCGAACGCTGCATTCGCTTTATGGCCTGGACAAGAGCTAAGCCGCCACGCCACCGGCAATGCCGCCGCTGCTGCGCTGCAATACGCCGTATCGGCGACAAATTAATGTTAACGCATCATCCCGCGTGCGGGTTAGCTTGCGCTTGCGATGCCTGCGCCGCATTCGCTATACGGCCGGATGGGTGGCCGCTGCGGGTGCTCGGGGCTCGCTCTCGGCATTCTCCTCTTTTAAGCTCGAATCGGAGCCGCGGGTGTTGTGGTTCCAACGCTTGATTTGCCGTCATTGTGTTGGAACACGAAACACGTTTGAATCTCCAAGTGTTCCGGACTGACAGTTCGGAACGAGCCATCAGAGTCGGACACGAGTTCCGGCCCGAAACGCGGCAAAGGACCTCACGCCATGCGTGGCGCGCTTGGCGGTCCGCGCGTGTTGTTGCGCCGGCTTCGCGAGGTAATGGCGGAGCCGGTCAGCGCGCAGGATCGCCTGGACAAGATCGTGGTGTTGATCGCCGCCAATATGGTGGCGGAGGTCTGCTCCGTCTATGTGCTGCGCATCGACGGAACACTTGAGTTGTACGCCACCGAAGGCCTTAATCGCCAGGCAGTCCACCAAACGGTGATGCGCTCCGACGAGGGACTGGTCGGCCTCGTGGCGAGCGAAGCCAATCCGATCAATCTCTCGGACGCGCAAAACCATCCGGCATTTTCCTACCGGCCCGAGACAGGGGAAGAGAACTACAACGCGTTCCTCGGGGTGCCGATCCTGCGCGCGGGCAATACGCTCGGCGTTCTGGTCGTGCAGAACCGCGCCCGGCGCACCTACTCGGAGGAAGAGGTCGAGGCGCTGCAGACGACGGCGATGGTCGTCGCCGAGATGATCGCCTCGGGCGAGCTATCCGCGCTCGCCCGCCCGGGCGCCGAACCGGCGGCGCGCCGTTCCCTGCATCTCGAAGGGGCCGTCCTCGCCGACGGGATCGCGCTCGGCCATGTGGTGCTGCACGAGCCGCGGGTCGTCATCACCAATTTCATTGCCGATGACGTGCAAAAAGAGCTGCAGAGGCTGGAGGCCTCGATCGCCACGGTTCGCGCCGATCTCGACTTGATGCTCGAGCGCCGCGACGTGGCCGACGGCGGCGAGCATCGGGACGTGCTCGAGGCGTATCGCATGTTCGCCTACGATCACGGCTGGCTGCATCGGCTGCGCGAAGCAGTCATGACCGGCCTTACCGCGGAAGCGGCGGTGGAGCGGGTGCAATCCGACACGCGCGCACGAATGCTGCGCCAGACCGATCACTATATTCGCGACCGCCTGCACGATCTCGACGATCTCGCCAACCGAGTGATGCGGGTGCTGATGGGACAGGACCACGCTCCAGCCAAGGAGCGCCTGCCGGAGAACGCCATTCTGGTGGCGCGCTCGATGGGTCCGGCGGCCTTGCTCGACTATGACCGCAAGCGGTTGCGCGGCCTTATCCTCGAGGAGGGCGGGCCTACCTCCCACGTGTCGATCGTCGCCCGGGCGCTGGGGATAGCCGCGGTCGGAGAAATCGCGAATGCCACCGGCCTGGTCGATTCCGGTGACGCCGTCATCGTCGACGGCACCTCGGGCTCGGTGCATATCCGTCCGCCCGCCGATGTCGAGAAAGCCTACATCGAGCGGGTGCGGCTGCGCGCGCGCCGGCAGGAGCAGTACCATGCGCTGCGCAACAAGCCCTGCATCACCAAGGATGGCCAGCCTATCACCTTGATGATCAACGCCGGCCTGCTCGTCGATCTGCCGCATATCGCCGATACGGGTGCCGCCGGAATCGGTCTGTTTCGTACCGAGCTGCAATTCATGGTCGCCGCTGCATTCCCCCGCACGAGCGAGCAGCTGACGCTGTACCGGGCCGTGCTCGACGCCGCCGGCAAGCGACCGGTGACGTTCCGCACGCTCGATATCGGCGGCGACAAGGTGCTGCCCTACATGCGCAACGTCGAGGAGGAGAACCCGGCGCTCGGCTGGCGCGCCATCAGGCTCGGTCTCGACCGGCCGGGGCTCTTGCGCAGTCAGGTGCGGGCCATGCTGCGGGCCGCCGGCGGCCGCGAATTGCGGCTGATGTTCCCGATGCTGGCCACAGTCGACGAGTTTGATCGGGGCAAAGCACTTGTGGAGCGTGAGCTCACGCACCTACGTCAGCACGGTCACCCGCTGCCCGAGCGGGTGCAGATCGGCACCATGATCGAGGTGCCATCGCTGCTCTATCAGCTGGATGAGTTGTTGACGCGGGTAGATTTCCTTTCCGTCGGCACGAATGATCTCATGCAGTTCATGTACGCCGCCGACCGCGGCAATGCGCTCGTCGCCGACCGCTTCGACCCGATCTCGGCACCCTTCTTGCGTGCGCTCAAGGATATCGTCGACAAGGCGCGCGCGCACGGAAAGCCGGTGACGTTGTGCGGCGAGCTGGCGTCGAAGACGATTGGTGCGCTTGCGCTCGTTGCCATCGGCTATCGCGAGCTATCGCTCGCTCCGTCAGCGGCCGGACCGGTCAAGGCGATGCTCCTTGATTTGCATTGCCACAAGGCGGAGGAGTTTCTCTGTCCGCTGCTGCAGAAGCCGGTGGGTAGCGTCTCCATTCGCGAGCAGCTCGAACATTTCGCCGCCGCCGAAGGTCTCCAACTCTAAGGCGTGCGATGCTGCCCGAAATGAAGCTCGATGCTTTGCTCGCCCGCCATTCCGCGGTCGAGGCGGAGCTTGCCGCGCAGCTGCCGGCGGAGACCTACGTCAAGCTCTCGCGCGAATTCGCCGAGCTCGAGCCCGTCGTGGAGACGGTGAAGGCCTATCGAGCGGTGGTCGCGGAAATCGCCGGCGTCGCCGCGCTGCTTGCCGACCCCAAGACCGACTCCGAGATGCGCGCCATGGCGGCGGCCGAGAAGACCGAGCTCGAGGCGCGCCGCGCGGCGCTCGAGGAGCGGATCCGGTTGGCGCTGTTGCCCAAGGACGCCATGGACGAGCGCAATGTCATTCTGGAAATTCGTGCCGGCACCGGCGGCGATGAGGCCGCGTTGTTTTCCGGCGATCTGTTCCGCATGTACGAGCGCTACGCGGCGCAGCAGGGCTGGAAGGTGGAGGTGATCTCGGCCAGCGAAGGCACGATGGGTGGTTACAAAGAGATCATCGCCGAGGTGCGCGGCCGCGGTGCGTTTGCCAAGCTGAAGTTCGAGTCCGGCGTGCACCGTGTGCAGCGCGTGCCGGACACGGAAGCCTCCGGGCGCATCCACACCTCCGCCGCCACCGTGGCCGTACTTCCCGAAGCAGAGGATGTCGACATCGCGATCAACGAGGCCGACCTCCGCGTTGACACCATGCGATCGAGCGGCGCCGGCGGGCAGCACGTGAACAAAACGGAGTCGGCAATCCGCATCACCCACCTGCCGAGCGGCATCGTCGTCGCCGTGCAGGAAGATCGCTCGCAACACCGCAACCGTGCCAAGGCGCTGCAGCTCCTGCGCACCAAGCTGTACGATGCCGAACGCGCCCGCAAGGACTCCGAGCGCGCCGCCGAGCGACGCGGCCAAGTCGGCTCCGGCGATCGGTCGGAGCGCATCCGCACCTACAACTTCCCGCAAGCCCGCGTTACCGACCACCGCATCAACCTCACGCTATACAAGCTGCCGCAGGTGATCGAAGGCGAGGCGTTGGGCGAGATCATCGACGCGCTGGTCACTGAGCACCAAGCCGCCTTGCTCGCGACTGAGAGCGGGCAATGAAGCACGTTCCTGGGCTCGAGCCGGGCATGGGGGTGGATGAGGCGCGGCGGCTGTTGAGCCGGATATTGCGCGCGAAAGAAATAGATTCGCCCGAGCTCGACGCGCGCATCCTCGTCGGCCACGCGCTCGGGCTCGATCATGCGGCGCTCGCCGCCGCTCCACAACGCCGCCTCACGGATTCGGAGGCACGGGCAATCGGCGTGCTCGCCATGCGCAGGCTTGAGCGCGAGCCGATCGCCCGCATCGTCGGCACAAAAGAATTTTGGGGCTTGGCGCTTAACATCACTTCAGCAACGCTCGTGCCCAGGCCTGAGAGCGAAACCGTTGTTGAGGCAGCGCTTGCGAGCATTGATGGGCGCGGCTCGCGCACTGCGCCGTATCGGATCGCCGATCTTGGAACCGGATCGGGTGCGCTGCTGCTGGCGCTTCTCTCCGAGCTTCCGCAGGCCTTTGGTGTTGGCACCGACGTAAGTATCGCTGCGTTGATCACGGCGCGTCACAACGCGGCGCGCCTGCACCACCGGGCCCGCTCAGCCTTTGTCGCCAGCGATTTCGGTTGCGCGCTCGCGGGCGGATTCGACCTCGTCGTGTCCAACCCTCCCTACATCGCAAGCAGCGAGATCGGAGCGCTCGCTGCAGATGTTCGCGACTATGACCCGCGCCTTGCGCTAGACGGCGGCCCCGATGGTCTTGCGGCGTACCGCTGCATCGCCGCGGACGCACAGCATCTGCTGGCACAGGGAGGGCACCTCATCGTCGAGCTCGCTCGGGGACAGGCCGACGCGGTCGCCACCCTGTTCGCTCGCGCCGGCTTGAAGATCGCCATCATTCGCAACGACTTGGCTGGCATTCCGCGGGCGCTGGTCGCGCATGCGGTAGACGCAGGTGCTAGAGCCGATCCCTGAGCCGATCCCTTGGGACTAATGCGGAGAAGCGAAAAAATCGCTTGGAATATTGGTCGGGAATGATTACCTTCGCGCTACGAAGTCGACCCGAGATCGGGTGTCGCGTCGCGTAGAATGCCGAGGGCGGAGTTCCTTGAGGCGAGCGGCGCAGGCAGGGCGGATAACGCAGGTCTGACGGCAGATGCGAACTGCCACATTCGGGTCAGGACGCTTTACCATTGCGCGCAGCTCTTCGGAATACGACAAGGCGCGTGACGAGGGATAGGGCACCGCCGCGACAGGGTTCCGGCTAGGGGTTGTTTTGGCCATCACGATACGATCGTGATCTCAATGAAGAAGGGCTGTCGAGGGCGTAAATGGGCGTGTCCCTATGGGCTGCCTGTTTCCGGTCGTCGAATGGTCGAGTGAACTCGGCGGCGATCGCCGTCGCAATTTGTCGCAAACATAAGGTCGGCGAAAAGGCAAACCATGAGAAACGGTCAGAACAAGCGTATGCGGGGACGCAACCGCAAAAGTCAAAATCCGTTGGCCCGGGTCTACGAATCGAACGGTCCGGATGTCAAAATCCGCGGAACTGCCTCGCACATTGCCGAGAAATACGTTCAACTGGCGCGCGATGCGCAGGCGTCGGGAGACCCGGTAGCCGCGGAAAATTATTACCAGCACGCCGAGCATTATTTTCGGATGATTGCCGCCGCACAGGAGCAATTCCGCCAGAGCCAGCCGTTCTATCGCGGCGACGGCGACAATCGCGGCGACGACATGTTTGACGACGGCGACGAGGACAGCGCACACCCGATGATGGGCGGCGGCGAGCCCGGCTACGGCCCGCGCGAGCCTCAGCCCTACATGCCGCGTGAAACAACGCACCAGCCCTATCCACGCCGCGAGCCGCAGCCCTACGCCGGCTCGGAGCCGCAGTCGCATGCGGTACGGATACCATCGGCCCCGTCATCGAACGAGGCCGCCAATGAGGGCGAGCGGCTACCCTCCTTCATCACCGGCGGCGGCCAACCGCCCCAAACCTTCGCGCCGAACGGTCATGGCCATGACCAACCGGATCGGTTTCCTCTACATCGGCGGCGGCGGCGTCATCGCAGCCCGCGGCCCGACCTGCCGAATGCCTCCTCGACCGGCGGCGATGGTCCGGAGGACGCTGGCGGGAATTCGCGCCCGCTCGATTGATGTTCAGTTAACCTACTCCTTCCATCGCGCGGCGCCGCCTGGTGAGGGCGCTACCAATGCCGGCTCGAGGGCTGGTAGCAGCCGAAGTTTTTCGCGGCGCGCCGGAACCGCGCGATAGACCTGCTTGGTCGCCTCGACAATGTGGACGCCGGCAAACGGTGCCGAGGTCACGGCCCCGGCGCGCTCCCAGGCAACGGCGGAGCGCAGAAACCAGTTGCGCGCAATCGGCGGCACATAAAGCGCCTCGCCCCAACCGGTCGGAGTGAACCAGGTTTCGCGCAGCAAATGCGTGATCTGGGAGCGCGAATAGGGTCGCCCATGGCCGAACGGGGTCGTATCCATGCGTGTCCACAGCCCGCGCCGGTTGGGGACCACGGCAAGCAGCCGCCCTCCCGATGCAAGAACACGCCAAATCTCCCGCAGCAAGGCCGTGGGGTCGCGCGACATTTCAAGCGCGTGTACGAGCAGAACGCGATCGACCGCGGCGTCGGTCAGCGGCAGTGCGTCCTCCTCTACGAGCGAAGCCAAGCCAGCGCTGCGCGAGGGCCACTTCACGACACCTTGCGCCGCGGGCATGAAGGCAAGACAACGCTCTGCCTCCTCCCGAAACAGACCGAGATAGGGCGTCGTATAGCCGATCCCGAGCACGCGCATGGCGCGCGTATCACCCCAGCGGCCGCGAATGCCACGCCCAATAAAACGACGCGCCACGGTTCCGAGCCGTTGCGCATAAAAGTTACGCAGATCGACGACGTCGATAGACATGGGCTTAAGCGAGATTCCGACGCGTGATCGCCAAGCCTTTCCGTTGGAAACAAACCAGAAAAGCGCGGGTTGCACACTAGCACGAAATTGCTGCGGCACGGAGCGTAAGCAATTCACCGCTTGGCGTTCAAGACTACCGCCCGACGTGCTATCATTGCCGCCCCGGCAAAGGTGAGCATCGAATGAGCGCGCAAACCCACTTGTTTCTCTGCCTTTCCGACAACTACGGCGTCCTGGTCCACGATCCGCGAAGCGGCGCCACCGCCGCCATCGATGCGCCGGAAGCGGGCCCGGTCGAGGCCGCCCTCAAAACGACCGGCTGGCGGCTGACCGACATTCTGGTGACCCATCACCATGGTGACCACACCGCAGGCATTCCCGACCTGAAGCAGCGTCATCGCTGTCGCGTGGTCGCGCCCGCGAACGAAGCGGCCCGCATTCCCTTGGTGGACGAGACCGTACGCGAAGGCGCTACCGTCAAGGTCGGTGGGCTGTCCGCGCGGGTGCTCGAGACGCCGGGACACACGGCCGGGCATATCGCCTATTGGTTCGACGCGGAGGATCTCGCCTTCGTCGGCGACACGCTGTTCTCGATCGGCTGCGGCCGCGTGATCGAAGGCACGCCAGAGGTGATGTGGGAGTCACTCAAGAAGCTGCGCGACCTTCCCGGCGCAACGCGCATCTATTGCGGCCACGAATACACACAAGCCAACATCCGCTTCGCACAAACGATTGAGCGCAACAACATGGCGCTCATCGCCCGCGCTGCCGAGGCGGCCGAACAAGTGGAACACCACAAACCGACGATACCGACGACGCTCGATGCCGAGAAAGCCGCAAACCCGTTCCTGCGCGCGGACCTTTCAGAAGTCGCGGCCGCGATAGGCATGCAAGGCAAACCTCCCGCTCAAGTCTTTGCGGAGATCAGGGCGAGGAAGAACAAGTTCTAAATCGTCCGCGCAACGATGCCTTCCCCCGACGTCGTAGAGATCATCCGCCTCCTTGAGCTCAAGCCGCATCCGGAAGGCGGGCATTTTCGCGAGACCTTCCGCGACACGCGCGCCGACGCGAGCGGCCGGTCGGCATCGACGACCATTTATTTTCTGCTGGCGCGCGGCGAGCGCTCGCATTGGCATCGAGTGGACGCGACCGAGGTTTGGCACTTCTATGCCGGGAGCCCGCTGGCGCTGTATATTGCCGACGCAACGCAAAGCATGATGCTGCGTCTTGGACCCGACCTCCTGGCCGGCGAGCGCCCGCAAGCGATCGTGCCGGCCGGCGACTGGCAGGCGGCAGAGACTCTGGGAGACTGGACGCTGGTCGGCTGCACAGTGGCTCCCGGATTCGAGTTCTCGGGATTCGAGCTGGCCGGTCCGGAATCAGAAATCAGTGGCAGACAGCAGCAGCCTTGGCGGATTTCTGATCATTGACCTCTAATTCCTGATCCTCACACCATCACCTGCCCACCGTTTGCCGACAAGGTCGAGCCGGTAATGAAACCGGATTCGTCGGCCACGAGAAACAGCACACAGCGCGCAACCTCTTCGGGCTGGCCGAGGCGGCCAAGCGGGATCAGTGGAAGGATGTTCTTCTCCAAGACGTCCTTCGGCACCGCCTGCACCATTTCGGTGTTGATATAGCCCGGACAGACAGCGTTTACGGTGACGCCGCTCTTCGCATTTTCCTGCGCCAGCGCCTTGGTGAAGCCGATCTCGCCGGCCTTGGCAGCCGAATAGTTCGACTGACCGATCTGTCCCTTCTGTCCGTTGATCGACGAAATGTTGATGATGCGGCCGAACTTGCGCGCCCGCATGCCTTCGATCACCGGCCGGCACATGTTGAACAGCGAACTGAGATTGGTGTTGATGACGGCGCTCCATTGCTCCGGCTTCATCCGGTGGAACATGGAATCGTGCGTGATGCCCGCATTGTTCACGAGTATCTCGACGGGCCCGATATCCGCCTCGACCTGCTTGAGCCCGGCCTCGCACGCCTCGTAGGACGACACGTCCCATTTATAGACTGGAATGCCGGTCTCGCTCTTGAACTTCCGCGCCGCCTCCTCGTTGCCCGCATAGTTCGCCGCGACCTTATAGCCGGCAGCCTGCAGAGCTTTCGCAATGGCGGCCCCGATGCCGCGCGTGCCACCTGTCACTACAGCAACACGTGCCATGAGCAATTCCTCCCCGAGCGACCCGCTTCACCAACCCCGCGGCTTCATGGCCACACTTGTCACGGCCATCCACGTCTGCTCGGCACTGCAAGCAAATCGTGGATGGCCGTGACAAGCGTGGCCATGACGACTCCTGGGTTTATACTACCACGGCTTACGCCCGTGTTCCCGTGAATTCGGCAGTCCGAAGCGTTCACCGCTCCACGCACATGGCGATGCCCATGCCGCCGCCGATGCACAGCGTGGCGAGGCCCTTCTTGGCGTTGCGCTTCTGCATCTCGTGCAACAGGGTGACGAGGACGCGGGCACCCGACGCGCCGATCGGATGACCGATCGCGATCGCCCCACCGTTGACGTTCACCTTGGCCGGGTTCCAGCCCAGGTCCTTATTCACCGCGCAGGCCTGGGCCGCGAACGCCTCGTTGGCCTCGACCAGATCGAGATCCTCGATTTTCCAGCCAGCCTTCTTTAAGGCCGCGCGCGAGGCCGGAATGGGTCCCGTTCCCATGATCGCCGGGTCAACTCCGGCATGGGCCCAGGAGACGATGCGGGCGAGCGGCGTCTTGCCGAGCTTTTTGGCTTCGCTTTCCTTCATGAGCACGACCGCGGCCGCCCCGTCATTGATGCCCGAGGCGTTGGCGGCCGTGACGGTGCCTTCCTTGTCGAAGGCCGGCTTGAGCTTGGCGATGGCATCGAGCGTGGTGCCGTGCCGCGGGTATTCGTCGGTATCGACGACGACGTCGCCCTTGCGGCTCTTGATCGTCACCGGCGTGATCTCGTCCTTGAACCTGCCGGCCTTCTGTGCGGCCTCCGCCTTGTTCTGCGAGCCGACCGCGAATTCGTCCTGCTGCGCCCGGGTGATCTGCCACTGCTTGGCGACGTTCTCGGCGGTGTTACCCATGTGGTAGCCGTTGAAGGCATCCCAGAGACCGTCCTTGATCATGGTGTCGACCATGGCGAAGTCGCCCATTTTCACCCCATTGCGCAGGTATGCGCAGTGCGGCGCCTGGCTCATTGATTCCTGGCCGCCGGCGACCACGATCTCGGAATCGCCGTTCAGGAGCGCTTGATAGCCGAGCGCCACGGCGCGCAGGCCCGAGCCGCACAGCTGGTTCACGCCCCAGGCCGGGCTTTCCACCGGGATTCCGGCCGCGATCGAGGCCTGGCGGGCCGGATTTTGCCCCTGCCCGGCAGTCAGGATCTGGCCCATGATCACCTCGGACACGCGGGCGCCTTCCACACCGGCGCGCTCGAGCGCGGACTTGATGGCGATCTTGCCGAGCTCGTGAGCGGGCAGCGAGGCGAGCGCCCCATTGAATGCCCCGACCGGCGTGCGCGTCGCACTGACAATGACGATATCGTCCTGCATTGGGAAAACTCCTTCAAGGGCCAAGTTCGGCCACGACAGGGATTTGGTCGGAACGGAACCGTTTGGGCGCCCGGCATCCATCCCCGCCCCGGCAACCTTATGTGGGCGCATCCTCGATAGACTGCCAGGACGTGTCAATGCTCCCGTCATGCGCCCGAAAAGGAGGCGGATGTACAAAAGTGTGGCCCTCCCACACAGAAAGTGGTTATGCTTGGTCAGCCGCTCAGGCAGGGTGATTTTCCGTCATGGCAAAAACTGAACAAATGGTAAAATCCGAGCAACCGGTCGTTATCAAGAAATACGCCAATCGCCGGCTCTACAATACGGGCACGAGCACCTACGTCACGCTCGAGGACCTCGCCGCCATGGTGAAGGGGGGCGAGGATTTCGTGGTCTATGACGCCAAGACGAGCGAGGAGATCACCCGCTCAGTGCTGACGCAGATCATCTTCGAGCAAGAGAACAAAGAGGGGCAGAACCTGCTGCCGATCGCCTTCCTGCGCCAACTGATCCGGTTCTACGGCGATAGCATGCAGATGCTGGTGCCCCGCTATCTCGAGGTCTCGATCGATACGCTGACCCGCGAGCAGGAAAAATTCCGCCAGCAGATGGCCCAGGCCTTCGGGGTCGTCTCGCTCGGGCCGCTCGATGAGCATGTGCGCCGGAACATGGAGATGTTCGAGAGCGCGTTTGCGATGTTTAGGCCCTTCCCGCTGCGCGACGAGAAGGCGGGCGAGGGCGAGGGCTTGCCGCGTTCCGAAAACGCGCCGCGTTCGGTCGGCGAGATGGACGAGCTCAAGCGCAAGCTCGACGACATGCAGAAGCGCATCGATCGCCTGACCGACAAGGACGGCGACAAGAAGGATTGAGGTTCAGCGCGGCGGGGCTAACTCGGCGGTAAAATCGCCTTTTGCGCGGGCGACGCGGCCCACGGACGTTCGGGCGCGGCAAGCCCGATCAGCGCGCCTTGCAGATAGTCGCAACCCCAATTGGTGAGCATCGCCGCCGCCTGCTCGTCTTGCACCCATTCGGCCACGGTCTGCAGCCGCAAGCGGCGGGCGAGGTCGATCAGTGTCTGCACGAAGGCGCGATCATCCGGCGAATCCACAAGGTTCTGTACATACGCCCCATCGACCTTGACCATATCGACGCCGAGCTTGCGCAAGTTGCGAAACGACGTGTAGCCCGCGCCGAAATCATCGATGGCGATGCGGCAGCCGAGATCCTTGACCCGCGCGACGAAACCGCGGGTTTCGTCGATGTCGTGGATCGCCGCCGTCTCGGTGATCTCGACAGTAAGACGCTGGGCAAGCGCCGCGTGGGCGCGCAACATCCCGCCGAGATGGGTCCACCAATCCGGATCGGTCGTCGAAGCCGCCGAAACATTTAGGCTCGCCTGCAAGCCCGGCGTCGCATTGAGCTCGGCAATCACAAGCTCAAGCACACGATAGTCGAGCAAGCGGACGAGACCAAGCCGCTCGGCGAGGGCCACCAGATCCTGCGTCGGCAGCGCCGTTCCGTCAGCCCGGTGCACGCGCAGCAAGCATTCGTAGAAGGCGGGCCGTCGCGAGACGGCCTCGACCACCGGCTCGAAGGCGAGCGAGATGCGGCGCTCGTTCAGCGCTGTGAGAATCTCGTCGGTCGATTGTGCATTCTTGCGGCGTTGCGCGTCACGCTCCGGATTCGGCCGATAGGCCAGAAACGAACCCTGCCGCCTGGCCTTGGCCGCGTCGAGCGCCTCCTGCGCACGCGCCAAAGCGTCGCGCACGGTGCGCGCATGCCGCGGAGCGGTTACGCCGCCAATCGTCACCGTAACGGCAACCGGACCGGCCGTGGTCTCGACCACGTCATCGCGCACGCCGGCCAACAAGCGGTCGGCGGCAATGAGCAATTCCTCGGGCGTGCAGCTCTTCAGCACGACGCCGAACTTGTTTCCGGAAAAACGTCCCAAGCTATCGCCGGCGCGCATCTTGCCGCGTATGCGCCTGCCGACCGCGGCGACAACCTCGTCGGCGACATCGTACCCGTAGGCCTCGTTGAGACGCGCAAGCCGGTCGATCGCCACCAACAGAAAACCGCATGACGAGCGGAAGCGCACCGCCTCCTCGAGGGCTGCTTCCAATACCTCGGTCAGGTGTGCGCGGTTCATCTCGCCGGTGAGGCTGTCGAAGCGCGAGAGATAGGCGAGCCGTTCGTCGAGCGCGTGACGCTCGTTGATGACCCGAACGACGCCGTGCGCTCGGGCGGGTCTGCCGCCTGGGCCGGCAAACCATCGGCCCTGGTCCTCGATCCAAAGCGGCGTCGCGGACTCGGCGGTCGAGCGCAGCGCATATTGGACCAGGTAGGGGACGCCTGCTCCCTCGTCGCGCTGGCGCGAGCGCATCACCGCCTCGAAGCGGCTGTCGCCTTTCTCGGGCTCCAGCAACTGCGCATAGGACCGCCCCGTCGCAATCGCCTCGGGCCTATCGATCAACAGCACCTCTTGCACATGGGCGCCCCAGCTGAGCGCATCGGTGTCGATCTGCCACTCGTAGGGCACTTCGCAGATCGAGGCCAAGATCGCCGCGACATCCAAATCGAGCGCTGCGGCTTTGCCCGCATCCGCCTCGACCAGGCACGGTTGTTGGCCGTCGACGTAGGATCGCTGGGCCGGGGTCTCGTCGCGCGAGCTCACGGTTGTCCCTTTTTGGGAAGGCCACGGGTTGCGGGTGATGTGGCGCGGAACGGCCGAGAATAGGTAGAAACCTCTAAACAATCTGGAAACCAAGCGCACTTTCCGCTTGGCACGCTGCTTGCGACGCTCCTTCATTGAAAATTAACCGATCCCGAAACGGGACAGGAGGCGAGGATGAAGCCGATCGCGAGGATCCAAGGCGCATTGCCCGGCGCGCCGCGGGCTGCAGGCCGATCATCGAGTGCAACTGAGGGGCCGGAGCGGCCCTCCCCGCAAACATCGCTGGCGGTCATCCCGATCGCCCCGGCGGACGGACGCTCGCGCGTGACGGGCCGCCCTGCGGCCGCCTTTCTTGCGCATCTCATCGCTACGGCAGCCCAGATGCCGCAAACCCGCGAACGCCGCCGGGCGGAGCCGGATGCGGCGGCGGCGGTCTATGCTTTCGCCAGCCGCGTCAGCGGCGGCTCGATCGGAACAATCTGCGTGCGTGATATCTGATCGCGTTGCGTCGCTCAGCCGATCTGGCGGAGCGGCCGCGGCGGATAATGCGTAGCATCCATCAGCGTGAAGGGACCGAGCTCGGCGAGGATCGAGAAATGCACCGACGCCTGGACGCGTTGCAGGTTCTTCAACTCGGGCGCGCCGCCGAGCCCAATCGCCGGGAAGAAGCCGTAGACTTCGCCGAACGCAAGGCGGCCGAACTCCTTGACCGCGCGCTCGAACAGCGGATGGTTGCGCGTATCGCGCCGGTCGCATGTATTGAACCCGAGGCTCGCCAAAGCCGAGGCCAGGGTCTCGTCCCAATCGAGCCCTGACGGCGAAGCGCCGTTGCGGAATGGAACGACACGCAGATAGGGCAGATCGATCGACAGCATGCCCCATCGTGAATTCCAGACGCAGAGCTTGCCGAAGGCCGTATACGCGTAGACCACGGACTCCGTCGGGCGAAATTCCGGATCGTCGCCGAGAATCTCCTCGAGACTGAACGCAAGCTCTTGCGGATCGCAGAATTGCACGAGGCCCTTGTGGCTCGTTCCCAAGCCGTATGTCCGCCAGAACGCGCGCAGCATATCCGGCACCAGGCCCTTGGTCCGGTCCATGCACAAAGGGTCGAATGCACGGGCTCCTTCATAGGGTGCGCCGGACTCAAGAAAGTAACGGTAGTTGCCGCTGATAATCTCTTCTCTTGACTTCATCACATCCTTCCCACTTGCGATGCAACACGCGCCCCGCACGCCGAACGACCGAGGTCCGTTCAGCCGGCGCATGTGTTCATGTCGCTCGGGATATCGCTGTGACAGCGATCACAGTGGAAGGCGACGCGCCAAACGATTGGAGATTGCGCGAGGAAGGCTTCGATTGGGCCGGACTGTCGTGCCCGGCGCCGCCTCCAGGTTGCTCAAGTGAAGGTCTTGTGAGGGCGCCCACCTTCACCGGCGCCGGCCGTAAGGCTCATCCGCCGACGCCAATGCCGTAAACTCTTCGCGGCCCACGGTTTCCGCGCCCACAAGGTCGTGGCGGGAACCGGATGAGATCTAGGCTTCCGTTTTCAGCTTGAGCACCTGCCGGCCTCTGTACATGCCGCTCTTCAGGTCGATGTGGTGCGGTCGCCGCAGTTCGCCCGAATCCTTGTCCTCGACATAGGTCGGCGCCTTGAGCGCGTCGGCGGAGCGGCGCATGCCCCGTCGTGATGGCGAAGTTTTTCGCTTCGGCACAGCCATGGGATTGGTCTCCTCGTCGTTCCCTTAACCATTTGCCGGCGCGGCGGTGCGCGGCCAGACAAGATCGATCGCGAGGCGCGGCTTATAGGGCAACATTCTGCCCAAGGCCAGGGCTGCGTTGGGTCCGCACGCACGCATCAACCGAAGGCGAGCGGCTCGCGCGGATCTCGTAGATGCCGGCAAGGCGGCGCAGGCCGGGGCCGGGCTGGCGGGGATTGCGTCGCACCGGGTTCGGGAGCGCGGCCGCGAGCAAGGCCGCTTCACGGGGCGACAGGTTTCGCGCCGACTTGCCGAACGCCCGGCGCGCCGCGGCCTCCGCGCCGAACTCTCCATTCGGCCCCCATTCGGCGATGTTGAGATAGATCTCCATGATGCGGCGCTTGGGCAGCACGAGGTCGATCCAGAGCGCCAGGGGAAACTCGAGCCCTTTACGGATGAAGCTGCGTCCCTGCCAAAGAAACAGGTTCTTGGCCGTCTGCTGGGTGATGGTCGAGGCGCCGCGCACCTCGCCGGAATCCTCGGCATCGGCCATTGCCTCGCGCAAACTGTCCCAATCGATGCCGTGATGCGTGCAGAAGCGGGCGTCCTCGGCGACCGAGACGGCGAGCGGCAGGCTCGGGGCCATTTGCCCGATCGGCAGGAAGCTGCGCTCGACGCGCGCGCCCTTGATCGAGCGCCACAGCATCAGGGTGGAGACCGGCTGCACGAGCAGATAGAGCGGCGTCAACAGGTACGGCAGAAGCACGAGAATCAGCAGGAAGATGACGGCGGCGCGCACGAACGGAAACGCCGTACGCCAATAATCCTTGACCGTGCTCCAAGACATGGGTGGCGAGCTTCTCTGGCCGAGCCAATGAGGGCTTGCATTTGCCCAGAGGTGCCGCGGGGGTCAAGCCCGGCCAAGCGCGCGGACTCCGCTTGCGTCGGCGCGCGCAATGCGCTCGAAGAGCGGGATGCACAAGGCTCGTTCCTTTCGACGTTCCCGGATCGCTCTTTGGCGGCTTTGGCGCGTGATCCGCCACCGGCCGCGGCTATTCGCATCAACCCTCATCGGCATCGTGATCACCCTACTGATACCGCACGCCTGGCCATTGCCGACTAGGCTTCTGACCGGCTGGAATACCGGTGTCGCTCTTTATCTGGTGCTCGCCTACGAGTTGATGGCGCGCTCCGATGTCGAACATCTGCGGCGCCGCGCCGCGGCGGAGGACGAGGGCCAGTTCACGATTCTCGCGCTGACGGTTGCGGCGGCGCTCGCGAGCCTGGGCGCCATCATCCTCGAGCTCGGCTCCACGCCGGCCCATGTGGCGGAGCGCAAGCCGCTGTCCCTCGTTCTGGCGACGCTGACGATCGCGCTGTCGTGGGCGTTCATCCATACGATCTTTGCGCTTCACTACGCGCAAGAGTTCTACGAGGAGAATGGCGGAAAAGGCGGCGGACTATTGTTTCCGGGCGGCGGCGAACCGGACTATTGGGACTTCGTCTATTTCTCGTTCGTCATCGGCATGACGTCGCAGGTCTCCGACGTGGGCGTCACCGCGCGAGAGATCCGCCGCACGGTGGCGGCGCATGGCATCGTCTCGTTCTTCTTCAACGTCGCGCTCTTGGCACTGACGGTCAACATCGCGGCGAGCGCGATCTGACACGGCCCTTTCGGCAGCGAAGCTTGAACGAAGGCACCACTGCCGTGCTCAGGTCAGGTGCCGGGTCCCAAAGGCGCGTGCCCCGTCCTTGGACAATGGCCCGCCGGCCAACGCGTCGGTCGCGAGCGCCGGTTGCCCTCGCGCGGTCAGGACAACCCGCCCCTCCTTCATCGAACCGCCGCGCTCGACGCGGACCAATCCGTCGCTGACGGCATCCTCCCAGACCGTCATGCGCGGGCAGTTCGTCCGCCAGGCCTCCATCGCCTCCCCGTAGGTGCGGGGCGCGCGCGAGACCCAGGTCAAAAACTGCTCCATCGGCGCGGTGTTTGAGCGCGTGGCCATATCAACATCTTATGCCTTGGCCTCGGAGCGCAAAAGCGGCCGTTCAGTCGATTTCCGGCCCCGAAGTAACCCGTTGGTAACTGGATCATCGTTACCGATTAGTGAGATGTATTCGGGGATCGGACAATGAGTAAGCGCGTAGATTTCCCGCAGGGGACGACCGGACCGGCGGACGCACCGCCGGCAGCGAACGCCGAGATGGCCGCGGCGTCGGCTTCGGTCGGACTGCCAAAAAGCGCTCCGGCGATGGAAGCACCGAAGCCGGATTGGGCCGCCATGGCCCGAACGCTGGTCGCGGGAGCCGCGGCGGCGACGCAGCCCAAACTCGAGCCGCCTGCGGCGACGAAGGCGCAATCCGCTGCGCCGGAACCGAAGCTCGGCAAGCAGGCCGACGAGCCATCGGCTCAGGGTGGCAAGCCGCCAACGAGCCGATTTGCACTGCTGGCGGCAGCCGTCGCGGGGGCCGCCGTGCTCGGCTCCTTGATCGGATCGCTGGCGAGTGCCGGCCTGAGCGGGATTTGGGCGATTAGCGCGCCGGACAGCGGCTTCGCTCAAAGCAAGACATTGACCGACAGCGTCGCGCAGCTCAGCTCGCAAGTGGCCGCGCTGCGCGCAAGCCTCGAGGCGGCGAACCGCACCGCTACCGCGCAATTGACCCGCATGGCCGATCGGTTCGACCGGGCCGAGCGCACCCAGAGCGAGCTCACCGCCAAGTTCGCCAAAATCTCCGAGACGGTCGATCGGCTCGACCACCGGCCGGCAACACCCCTGCCGGCCGCGGCACCCGCCGGGGCACCGGATACGACCGGATCGATCCCGGACAACCGCGCCGCACAGCCGGCGGACGTCAAGATGCCCGGGAAGGCGCTCGACGGCTGGTTCATCCGCGATGTCTATCGCGGTCATGCACTGGTCGAGAGCCCGCTCGGCGCGTTCGACGTGATTCCCGGCACGCAACTGCCGGGTCTTGGGCGGGTCGAGAACGTCCTGCGGCAGGACGGCCGCTGGATCGTGGTGACGCCGAAGGGACTGATCACGTCGATGCGGTGATCATCGGACGACCGACGGCGGCCCCGGTCGTCTGACTCTCCGTCGCTCCGCCTTCCGATCACACAGGCGTGAGGCGCCGCGTCCCTGTTACTTCCCCCTAAGCGCAGGTAGAATGCTGCAGCGCAATAGCATGGGGGCGCCGGATGATCCGGGTTGTCCGTCTTGAAACGCCGCTGGCGGGGCTCGCCGCTCTGGTCCTTTGGCTCGGCGCATCCGTTACAGCGGGCAGGAGCCAGGACGCGCCGGCGGCGACAAAACCCGAGATGCGCGAAAACTGCCCCGGCCTCGTCGCATCCGACGCGCCGCGAATCGTCCCGGCGGCGCTGCGCTTGGCGGCGCTCAATGCCGACCAGGCGCGCATCACCTATATTGGGCACGCGACCTTTCTGATCGAAAGCCCGCAGCTCGTGCGCATTGCCACCGACTACAACGACTACGTCCGGCCGCCGATCCTGCCCGACATCGCGACCATGAACCACGCGCATTCAACCCATTACACCGACCATCCCGACCCCGGCATCCAATTCGTGCTGCGCGGCTGGTCCGCCGACGAGGCGCCGGCGCGGCACGACTTGCAGTACAAAGACGTGCGGGTGCGCAACGTGCCGACCAACATCCGCGATTGGGGCGGCGGCACCGAGCGGCACGGCAACTCGATCTTCATCTTCGAGCTGGCAAACCTGTGCATCGCCCATCTTGGCCACCTGCACCACACGCTGACTCAGCAACAGCTCGACGAGATCGGCCGCATCGACGTCGTCATGGTGCCGGTCGACGGCAGCTACACGCTCGATCTCGAGGGCATGATCGAGGTGCTGCAGTCGTTGAAGGCGCCGATCATGATCCCCATGCACTATTTCAGCTCGTACACGCTCAACCGGTTCCTATCGCGGGTGCGCGAGGACTGGGATGTCGAGTATGCCGATACGCCTTCGATCGTGGTGTCGAAGACGACGCTCCCGACGAAACCAAAAATTCTCGTGCTGCCGGGGCATTAGCCTTGGGGCTCTGAAGCCCGGCTCTGGGCTCGAAGGGGGCTTGGCCCTCTCGCAACTTATTAGCGTCGTTCAGACGGTAGCGTTCGCTGATAATACAGCGAAAAAACAGCGGCGATGCCGAGGGCGTCCATTTTCGCCAGCACAAGCGCAGCCTTTGGTTGTCCAAGGCTCACGCACGAATGTCCCCGGCCCGCGTCGATTATTGCTCTTGCCAAGCGCATTGGACGGCTCACCAAACTATTCCGCGGGCAGATATCTGCATCAATTTCAACCGGCCATGCCCCCTTCCGGAGGAGACGGCCCGTTTGCAGTTGCAGGGCGCCAAGGACGTGATCGCCTCTTTAACATACGTCGCTATGAATCGCTAGGCCTCATTCATTTGAATGACGAGAGGGTCTCCGCCTACACCTTATCTGCCGCGATTGGCGGCGCCAGATTAAGGCGAAGGGCGATGAGCATGAATACCAAGCGATCGCCGCATGGAATGGGAATACGCCGCGCGGGATTGGGCGCTTCACGCGTGCCTGGTAGCGCCCAGGCTTCTTTGTGCGGGTCGTGTGAGCTTCGTTCCGCACTCGATGCAGACAAACAAGTGATCATCCATATCGTAGCTGAAAATGACTCGATCGATTCGAATCAGCTTCATTGGCTTGGCGCACAAAGGGCAGATTGGACCTGTCGACCCGGCGTCGCGCTCTGGCAAGAGTCTTTCATTGGGCATGGGTTAGCTTCCCGACACGCTTCGGTGTGAGAGCAGCGGCCGTCCGCTAGCAACGGGGCGCCGATCGGGAATTGACCACTCGGGGCCGTTACCCGGCGCCCCTTGGTTTGATAACTGGTGTGTGCGCCTTCCGGAAACAAGGCAGGAACCATCGCCGACCGGGTCTCGCTATCGAATAATGGCTTATCGCGCCGATCGGCTTTTGGACCCAACGCCCTGATCGACTGCAATTTGGCCGAGATCTTAACGCGGCACGTGGCTCGAGCTTTGCATGTATTCAGGTGGTGAGGACCTTTCCGGGCAGGAAACGAGGTGACTCGAGGCAGCTGGGAGGTTCCCAGGGGCCTTCGTTGTAGAGCCCTACGAAGTCCAGAGGGAGAACATGCCCACGGCCTTCGATTTTGTCCGCCTGCCGATCCCGCATCTGGTTCCGGATTGCGGCATGACGGACATTCACCCGCTTCGTGATCTTGTAGCGAGCGATACGGTAGTTTGCTCCTACTGTCAGCAGCCCGTCGACGTGAGCAGCAAGGCGTGGCGCGACTTCATCGACAAGGCGGCCGATCTCTACAGGAGCATGCCGGTCCCGTAATAGCTCAGGTGGGTCCGAGATCATGGGAAGCAGATAGTGATAGGTCTCCTGCGTGTTTCAGAAGGTGAAATACGTCAATTGTAAGTGGCGGATTCACAATATGTCCGCGGGAGAACCGCGGGGTCGCCACACCCCAAGGGCACGCTTTGCACGCTGATTCGGGAACTTAAGGAGTACTCCCTGTGATGGTATCCGTGGCTATGCCGATGAATTACGCTCACGAGCGATACTCCGGGCGGCCTTCCTGTCCGAAATGCGGCGTCCTCATCGTCGCTCCCGAAGCCTCAAAGTGCGAGAGCAACGGTGATATCCGCCATGCGTGGTCCTGTCATGAATGCGACTACGAATTTCAGACGCTCGTCGCACGCCGCCGTCGTCGCGATGCTTCGGGAAAACTTAGCCGACCGGCTGCTTAAGCTAGATTTGCGCAGGCGCCAGCCCTCGGGCAGGCTGATGCCTGCGGCACCGATTGTACCAAATCCGCTGCACCGGGCAGACGAGTGATCTTGCTGTCCTGCGGTTACCTACGATCCGCCTTGTCAATGTAGCCAGGGGCATCCTGGGGCACCACAGCCGACCGTTACGACGGCCGGGGCATCCGGCTTGGAAGGACGCTCTGAGCCAAGCCAAACCTGCCGTCGCCGGTTTCTTGCCGCTGCTCGATTGTGATGCAGCCCAGGACCGTGATAACTCTCGATCGATGGACAAGAGCGAGTTCAGCGTGCGCGAGATCTTGGCCGGCCAGGCGCCAAAGGAGGCGCCGGTCACGGTCAAAGGCTGGGTGCGCACCCGGCGGGACTCGAAGGCCGGCATTTCGTTCGTGCATCTGTCGGACGGATCCTCGTTCCATCCGGTGCAGGTCGTCGCCCCGAGCACGCTGCCCAACTACACCGACGAGGTCCAAAAACTCACGGCCGGCTGCGCCGTGGAGGCGACGGGGACAGTCGTGCCGTCGCCGGCGAAGGGACAGCCGTTCGAGATGCAGGCGAGCACGATCAAGGTGATCGGCTGGGTCGATGACCCGGATACCTATCCGATCCAGCCGAAGCCGCACACGATGGAATTCTTGCGCGAGGTCGCGCATCTGCGGCCGCGCACGAACGTGATCGGCGCGGCGACGCGGGTGCGGCACACGCTGGCGCAGGCGATCCATCGATTCTTCGATCAGAACGGCTTCTTCTGGGTCAACACGCCGATCATCACGGCGTCCGATGCGGAGGGCGCGGGTGCGCTTTTTCGGGTGTCGACGCTCGATCTCGCCAACCTGCCGCGCACGCCGCAGGGGCAGGTCGATTTCGCCAAGGATTTCTTCGGCCGCGAGGCGTTCCTGACGGTGTCGGGGCAGCTCAACATCGAGGCCTACTGCCTCGCGCTCACCAAGGTCTACACCTTCGGGCCGACTTTTCGCGCGGAGAACTCCAACACCAGCCGCCATCTCGCCGAGTTCTGGATGATCGAGCCGGAGATCGCCTTCGCCGACCTCTCGGACAATGCGACACTGGCGGAACGGCTCTTGAAGTTCACCTTGGAGACGCTGCTGCAGGAACGGCAGGAAGATCTCGCCTTCTTCGACGAGCGGATCGAGAAGGGGCTCTTGGCGAAGCTTGATGGGATCGTCGGCTCCGAGTTCGTGCGCATGGATTACGGCGAGGCGATCGCGGTGCTGGAGAAAGCGAAGGAGAAGTTCGAGTTCCCGGTGCAGTGGGGCATCGACCTGCAGTCCGAGCACGAGCGCTATCTCACCGAGAAGCACGCCAAGAAGCCGGTGATCGTGATGAACTACCCGAAGGACATCAAGGCTTTCTACATGCGGGTCAACGACGACGGCAGGACAGTGGCGGCGATGGATGTGCTGGCGCCGGGGATCGGCGAGATCATCGGCGGCAGCCAGCGCGAGGAGCGGCTCGATGTGCTCGACGCACGCATGACGGAGCGCGGGATCGACCGGGAGCACTACGCTTGGTACCGCGACCTGCGCCGCTACGGCACGGTGCCGCACGCCGGCTTCGGGCTCGGCTTCGAGCGCACGCTTGCCTATGTCACCGGGCTTTCGAATGTGCGCGACGCGATCCCCTTCCCGCGCACGCCGGGGCACGCGAAATATTGAAGAATTGCGTTGGTTGAGCTGTTGCGAACCCATCAGGCTTCGGACGCGTTGGCCGTCGCTGCGCTCAATCCTTCCGACGTGGTGCCCGAACAACACCAGGAAACGGCCA